>NZ_JBPKBH010000022.1:40245-40552 GCF_051388915.1 Yinghuangia sp. YIM S09857 | reverse complement strand
GGCCGTTCTGACGGCCGCGCGCAACTGCCTGACTGGAACTCCGTACCGCCCAGGCCTGCGTACGCCAACCGCGAGCACTCACTTGGCAACCCCGTCCTTAACCATCACGCGTAGGCGCGCTCGCAGGAACGAGCCCCGTCCGCCGGGCGCGCAGCAACGTGTGAAGGCCAGAACCCTCAATACGCGTGCGCAATCGCCCAACCGAACGCGTACGAAATCCGACACCAACGGTGGGCCCGTACGTACAACCAAGCCCTGGTCGCAAGCGCGGGGGGGGGGGGGGGGGGGGGGGGGGGGGGGGGGGGGG
>NZ_JBPKBH010000022.1:39711-40216 GCF_051388915.1 Yinghuangia sp. YIM S09857 | reverse complement strand
CCCCCCCCCCCCCCCCCCCCCCCCCCCCCCCCCCCCCCCCCCCCCCCCCCCCCCCCCCCCCCCCCCCCCCCCCCCCCCCCCCCCCCCCCCCCCCCCCCAAACCCGTACGGCCGTGCGCCACCCCCCCGTGCGCTACCGCCAGAAAATGCGACAAGCCACCGTCACACGGAAGTTCCAAGGATGGTTGTGCCTTCGATTTCGCGCGCCTTGCGCGGGCGCGCGAAGCAGGCCACGTCAAGGCACTCCCCGGACCAGCGCCCGTCCGGCGGGAAGCCAGCGCACCCACCTGAGACCTGATCAGCGCGCGGCCGCCAACGCGGCAGCGCGCAAACGCCGTTGAAGCCGCGTCCGTGCACACAGCCCGGGACATACGACCGCTACGTCGCCACGGTCAGAGGCCTGTATGCGTTCCGGCGCCCACGGTGCGTTGGGCGCCGGAACGTACAACGGGATCAGGTCCGACCAGCGATGACCAAAAATCAACTGGCGCCGGGGAGTTGATCGG
>NZ_JBPKBH010000022.1:0-39540 GCF_051388915.1 Yinghuangia sp. YIM S09857 | reverse complement strand
CGCGCAACAACCCGGAAAAGTTCCGAACCCCCAGCGCCGCGCAGCCGCGGATCGCGCGGCGGAACTGCCGCTCCGTCGAAGACGGGCCAGGCGGCACCGACGGACCGGAAGCAGCGACTGTCACCCCGGGGCGGTGCGTGGTCCGCGCCCGCACGGTTGAAATGAGGCAGTCGCGCAGCGTCGATTTGGGCAACCGGCCGCCCCGGTGCGGTGCTTGGGACGTGCCCGCTCGGTTGTCAAAGGGCAGTCGCGTGGCGTCGATTTTGCAGCAGTTGCGCAGCGTCGTTGTCGTCAGACTCCGCTGTACGAGTGGAGGCCGTTGATGAAGATGTTGACGCCGTAGTAGTTGAAGAGGAAGCACGCGAACGCGAGAAGGGAGAGCCAGGCGGCGTTGCGGCCCTTCCAGCCACCGGTGGCGCGGGCGTGGAGGTAGGCGGCGTAGGCGACCCAGGTGATGAACGACCAGGTCTCCTTGGGGTCCCAGCCCCAGTAGCGGCCCCAGGCGTTTTCGGCCCAGATGGCGCCGGCGACGACAGCGAAGGTCCAGAGCGGGAAGATCAGTGCGTTGACGCGGTAGGCCGTCTTGTCCAGGGAGCTGGGGGACGGGATGCGCTCCATGACAGTGTCCCAGGGGCGGGACGCGGGGGCCGGGCCGGCCATGCGCTTCTGGTAGCTGTCCTTCATCAGGTACAGGATCGACGCGAGCGCGCCGATGTGCAGCGCGCCGAAGGAGACGATCGCCGTGGAGACGTGGATCCACAGCCAGTAGCTGTGCAGTGCGGGGACGAGCTGCTGCGTGTCGGTGTAGAGGACGGTCACCGCGACGCCGAGCGTGGTGATGACCGGCAGCAGGACGAACAGCCCGAGCCACCGCACCGGCCGACGCGTCATCAGGATGAGGAACGCGGCCACGACCATGACGGCGACGGACGTGGAGAACTCGTACATGTTGCCCCACGGCGCCCGCTTGACCGCGAAGCCGCGGGCCAACAGCGTGCCCACGTGAAGCAGGAAGGCCAGCACCGTGAAGGCGACCGCGATGCGGCCGAAGCGGTCGGAGCGGTCGCTGCCGCCGGTCACATTGCCCGCGTCGTCGGCCCCGTCGCCGTCGTGCCCGGTGTCGCGCACGACAACCACGGGACGTTCGGCCAGGGCAACTCCGGTGCCACCGTCGCCGGAGGCGCCCGAGGAGCTGCCGTACGCGGCGGCGATCGCGGCGGCCGGAGCCACCGGCCTGGCGGCCGCGACCGGGACCGACGCCGAGGCCGGGACGCGTTCGGCGGCGGGTGCGGCGAGCGCCGCGGACTGCTGTGCCACGCGGCTGCGGCTGCCGAACACCCACTCCGCGCAGAAGGCGAAGAAGGCCAAGGTGTAGACGGCGATCGCCGAATACATGCACCAGTTGCTCAACTGGGCCAGGTTCTCGTTGACGGCGTTGACCGTCTCGTCAGCGCTGAGAAGCACGCCTAGTCCTCGTCCTTCTTCTGTCGGTCGGCCGGCTGCGCGTCGGCCCCATCCGGCTCGGCCCGGTCCGGCCCAGCCCCGTCGGGCGCGGCCGCGAGGCCGGTGGCCCCGTCCGGCTCGGCCCCGTCACGGACGGACGCGGACGCATCCGACGCCGTCCCGTCCGACGCGTCCCCGGTCGGCGCGTCGCCATTCGGCGCGGCCGCCCCGTTCGCCGCAGCCGCATCCGACGCCGTCCCGCCAGGCTTCACCCCATCAGGCTCCGCCCCGGTCGGCCCCCCGGCACCGTCACCGGCCCCGTCCGAGCCCGAGACCGCCCCCGCCCCCGCGCCCGCGCCCGCGCCCGCCACAACGGGTGCCGCCGCCCGGAGGTCCTCCACCAGCGCCCGCACCTCCTGCCCCAGCCCGCCGCCTTCGGTACGCGTCAGACCGGCGACCTCGACGACCGTACGCCCGTCCGGTCCCACCTCCGCGCGCACCCACATGCGGCGGCGCCGCACGAAGAGCGACAGCACGAGCCCGACGATCGCGGCGATCACGCTGTACAGCGCGACCTCCTTGCCCGGCTCCTTGGAGATCTGGAAGTTGGCCCACGGCTTGACGCCGTTGAAGGTGATCGTCGAGCCGTCCGGCAGCGTCTTCGTGTCGCCGGGGACCAGCCCCTCGGCCCACGGCGAGCCGTCCGGCTTCTTGTACTGCTCCATGGCCTTGGTGTTGAGCTTGAACACCGACTGCGGCACCCCGGAGTCGACGCCGAGGCTGCCATGGTGCGCGGTGATGATGAGGGCCGGGTTGTCCAGCGACGGGAAGGTCGAGTACCAGCCCTTGGTCGGGTCGACCATCATCGTCGGCGTGAAGATGCCCTCGAAGCCGAGCTGTTGGAGGCCCTGGCTGACGTCCGGAACCTTGATGACGCCGGTCGACGTACGGTTGCTGTCCTGCGGCAGGAACACCACCGGCCCGCTGAAGGCGGTCTGGCCCGTCGAGTCGCGGACGGTGACGTCGACCGCGTAGCCGGTGCCGAGCAGGAAGACCTTGGTGCCGCCGATCGTGAGCGGCTCGTTGACCTTGATCTTCCCGGTCCTCGGCTCGCCCTCGGCGCCCTCCCAGTACTCGACCGTCGCCTCGAAGTCGCGCGGCGCGCCCTTCTGGGTGCCGAGCCGCTCGAAGGTCTGGTCGAGCTTGGTGAGCCGGAAGCCGAACGACTCCATGTTCTTCTCGTCGAAGAGCGCGCCCGACTGGAAGTCGTCGTACTGCGTGAAGGAGTTCGCGAAGCCCTCCGGCGAGCCCTCGACCAGGATCTTGCCGCCCTGCCCGGTGTAGAGCTTGCCGAGCAGGAAGGCCAGCAGCACGCCGATCAGCGCGACGTGGAAGAGGATGTTGCCGGTCTCCCGTGCGTACCCCTTCTCGCCCGCGAGCGACCCGCCGCCCGGGCTGAGCCGGAACCGCCGCTTCTTGAGCTGGGTGCGCGCCGCGGCCAGCACGGTGTCCGGGTCCGCGTCGGTACGCCAGGTCGCGTACGCCGGAAGCCGCTCCATCCGCCGCGGCGCCTCGGGGGGGCGGCCGCGCAGCACCTTGGCGTGCGCCCACGCGCGCGGCACGATGCAGCCCGTGAGCGAGATGAACAGCAGGATGTAGATGGCGGCGAACCACCAGGACGAGAAGACGTCGAAGAGCTGGGCCTTGTCCATCCATTCGGCGCGCCCGGGGTGGTCCCGGAAGTACTGCGAGACCTTGAGCGGGCTCACCGAGCGCTGCGGGATGATCGAGCTCGGAATCGCCGCGAGGGACAGCAGGAGCAGCAGGATCAGCGCGACCCGCATCGAGGTGAGCTGCCGCCACATCCAGCGCAGCCAGCCGCCCGGCCCGAGTCTGGGCTGCTGGATGTCGTACCGCTCGGGCTGGGGAGCGGTGGACATGCCCGCGTCGGCCGGCCGCTTCTCGGTGTCGATACTCACATCAGATTCCGATCGTGTATCCGCTGGTCCAGGCCTGCATTTCGCGGATGATCCGGTCCCAGACACCGGTGACCATCAGCAGGCCGAGCAGGACGAGGAGACCGCCGCCGAGGCGCATCACCCACACGTAGTGCCGCTTGACCCACGCGAACGCGCCGAGCGCCTTGCGGAACGCCAGCGCCGCGACGACGAACGGGAGGCCGAGCCCGAGGCAGTACGCAACCGTCAGAACCGCGCCGCGGTTCGCGCTCCCCTGGTCGATCGAGAGCCCGAGCACGGCGCCCAGGGTCGGACCGATGCACGGCGTCCACCCCAGTCCGAAAACCACGCCCAGCATAGGTGCGCCCGCGAGGCCCAGCGTCGGCTTCTGGTGGATCCGGAACTCGCGCTGCATTCCGGGCAGGACGCCCATGAAGGAGAGTCCGAGCACGATGGTCACCGCGCCGAGCACCCGCGTTATGGCCTTCTGGTGTTCCAGCAACGTGCTGCCGAAATAGCCGAAAGCCGCGCCGAACGACACGAACACCGCGGTGAAGCCGAGCATGAACAGCAGAGCCCCGGCGAGCAGTCGGCCGCGCCGCGCGTCCTTCAGGTCGGCGCCGGAGACGCCGGTGACGTACGAGAGGTAGCCCGGCACCAGCGGCAGCACGCACGGCGAGAAGAACGAGACGAGGCCGGCGAACAGCGCGATCGGCACGGCGAGCAGGATGGACCCGCTCGTCACCGTCGCGGTGGTGTCGGCCGCCAGGAGCACGGATCAGCTCCCGTTCAGCAGCGGGTCGATCATCATGTGCAGGTCCTCGACGGTGACCGCGCGCAGCGCCCGGGCGGCGATCCTGCCGTCCTGGTCGATCACGAGCGTGCTCGGGATCGCCGCCGGGTTGAGGTCGCCCTTGAACTTGAGGATCTGGCGGCCCTCGGGGTCCCAGATGCTGGGGTACGCGATGTCGAAGCTGTCCTCGAACCGCTTCGCGTTCGTCTCGGTGGCGTCGCGCGTGTTGATGCCCAGGAAGACGACGCCCTTGTCCTTGGTCTCCGCGGAGACCTTCTGGAGGTTGGGCGCCTCACCGCGGCAGGGCGCGCACCACGAGCCCCAGACGTTGAGGACGACGACCTTGCCCTTGAAGTCGGCGAGGGAGACCGGGGCGCCGTCGAGGGTCTTGCCGGAGATGTTCGGGGCGGCCTTGCGGTCGCCGGCCGCGACCTGCTTGATGCCCTTGCCCTCGACGTATCCCTGCTGGTCCGCGTTGGCTTCCTTGCCGCCTCCGTCACTGCCGCACCCGGCGACGGCGAACACGGCAACGGCGGTCAGCGCGGCGGCGCGGAGGATCGGTCGTCGTGTGAGCATGTGAAAAGTTTCGCATGGGGTTCGGAGGGCTCTGCACCGGGTCGGCAAAACGGGGGCGGGCGGCGCCCCGTGTCAATCCCTTTGCCGTGGATGACCATGGAACACCGCCCAGAAACATATACTTTGCCCGATTTTCCGCACAACCTCACCGCGGCTCAGGCGCCGAACTGCCTGCCCTGCTGCTGGAGTTTGGCCGGCAGCAGGTCGCGGGCCGGCTCCGTGTAGCCCACCGAGACGATCTTGTCGCCCTCGTACGTGAACGTCGTCAGCGACGCCAGCGAGCACTGCCGCTTCCGCGGGTCGTGCCACAGGCGGCGGCGCTCCACGAAGGACCGGGTCACCCAGATCGGGAGCTGGTGGCTCACGCACACCGCCTCGTGCCCGCGCGCGATGTCCCGGGCCCGGCCCAGCGCGCCCATGACCCGCACGACCTGCTCGATGTACGGCTCGCCCCACGACGGCTTGAACGGGTTGCGCAGGTACCGCCAGTACTCCGGCTTGCGCAGCGAACCGTCCCCGACACCGAACGTCTTGCCCTCGAAGATGTTCGCCGCCTCGATCAGCCGGTCGTCGGTGGCCACCTCCAGGCCGTGCCGCGCGGCTATCGGCGTCGCGGTCTCCTGCGCCCGGTCGAGCGAGGACGCCACGACGTGCGTGATGTCGCGCGACGCGAGGTGGTCGGCGACCCGCTCGGCCATCTTCACGCCGAGCTCGGAGAGGTGGTAGCCGGGCAGGCGGCCGTACAGCACGCCCTCCGGGTTGTGCACCTCGCCGTGGCGCATGAGGTGAACGATCGTCACATCGCTGCTGGACATCGTCTGTTGCTCTTCCTGTGCGGTCCTGGGACGCCGGTACGCGCGGCGCCGGCACCCGCGGCCTCCGGACGGGTGCGCGCGGCCTCCGCCGCCCGCCGCTCCGCCCGAGGCCGCGTCAAGCCGTCGCCTCCGCCGCGGCCCGTGCGGCCCGCGGCAACGCGTCGAGAATACGTTCGACGGCGGTGTCGTCGTGCGCCGCCGACAGGAACCACGCCTCGAAGGCGCTCGGAGGGAGGTACACGCCGGAGTCCAGCATCGCGTGGAAGAAGGCGGAGTACCGGAACGCCTCCTGGGTGCGCGCCTGGTCGTAGTCGGTCACCGGGCCGCCGGTGAAGAACACCGAGAACATGTTGCCCGCATTGGAGACCGTGTGCGCGACGCCCTCCTTGGCCAGGGCCTCGGAGACCGCGGTGCGCAGCAGCAGGGAGGTGCGGTCGATCTGCTCGTAGACCGCGTCGGTGCAGTGGCGCAGCGTCGTGACGCCCGCCGCGGTCGCCACCGGGTTCCCGGACAGCGTGCCGGCCTGGTAGACGGGCCCGGCCGGGGCGAGGTGGGCCATGACGTCCGCCCGCCCGCCGAACGCCGCCGCCGGGAAGCCGCCGCCCATCACCTTGCCGAAGGTGACCAGGTCGGGCGTCACGCCCTCGACGCCGTACCAGCCGGCCTTCGAGACCCGGAAGCCGGTCATGACCTCGTCGGACACGAACAGCGCGCCGTGCGCCCGGCACAGCTCGGCGAGCCCCGCGTTGAACCCGGGCGCCGGCGCCACGACGCCCATGTTGCCGGGCGCGGCCTCGGTGATCACGCACGCGATCTCGTCGCCGTGCGCCGCGAACGCCGCGCGCACCGCCGCCAGATCGTTGTACGGCAGCACCAGCGTGTCGGCCGCCTGCGCCCCGGTGACGCCCGGCGTGTCGGGCAGCGCGAAGGTCACGAGTCCGGAGCCCGCGGCGGCCAACAGCGCGTCCACGTGGCCGTGGTAGCAGCCCGCGAATTTGACGACCTTGGCACGGCCGGTGAACCCGCGGGCGAGGCGGATCGCCGACATGGTCGCCTCGGTGCCGGAGGTGACCAGGCGCACCTGCTCGACCGGACCGACGCGGGCGACGATCTCCTCGGCGAGCTCCACCTCACCCGCGCCCGGGGTGCCGAACGACGTGCCGCGCGCCACCGCCGCGGTCACCGCCTCGACGACGGCCGGGTGCGCGTGGCCGAGGATCATCGGGCCCCACGAGCACACGAGGTCGACGTACTCGCGGCCGTCGGCGTCGGTGAGGTACGGCCCGCGCCCGGACGCCATGAAGCGCGGCGTACCGCCGACCGCGCGGAAGGCGCGCACCGGGGAGTTGACGCCGCCGGGCGTCACCGCCTTGGCCCGGTCGAACAGGGCCTGGGAGGCGGGGGCATCGGAGGGATGGGACGGGAGGTCACTGGCTGCGCTCACGCTGCCATGTTCTCACTGCGCGCGCCGCCGGCCCGCAACGGCGCGGATGCCGGGCCGGCCGCCCCCTGCTGTCCCGTTCAGGCGCCCGCCCGGTGCCTCCTTGCTGCCTCCTTGCTGACTCCTGGGCGCCCGCCCGGTGCCCGCCGACCGGCAAGCGCGCGAATGTCGGGAAAATCGACCCTGAGGCGGAGCCGGACGAGCGGAAACGGCCGGTATTATCAGACGATCCGTCACCTGCCATTGCGCGAGTCCCTCAATTCTCGTGTGGCAGGACAGTGCGGCAGTCGGGCAGGGGCAGCGCGGTATTCAGGGCAGGCGGGGTGCGCGTGGCGGCGAGGACGCGGACGGACCGATGGTCCGTGGGTCGACGACGGCCCGAAACGCGCGCGGCGACCGCATGGCGGCACCCCCGCAGTCCCCGAGGCCCCCGGGGCCGCCGTTCCGGCGAACCGCCCGCCGAACCCCACCAGGCTTTGCGGCACTGGGATTTGCCCGATATGTCGAGACGCCCGGGGGGTTCCTGACGTCGCATCGGAAATCCCGGTTCCGGACACCGACGAGTGGTGCACACCTGTTACCTAACCGCCGTGCCTCGCGTACGGCGGACCTGGGACGATCATCTGCGGGTCGCACACACGTCACGTCGGAGCACCCCACCCCTAGACCAGTACCAGGTCGGCACCAGTACGGCGGAAGCATGAAAGGAGGCGGCCGGTGGGAGTGACGTACGAGTACTTCGGCGCGCCGGACCGCGCCGCCGCCGCTCGGGTCCCCCCGCTCATCGACCCCCTCGACCCGTGCGAGCCGCGCGAGCGGCCCAGCAACTCGTACATCAGCAACGTCAAACCGGAGACGGTGAGCGCGATGGTGCTCTCGCTGCTGGGCGACACCCCGCGCGACGCCACTCCGCCGCTGGAACTGGTGGTGCTGCATCCCGCGCACGCCGTAATGCAGCTCCCGCCGATACTGCTGGAGGTGCTGCGCAACGCGACGGACGAGGAGTTGGGCGCGGCGGCGTTCATCTGGTCGACCGTGCCGGACCGCAGGATCCCCAGGGACGCGTACCTCCTCTACCGGATGCTCCACGACTGGACCGCGTTCGCGCACGAACTGCACCGCGCGGGCGACCAGTTGTACTGCCTGATGCACTCCTGAACCGCCGCCGGCCGCCGGCCGGGCGCACTCGGGGTCCGCACCCGGAATCCACCCCCTGGACCCGCGCCTGACACCGGAACCGCCAGGTGGCACGTGTCGACACGAGGCGCCTCCCGACCCCGGGAGGCGCCTCACGTGCGTCCGGCCCCCGGCCGACCTTGATGCGGCCCTGATCCGCTCCGCGGCCCGACTCGGACCCGACTCCGACCCGACTCCGACCCGAGCCCGGTCCGATCCCGGCCCCTCCCTGATCCGACTCCCACAGAAATCCGTTCTCTAACCCACTTGAGTTATTAACCCACGCGCTTTAACTTGAGCCCATGAGCGTGGAGACGGTGGCCGGGAACGGCCGGGGCGCGGCGGCCCGGCTCGGCATGATCGAGGTGGCGGAACGGCTGTTCGCCGAACGCGGCGTGGACGGTGTGTCGCTGCGCGAGATCGGCACCCAGGCCGGCCAGCGCAACACCGCCGCCGCGCGGTACCACTTCGGCTCCAAGGAAGCCCTGGTCGACGCGGTGTTCCGGCACCGCATGGAGCCGATCAACGCGCGGCGCCTCGCGTACCTCGACACCCTCGACCAAGACGGGCGCGGCCACGATGTCCGGTCGCTGGTCGAGGCGTTCGTGCACCCGCTCGCCGATACCGCGCTCGGCGAACCCGGCAACCCGTCCTGGTACCTGCGCTTCTGCATCAACGCCGGGCTCCTCGAAGGCATCGCGGTCGCCGACCTCGGCCGCGAGGAGTGGACCCGCGGCGTGCACATCGTCCGCACGCGCCTCCTCGGCCTGCTCGACCAGGTGCCGCAACCCCTGCGCGCGGACCGCTGGATGCTGCTGGCGGGGTACGTCGGCCACGCCCTCGCCAGCCGCGAGACCTTCATCCAGTACGGCCGGGCCGCGAGCCTCACCCCGCACCCGGTGTTCCTGTCCCACCTCACCGACACCGCCGTCGCCCTCACCACCGCACCCGTCTCCCCCGAGACCGCGGCCCACCTGCACCAGAACCGGAGGACACCGTGACCGCCACCAGCGAGACCACCGCAGCCGCCAGCGAACTCGGCCTGGACATACGCCCCATGGCCGGGCACATCGGCGCCGAGATCCTGGGCGTCGACCTCTCCGCCCCGCTCGACCCGGCGCTGATCGCCGAGATCCGGGCGACGCTGCTGAAGTGGAAGGTCGTCTTCTTCCGCGACCAGGACATCACGCAGGCCCAACACCTCGCGTTCGCCAAGGCGTTCGGCGAGCCCACCAAGGCGCACCCCACGCTGCCCTCGCAGTTCCCCGACTACCCCGAGATCCTGCTGCTCGACAATCAGCAGATGGCCGGCGGAGAAGGCAAGAGCCGGGAAGGCAAGAGCGGCGGCGGTATGGGCGCCGGCGGCCTGGGCGGCGGCAGTTCGGTGGAGAGTCGCTGGCACACCGACGTCACGTTCATCCCCAACCCGCCGATGGGCTCCATCCTGCGCGGCGTCGTCGTGCCCCCGTACGGCGGCGACACGCAGTGGACCAACCTCGCCGTCGCGTACGAGCGCCTCTCGCAGCCGATCAAGGACGTCATCGACGGCCTGCACGCCGTGCACCACAACACCCTTCCCATGAAGCGCGGCGAACTGCCCGGCCAGCTCGCGAAGGTGTTCCTCGGCGACGGCATCCGCTCGGTGCACCCGGTCGTGCGCGTGCACCCGGAGACCGGCGAGAAGATCCTGTTCGTCAACCCGAACTTCACCAGCCACATCCTCGAACTCACCCGCAACGAGGGCCGCCACCTCCTCGCGCTGCTCTACGAGCACATGCAGGACGCCGAGTTCACCGTGCGCTTCCGCTGGCAGCCGGGCAGCATCGCGTTCTGGGACAACCGCGCCACCGCGCACCTGGTGCCCACCGACGTCCCGGCCGGGATGCACCGCTCCATGCAGCGCATCACCATCGCCGGCGACCTGCCCAAGGGTCCCGGCGGCTTCGAGTCGCACGCGCTCGAAGGCTGATCCACCGGCACCTCCGGGTGCGGGGCGCGCGGCGGCCTACCCCCGCGTACCCCGCACCCCAGCCCGGACCGGGGCCGATAATGACGCCGTGACCCACTCCAAGTCCGGGCGGGACGAGGCCGCCCAGTCCGCGGAACGCGTCTCCCCCCTCGAACTGTTCTTCGACCTCGTCTTCGTCTTCACCGTCACCCAGCTCACCGCGGCGATCGCCCACGACCTGGACCTGACCGGCATCACCCGCGTCGTGATCATGCTCGCGGTGCTGTGGTGGATGTACAGCGGGTACGTGTGGCTCAACAACGCCGTCCCCCCGGTCAGCCCCGCCCGCCGCTGCCTGCTGATGGTCGGCATGGCCGGGTTCCTCGTCGTCGCGCTGGCCATCCCGCACGCCTTCGTCGACGGCGACAGCGCCACCGCGTTCGGCTGGGGCTACCTGGTGGTCACCCTGGTGCACACCGCGATGTTCGCGACCTCCGGCGCCGGACGCGCCGAACTCGCGCGCGTCGCACCCGTCAACCTGGCGAGCGCCGTCCTCGTGGTGGTCGGCGCGTTCCTGGAGGACACCACGCAGATCGCGACCTGGGCCGCGGCCGCCGTGGTGCAGATCGCCTCCCCGCACCTGGTCGACGCGATGCGCGCTCCGCTGCGGGCGGGCCACTTCGTGGAACGCCACGGCCTCGTCGTGGTCATCGCGCTGGGCGAGTCCGTCATCGCCATCGGCGCCGGGGCGCAGGGCCTGGAACTCGACCTCCAGCTGATCGCCACCGCCGTGCTGACGCTCATGCTCTGCTTCGCGCTGTGGTGGGCCTACTTCGGGGACGAGGAGGAGGCGCGCACCGCGGAGGCGATGGGCGCGCTGCCGCCGCGCTCCCGCAACCTCCGGGCACTGACCGTGTACCGCTACGGCCACTACGCCATGCTGCTCGGCATCCTGCTGTTCGCCGCCGGGGTCAAGAGCGCCGTCGCGCACCCGGCCGACCGCCTCGACGCGGCGCAGGCCTGCACGCTCGCGGGCGGACTCGCGCTCTTCCTGGCCGCCAACGTGGTGACCCGGCTGACCTTCCGCACGCGTCCGAACGGCTACCGGGTCGGCGCCGTGCTGTTCCTCGCCGCCACCATCCCGCTCGGCATGCTGGCCTCGGCGCTCGCCGAAGTCGCGGCCATCGTCGCGGTGTTGACCGTGGCCGGGGCGATGGAGACGCAGCGCTACCGGGACCCGCGCGAGGCCGCCGCCGAGACGGAACCCGGCGGCGGTCTCCCCATCTAGCCGGCGCGGGACGGGACCGCTGCCGGGACCGGGCCAAAAGCCCGGGGAACACGGGAACACGGGAGCCCGGGGAAGACGGGAGCCCAGCAACTCACGGGCTCAGGAGCCCCGCGGCTCAGGCCCCCTGCGACGCCTTGACCGCCACGTCCTTCGCCCACCGGTAGTCCGGCTTGCCGGCCGGGGAGCGCGGCACCGAGTCGACCACCACCAGCTCCCGCGGCACCTTGTAGCCCGCGATCAACGTGCGGCTGTGCTCCGCCAGTTCGTCGATCGTCACGGCGTGGCCCTCGCGCACCGAGGCCACCGCGGCCACGCGTTCGCCGAAACGGGCGTCCGGGACGCCGACCACGACCACGTCGTACACCGCCGGATGCGCCTTCAGGACGCCCTCGACCTCCTCCGGATACACCTTCTCGCCACCGGTGTTGATGCATACCGAGCCGCGGCCGAGCAGGGTCACCGTTCCGTCGTCCTCGACACGTGCGTAGTCTCCGGGCACCACCCAGCGCACGCCGTCCGGGTCCACCGGGAAGGTCGCGGCGGTCTTCTCCGGGTCCTTGTAGTAGCCGACCGGGATGTACCCGGTCCGCGCCATCCGGCCGGTCTCCCCCGGGCCCACCGGCCGCAGGTCGTCGCCGAGCACCGCGGTCTTCGGCTTGAGCGGGAAGCGTCCCTCCGCGTTCTGCGCGCTGCCCGCGCCGAACTCCGAGGCGCCGAAGCCGTCCGAGATGAGCAGCTCCGGCAGCAGACCGCGCAACTGGTCCTTGACCGCGGGCGACAGCAGCGCGCCGCCGGAGCCGATCACGCGCAGGCTGGACGCGTCGTACCCGCCCTTGGCCAGCTCGTCCGCGATCGGGCGCGCCATGGCGTCGCCGACCAGCATCATGGTCACCGCGCGCTCACGCTCGACGGTGCGCAGGATCTCCGCGGGGTCGTAGCGGTGGCCGGTCCACAGCACCGCCGTGCCCGCGCTCATCAGCGTGATCCACGTGACCCACTGGCCGTTGCCGTGCATCAGGGGGGTGGTCAGCATCTGGACGACGGCCGGGGACTCCGCCTTCCGCGCCAACTCGCCCGGTTCGGCGATCGGTTCGCCGCCGAAGTTCCCGCCGCCCATCGCCGAGCAGAAGATGTCCTCGGCACGCCACTCGACACCCTTGGGGAATCCGGTGGTGCCGCCCGTGTAGACCATGTAGCGGTCGTCAGGGGACCGCGGGCCGAACTCCCGGGCGGGCGAGGCGGCGTCGAGGGCCTTCGCGTAGTCGAGCAGGGCGAGCGGGCGCCCGTCGGGGCCGGTCAACGCCACGGGGCCGCCGTCGGTCCCGTCCTCCAGCGTGAACACCGTGCGCAGCAAAGGCGCGTCGGGCGACACGGAGGCGACCTTGGGCAGGTACTCGCGCTCCACGACCAGCGCCTTGAGGTCCGCGTTGTCGAAGATGTAGCGCAACTCGTCCTCGACGTAGCGGAAGTTCACGTTGATCGGCACCGTGCGCGCCTTGAACGCGCCGATCATCGCCTCCAGCCACTCCGCGCGGTTGCGGGCGTACACGCCCACGTGGTCGCCCGGTTCGAGGCCGGCCGCCCGGAACGCGTGTGCCACGCGGTTGGCCCGCTCGTCCAGTTCGCGGTACGTCAGCCGCACCTCGCCCGCGACGAGGGCCGTGCGGTCCGGACACGCGTCCGCCACGACCTCGAAGAGGTCCGCCAGGTTGAACGTCGGTGCCACCGTGCTCAGCTCCCCTCGGCGACGACGCCGCGCAGCCCCTCCGGGCCGAACACCGGCTCCAGGACGCTGCTGAAGTCCGGGCCGCGGCGCAGGTGGTGGCCGCCGTCCACGTTGATGACCTGCCCGGTGATCCAGGTGGACTGCGGGCCCACCAGGAACGCCGCGAGCGCCGAGATGTCCTCGGTCTCGCCGAACCGGCCGAGCGGCGTGCACTGGAGGTAGTCGTCCAGCAGCGGGCCGCCGTCGGTGATCATCTGCACCATGTCGGTGCGCACCAGGCCGGGCCGGATGCTGTTGACGCGGACGCCGCTCGCGCCCAGTTCGTCGGCGGCCAGTTGCACGAGGTGGTCGATGCCGGCCTTGGAGACGCCGTAGGCGCCGAACCAGCGGTGCGTGTTCGACGACGCCACCGACGAGATCGCCACGAACGAGCCGCCGCCGCCGCGCACCATGTGCCGCGCGCTGTGCTTGAGCACCAGCATCGTCCCGGTGACGTTGAGTTCGACGGTGTCGCGCCAGCGCTGCGTGTCGATCTGGGTGATCGGGCCCATCGTCGAGTTGCCGCCCGCGGAGGCGACGACCGCCTTGAGCGGGCCGACAGATGCCGCCTGGTCCACGGCGGCCTTGGTCTGCGCCTCGTCGGTGACGTCGGCGACCGCGTACCCGACCCGCACGCCCGGGGCCGCGGCCTTCTCGATCTCGGCGACCGCGCCCTTGAGCCGGTCCTCGCTGCGGCCGGCGATCGTCACGTGTGCACCCTCGGCGGCGAACCGCAGCGCGCAGCCCAGGCCGATGCCGCTGCCGCCCCCCGACACGAACGCGGCGGAACCCGAAAGCGGAAGCTCGGTGGTGGTCACTTGTTCTCCTCGGAAGTGGTGGGCCACAGCGGGGCGGGGACCTCGAAGCCGGCCGGGGCGCCCCAGACGTTGCGGTACGCGACCTCGTGCGCGGGCGTCCGGGCGGCGACCCCCCACCGGCCCGTCGGGTAGCCGAAGGACACGCAGCACGCCATGTGCCAGCGCTCGTCGGCCGGAACGCCCAGGATGCGGGCGACGTCCGCGCGGTGTGCGATGCCGAGCACGGCGGTCAGCGCCGACCCGACGCCCTCGGCGCGGGCCGCCAACTGCGCGCTCCACACGGCCGGGAAGATCGACCCGCCGGTGGAGTCGTGCTGGGCGAAGCCGAACAGGAACAGCGGGACCTGCTCGAAGTTGTCGGCGAGCCACTGCGACGAGCGCTGCACGCGGAGGAACTGCTTGGACTCGTCCGAGTCCGGGTCCGCCTCGGCGGCGGCGATCCTGGGGGCGTACAGCGTCTTCCACAGGTTGGCCATCGCCTCGCGGTACAGCGGGCCGATCTGCGCCTTCACGCCCGGGTCGTCGACGAGCAGGAACCGCCAGCTCTGGGAGTTGCCGCCGCTGGGCGCGCGGACCGCCGCGTCGAGGATGCGGGCCTGCACGTCGAGCGGGACGGGCTCCGATGTGACCCGGCGCATGGCACGTGTCGTATAGAGCGCCTCGTGGATGTCCATGGGTCTGGGGGTCTCCTTGCTGGGTCGCAGGTGGGACGCCGCGGGGGCCGGTTCCGGCGGTTCCGGTTCCGGTTCCGGTTCCGGCCGGGTCAGACCACGGCGCCGGACGCGCGCAGCCGGGCGATCTCGTCGTCCGGCAGGCCCCACGCGGCGAGCGCGGCGTCGGTGTCGCCGCCGTCCTCCGCCGGACCGGGGTTGACCGGACGGGTCGGAACGGCGGCCGGCGTACCGGCGAAGCGCGGCGCCGGGGCCGGCTCGGGCATGCCGTCGATGTCGTGGAAGGCCCCGCGCGCGACGTGGTGCGGGTGGGCCGGGGCCTCGGCGGGGGCGAGGACCGGGGCGAAGCAGGCGTCGGTGCCTTCGAGGAGTTCGCACCACGCGTCGCGGGTGCGCGTCGCGAACACCTCGGCGAACCGGGCCTTCATCGCGGGCCAGGCGGTGCGGTCGTACTGCTTCTCGAACGCCGGGTCGTCGGACAGGCCGAGGCGGGCCAGGAGTTCGGCCCAGAACTGCGGCTCGATCGAGCCGACCGCGACGTACTTGGCGTCGGAGGTCTCGTAGACGTCATAGAACGGCGCGCCGCCGTCCAGCAGATTGGTGCCGCGCGGGCCGAGCCCGCCGCTCGCGGCCATCGTGAACCAGGTCGCGCCGAGCAGCGCGGCGCCGTCGATCATCGCCGCGTCCACGACCTGGCCCCGTCCGCTGCGCGAGGCCGACAGAAGCGCGCTGACCAGGCCGTACGCGAGCAGCAGTCCGCCGCCGCCGAAGTCGCCGACCAGGTTGAGCGGGATGCTGGGCGGCTGACCCGCGCGGCCGATCGGCTCCAGCATGCCCGCGAGCGCGATGTAGTCGATGTCGTGCCCGGCGGCCTTCGCGAGCGGGCCGTCCTGGCCCCAGCCGGTGAGCCTGCCGTAGACCAGGCGCGGATTGCGCTCCAGACACACGTCGGGGCCGAGGCCCAGGCGCTCCATGACGCCCGGCCGGAAGGGCTCGACGACCGCGTCGGCGCCGTCGATCAGGCGCAGCGCGGTGGCGACGCCGTCCGGGGCCTTGAGGTCGACGGCCGCGGAGCGCTTGCCGCGGTTCATCGGGTTGCGGGACGGTCCGTTGAACCCCTTGCGGGCGGTGTCGGCGCGGTCGATGCGCAGCACGTCGGCGCCGAGGTCGGCGAGCAGCATGCCGCAGAAGGGGCCGGGCCCGAGGCCCACGAACTCGACGACACGGATGCCTGCAAGGGGTCCCACTATGCCTCCCGGCCTGGCTTCGGTTGAGACACGTGCACACGATCTGACGAGACGTCAGACTAGACTTCAGTCTCATCCGGAGGCAAGATCGCACCATGGCCCCGTCCGACACCACCATCACCCTGACCCGCGCCCTCACCCGCGACCAGCAGGCGCGGCGCGAACGCCTGGTCAGGGCGGCCCTCGAACTCGCCGCCGAAGGCGGCTACGCGTCGGTGACCATGCACGACGTCGCGGACCGCGCCGGGGTGGCCCGGGCCACGGTCTACCGCTACTTCACCTCGAAGGACCACCTGCTCTCCGAGGTCTCCGCACTGTGGATCGGCCAGGTCATCGACGGCCTGACCGACCAGTACCTGCCGGACGACGGGGCCGGGCGGCTCGCCACCATGCTGTGCCGCCTCGTCGAGGTGAGCGCCGAGCACAAGCTGCTCACCGAGGCGATCCTCCAGGCGGCGACGTCGCGCGACCCCTCGGCGGAGTCCTCGCAGCGCACCTTCGCGGGCACCATCGTGCGCATCACCGACCTCGCGCTCGGCGTACCCGCGACCCCCGAGGAACAGGCGCGCATCGCCGACCAGCAGACCGTCCTCGGGCACGTGCTGCTCTCCGGCCTGCTGAGCCTGTCGCACCGGGGGCGGAGCACAGAGGAAGTGCAGGAGCTCATGCGCACCGCCGTACGGCTGGTGCTGTAGGGCCCGTTCGCCCCCCGGGGCCCGACCGGCCCGCCCCGCACGACACGTGACACCTGTGACCCGCCAGGGAGGCCACCGATGACAGAGCCGGCGACGACCGGGCCCCAGCGCCGCATCAACCTGCTCGACCGCGACTGGTACGCGGGTGACCCGTACGCCGACTACGCCTGGCTGCGCGAGAACGCACCGGTGTACTACAGCGAGGAGGCCGGCGTCTGGGGCCTCACCCGGCACGCCGACGTCCTGATGGCCGAGCGCAGCCCGGACATCTTCTCCTCCGCGGCGGGCTCCCGGCCCAAGGTCGGCCCGCAGCCGTCCATGATCGACTCGGACGACCCGCAGCACTTCCGCCGCCGCAAGCTCGTCTCCAAGGGCTTCACGATGCGGCAGATCGCGTCGATGGAGGACCACGTACGCGAGATCGTCACCACGCTCATCGCGCGCATGCTCGCCCAGCCGGAGCGCCGCGCGGACCTGGTGCGGCAGTTCGCCGCGCCGCTGCCCATGACGATGATCGGCGAGATGCTGGGCGTGGACCACGACCACCTCGACCAGCTCCAGCACTGGGCCGACGTCATGGTGATGCTCTCCGACGGCGGCGAACTCAGCTACAAGGCCGGCGAGGCGTTCACCGAATACGTCGAGTACACCACCAAGGTCATCGAGAACCGCCGGGCGAACCCGGGCGCCGACGACCTCATCGGCATCCTCGTGCACGCCGAAATCGACGGCGAGAAGCTGGACTTCAGCGAACTCATCGGCGAATCGCTGCTGTTGCTCGTGGGCGGGAACGAGACCACGCGCAACGTCATATCCGGCGGCCTCGCGCAGCTCATCGCGCACCCCGGCCAGATGGAGAGGCTGCGCACCGACCCGTCGCTGATCCCGGGCGCGGTGGAGGAATGCCTGCGCTGGGTCTCGCCCATCGTGAACATGGCCCGGCAGACCACGCAGGACGTCGAACTGCACGGCGTCACCATCCCGGCCGGCGAGACCGTCATGCTGCTCTACGGCGCGGCCAACCGCGACGCGGAGGTGTTCCCCGACCCCGAGGTGTTCGACGCGTTCCGTACGCCGAACAACCACCTCGCGTTCGGCAACGGGCCGCACTTCTGCCTCGGGGCGTCGCTGGCGCGGCTGGAGATCAAGGTGGCGTTCGAGGAGATCCTGAAGCGGCTGCCGGAGCTCGCGCTGGAGGAGGGGGCCACGTTGCACCACCATCCCAGCTCGTTCATCCGCGGTCTGGCCGAGATGCGGGTCACGTTCTGAGGTGGGTCTCGGCTCTGGGCTCGGCTCTGGCCACGGGCTCAGGGGGCCGGCTCCAGTGCCTGACTCGGGCCCCCGGCTCTGACTCTCGGCTCCGGCTCTCGCTCTCGTGAGCAGCTCCGGTTCCTGGTCACTCGTTCCTGGCTCCTCGTTCCTGGTTATTCGTTGCCGGCTCCTCGTTGCCGGGGCGTCGGGCGTTGCTGCCGCGTCCGGGGTCTCACCGGGGCGGCTGGATTCGGTGGGTTCGATCCCGCCTTCGGTGTCGCGGCGTTTCCCGGCGCCGCGGAGATGCTCCGGGCGGCGGCGGTGTGCGCGGGTCACGGGAGCACCCGCACACCGCCGCCGCCCGGACCGGTAAGGCACCTTCCCGCGGGCCGGTCGGCCGTTCCCGCCGACGGCTCGGGGCGGTGGCNCCCCCCCCCCCCCCCCCCCCCCCCCCCCCCCCCCCCCCCCCCCCCCCCCCGGACCGGTAAGGCACCTTCCCGCGGGCCGGTCGGCCGTTCCCGCCGACGGCTCGGGGCGGTGGCGCGGGTGTGTGGCCCGGCAGCGTGATCAGGCCGAGCCGACGACGTGATCAGGACAATCAGCGCCCCGGCCCCCAAGAGACGTATCCTCACCCGTGGTGCCGCGGGGAGCGTCGGGACGATCGGGGGAGACAAGGGGGCATGCCGGGTGCGAGCGCTTGAGCGGGACGACCCGCGGGAGATCGGCGGGTACCGCCTGCTGCGCGTTCTCGGGGCGGGCGGCATGGGGCGCGTGTACCTGGCGCGCAGCCCGGGCGGACGCACCGTCGCCGTCAAGGTGATCCGCCCCGAACTGGCGGACGACGTCGGCTTCCGCAACCTCTTCCGCCGCGAGGTGGCGGCGGCGAAGCGCGTCGGCGGGGCCTGGACCGCGCCCGTCATCGACGCCGACACCGAGGCGTCGCGCCCGTGGCTGGTCACCGGATATGTCGCCGGACCGTCGGTGTACGAGGCGGTCGAGCGCCACGGGCCGCTGCCGGAGTCGTCCGTACGCACGCTGGGCGCGGGCCTGGCCGAGGCGCTCATCGCGATCCACGGGACCGGGCTCATCCACCGCGACCTCAAGCCGACCAACGTGCTGCTGTCGCTCGACGGGCCGCGCGTCATCGACTTCGGCATCTCGCGGGCCCTGGACGCGAGTGTGCACACCCGTACCGGCGCCACCGTCGGCTCACCCGGCTTCATGTCCCCCGAGCAGATCGACGGACGCGACGTCGGCCCCGCCACGGACGTCTTCTCGCTCGGCTCCGTGCTGGTCTTCGCGGCCACCGCCGAGGGCCCCTTCGGGGCGGGCAGCGGACAGGCGCTGATGTTCCGGATCGTCTCGAAGTCCCCCGAACTGGGCGCCGTACCACCGGCGTTGCGCGATCTCATATCCGCGTGCCTGGCGAAGTACGCGGGCAACCGCCCCACTCCGCAGGAACTCCTCGCGCACTTCGCCCCCGAAGGCTCCACCGCCGCTCTCGTCGCACCCGGCTGGCTGCCCGGCCCGCTCACCACCGACCTGAGCCGCCGCGCCATCGCGCTCCTGGAGATCGACGAACTCGCCGGCGACGACATCGCCCCACGCGAGGACTGGACCTCCGCGGACCACTGGCCGTCCCTCAAGACCGCACCCACGCAACCGCCTTCGCAGTACGACGAGACCCGCCCGCCGTCGCGCGCGCCGCGCAACCCGCCGCCGATGCCGCAGGTGGCACCGCAGGCGGGGGCGGCCCCGCGGATGCCGTCCACCGCACCTCGGCCGGCGGCGCCGCCGTTCGCCCAGGCAACGCCCCCCGTTCCCGCAGCCGCAGCCGCAGCGCCCCCCGCGGCTCCCCCGGCTCCCCCGGCCCCGCCGCCTCCGTCCGGCGCACCGGTGCTCGGCGTACCGGCGCCCTCCCGCGAGTCGGCCACCGCCCCCGTGCCGGTCTTCGCGGGCGCACCCGTACCACCGCCGGCCGGCGCCCCGCACGAACTCCGCCCGGCGCCCGAGCCGTTCCCCGCGCCGCGGAAAAAGGGCGAGCGGCGCGGCACGCCTTGGCTCTACCTCTCCGCCATCGCGGGTGCGATCGCCATCATCAGCACCTCGGCGCTGATCGCCCGCTCCGACGCCGCGGACAAGGACACCCCGTCCTCACCCCCGGCCAACTCCCAGGACTCCCAGGCCCAATCACCCCAGGACGCCGTCCCCGCCCCGAACTCCCCCTCGGGCGCGGGCTCTTCGCCCCCGGCCAACGCAACCGGCAACTCCGCGGCCAAGATCCCCGACGGCTATCTCGGCAAGTGGACCGGCACCATCGTCTCCGCGTCGGACCGCGAATCCGCCTTCACCATCACGCTGCACCAGTCCGACGACAACGGCGTCGTCGCCGAAACCGTCGCCGACATCCCGGAACTGGCCGAGAACTGCACCAGCAACTCCCGCCTCGTCTCGGTCGACAACAACGGCGTCAAACTCCAGGACATCCCCGACGGCCGCCCCCAACCCAGCGTCCTCGGCATCGCCGCCTGCTCCAACGGCGGCCAGATCACCCTGAAACTCGACCCCGCCGGCAACACCCTCAACTGCGTCATCACCAGCACCGCATCCGGCAACCCCAAAGGCACCCTCCGCCGCACCTGAGACAAGCCGACACGCAGGCAGATAACCCGATCGGATGATCAGCAGCCGTTTCCGATGACGAACACGCGTTCGCGCCGGACGGTTGGCCCATGAGATTCATGGACCTCACCCAGCCCGAGTACTCCTACATGTTCGCCTTCCTCCAGGCCGACGGCTCACTCTCCGCAGGTCGCGGGGACAAGGGAAAGCTTGCCGTCGAACTCGCCCGAAGGGACCACGAAATCCTGCTGCGGTTCCAGGAGTTGTGCCCCTTCCCCAGCAGCGTGCGCGATCGCACGCGCAACACCAACTTCAAGGACAACCACCAGGCGAGCACGTGGACCATGTGCTCGTTCGAGGGGCGGATGATGCTCTTCGCACTGGGCATGCCCTACGGCAGGAAGTCGAAGATCATCAGGCCGCCCACCGGGCCGCACCAAGCACGGGACTACGTGCGCGGGTTGGTCGACGCGGACGGCTCGGTGGGCTTCACCGCGAAGGGGCTGCCGTTCGTGGGCCTGACGACGTCGAGTGACGAGATCGCCCGCTACTTCGCAGAGTTCTGCAGCACCGTCAGCGGCGCGGAGCGCAACCCCGGCCGCAACCGCAGGGACGACGTCTACAACATCCTGTACACGGGCGAGCCGGCGCCGATCCTCGCGGAACACCTCTACTACGAAGGGGCCCTTGCTTTGCGGCGCAAGTCCGAAGTGGCCTGCGGCGTACGAGCGTGGCGGAGGCCGAAAGACATGCGGGCACCCGTCTCCCGCCGCAAGTGGACGGACGACGAGGATGCCGTCGTGGTCGCGCATCCGCCTGCTGTCGCCGCCGAGCTGCTCAATCGCACCGAACGGAGCTGCGCGATGCGCACCTGGCGGCTTCTGGGTCCGGCAAAGCCGCGCGTCCGGTTTCCGAAGTGACCGTGAAATGACGATGGCGGTCGGCCTTTTCGACCGACCGCCATCCTCGTGCCTCAGCCCTTGACCGTGATCAGGGGCTTGAGGTGCGTCACCACCTCGACCAGGTCCTCCTGCTGACGCATGACCTGCTTGATGTTCTTGTACGCGCCCGGGATCTCGTCCAGGACGCCGGCGTCCTTGCGGCACTCGACGCCTTCGGTCTGCGCGGCGAGGTCCCGCACCGTGAAGCGCTTCTTCGCCGCATTGCGGCTCATCTTGCGACCCGCACCGTGCGACGCCGAGTTGAACGCCGCGGCGTTCCCGAGACCGCGGACGACGAACGAACCCGCCGCCATCGACCCGGGGATGACGCCGAGGTCCCCCTTGCCGGCCCGGATCGCGCCCTTCCGCGTGACCAGGAGGTCCACACCGTCGTACGTCTCCTCGGAGACGTAGTTGTGGTGGCA
This sequence comes from Yinghuangia sp. YIM S09857, assembly GCF_051388915.1. NCBI lineage: Bacteria > Bacillati > Actinomycetota > Actinomycetes > Kitasatosporales > Streptomycetaceae > Yinghuangia > Yinghuangia sp. YIM S09857. The sequence goes on along the minus strand of NZ_JBPKBH010000022.1, from coordinate 17,667 downwards.
CGAGATGCGCTCGTCGAAGGTCACCTTCCGCTTGCGGAAGTAGTCCCGGACGACCTGCTCGTAGAGCCCGAGCATGACCTCGCGGTTGAGCCGCGCGTACTCCTGCGCCCAGTAGAGGTCCCGGCGGTACGCGTCCATCTCGGACGTCTTGGCCAGGAACACCGCAAGGTCGCGGTCCACCAGGCCCTGGTTGTGCGAGAGCGAGCGCGCGACGCCGATGTGGTGCTCGGCCAGTTCCTTGCCGATGTTGCGCGAACCCGAGTGCAGCTCAAGCCAGATAGCACCAGAGCTGTCCGAATTAAGAGCAAGGTGGTGATTCCCGCCGCCGAGGGATCCGAGCTGATTAGCAGCCTTTGTCCGCCGCGCGTGAACCTCCGGCGCGAGGTCGTCGAAGCCGCCCCACAGGTCGTCGAACGCCTGCATGTCGAGCCCCGGGAGCTTGCCGACGTCCACCGCGTCGCCGTGCGCGTGGTAGCCGACCGGGACCGCCGCCTCGATCTTGGAACGCAGGGGCGCCAGGTCGTCGGGCAGGTCGTTCACGGTCAGCGACGTGCGTACCGCGGAGACGCCGCAGCCGATGTCGACGCCGACTGCGGCCGGGCATACGGCGTCCTTCATCGCGATGACGGAGCCGACGGTGGCGCCGCGGCCGTAGTGGACGTCGGGCATGACGGCGAGGCCGTGCAGCCACGGGAGGGTGGTGATGTTGCGGAGCTGGTCCATGGCCTGGCCCTCGACGGCGGCCGGATCGGTCCACATCTTGATCGGGACGTCGCGTGCCCCGGGGACTTCGGTGTACGTCATGAGTCTGCAACTCCAGTGGTCTTCTACAAGTCTGTGCCACGTCCGCGGGTGTGCGGTAGGGCGCCGTGGCGGGCCCGAAGTCGGTGAGAGGCCGTGCCGGAGGGATGCCGGGAAGGTCCGCGGTCGGGACGGCGGTATGAGGGTGAGGGGCCGTCCCGGCCTGCGGCCGGGCCGTGCACCCGGCGCTGCCGGGGCGGCCCCTCGGGGCGACCGCCGTGGGATGGCGGTCGCGGAAAGGAGCGGAACGGGGTTACCTGCGTCGGGCCGAGGCGCCGCACCTGCCGGAGGGGCGTCGGCCTTGTTCGCGGAACCGCACCGGACCGCTCCTTTCCTGGGAGCGCGGCTGCCACGGAGGTGGTCCGGAGCCGCGCGGGACTGCTGACGTGGTCCATCAACCCATGCCATGCGGCGTGTCCGCAAAGGGTTTTCGCAGGTGCGGGGGCGGTCGGGGGGTGTTCGCGCGGGCAGCTGCGGCGGGGTGATTTCCGCGCGTAGATCACCGTGACACCGTCCGGGTGATCCGCGTATGTTGAGCACACATGGTCACTGTCGGGGTCATCGCGTCGGTTGTCGCCATCGTGGCGCTCGCCCTCGCGCGGCTGGGCGGTAGATCGGCCCATGCGACCGAGGTGACCTGCGCGGATGTCATGGACCGTCGCGGCCGGGCGGTCGTGTGCGGGGTGGTCGAGCCGCTGTGCGACGGGTTGGTCCACGCCCCGGTGTCCGGCCGCTCGTGCGCGTGGTTCACCAGCACGGTGGTCGAGTACTGGGTCGAGCGGGACCACGACCGGGTGCGCGATTTCGACGGCGACGGGCCGCTGCACCACGGCGAGATGCGGCCCGCCCGCCGTGGGCGTGGGCGCACCGAGAAGCAGGCGTCCCAGCGCCCTTTCCTGATACGCGACGACACGGGCGTGGTGCGCGTGGACCCCGCGGGGATGCGGGTGGGGTACCTGCCGGTGTCGGTGCGCGACAGCGTGAGCGGGATCCCGTCGTCCGGGGGCGCGATAGCGGTGGACTTCGCGCCGGGTGCGCGGCGCATGGGCCGGTCCTCGCGGTTCGACCGTACCGAGGTCGTGCTGCTGCCGGGCGAACAGGTGTACGTCACCGGCCAGATCGTGCGCGGCCGCGACGGTACGCCAATCCTCGGCGGCCGCGGTCTCACCGTCTCGCGCCGCAGCCCCGCCGAGACCGCCCGCCTTCCGCACTTGAGAGCACGCGCCGGCTTGACGCTCGGGGCGGTGGCGGGCCTGATCGGCGTCGCGGCACTGGTGGCGGGGTCGGCGCGGCACTGAGGCGTACGTCCCGCACCGACCATCCGGCAAAGAGCCCCGCCCGAGAGGCGACTGCGCAAGGACCCGGCCGGACGACCGCGCAAGCTGCCGCGTCAGGCGAAGACCACGGTCCTGCTCCCGTTGCGCAGGACGCGGTGCTCGGAGTGCCACTTGACGGCCCGGGACAGCGCCTGGCACTCGACGTCGCGCCCGACGGCGACGAGGTGTTCGGGGGTGACCGCGTGGTCGACGCGTTCGACCTCCTGCTCGATGATCGGGCCTTCGTCGAGGTCGGCGGTGACGTAGTGGGCCGTGGCGCCGATGAGCTTCACGCCGCGCGCGTGGGCCTGGTGGTACGGCTTGGCGCCCTTGAAGCTCGGCAGGAAGGAGTGGTGGATGTTGATCGCCCGGCCCTCCAACTCCTTGCACAGGTCGTTGGAGAGCACCTGCATGTAGCGGGCCAGCACCACCAGTTCGACGTCCAGCTCGCGGACCAGGGCCAGCAACTGGGCCTCGGCCTCGGGCTTGGTGTCGCGGGTGACCGGGATGTGGTGGAACGGGACGCCGTACGACGCCGACAGCTCCGCGAAGTCGCGGTGGTTGGACACGACCGCGACGATGTCGATCGGGAGCGCGCCGATGCTGGCACGGAAGAGCAGGTCGTTCAGGCAGTGCCCGAACTTGCTGACCATCACGACCACGCGCATGCGCTCGTCGGCGTCGTGGATCTGCCAGTCCATCTGGAAGGACGCGCCGACCGCCCCGAATCCGGCGCGCAGGGCGTCGAGGGTGACCGCGTCCTCGGCCGTGAAGTGCACGCGCATGAAGAACAGTCCGGTGTCGCGGTCGCCGAACTGCTGGCTGTCGACGATGTTGCAGCCGGTCATCATGAGGAAGCTGGCGACCGCGTGCACGATGCCGCGCTTGTCGGGGCACGACAGGGTCAGGACGTACTGGTCGCGCGGCGCCGGTCCGGTTCCGCCGGTACCGACCGCTCCACCGTCGACCGTCGGCGGTACGGGGTTCAGCGGCTGGTCGGACATGCCGGCGCCTTCCTCTCAGGTGGGGTCACGCGTGGGTCTCGCGTGCGGTAGCGCGTTGTGGGTCGTGCGGTCCGGCGGACGGCGTGCCGCGGTGGGTCCGCGCGTACCGGATAGTCCACCAGGATCGCACGTCGCGGCGGGTGGTCAGCGCCCGCCGGTCCGGATGCGGAGGACTTCGAGGGTGTCGGGGCGGCGTTCGGCGTCGTCCTCGTCGGTGCGCGACAGTTTCTCGTGTGCGGCGCGGGCCTTGTGCACGACGTCGCCCCAGCCCGGATGGCCGAGGTACGCGGAGGCGGGGGCGTCCTCGCCCACCTCGTGCAGCACCGCGAGAACGGCCAGCACGGCCTGGTCGACGGCGTCGGCCTCCTCGCCGTCCGTGAAGATCCGGCCGATGTACGTCGCGGCGGACCAGCGGTCGAGCCAGGTGTCGCCGACGAGCCGGTACACGGCGTCGGTGACGGTGCCGTACTCGGACCGCCCGGTCAGCCAGCACTCCTGCTGGAACGAGTGGTCGCCGAACATGTGCAGCGAGGAGCGGACCTGGGCCCGCCAACGCCACCACGGGACGGTGTTCTGGCGCATACGTGCCATGGTGGCGTTCCCCGCCCTCTCCCCGCCGCCGGATTCACCGGATTGTCGTGCGAACGTAACCCCGCCCGGTCACGAAACGGTCGGACCGGGACCCCCGAGGATCATGCCGCAGCCGATGCCTCCGGCACCACATCGGTCGGTGCCGCACCGGATGGCGCGCATACCGGGCGGCACGCCCGTCAGACCGGCACGACGGTGAGGTTGCTCTTCTCCCGGTCCTCGACGACCACGGAAGTGACTTTGTACTCGGGGTTGGCGGCGGTCCAGGCGACGACGGCCTGGGCGAGGGTCTCGGCGGCATCCCGCGCCTGGCGGGCCTCCGCGGTGGAGTAGTCCGCGGCGGTGTGGGACGGCAGGTCGCTGGTGACGATGACCTCGACGTGCCCGACGATCACGGCGAGTTCGGCCCGGGTGACGCCGACGCCGGTCGCGGTGGCCTTGAGGTGGGCGAGCAGGCGGTCCGCGTAGGCCGCGCGCTTGCCGTGCTCCTCGTTACGTGTCGGGACAAAAGCGATTTCCGCGGCTTGGACGTCGCGGTGGCCGACGGGGTGGATCGCGATCAGGTCGACCTCGGGTTCGCCGGGTTTGTCGGCTGCCCAGTCCTCGGCTTCGGCGGCGAGTTTGTCGAGCCGGTCGTGCGCGTCCTGGGCGGGGTCGGACGTGTCCTCGTCGGGGAAGTACGGCAGGTCGGTGTCGACGTGGACGATCAGGTCGCCCTTCTCCTCCACGACCTCGGCTTTGAGCGCATGGACGCCCTGCGAGGTGGTCCTGAGATGGGCGAGCAGTTGGTCCGTGTAGGCGGTGGTGGCGGGATTCACCGCCTTGCCCCCTCCGGTCCCGTCGCTCTTTTTGTCCTCGGAGCAGCCCGCGGCGGTGACGGCCACGACGACGGCTGCGGCAAGTGCGGCGAGGCGGCTCGGTATGCCGGCCTGGTTCATGTGTGCGCTCCCCCGGTTCCGTGCGCTGAGGCGCGCAAGCGTACCGAGCGCGGGACGTGCTCCGCGTCAGGGTCCGTGTGTTGCGGCAGGGTCCGCGAGTGCCTGGTCGTAGCGGGTGAGGATGAGGCGGGCCAGGGACGGGTGGGCGCCGAGTGGGGCGGCGGTGGCGGTGGCTCCGGAGGCGGCGGCTTTGCGGGCGAAGTGGCCGGGGCTCATGAGGTAGCCGGAGACCGCGATGTTGCGGATTCCGTCGGCGCGGAGGGCGGCGACGGCGTCGGCCGGGGTGGGGGTGCCGGCGCAGAGGTAGGAGGGGACGACGGGAAGTCCGGTGTGGGCGCTGAGGATCCCGGCCATGCGGGCGGTGTCGGCGTTGGCGCCGAGGTCGGTGGATCCGGCGGCGGCGAGGACGATCGCCTGGCAGTCGGCGCCGGGGCCGACACCGGAACCGGAACTGAGGTCGGAACTGAAGTCGGGGCCGGAGCCGGAGCCGAAGCCGGGACCAAGGTCGGGGCCGGAGCCGGGACCGGGCAGGTTGTCCACAGGCTGTGGACCGTGCGGCGGCCAGGCCGCGGAGAGCCGTTCGCCGAGCACTTCGGCGAGCAGCGGGTCGGGGCCGAGCACGCGGGCCACGCGGGCCTGGACCTGCGGCGCGGTGGCGAGAGCCGCGGGTATGTCCTCGCGCACGTGGTAGCCCGCGCCCAGGAGAAGGGGTACCGCGACGACCGGCCCGGACAGGCGCGCGAGCGTGTCGGCGAGCAGGGGTTCGGCGACGTCGACGTACCCGAGTTCGACGGTGAGGCCGGGACGCAGCTCCCGCACGAGGTCGAGCAGTTCCGCGACGGCGGCGCGGCCCTCGGGGTCGCGGGTGCCGTGCGCGACGGCGAGGAGGGGGACGGGTGCGGTCGGCCGGGTGGAATGCTCGGAGGTTGTTGCGGTCCCTCGACGGGCCAGTGACTCCGGGGGCGTCGGAGCTGCGGGTCGCGGTCTGGCTTGCGCCACGCCTTGCGGACTGCCCGGACTGTCTTGCGGACTGCCCGGACTGGCTTGCGAAGTACCTTGCGGACCGGCCTGTGGAGCAGCGGCGCGGTGCGGTGCGGCGGTGCCTTGGACGGTCCGGTCCGGGAGGTTCCCGGGCCGCGAAGCCGCCGGTGGAGCGTCGGTCACGGGTCGACCGCCAGCCGGTAGCCGCGCTTGGTGACCGTGCGGATCAGGCCGGAGTGCGGGCCGAGCGCGGTACGCAGCCGCGCGACCGCCGCCTCCACCGCGTGCTCGTCGGCGCGTACGCCCGTCCACACCTTCTTCAGCAGTTCGGCGCGGCTGAGCACCCAGCCGGGTTTCTCGGCGAGCGCGCGCAGAACCGCCCCGGGGACGGGCGGCAGCCAGATGGTGCGGCCGTCGACGAGGACGGCGTTGCCCTGGAGGACGAGGCGGTCCGTACCGGTGTCGAGTTCTCGGCGGGCGCGCAGGGGCAGCTCCTCGGTGATGGTGCGGACCAGCGAGCCGAGTCGGCCGCGTTCCGGCCACACCGCCTCGATGCCCTGGTCGTGGAGCGGGCGGGCGCAGACCGGCCCGATGCACACGGGCAGGACGTCGGCGCGCAGTGCGTCCAGGGCCTCGGTGCGGCGTCCGAGTTCGTCGGCGCTCTCCAGGTACGCCTCGATCGCGGGCGAGCTGGTGAAGGTGAGGGCGTGGATCTCCCGCCGGACCGTGGCCTCGACGAGTTTGCGGACCGCGCCGGGGTCCTCGGGCGGGCCCCAGCGGTAGACGGGCAGGACGATGACGTCGGCGCCGCGTTCGCGCAGCGCCGCCGCGAAGCCTTCGAGGGGTGCGCCGTGCTCTTGCAGGGCGATGCGCCGGCCGCGCAGGTCGCGGGCGAGGAGCCAGTGGAGGAGTTCGTCGCTCGCCTCGGAGCCGGGTGAGTAGACCTCGCGCAGTCCGGCGGCGCGGACCGCGCCGGTGGCCTTGGGGCCTCTGCTGACCACGACGGCTTCCCGGCACGCCTTGACCAGTTCGGCTCCGTTGCCCCACCCTTCCGCGGCGCTCATCCAGCCCCGCCAGCCGACGCCCGTGGTGGCGACGACGTAGTCGAGGCGGCCGACGAGGCAGGCTTCTGTGGCTCTCCGCAATATGGTGTCGTCGCCCAGCGGGACGATGCGCATGGTGGGCGCCTCGATGACCCTGGCACCTCTGCGCTGGAGGAGTGCCACCAGCTCGTCGCGGCGGCGCGCGGCCGTCACGCCGATCGTGAAGCCGACCAGCGGCTCCGCCAACTCCGTCCCTGTACCCATGCCGTGAGGCTCCCCGACATGTGTTTCCGCGCTGTTGCGCGGCGGTCACGCCGGAGTTAGGGGTGGCCTGCCCAGCGCCTCCCCCGGTGTCGGCGGGCTCACGTGCGCCGCGCGGGGGTGTGAGACAGCCGTACCTCCACCGCAACACATGTGACCCGGTCGCGTAACGGCGTGCGGACACGCTCACTGGCATGAAACACACCGCCCCGGCGCCCGAGCGGACCGCCGTCACCGACACGCACTGCCCGTACTGCGCGTTGCAGTGCGGCATGGGCCTGAGCGTGGGGACGGCCGCCATCCGGGACGTCGCGGGTCCGGACGTCGAGGTCGTGGAGCGTACGGCGTTCCCGGTCAACCGCGGGGCGCTGTGCGGCAAGGGACGTACCGCCGCCGCGGTGCTGCGGACCGGGGTGCGGCTGTCCGCCCCGCTGGTCCGCGACGGCGGGGTGCTGCGCGAGGCGGGCTGGGACGAGGCGTTGGACCGGGTGACGGGCGGCTTCCGGACGGTGCAGGAGAAGTACGGGCGGGACGCGGCCGGGATCTTCGGCGGCGGCGGGCTGACCAATGAGAAGGCGTACCTGCTGGGCAAGTTCGCCCGGGTGGTGCTGGGCACGTCCAACATCGACTACAACGGCCGCTTCTGCATGTCGTCGGCGGCGGCGGCGCACCGGAAGGCGTTCGGCATCGACCGCGGGCTGCCGTTTCCGCTGGAGGACATCCCGCGGACGGGCTGCGCGATCGTGGTGGGCAGCAATCTGGCGGACACGATGCCCCCGGCGCTGCGGTACCTGACCGAGCTGACGGACAACGGCGGCTCGCTGGTCGTGATCGATCCGCGCCGCACGCGAACCGCCGAACAGGCGACCCTGCACCTCCAACCGGTGCCGGGTACGGATCTGGCGCTGGCACTGGGCATGCTGCACCTGGCGATCGCCGACGGGCACGTGGACGAGGCGTTCGTGGCGGAGCGGACCAGCGGGTTCGAGGCGGCCCGGGCGGCGGCGATGGCGCACTGGCCGGAGCGGGTGGAACGGATCACCGGTGTTCCGGTGCCGGAGATGCGCCGCGCGGTGGAGATGTTCGCGGGTGCGGCGTCCGGCATGGTGCTGACCGCGCGCGGGCCGGAGCAGCAGAGCAAGGGCACCGACACGGTCGGGGCGTGGATCAACCTGTGCCTGGCGACCGGCAAGGCGGGTCGGCCGTATTCGGGGTACGGCTGCCTGACCGGGCAGGGCAACGGGCAGGGCGGGCGCGAGCACGGGCAGAAGGCCGACCAGCTGCCGGGGTACCGCTCGATCACCGATCCCGCGGACCGCGCGCACGTGGCCGGGGTGTGGGGGGTGGATCCGGAGTCGCTGCCGGGGCCGGGGCGCAGCGCGTACGAGCTGCTGGACGTGCTCGGCTCGGAGGTGCGCTCGCTGCTGGTGATGGGGTCGAACCCGGTCGTGTCGGCGCCGCGTGCGGCGCATGTGACGGAGCGCCTGGAGTCGCTGGACTTCCTGGTGGTGAGCGACGTCGTGCTGTCGGAGACGGCGGAGCTGGCGGATGTGGTGCTGCCGAGCGCGCAGTGGGCGGAGGAGACCGGCACCACGACGAACCTGGAGGGCAGGGTCATCCTGCGGCAGGCGGCGCTGACCCCGCCGCCGGGGGTGCGCACGGACCTGTCGACGCTGCACCACCTGGCCGCGCGACTGGGTGTCGGCACGGGGTTCCCGACCGACCCGGAGACGGTGTTCGAGGAGCTGCGGGCGGCGACCGCGGGGGCGCAGGCGGACTACGCGGGGATCACGTACGACCGGATCCGCCGCGAGGACGGGGTGTTCTGGCCGTGTCCCGACGCCGCGCACCCGGGCACGCCGCGGCTGTTCCTGGAGCGGTTCGCGACGCCGGACGGGCGGGCGCGGTTCGCGGACGTGGCGCACCGCCCGGCGGCGGAGGAGCCGGACGCGGAGTATCCGCTCTATCTGACGACGGGCCGGGTCCTGGCGCAGTACCAGTCGGGCGCGCAGACGCGGCGGGTCGAGGAGCTGAACCGGGCCGCGCCGGGGCCGTTCGTGGAACTGCACCCGCACCTGGCCGCCCGGCTGGGGGTGTCCGAGGGCGACCTGCTGGCGGTGACGAGCCGTCGCGGGCGGGCCGAGGCACCGGCCCGGGTGACCGCGTCGATCCGGTCGGACACGGTGTTCATGCCGTTCCACTGGGCGGGTGCGGGCCGGGCGAACTCGCTGACCAACCCGGCGCTCGACCCGACGTCGCGCATGCCGGAGTTCAAGGTCTGCGCGGTGCGTGTGGAGCGGGCCGGGTCCCCGGTGCCGGCCGCCGTGGTGAGGAGTGCGTCGTGATGCGTCGTCAGACAGCGGTGATCGGCGCGGGCATGGCCGCGGCCCGGTTGACCGCGCAGCTGTTCGCCCGGGATCCGGGGGCGGCGGTGACGCTGTTCGGCGACGAGGCTTGCGCGCCGTACAACCGGGCGCTGCTGGCGGAGGTGCTGACCGGGCGGCTCCCGGCCGGGACGATCGGCCTGCCGCTGGCGTCCGCGCAGGTGCGCAGCGGTGTCGAGGTGGTGGCGGTGGACACCGCGGCGCGCACGCTGGAACTCGCGGACGGGTCGATCGCGGCGTACGACACGCTGGTGTTCGCGACCGGCTCGAACCCGGTGCTGCCGCCGATCCGCAACCTGCACTGCACGTCGAACACCGGCGAGGGCGGCGAACTCAAGCAGGGCGTACACGCGTTCCGCACCCTGGCGGACTGTGCGCGGCTCGCGGAGGCGGTGCCCGGGGCGCGGCGTGCGGTGGTGGTCGGCGGCGGAATCCTCGGCGTGAGTGCGGCGCGTGCTCTTGCCGAGCTCGGCCTGCCGGTGGAAATCGTGCACCAGGCCCCGTACTTGATGGAACGTCACCTGGACGAGGACGGCGCGGTCGCGCTGCACCGGGCACTGGGCCGGCTCGGGGTGGCGGTGTACGCGGAGAACCGCGCGAAGTCGCTGCACGGCACCGACCGCGCCGAGGGCGTGACGCTGGCGAACGGCTACCGGCTGGACGCGGACCTGGTGGTGCTGGCCTGCGGGGCGCGTCCCCGGGTGGGCCTGGCCCGGGCCGCGGGGCTCGATGTGCGGACCGGGATCGTCGTGGACGACGGCCTGGCGACCAGCGCGCCGGACGTGTACGCGATCGGCGACTGCACCGAACACCGCGGTGTCGTGCACGGGTTGTCGGGGCCCGCGTGGGAGCAGGCGGACGTGCTGGCGGCGCGGTTGTGCGGCGCGGAGGCGACGTACGCGGGTTCGCGCGTCGGGGCGCGACTGACCGCCGGGCCGGTGGAGATCGCGGCGTTCGGCGACGTCGACCCGGTGCCGGACGACGGGCCGCACGACGTCATCCGGCTCGCGGACCCGACCCGCGGCTCGTACAAGAAGCTCGTGCTGCGCGGCGACCGCCTGGTCGGCGCGATCCTCGTCGGCGACCTGGCGACGGTCGGCGCACTCACCCACGCCTACGAACGGGACGAACCGGTCCCGGCGGACCCCCTGCATCTGCTCATCCCGCAAGGAGCCCCCCAGTGATCGAGTCTTCTCTTCCCAAGTCCGTTCGGATTCCTGCAACTTCGATTCCGGCCGCTTCGACCGCCGCCGGACGCCGCCTTGTCCTCGTCGGCCACGGCATGGTGGGCCAGCGCTTCCTGGAGGCGCTGGTCGAGCGCGAGGGCGGCGGCGACTGGCAGGTGACGGTGCTGTGCGAGGAGCCCCGTGCCGCGTACGACCGCGTGCACCTGACCTCCTACTTCTCTGGTCTATCGGCGAACGAACTCTCCATGGTCCCGGCCGGGTTCATGGCGCGGCACGGCATCGACCTGCGACTCGGCGACCCGGCGGTGGCGCTGGACCGCGAGGCGCGGACGGTGACGGCGCGCAGCGGCGAGACGTTCGGGTACGACGCGCTGGTGCTGGCGACGGGCTCGTATCCGTTCGTGCCGCCGGTGCCGGGCCACGACGCCGACGGCTGCTTCGTGTACCGCACGATCGAGGACCTTGAGGCGATCGAGGCGTGGGCCAGGACCGCCAAAACCGGTGCGGTGGTCGGCGGCGGCCTGCTCGGCCTGGAGGCGGCGGGCGCCCTGCGGGCGATGGGGCTGGACACGCATGTCGTGGAGTTCGCCCCGCGCCTGATGGCGATTCAGGTCGACGCGGGCGGCGGTGACGCGCTGCGCCGCAAGATCGAGGAGTTGGGAGTCACCGTGCACACGGGCGCCGGCACCCAGGAGATCGGCGTCGTGGACGGGCGCGCCCGCACGATGGCGCTGTCCAACGGCGAGTCGCTGGACGTGGACCTGGTGGTCTTCTCGGCGGGCGTCCGGCCGCGCGACCAACTGGCCCGGGAGAGCGGGCTGGTGGTGGGTGAGCGGGGCGGGATCGCGGTGGACGAGAGCTGCCGTACGTCCGACCCCTCGGTGTGGGCGATCGGCGAGTGCGCGCTGGCCTCGGACGGCCGGGTGTACGGGCTGGTCGCGCCGGGCTACCAGATGGCCGAGACGGTCGCTCTCGAACTCACGGGCGGTTCCCGGCCGTTCACGGGTGCGGACACCTCGACGAAGCTCAAGCTGCTGGGTGTGGACGTGGCGAGCTTCGGCGACGCGCACGGCGCGTCCGAGGGCTGCCTCGAAGTGCTGTACTCCAACAGCCGCGAGGGGGTCTACAAGAAGCTCGTGGTCGCGGCGGACGGCCGCCTGCTGGGCGGCGTGCTGGTCGGCGACGCCGGGTCGTACGACCTGTTGCGCCCGCTCTGCCTGGCCGGTTCGCCGTTGCCCGCGCCGCCGGAGCAGCTGGTGCTGCCGGAGTCGGCGGGCGCCCCGGTGGTGATCGGCGCCTCGGCGCTGCCGGACGACGCGCTGGTGTGCTCGTGCCACAACGTGTCCAAGGGCGCGATCCGGGCTGCGGTCTCGGAGCAGGGCTGCGCGGACGTCCCGGCGGTGAAGAAGTGCACGCGGGCGGGCACGGGCTGCGGTTCGTGCGTCAAGATGCTGACCACGATCGTGCAGGACGAGCTGGTCGCGAACGGCGTGGAGGTCTCCAAGGGCCTGTGCGAGCACTTCGAGCACACGCGGGCCGAGCTGTTCGAGATCGTGCAGGTGCGCGGCATCACCGGTTTCACCCGGCTGATCGAGGAGCACGGCACCGGGCTGGGCTGCGACGTGTGCAAGCCGGCCGTCGCCTCGATCCTGGCCTCGTTGTCGAACGGCCACATCCTCGACGGCGAACAGGCCGCGCTCCAGGACACCAACGACCACTTCCTGGCGAACCTCCAGCGCAACGGCTCCTATTCGGTGGTACCGCGCATCCCGGGCGGCGAGATCACCCCCGAAGGACTCATCACCATCGGCGAGATCGCCCGCGACTTCGGCCTCTACACGAAGATCACCGGCGGGCAGCGCATCGACATGTTCGGCGCCTCGGTCGACCAACTGCCCTTGATCTGGCGACGGTTGGTGGCGGCCGGGTTCGAGTCAGGGCATGCGTACGGGAAGGCGCTGCGCACCGTGAAGTCGTGCGTGGGCGAGACGTGGTGCCGGTACGGCGTCCAGGACTCGGTCGGCCTGGCGATCGAACTGGAGCTGCGCTACCGGGGGTTGCGGTCGCCGCACAAGCTGAAGTCGGCCGTCTCCGGGTGCGCGCGCGAGTGCGCGGAGGCGCAGAGCAAGGACTTCGGGGTGATCGCCACCTCGACCGGCTGGAACCTCTACATCGGCGGCAACGGCGGCATGACGCCGCGGCACGCGGACCTGCTGGCCGCGGACCTGGACCGCGAGACGCTGATCCGGACCATCGACCGGTTCCTGATGTTCTACATCCGCACCGCGGACCGCCTGGAGCGCACCGCGCCGTGGGTGGAGCGCATGGAGGGCGGCCTCGACCACCTGCGCGCGGTGATCATGGACGACTCGCTCGGGATCTGCGACGACCTCGACGAGCTGATGCAGCGCCACGTCGCGACCTACGAGGACGAATGGCGCGCGACGCTGGAGGACCCGGACCGCCTGCGGCGCTTCGTGTCCTTCGTGAACGCCCCGGGCACGCCCGATCCGACCGTCACGTTCGTCGCCGAACGCGACCAGATCCGCCCGGCCCGGCCGGGCGAGGAGGGGGTCTCCCTCCCGATCGAAGGCCCGACCGACGGCCCGATCGCCGGCCTCATCGCCGGCCCGACCCTGGAGGTAAGGACCTCGTGACCATGGCTGCGGAACGACACGGAGACGCCCTGGCCGGGACCGCCACGCTGGTGGAGATCGGCGCGTCCGGCTCCTGGACGCCGGTGTGCCGGCTGTCCGACCTGATCCCGGGCCGCGGCGTCGCGGCACTGGTGGACGGCGAGCAGGTGGCGGTGTTCGCGGACCGCGACGGGGCGGTCTACGCGGTCGGCAACCGGGACCCGTTCAGCGGGGCGTACGTCATCTCCCGCGGCATCCTCGGCTCGCGGCAGGGCGTGCCGATGGTGATGTCGCCGATGTACAAGGAGGCCTTCGACCTCCGCACCGGTCTGTGCCTGGACGCGGACGACGAACCGGTGTCGCTGCCGGTGTACGAGGTGCGGCTGCGAACGGCGGTGGGAGCGGAGGTCGGCTGACACCGGCCGACGCAAGGACGGCCGGAATGGACGGGCCGGAATGGACGGGCCGGAATGGACGGGCCGGAATGGACGGGCCGGGAAAGACGGGCCGGGAAAGACGGGCCGGGAAGTGCGCCTCAATGGCGCGGCGTACCTCCCGATCACGTGACGCGCGCGGATGCAGGTGCGCGGGTCACGCACGGACGCGGCAGCGGACGCGGCACGGGGGTACGCGCCCGCTGCCGCACCCGTCGGTCCCCGCGCGTCAGATCTCGCTCGCCTTGCGCTCCTGGAGACCCGCGTCCTTGGCCACCGGGTTCCAGAGGGCGACCGCGCGGTTCTTCGCCGTCGTGGCCTCGGTGCTGGCCTTGTTCGCGTCGCGCTTGTCGCCGGTCGTCTTGGCGCGATCGCCGTCCTCGCACTCGCCCTCGGCGTTCTCCCGGCCCCAGGCCGCGAACGCCCGGTCCGCGCGGGCGGACGCCTCCCACGCCTTGCGCAGCCACTCGACGAGTTCGTCGCCGCGCGCGATCTCGTCGGTCTTGAGCGCCGCCAACTTGCGGACCTGCTCGTCCCGTTGCTCGGCGGCCTCGTCGAGTGTCCGGACCGCGGCGTCGATGTCGTCGCAGCGCTCGATCTTCGCCACCGCGCCGGACACCTTGGACCGGGATCCGGCGCTGACGCCGAGCAGTTCGTCCATTTGCTCGGCCTGCGACTTCGGCGCCGCACTGGGGCTGGTGGTGACCGGCGGTGGTACGGCGGCACCGGTCACCGTGGGGGCCGGCGTACCGTCGCCCGCGTTCTTCGTCTCGTCGCCGCCGTCGAACACCCCGCCCGCGAACAGCGCCGCGACGACCAGGGCCGCGACCGCGACCACCGACCCCGCGACGATCGCCCGGCGGCGCCCGTCCCGCGGCGGCGAGCCGGGACCGGACTCGTGGTGGCGCGGCGGCATCGCCGGGGCCGCGTAGTGCGGTTGGCCCGAACCGGGCGGCGGCCCGTAATGCGCCGCCCCGGGCGCATAGCCGGGGTTGGCCGACGGCCCCGAGGACGGCCCGGGCCGGTACAGCGAGGCGAACGGATCATCCCCGCCCGGACCGCCCTGCGGCCCTGCCGAGTGCCCGTGGGGCGGCGGCCCGTACTGCTGCGGAGGTGCCGGAGCCCCCGGCCACCCCTGCGGCGAAGGCGGCGCCGGGTGGCCGTGCGCCCCGGGCGCGGCCGGATACCCGGGCGGCGGACCCCCTGGATACACCGGCGGGGGCGGGGGCGGCCCACCCGGATCCGGCGGAACGATCATGGACGGCGTGGCGATCCTCGTTCCGCCCGCGTCGCCGTACCCGCCACCGTGGTTGGCGTTGTCCGCGCCGTCGTACTCGTCGTAGACCGGGTATCCCCCGGACTCGTCGCGCGGCAGCTCCAACGGCCCGAAGATGGACAGCCCTTCGTCCTTGGGCGCGCCGGACTCCTCACCGGCCGCACCGGATCCAGGCCTGCCACTCATGTCGTGCTCTCCTCGCGCGTGGGTTCCCCTCGACGCTAACCGAGACGCCGAGAAGACGAACAGCGGTTCGGCCCGCACGCGAAGAGTTTCCTCCGGAGACACCCGGAGAGCCCATCCCCCGCCCCCGTTCAGCCCCACGCCGGGTGACGCCCGACACAAGGCCCAACCCCCTGGTGCTGTCGACCAATGCCCCCACCCCGGCGGCGGGCGGCAGCGAGCAGACGGCAGTCGGTGGTCTTCGGCCGGTGGTCTTCGGCCGGTGGTCTGCGGTCGGTGGTCTGCGGTCGGTGGTCGCGAGGCGCAGGACGGGCAGCCGTACGGGGCTCGGAGATGGGTGGCCCCCGGCGTCGGCCCCGTTGACGCCGGGGGGCACCTTGGCCCGGCTGGCCCTCGTCCCGGTTTCGCGGCGTCACGGGGCGGGGCGCGGGCCGTCAGGCGGCCTGGGGGGCCGAGGCAGGTCGGCGAAATCCCGTCGGGCCCTCGGGGGCTTCGGCGGCCGTGCGTCGGCGGCGGTCCCAGGCGGTTCCGCGTACGGCCGCTTCCCGTTGCGGCCGTGGGCGGGTGCCGTCGTTCCGATGGCGCGTCAGGCCGGGATCACCTCCTCGTGCTCGCCTTCGTAGGCCGCCCGGACCGCGTCCATGAAGTCGCGGGCGGCGGGCTCGGATCCGTACGGGGCCAGGCGGCGCTGGAAGTCGCGCAGGTACTCCTGGCCGCGTGCCGAGTGCAGGCGTACGACCAACTCCAGGGCGTCGCCGGCGATCGCGCACGCCTCGTCCAGTTGGTTCTGCTGGAGGTGCGCGGTGGCCAGCAGCAGGGTGTCGACGGCACGGCGCCGTACGCGCGTCTCCGCGTGCCCTTCGAGCGCCGCACGGGCGGCCTCCTCCGCCTGCCGCGGCCGGTCCAGGTCGCGGTAGCAGTGCGCGAACTCGTCGGCCAGGTACGCGCGGTCGAAGTGCGAGATCCATACCGGGTCCTCCTCCGGCCTGGACCGCTCCATCGCGGTCTCGGCCCGCGCCAGCGAGCTCTCGCACGCCCGCACGTCCCCCAACTGCGCGTGCCCGCGCGCCTCCGCGGCGTGGAACATCGCCATCGTGGTGGCCGTCGCGCCCTCCCCGGTGACCGCGGACTTCGAGCCCTCCTGCGCGGCCCGGGCCAACTGGGTTATCTCGCGGGGGTTGCCGAGGTTCCCGGCGAGGTGGCTCATCCCGGCGGCGAGCACGTAGCCGCCGTACGGCCGGTCCCCCGCGGCCTGCGCGAGCCGCAGCGCCTGGATGTAGTAGCGCTGGGCGAGCCCGGGCTGCCCCGTGTCGACGGCCATGTACCCGGCCAGTTCGGTCAGCCGCGACACCGCGGCGAACAACGCGCGCCCGGTCTCGTCGGAGTACGTCCCGCTCAGCAGCCCGGACACCACCGACCCGAGGTAGTGCACGACGACGGGTCGGATGTGTCCCGCGCCGAAGCGGTGGTCGAGGACCGACAACATCTCGGTGGTGGCGCGTACCGCCTCGACGTCGGACGCCCCCACGCGCGGGCCGCCGATGCGCGCGACGGCGGTGTCCGGCTCGGTGATGAGCCAGTCGCGGCTGGGCGCCACGAGCGCGGCCACGGCGACGGACGAATTGAGCAGGAAGTCGCGGCGGTTGACGTCGCTGCGCCACAGCTCGGTGACGACGTCCACGGTGGCGGCGGGCGTCGCGGCGAACTGGAGGCCGATGTTGGTCGCGAGGCTCCGGCCGTCCGCCATGCCGATCTCGTCGACGGTGACGGGACGGCCGAGTTTGCGGCCCAGCGCCTCGGCGATCAGGTTAGGCACCGAGCCGCGGGGCTGCTGGCCGCGCAGCCAGCGGGCCACGGACGTCTTGTCGTAGCGCAGGTCCATGCCCTGCTCGGCGCCGCACATGTTGACGCGCCTGGCGAGACCGGCGTTCGAGCAGCCGGCTTCCTGTATCAGCGTGGCCAGGCGCTCGTTGGGCTGACGTGTGGCGAGCGACCGTGCGGCCATCTGCGTCCCCTCCCGTGGAATGCTCGGAGTCCCGGTGCAGCCGGCCCCCGCTGCGCGGGGCACGAACTCCCCTTGCGGGGAAGCCCCGTCCGCCCGACACACCGTCCGTAACGGACGGTAGCCAGTCGATCGCTCGTGGGGATAGGCCCGGACCCCCCTGCGCCCCCGCAACTGCCGCAATGCGCCCCCACTGCGCCGGGGTGGAAGACGGACGCGGAACGAACGAGGGGGACGGACTGGGGGGGGACGGACGGGGGGACGGACCGGGGGCCAACGGGGGGGCGGACGGGGGGACGGACCGGGGGACGGACTCGGGGGACCAACGGGGGACGGACCGGGGGACGGACTCGGGGGACGGACTCGGGGGACCAACGGGGGACGGACCGGGGGGACGGACGCGGAGCGGACGAGGAGCGGCGACCGGCACCCAGGCGATTGCGGTGGGCCGTGCGCGGCTCAGCGCAGCGGCGCATGGCCGGAGCACACCGCACACCCACACGGCACACGACTGCGGCACACGACTGCCGCTCCCGGGCGCGGCATACGGGTGCGAGCGACGCCGGTGCGGCGGGCGGCGGGCGGCGGGCGGCGGGCGGCGGGCGGCGGGCGGCGGGCGGCGGGCGGCGG
>NZ_JBPKBH010000021.1:169061-175715 GCF_051388915.1 Yinghuangia sp. YIM S09857 | reverse complement strand
TCTACGCAGCGTGATCCAAAGCAGTCCGAACCGGAGCTGAACACGCAGCTCACAGCGTTGTGCAACACGCTTTAGAATTGGCCGGTGACCACCGACTGGAAGCGCGAGCTACGGGACAAGGGCTACCGGCTGACGCCCCAGCGCCAGCTCGTGCTGGAGGCGGTGACGACGCTCGGGCACGCGACGCCGGACGACATCCTCACGGAGATCCACAAGACCGCCAGCGGCATCAACATCTCGACCGTGTACCGCACGCTCGAACTCCTGGAGCACCTGGAGTTGGTGAAGCACACCCACCTCGGGCACGGCGCGCCCACGTACCACCCCGCGGGACACAGCAACCACCTGCACCTGGTGTGCCGCGACTGCGGCGGCGTCACCGAGGTCGAACCGGGGCTCGCGGAGCCGCTCGCGGACACCGTCGAGTCGCGCTACGGCTTCGACATCGACCTCCAGCACTTCGCGATTTTCGGCCGCTGCGGCGGGTGCTGCCGGGCCCGGACCGCCGACCGTTCCGCACCGGGCCGCCCGGCCGACAACAACGGCGACAGCAAGTCCGACAACAAGTCCGACAGCAAGGCTGACGACGAGGCCGAGGCCGACAACCAGGCCGACAACCAGGCCGACAACAGGGCCGACGGCAACGGCGGCGGCACCGACGTGGTGCCCTCCCCGTCGTCCCCCGCCCGAGGTACCTAAGCTGGACGGCATGACCGCCACCAGCCCCCTGCTGTCCCTGCCCGGAGCCGTCGCCGCCGACGCCCCGGACGAAGGCGTCGCCGCGCATTACGGCGACCCGCTGCGCGAACAGCGCAGGCTGGCCGAGGGCCGCGGGTTCGTCGACCTGTCGAACCGCGGCGTCGTCCGCGTCTCCGGCCCGGACCGCCTGTCCTGGCTGCACTCGCTGACCACGCAGCACCTCACCGACCTCAAGCCGGGCGACGCGACCGTCACCCTCGTGCTGAGCCCGCACGGCCACATCGAGCACGCGATGTACGTCGTCGACGACGGCGAGGCGCTGTGGGCGCACGTCGAGCCGGGCACCGCCCCCGCCCTCGTCACCTTCCTCGACCGCATGCGCTTCCTGCTGCGGGTCGAGGTGGAGGATCTGACGGACGCCTACGCGGTCGTCTTCGAACCCCGGACCGAGCCCACGGGCGACGACGGCGTCGTGGTGCGCCGGACCGCGGAGGGCCGCGAGCTGTTCCTGCCGCGCGAACGCCTCGCCGAGTACGGCGCGTCGCACGCGGACCCGGCGGGTGTGTGGGCGTACGAGGCCCTGCGAGTCGCCGCGTACCGCCCCCGGGTGGGCAACGAGACCGACCACCGCACGATCGTCCACGAGCTGGGCTGGATCGACACCGCCGTGCACCTCAACAAGGGCTGCTACCGCGGTCAGGAGACCGTCGCGCGCGTCCAGAACCTCGGACGCCCGCCGCGCCGCCTGGTGTTCCTGCACCTGGACGGCACCGAGGAGAAGCTTCCGGTCCACGGCGCGCCGGTCGAGCTGGACGGGCGGCAGATCGGTTTCGTGACCAGCTCGGCCCGCCACCACGAGCTGGGCACGATCGCCCTGGCCCTGGTCAAGCGCAACACGGCGGTGGACGCGGTGCTGACCGCGGACGGCGTGCCCGCCTCGCAGGAGGTCGTCGTCCCGGCCTGACCGGTTCCCCGGCCCTCGGCCCGGCTCCGGTCCTCCGGTCCCCGGCACCGGCCCCACTGTCCCGACCCCGGTCCCCGGCCCCGGCCCCCCCGGTCCCGGTCCCCCCGGTCCCGCCCCCGGCCTTGGCTCCTGGCCGAATCGGGACCGGATGGGGGGATATCCCCATGTCGGTCACGCCGCCGCGGACGGACAATGGCTGTACGAGGCCATCCCGAGGGGGTACGACATGTCCAACCGCGGCCCGTACATCGCCGCCGGCGTGGTGGTGGCGGTCATCGCCCTGTGGATCATTCCCGGCTGGCTGGCGTGGGTCGTCTTCGCGGCGATCATCGGCGTGCCGGTCGTCGCCTACCTCACGCTCGACCGCTCCCAGCGCCGCCGGATCCGCAACATCAACCGCCGCAGACTGCCGTGACGCGGGGCTGACGTACGCCTCGATGCGCGTTCTGCCGCCCGCCCCGGGGCCGTGACCGGCCCGCGCACGCCAGGGCCCGCTTCGGCGCGGCCCGCCCGGGGCGCCACAATGGCGGCATGCGAGCAGTCGTCCAGCGTGTGTCGGAAGCGTCCGTGACCGTCGGCGGGGAGGTCGTCGGGTCGATCCTCGGCCCCGGCCTGTGCGTGCTGGTCGGCGTCACCCACGACGACACCGCCGAGCACGCCGAGCGCATGGCCGCCAAACTGTGGAGCCTGCGCATCCTGGACGGCGAGAAGTCGTGCTCCGACCTGTCCGCTCCACTCCTCGTGATCAGCCAGTTCACGCTGTACGGGGACGCCCGGAAGGGCCGCCGTCCCACCTGGAACGCGGCCGCGCCCGGCGCGGTCGCCGAGCCTATGGTGGCCGCGGTCGTCGCCGAACTCCGGGCGCTGGGCGCGCACGTGGAGACCGGCGTCTTCGGCGCGGACATGCGCGTCGCGCTCGTCAACGACGGCCCGATCACGCTCGTCATCGACATGTGATCGGCATCTGATCGGCACCTGAGCGGCACGCCGTCGATGTGCTGGCGGTGTGCGGGCCGCGTGCAAATGGCGTGCGGGCGGCCCTGGGCGGGCGACCCGTCCGGGGCGATTCGTCCCTGTACGGCACGCGCCGCCCCGGTCGCCGTGACACGATGCGTGCCATGGCAGATCCGCTGAAGCCGTCCGCGCGGGACGAGGCAGCTCAGAAGGCCGCTCCTCCCGCCCCCTCCGCGGCCCCGGCCGAGGGTCCGTTCGCGGTCCCCGATCCGGTACGCGCCCTCGGCCTCGACGCCGTGCGCAGTCGGCGCCGGGAGGCCCAGCGGGAGGAGAGCGATCTCTCGTACCTGCGCCGCCTGCTGCAAGGCCGGATCGACATCCTGCGCGCCGAGCTGCTGCGGCGCGAGGATCCGGCGGCGGCCCCGGCGGGTCCCGGGCCGGCTCCGGTGATGGAGAAGCTGTCGGAGATCCTGTCCGAGCGCAGAGGCCCCGCGCGCGGCGCCCGGCACGTCACCGTCCATCCGCCGCGCACCGAGCGCTACCGGGTGCGGATCGAGCGCATGCTCGCCGACGTCGAGCTGTCCGACCTCGCGGCCCGCAGCGACGCCGAACTGCGCGCCGCGCTGGAGGACCTGACGGGCTACGAGCAGGAGGTGTCCGCGCGGCGCCTGGAGCTCCAGCGGGAGATGGACCGTTGCGGCGCGGAGATCGCGCGCAGGTACCGTGAAGGGGAGGCCAGGGTCGACGACCTGCTCTCCGGGCGCTGATGGGTGGCCCGGAGCGGGCGGCGGCGACCTTGGCCGCCGATCAGCCGTCGGAGACCGGCTGTCAGATGCCGCTTGCCCGCCGCCGGCCGCCGGTTCGCCGGGTGCCGGCCGTATGCCGAGGAACCGCCCTTATGTCCGTCCAGCCGCAGGACCCTTCGTCGCCCGAGATATCCGGCGCGCAGCCCGTCCTGGCCGAGGTCGTCCGTTCGGGCTTCGTCGAGGGGCGCCACCGGGGTGCGCTGGTCGCCCTGGAGGCGGACGGCTCGGTGGCCTTCGCGCTGGGCGACGTCGCGCGTCCGGTGTTCCCGCGTTCGTCCACGAAGCCCGCGCAGGCGGCGGCCGCCCTGCGGGCGGGGCTGGACCTCGACGGCGAGCTGCTGGCGCTGGCCGCGGCGAGCCATTCGGGTGAACCTTTCCATTTGGACGGAGTGCGCAAGATCCTGGCCGGCGCGGGCCTCGACGCGGGCGCGCTCCGCACGCCCCCGCAACTGCCGCTGGGCGAACGGGCGTACGAGGACTACCTGCGGTCCGGCGGGCACCCCGACCCCTTGGTGATGAACTGCTCGGGCAAGCACGCCGCGTGGCTGGCGGCCTGTGTCGCGAACGGGTGGGACACCGAGACGTACCTCGATCCGGTGCACCCGCTGCAACAGCTCGTGCTGCGGACCGTCGAGGAACTGGCCGACGAGCGCATCGCACACCTGGGCGTCGACGGCTGCGGCGCGCCGGTCCCGGCGCTGAGCCTGATTGGGCTCGCGCGGCTGTTCCGCTCGATGGCGGCCGCGTGCTCCGGTACGCCGCAGGAGCGCGTGGCGTCGGCGATGCGCGCGCACCCCGAGTACGTCGCGGGCACCGGGCGGGTGGACACGCTGCTGATGCTCGGCGTCCCCGGCCTGGTCGCGAAGATGGGCGCGGAGGCGGTGCAGGGCATCGTGCTGGCGGACGGACGCGCGCTGGCGTTCAAGGTCGACGACGGGTCGGTGCGCACGCTCGGCCCGATCGCGGCCCGCGCGCTGCGCCGCATGGGCGTCGACGCCGCGGTGCTCGACGAGATCGCCGAGGTCGAACTGACCGGCGGCGGACGGCGGGTGGGGGCGATCCGCGCGGCGTTCTGAGCACGCTGCCAGGGGCGCGAAAGGGCGCGGCGTCGGACGTACGGCCCTCGACCTGCCGCCCTCAGACCCGGGCCGCCTGCTGTCCGCCCCGGGAAGCCGGCGCCTGTCCCCGCTCGGGCGCCCGTCCCTCCGCCTCCAGAGCCTCCGCCGCCTCCCGGGCGTCGTACACCGCCCGCGCCGCCGCGATCTCGTTCTGGTGGTCCTCGGTCCACGTCACCAGCGCCTGGATCGTGTCGTGCAGCGTGGCGCCCAGCGGCGTCAGCGCGTACTCGACGCGCGGCGGCACCACCGGGTACACGGTGCGCTCGACGAGGCCGTCGCGCTCCAACTGCCGCAGCGTCACCGTCAGCATGCGCTGGCTGATCCCGTCGATCTTGCGGCGCAGCTCGGTGAAGCGCAGCGTGCGCTGGTCGAGCAGCGCGATGACGAGCAGCGACCACTTGTCGGCGATGCGGTCGAGGATCTGGCGTACCTCGCAGTCCTCCCGCGTGTCCCACTGGTGGGCGTCGTAGTCGCGGGTGGTTCCTTCGCAGTTACCGGGTGACTTGTAAGTGCCTTCTTCCATGTCAACCCATGGTTCCCGAAGATTCCTATGGGAACAAGAGGTAACCGACCCAGGATCTTCCGGGTGCGGACGCCGTGTGCCCCGTCCCTGCCGTACGCGCATCCGAGGAGCCATGCCATGTCCGCGACCTCCACCGCACCGCCGTCCCACGACCGGGCCGACGCCGCCACACCGGCGGCGAAACCGGGCGTACGCCTGAGTCCACGGGCCTGGGGCATCCTCCTCGTCCTCTCCGGCGCGATCTTCCTGGAGGGCATCGACGTCGCGATGATGGGCGTGGCCCTCCCCGCGATCCAGTCCGACCTGGGCATGTCGACCGCGTCCCTGCAATGGGTCGTGAGTGCGTACGTCCTGGGCTACGGCGGCTTCATGCTCCTCGGCGGGCGCGCCGCCGACCTGCTCGGCCGCCGCCGCATGTTCCTGTTCTGGCTGACCGTGTTCCTGCTCTTCTCCGGCCTCGGCGGATTCGCCGACAGCGGCTGGATGCTCATCCTGTCGCGCTTCGTCACCGGCCTCGCCGCCGCGTTCATGACCCCCGCCGGGCTCTCGATCATCACCACGTCGTTCGCCGAAGGCCCGCAGCGCAACAAGGCGTTGCTCGTGTACGCGGGCATCGCCGCGGCCGGATTCTCCCTCGGCCTGGTGGTCGGCGGGCTCCTGACGGCGATCCACTGGCGGTGGGTCTTCTTCGCGCCGGTCATCCTCGCCGCGCTGATCCTGGTCGCCGCCGCACGCCTCCTCCCGCGCGAGGAACGCCCCGAGCGCACAGGCGGGTTCGACGTCACCGGCGCGGTCGCCATCACCGGGGCCATGCTGCTGCTGGTCACCACCGTGGTCCGCGCGCCGGACGTCGACATCAAGTGGACCGCCCTGACCGGTGTCGCCGGCCTGCTGGCCCTCTCCGCCTTCGTCGCCGTCGAACGCCGCTCCTCGGCACCGCTGGTCCGGCTCGGCATCCTGCGCTCGGCGCCGCTGCTCCGCGCCAACATCGGTGCCGTGGCGTTCTCCGGCTCGTTCGTCGGCTTCCAGTTCATGCTGGTGCAGTACCTCCAGCACCTGCGCGGCTGGAGCGCACTGGAGACCGGGCTCGCGATGATCGCGATCGGCATCGACGCCATCGTGGCGCCGGTCCTGACGCCGCGGCTGGTGGAGCGGTACGGCAACACGAAGGTGATCGCGGCCGGGTTCACCGCGGCGGTGGGCGCGTACGCGTTCTTCCTCACGGTCGGCACGGACACCGCGTACGCCGCCATGCTCCCGGCGATGCTGCTGCTCGGCATGGCCTTCGCCCTCGCGTACGGCCCGCTCACCATCGCCGCGACCGACGGCATCGACGAGGCCGAACAGGGCCTTGCGGGCGGCCTGTTCAACACGTCCTTCCAGTTCGGCTCGGCGCTCGGCCTGGCCGTGGCCACGGCGGTCAACGTCGCGGTGACGCAGTCCGAGTCGCCGTCCGACCTGCTCGACGGCTACAAGGCGGCCTTCCTCGTCTCGATCGCCGCGGCGTTCCTGGCCCTCGTCACCACCCTGAGCGGCCTCCGCCGCGCCCGCCGCTGACCATTCGCGTCATCGCATCGACACCGCAGTCGA
>NZ_JBPKBH010000021.1:159752-168938 GCF_051388915.1 Yinghuangia sp. YIM S09857 | reverse complement strand
TCGACGCACGTCATGGGCCCCGGCATCGGTGTCACACACGCCGCCCGGCCGGTGTCTTCATGTCAGATCGGCAGACGCCGACGGCACCCCGGACCGGTTCCGGGGTGAGAGCGCAGGAGGACACCATGGTGCTGCGAGTCCCCAAGGCGGAGCTTCCCGACGAGCTTCGCGACAACCTGCTCGGCCGACTCGGCAAGGTGGCGGAGCCCGTCGAAGTGATCTGGCACAACCCGCCCGTCGCGACGTCCAATCTGGAGTTCTCCGCGAAGATCGCGGAGTGGGACGCGCTCGACGAGAGCCTGAAGTCGTACGCCCACATGGCCGTCGCGGTGAAGGTCGGCTGCCCCTGGTGCCTCGACGCGGGCTACTTCACGGCGCAGAACCAGAACCTGGACCTGGCCAAGGCGAGCCAGGTGCCGCGCTGGCGGGTGTCGGACGTGTTCACCGTGCTGGAACGGGACGTCCTCGAATACGCCGAGGCCATGACCGACACGCCGCCGACGGTCACCGACGAGATGTACGCGAGCCTGCTCGACCGGCTCGGTGCAGCGGCGATGGTGGAGCTGACCGCGTTCGTCGCCTTCGTCAACATGGCGACGCGCAACAACAACGCGCACGGCATCAGGTCGCAGGGCTTCTCGGACGCCTGCGAGATCCCGCTCGCCCCGCGCGCCGGGACGCCGGGCGTAGCGTCGACCGCATGACCGACGACCCGTTTGTCACCCACCGCAGCCTGCTCTTCACCGTCGCCTACGAGATGCTCGGCTCGGCGGCCGACGCCGAGGACGTGTTGCAGGAGTCATGGCTGCGGTGGGCCGACGCGGACCGCGACGAGGTGCGCGACGCGCGCGCGTACCTCGTCCGGATCGTCACGCGCCAAGCGCTCAACCGCCTGCGCACGCTGTCGCGCAGCCGCGAGGACTACGTCGGCGAGTGGCTGCCGGAGCCCCTGCTGACCAGCCCGGACGTCGCCGAGGACGTCGAACTCGCGGAGAGCGTCTCGATCGCGATGCTGACCGTGCTGGAGACCCTCGGGCCCACCGAGCGGGCGGTGTTCGTGCTCCGCGAGGTCTTCGACATGCCGTACGACGAGATCGCCGAGGCCGTCGGCAAGACCGCGGCCGCGGTACGCCAGATCGCCCGCCGCGCCCGAGGCCACGTCGCCGCCCGCCGGCCGCGCGTCGCGGTGACCCGCTCCGAACAGCGCAAGGTCGTGGACCGCTTCCTCTACGCCCTGCGCACCGGCCGCCTCCAGGAACTCATGGAGGTCATGGCTCCCGACGTCGTCATGATCACCGATGGCGGCGGCATCGTGACGGCCTCGCTCACCCCGATCGTCGGCGTCGAAGCCGTCGCCGCCATCCTCGCCCGCGCGAAATCCCTCGCCGACATCCGGACCACCCCCCTCGACCTCAACGCCGCCCCTGCCGCCCGCCTCAACATCGACGGCGAACCCTCCGCCATCAGCCTCGAAGTCCACAACGGCCTCGTAGCCCGCATCTACGTAGTCAGAAACCCCCGGAAACTCACCCACCTCACCACCCTCACCCCGCTGACCAGATAACCGCCGGAGGCGGCACGGCGTGCACCGGCCCGGGCTGGAGGACGGGCCTCCGGCCCGGGCCGCGCGGTCAGCCGTTCCAGGACGTTTCAGGAAGCGGGCAGGAGCCGGACCAAGGTGATCGTCACGGACTCCGTGTCCTGGTGGGTGGCGTCCACCTGCCACCGACCGGCGGGGACGGGGACGGGCGCCTGTTCGGGGAAGCCACCCCCGTTCGGGTACTCGACGGCCGGCGCGTTTCCGGCGGTCACGGAGTCCATGAGCACCGCATCCCCGTCGGTCTCCCAGACGCCGCAGTCCTCCCAGGTTGCCGTCGGGTCGGTGAGCACGGCCTCGGCCGCGGCCGGCAGCTCTGCCGCCGTCCCGCCGAACTGTCGTACGAAGACCCGCAGGGCCGGTACGAAGCAGCTGGTCGCGGGATTGTCGCCAAGCACCAGCGCCTGCGCGCCGCCGGCGCCGACACCGAGCACGCCCGCATATCCTTCGATGTCGCAGGCTCGGTCGTAGTCGTCGTGAACGCCGTCTTCGCCCCACGACTCCGAACAACCCGCCCAGTGCTCCAGCGCGGAAACGGGCACCACGACCAGTGGGCCGCCCATCGACTCCACCCATCGCAGGGCCCCCTGGTCGGCGCTGACTCCGTCTGACGACACGTCAACCATGCGGCGATTCTTCCCCGGTCGATCGCGCGTCCGTCCGTCAGGTTGTGGGGTGCTGTCCGGTCCCAAATAAGTGTGGGTAGGACGACTGCTCTGACCTGCGATGCCTCGACTTGCCTGGGACGAGAACATGCTGATCTGTCCCGCTTAAGTCTGGGCAACTAGATGTTCAGAGCATTGGGTCTGCTGCGGTGGTCGGATCGGCGTTCGTGGTTTCGCAGGAACAGCCCGGGGCGTGACGCTCTGCCGGCTGATCTGTCCGCTGCAGCACTCCGGTGACGCTCCAGCCCGGGAACGGGGTGCGCCGGGTGTGGGGAAGGGGAACTTCGACCAGCTTCCCGTCGTAGATCATCCACAACCCGAAGCAGTCGTCCTCCTCATCGCGGACGAGGACCTGCACCGAGTGCGGGTAAGGCCAGGGCAACGACTCCAGCGCGGCCAGTAGGCCAGTCCAGTTGAAGCGATAGAACTGGATGACCCAGGCGTAGCACTCACCGCTGGAACCGCCACCGAGGCCACTGAAGAAACCGTCGTCGATTCGGGTGAAGCACTGATGCCACTCCCGCTCGTCGTCGGGCAATGTCAGCGGTTCCATGACGTCTTCGGCGTCCTTGGCCAGGACGATCACCTCGGCGAATCTGCTCACGGCTGCAGTATCTCGGCCAGGGGTGGCATCACGGCAACAGGGTTGTTTTCAACGTGCGTGCGTTGCTTGGCGTGGTCGTCTTGCAGGGGATCCTGCGGCGATCCTGTGGTGATTCGGTTGCGGATGCGACTGGCTTTGGCGCGGAGGTGCATCCGAAACCATGGCTGGGCAGTGGTCCGGAACTTGCGTTCCTGCGGAAGGCGTCGCACGAACTCTGCGACGAATCGGTCGAGATCGGCGCGGTTGTTACTGAGGGCGCGTTCCCGCCAGATCGGAGAAGCGAACAAGGCAACTGCCTCGACCGTCTCCGGATAGATTGTCGCGAGGTAGTACGGCCCGGCTTGGTATTGGCTGTACTCGTGGAGGGGATCCAGGCGCTGGGTGCGGTGGTGGGTGGGCCAGAGTTGGTAATGGTGATTGAGGAGTTCCCTCCAGAGCGGGCCGCATTCGAGGTGGCAAGCAGTAACCACGTTGGTGCCGTGTCGGCGGAGCAATCGGAGGTTGCGTATGTGCGCGCGCACGACTTCCGGTGCGCGTCTGAGGTCGACTTGCCTGCGGATGAACGTTGTTCCGGCACCCACCCAGCGGGCATGCCGGACGCACACGTTGTCGTGCAGCGTCGAAGCCCAGATCAAGACGTATCCAGGACGGTTCGTGCGCGCTGCAACGCAGGCTTGACATGCGTGACGAGGTTCCATGAACTTCAGCAGACTCGCGGATCGCGTTGGATCCGCCAGCATGCGGAGTTCCGGAAGGGCGCGTGTGAGGCTGTCTGGGGTTCGGCCTGTGAGGGCTGCAAGCGTGTCCGCATCGACGTGCGGTGCTGACATCCAGCGTGACGGGGCTTTGATCCGGTCCACCGGGACGCTGTTGGCCGCGGCCAGTCGTCCGAGGTAGGACGCGATCGATTCGTTGTGGAACGGGGCGAGTGGCCGCGGCAGTGGGCGCACGAGGCGGAGCGGAGAGGGGAGACTCATCCGATGGCCCGCCCGGGGCGAGCGGTGGACTCGCTGATGTGGTCGATGCGGATGGTGGCCAACTGCTGCCGGGTGATGCCTTCCGTCCCATCGAGGATGGCCGCGATCGCGGCGGCGCGGATGAGGTGGGAAAGGCTGCCGATCATGCCGCCGGATCGTTGGTGGAGGTACTTGCTCAACTGCAAGAGCGTTCCCGGCTGGTGGCGGTGCAGCCGAAGGGTGCCCTCCAAGCTCGCCACCAGGCTCTGCCATTCGGCATTGAGAGGGAATGGCCCAGTGCGGACAAGGATGGAACGGCCGGCGAGTTGGCCACCGCGGATGCCGGTGAACAGCCCGGACCGCTCGACGTTGATGCCTGCGTAGATGAACGTCGCCGGCAGGTGCTCGGTGAAGTACTTCAGGTGATCGGAGAACTCTTCCCCGGCTCGGGTGCCGAGGTTCATCAGGTGGATCTCGTCGACCAGGACGAGGTCGGTGCGCGCCTCGATGAGCACCTGACAGACCGCGTTGGTGACGTCCATGGTGTTGTGCCGGGGCGTGATGAGCGGCAGCCCGAGGAACCGCGCGAACTCCATCGACAGTTTGCGTGGGGACCCGCGCGGCGGCGCCGTCACGTAGACGACCGAGATGCGGTCGCTGCCTGGGTAGCGTTGCCGGGTCCGTAGTTCGTGCAGTCGCCCGAGTTGTTTGATCGCAGTGGTCTTCCCCGTGGTCCCCGGGCCCGAGACGATCATGCCGCGTCGAGCACCGTTTTCGCGCTGGTTCAGCAGCGTCAGCAGCCGTCCCTGGTAGGCGATTTCCTTGACGGCAGAAGTCCGGATGATCTGGAGTTCAGAGTGATAGCGGATCCGGGCTTCGTCGTACTCGTCCCGGGCGGACGGAGCGAGGGATGCTCGGGTTGCCTCGGGCAGGAGTTCAAAGCCAGCGGGGTCCTCGTCCACGAAGTGGCGCCATCCGGCCAGTGTTGTCGACGGATCGGTGCGGTCCTCGGCCAAGGTGCCGGAGGCAGGAGAGCTCACCACCATGTCTCGGCCTCCTTGCGCGCGTCGAAGACCTCCAGCGGGATCACATCGGCGATCTCGTCGTCCCAGTCGCCGGCATCAGGCGCTTCCTGCGGGGGTGTTTTCTCGGGCCGGGGCCAGGACGGCGCCGCTGTGGCGCGTGTTCGGGCCGCGACCCTTCCGGCTCGCCGGGCGCGTTTTCGTTCCTCCGGTCGTGCGCCAGGTTCGGGCCCGTCGCCGACCCGGTCGAGAAGAGTGGCCGCAGCGCGCGCGATCTCCTCCTCGTCGGATGTCCTGGCGCCTCGTTCAGCCAGCAGGCGCCGGGCATGCTCCCAAGCAAGCTCGCCCATGGGCGTCGGAGCGGTGCTGAGGTGCCGCCAGTAGGCGGTTATCCAACCATCGGCGTGGTGGTTGCGGATCCAGACGCGCGAGATGTCGTAGGGGTCGAAATGGACCTCCCATCGCGTCCCGTCCGGACCTGTGCCGGATGGCTGGCGTCGGTAGGAGGTCAGCTCGTCGCAGTCGTAAGTGCGGTGGTTGATCCGGATCCCGTAGGAGTTCACTGTCCGCCAGCATCGCGGCAGGAGTTCGACGTACTCATCCGCACTGAGCGACACCGGGATATGCCCGGCTGCGGCAACAAGCGCCGAGTACTTCTCGTTCGGACTCAAAGCCCGCGCCGGCATCAGCGGATCCCGCAGCCCGTCGTGCGGACGATGCTGCCACCCGGCGACCACCCACTCCTGAAGCAGTTCCTGAAGCTCGTGCATCGACCACGCCGCCTCGACCGCGGGGTCGAGGCCACGGTGCTCGACACTTCGTCCGCGATGCCCCGCCACGTATTGGGCGAACATCGTCGCAACTGATTCCAACGTCCGTTCGATGTGCGGCTTGTCCGGCGGACTGTCCGGGTGCGCAGGCTGGAACGAGATCCCCAGCGACTGGCAGGCAGCACGGAACGTGTCCGAGATGTAGGCCTTCCCGCGGTCGCAAACGATCGTCTCCGGAATGATCACAGGGACAGCCGCTGCGTCGGCGAGCCGTTCGTCCAGTGCAGCCAACGAGGCATGCGGTAGTACCGAGCGCGACATCCGCAGCGCGTCTGCCCAGCCAGGCCGCATCGGCTCCGGCGTCATCGCCCGAGCCAGCAACAGCGCAGCATCCACGGCCTTCGTCGAAGGCCGCAGCACGACCGCCGGAACCGAACGTGTCGCCAGGTCGACCAGTCCGGTCAACTCCACCGAGTCCGTCGCGCCGTCGTCACCGACCACCAGCACGTCCAGCGGCGTCGAGTCGATCTCCATCAGTTCGCCTGGCCGGGCCGCTGTCAGCTGCCTAAACGTCCCCTCCGGTTGCTTGGCCAGCGACCTGCGCGTGCGCGCCGACCCCAGCGTGTGTCGGCCGGACGAGACCACAGCCAGCAGGCGATAGAACGCCGACCGAGACGGCAGCGGCACCACATCCGGACCGTGTTGCGCCTCCAACTCTCTTTCCAAGCGCCGTCGCAGCACCTGTGCGGACACCGTCGACCGGTCAGTCTGCCGATCGACCACCGTGCGGAGCGCGGCCACCACCCGCGGGTCCGAGCGGCCCAGTCCGTCTGACCCACCGAGCAACCGGGGGTCCACCAAGCCCGCCAGTCCCTCGCGCTCGAAACGGGCCCTCATGCGCTGAAATCCCGCCAGCGACACCGAGGTCCCCTGGGTGGCAAGCTCCGCGACTTTGGCCAGCTCGCGCTGCCTCATCGAGCGTGTCGACGGGTCGTACTCCGCGCGCACCGGACCTAGGGGGTCGTCCATCGAGCGTCCGGTCAGCACCTCCGTCAGCTCTCGCTGCCACCACTGTGCCCGCTGCACCGCCTCGGCGGGCAGGCCGTCAAGAACTCCGGCTGTCGGCACTGGGGCGCGAAGCGATGTCGCGCTCACCACCTCGAATCCATCCGATGCGAGGAGGTGCGTCAGCAGCACCACCGCCGGAAGCCGATCCTCCCCGACAAGCCGCACCGTGCAGCCTTCCAGCGCGACAAGAGTGTGCAATTGGCCGGCGTACCGGACTCGGTCACCCACTCGCAGCACGCGCGGACGTGAGGGCATGAGCACCTCCCGCCTGGTCGCCGGGGTGCACGACGCTGGCCGCGTTGAGCAGGTCGGCATGCAGATCGGTGGTGAGCTCCTGGTGCCACAGCAGATGGAAGAGCACGGGCAGCACTGCGATCGGATCGCCAACCTGCGCCGCACCCGCCCGCAAGCCCCCGCTTTCTGCGAAGACCGCCGCCAGCGCGTCGACTACCTCGGGCCGCCGCACCCGCGGATGCCGGTAGCCCGCCAGCCACCGCACGTTGGCCATGAACAGCGGATCGGGCACGCCCACACGACGAAACCCCCAGCCCACCGACGCGCACGCCTGCCCAGTCCGGTCGAACTTCGCGGCATCCGCAGCAGGAATCCGATCGTCAGGACGGACGTCTACCACGAGCGCTGTGCCGTCGGCTTGCCGCACGAAGTAGTCCGGAGTGTGGCGGGTCCTCCTGCTGCCCGACGACTGCCATGACAGGCGGAACGGCTGGGACGCTACGCCTGCCACGAACGGGTCGAAGTCCAACAGCATCAGCTGGTCGCGCTCCAGCCAGGACTCATAACCGACATGCGCGGAACACGTCGCCGCCCAGTACCACCCGCACCAATTGCGCTGTCCACGGAAGCTCGGGAACCCTCTGTGTGGCCTGACCTGCTCGAACCGCTCCGACCACACCTCGGAGAGCTGTCCTTGGTGATCCGTCCCGAGAGCATCGGTGTACTCCACCCAGACGTCGTCAGCGCTCGCCATGGCCAGGCCTCCGTCCGCGCTGGTCTCGGTGGACACACGCGAAACGTACGGCGGCGACACCGGGGCGCACCCCCGCTTGACCGAGACAGAGTGCCAACTGCCCACACATGAGCGGGACGTCGATGCGGATGCCCACAGATCTTCGGGACTGCCTCAACTTCGCGGAGACAGGACAGGTGCAGACGTTCACGACGATCGAATGGGGGGTAACTTGCGCAAGCGGTTTGCTTGCAATAGTTAGCGGGGGGAGGCATGGTTGGGGGTATGGCCAGTCTCAATGTGGGGTCGCTCGGGGAGTACATCCGTGAGCAGCGGCGCAACGCGCAGTATTCGTTGCGGCAGTTGGCGGATGCCGCCGGGGTGTCGAATCCGTACTTGAGTCAGATCGAGCGCGGGTTGCGGCGGCCGAGTGCGGAGATCTTGCAGCAGATTGCCAAGGCGTTGCGGATCTCCGCGGAGACGCTGTACGTCCAGGCCGGGATTCTCGAGGAGCGTCCGGAGGGGGCACGCGAGGTGCAGACCGCGATCCTCGCCGACGCGGCGATCAACGAGCGGCAGAAGCGCGTGCTGCTGGAGATCTACGAGGCGTTCCGCAAGGAGAACGCGGGTGCCGAGGCCGCCGCCGAGGCGGTGGCCGCCGCGGACGTGCCGGTGCCGTCCGCGAACGGCCGGGCGTCCGGGGGGTCTTCCATATCCGGGCCGGGTTCGGAGCGCCGCGCGGCGGCCGAGCCCAGCGCCTGACCCGCCTGGTCCGACGACGAGACGCCGCCGAGTCCGACGCGTATCGCCTGCGCCAGGACCGACATTTCATGACAGCCTCCGATTCCGGGGAGTGAACAAAGACGATGGCAACTGCCACGGACATCAGGAAGACCCTGACCGACGCCACGCCGTTCTACGCGTTCGTGGGCGCCGGCGACCTTGCGGTGGAGAAGATCCGCGAGGTGCCGGAGAAGGTTTCCGGCATGAAGTTCGAGCCGCCGAAGTTCGAGGTGCCCAGGTTCGAGGTGCCGAAGTTCGAGGTGCCGAAGATCGACATCCCGACCGACCCGAAGGTGATTCGCACCCGCGTCTCGACCACCGCCGCGGACGTCCAGGAGCGGGTCAGCGCGACGCTCAAGGATGCCGGGACGCTGCCGGGCAAGGCGCAGGACTTCGCGAAGTCCCAGTACGGCAAGGCCAGGACCGAAGTCGAGGCCCAGGTCGGCAAGGCCGGCGAGTACGCGGACCGGCTCAAGGAGATCTACGGGGACCTGGCCGAGCGCGGCCACAAGGTGGTCGACAAGATCGCCAAGAAGGAGGCCGAGGCGGAGGACAAGGCCAAGGCCAAGGCCGAGGTCGCGGGCAAGACCGAGGAGAAGGCCGCGCCCGTCAAGGCGGAGGCGAAGGCCGAGAGCAAGCCCGAGGCCAAGCCCGCCGCCGCGAAGCCGAAGCCGACTCCGGCGAAGCCGCGCAGTGCTGCGAAGAAGACGGTCTCGCCCGCCGAGTAGTCCCGCCGGCGGTGGTGATGTGCGGA
>NZ_JBPKBH010000021.1:148354-159661 GCF_051388915.1 Yinghuangia sp. YIM S09857 | reverse complement strand
CCCCCCCCCCCCCCCCCCCCCCCCCCCCCCCCCCCCCCCCCCCCCCCCCCGCTGCCGCGCAGGGCGTGCAGGCTGTGCAGGGCGTGCACATTGTGCAAGGTGTGCGGGACGGGTGGGGGAGCGGAGCGACCTGGATGTCATGAGTCCCACTCGGCGGCGGTGCGTGCGAGACTGCTAATGCCGTGGCCGGGGAGCCGTTTCCGTCGCGGCGGTCCGGAGGGGCGCGACTGGGCGCACAGGAGGAGGAGCGATGCCGGATACCACGCTGGCCGCCGGTGCGTTGCTGGCGACGTTCGGCAGCGTGACGTACCTGCTGGCCATGGCGCTCATGCTGTTCAAGGCGTTCTGCCTGGTCGACGCGGCGACGCGGCGCGAGGACGCGTACCGCGCGGCGAACAAACTGAAGAAGGTCTTCTGGGTGGCGGTGCTGGCCATCGCGGTGATCTGGGACTTCTTCTTCGCCCGGCTGGACGGCATCCTCTCGATCGCCGGACTGATCGCCGCGATCGTCTACATGGTCGACGTACGCCCCGCGCTCAAGGAGGTCGGCGGAGGCCGTCGCGGCGGGCAGCAGGGACCGTACGGCCCCTGGTGACGTCCGCCCGCCCGCGCGCCCGCCCGCGTCCGACGCCAACGAGGGTCTGACGCCGGCAAGGCAGTACGGCGAAGGCCGGGACACCCCCGAGGTGTCCCGGCCTTCGCCGTGCTGTTCCCGTACTCGGCGTCCCGCCGGACGGCTCAGGTCCCGCCGGTCGAAGTCTCCGACTGCGGCGACGAGTTCTCCGGCTGAGTCGTCGTGGGCTGGGTCGCGGGCGGCGTGGTCCCCGGTGTGGTCGGGGGGTCCGTCGGCGTCGGGTCCGGAGTCCCGGTGTTGCCCGGCGTGCCCGTGGTCGGCTTGTCGGTCGGCGTCCCGGTGCCGGGGTTCGTCGGCGTGCCCGTGCCCGGTGAGGTCGGCGGCGGCGTGGTCACCGGCGGCGGCGTCGTGCCCGGGGGCGTGGTGCCCGGCGGGGGAGTCGTGCCCGGCGGGGTCGTGCCGGGCGGCGGCGGGGTGGTCCCGGGGGGCGGCGTCGGCTTCGGCGGTTTGGGCAGGTTCGGGACCGGCGGGGCCGGGACGACGCCCGCGCCGCCGTCGGGGCGTACCACGCCGAGTATCGGCATCGAGCCCGCCGGGGCGATGGTGATCGTGCGGCCCGGTCGCGGCGCGTGCACCATCATGCCGTTGCCGAGGTACATCGCGATGTGGCTGGCGTCGCTGTAGTAGACGATGAGGTCGCCCGGCCGCATGTCGCCGGTGGGCACCCGCGGCAGGCGCGCCCACTGCTCCTGGGAGGTGCGCGGGATCCGGACGCCCGCGGACAGCCACGCCTTCGAGGTGAGGCCCGAGCAGTCGTAGCCCTGCGGCCCGACGCCGCCCCAGATGTACGGCAGCCCGATCTTGCCGAGCGCGAAGTTGATCGCCTGCTGCGCGGCCGTGGTGGTGAGCTGGTCCGGGCGCGTCAGTATGCCGTACTGGTGGAGTTGCGCCTGCCCGGCCTCGGCGACCTGGGCCTCCAACGCCTCCAACTCCACGAGCTGTTCGGGCGTCAGACTGGCGAGCAGCATCTCGGCCTCGAACACCCTGGCCTGGATGTCGTCCTGGGCCTTCTGCGACTCGCTCTCCAGACGGCGGTTCTCCGCGAGCTGCGCGTCCTCCGCCTTCTGCATGTTCTTGAGCTGCTGCTCGGCCTGCTTCTGCCGGGCGATCGTCTCCGCCTGAGTCTGGCTGATGCGGGCGAACGTCGGTGCCTGCGCGAGGAATTCCTCGGGGTTCGCGGTGAGGATCAGGTTGAGCAGCGGGTCGACGCCACGCGTCGTGTACTGGAGGCGCGCGATGCGTCCGATCTCGTCCTTCTGGGACGCGATCTGCTGCTGCGTCCAGGCGATGCCCGCGCGGACGTCGTTGACCTTGACCTGCTGCGTCGCCCGCCGCTCGTTGGTGGCGTTGTACCGCTCGGTGGCCTGCTCGGCCTGCCGGTACAGGTCCTGGAGCTGGGTCTGCACGTTCAGCAGGTTGAACGGGGCCTGCGGCGGTGCGGGATCGGGTGCGGCGCCGGCCTGGCCGACGAACAGCGCGGCGCACAGGAGCGCCGCTCCGCATGAGGTCGCAGCGCGGGCCCAGCCTCGGGTCCCGCCCCCCAAAATCGCCATGCGCTGACCCTTCCGATCAGTCGGCTGCGCTTCCCCCACGTCGCCTCGCGGCTTCGTGAATGCGGTGGGAACCGGCTCTCAAGAGGACGGAGGTGGCTCTTGAGAACCGGTTCCAGCGTCGGATCCTCGCACGTTCCGGCGGCGAAGGGCAGAGGAGAATTGCTGATCGTCAGGGGACGTTATCGGGTGAAACCCATGAAATCCGGATGAACTATTTCAGTGTTCGATGGCATTCGGGGTCGCAAAAGCGGTCCCCGCCAAGCCGGGTGGCACATTGATATGACGAACAGTCAGATGCGGTCGACTCGTTCGCCACGTGTCACCCCGGGGCCCTCCCCGCGCAATCGTCACGTGTCACCAGGCGCCACAGCATCCCACGACACCGTGACCTCCCCGCCCCTGACGCGTGAACGCGGGGTGCACAGCGGCCAGTCCGCCGCCAACGCGCCCACCGCGGCGGCCCACCGCTGGCGGGCGCCGAGCGGCGCCAGCGGAGCGTGCAGGTCCCAGGCCCGGTCGAACGCGGTCAGGAACGCGTGCACGCGCTCGCCCGGCACGTTGCGGTGGATGAGTGCCTTCGGCAGCCGCTCCGCGAGGTCGGACGGGCGGTCCAGCGTGGCGAGCCGCGCCGCCAGGGTCAGCGTGCGCGGCCGCGCGTCCGCCCCGACCGCCACCCACGCCGCCAGGCGCCCGGGTTCGTCGCAGGTGCCCTCGACCAGCAGGCCGCCGGGGGCCAGCCGCCCGCACATGACCGACCACGCGCCGGCGACCTCGTCCTCGCCGTACTGCCGCAGCACGTTGAACGCCCGGATCAGCACCGGCCGCCGCCCGTCCGGCAGCGGTACCTCGAACCCGCCCCGCACGAACGAGAGTTTGTCGCCGGCGTACGGCAGCGCCGCCGCGACGCGCGCCGGGTCGATCTCGATGCCGAGCATCTCGACGTCCGCCCGCACCGCGCTCAGCCGCCGCCGGAACTCCACGGTGGTGACGGGGGAGGCGCCGTACCCGAGGTCCACGACCAGCGGATCCGCGGCCGCCCGCAGCAGGCGGCCGTGCTCGGCGGCGATCCAGCGGTCGACCCGCCGCAGCCGGTTCGGATTGGTGGTCCCCCGGGTGATCACCCCGGTCGGACGCCCCGCTCTCGGGCCGCCCCCGCGGGCTCCGACCGCCCCCGGAACGCCGCGCCTGACCATGACCCGAGTGTAGGGCGGGCCCTCTTGCCGGTCCCCGGGGCGACCGCCCGCGACCGCCCGTGTCACCATGATCGCGGAGCGTGCCCGGAAGATCTCACATCCCGGCCGGGAATCCCCCGGACCGACGGATCGGTTATCACTTGACCGGGGGTGTTGTCGCCTGAATTAAGCGACAGCGGCCGGGGAGGGCAAAGCAGTCCCAGCACACGCCCGCCACAAAGGGTGGTCGGGCGCCGAACGTCGTGCCTGCCGTCCGCGCACTCGCGCGTCCAGCAGTAGTGCGGCTGAGGCAGGCCTCGTCGGCCTGGTAGGAGGTCATCGCGTGAGTCATCACGTGCCGCGAGCGGGCGGATCCGGGGCGCGCAACACCCTGGCCGGCCGCCGGGGGGCGCCGCGCAGGATCGCGACTCTCAGCGTCCACACGTCGCCGCTGCATCAGCCCGGCACCGGCGACGCCGGAGGCATGAACGTCTACATCGTGGAGATGTCCAAGCGCCTCGCCGCGCTGGGCGTCGAGGTGGAGATATTCACCCGGGCCACCGGACGCGACCTGCCGCCCGTTGTCGAGATGGCGCCCGGCGTCCTGGTCCGGCACGTGACCGCGGGCCCCTTCGAGGGGCTGTCCAAGGAAGACCTCCCCGCACAATTGTGCGCCTTCACCTCCGGCGTGCTGCGCACCGAGGCCATGCGCGAGCCCGGTTACTACGACCTCGTGCATTCCCACTACTGGCTGTCCGGGCAGGTCGGATGGCTGGCCAAGGAACGCTGGGGCGTCCCCCTCGTGCACTCGATGCACACGATGGCGAAGGTCAAGAACGCCTCGCTGGCCGCCGACGACTGCCCCGAGCCGTCGGCCCGCGTGATCGGCGAGAGCCAGGTCGTCGAGGCCGCCGACCGGCTCGTGGCCAACACCGCCGAGGAGGCGGACCAGCTCATCGGTCTGTACGCCGCCCCGCGCGACCAGGTCGCGGTCGTCAACCCCGGGGTCGACCTGGACGTCTTCCGCCCCGGCGACGCCGCCGCGGCCCGCCGCCGCCTCGGCCTGCCCGAGGACGCCGCGGTGATCCTGTTCGCCGGGCGCATCCAGCCGCTGAAGGCACCCGACGTCCTGCTCCACGCCACCGCCCATCTGCTGCGCGAACAGCCGTCGCTGCGCGACAACCTGGTCGTCGCGGTCGTGGGCGGGCCGAGCGGCACCGGGCTCGCCGAGCCGGAGCACCTCCAGAAGTTGGCCGCCTCTCTCGGCGTGCACGACGTCGTACGCTTCCGGCGCCCGGTGCCGCAGGAAGTGCTCGCCGACTGGTACCGCGCCGCGACCGTGGCCGTGGTGCCGTCGTACAACGAGTCCTTCGGCCTCGTGGCGATCGAGGCGCAGGCGTGCGGCACCCCCGTCGTCGCCGCGGCGGTCGGCGGCCTGCCGACCGCGGTGCGCGACGGCGTGTCGGGCACCCTCGTCGCGGGCCACGACCCCGCCCACTACGCCGAGGCGATCGGCCGCCTTCTGCGGTCCCCGCGCCTGCGTGCGCAGTACGCGGACGGTGCGGTCCGGCACGCGGCCAACTTCGGCTGGGCGGCCGCCGCCGCGTCGATGGCCGACGTGTACCGCAGGACCATCGCCGACACGGCCGGCCCGATCCGCTCGCTGGCCGTGCAGTAGCGGACCGCCGCGCGGATAATCTGCGCGGAGCACTAGCGTGGTCAACCGGTCCGGAGACCGCCGGACGCACGCCCGAAGAACGCCGAAACCGCCGATTCCCGAGGTGCACAGTGGAACAGACCCGGGCGGAGGCCGCCGAGATCATCCGGCGGACCCTCGACGACGCCGAGGTCACATGGGAGCGGCCCGACGAGGACACCTTCGTCGTCACGCTCCCCGGCACGCGCAAGCTCAAGACCACGTGCGCGCTGAAACTGGGCCGGCACACGCTGACCGTCACGGCGTTCGTCGTACGCCGCCCCGACGAGAACCACCAGGCGTTCTACCGCTGGCTGCTGACCCGCAACGTGCGGCTGTACGGCGTCGCGTTCTCGCTCGACAAGCTCGGCGACGTCTACCTCACCGGCCGCCTGCCGGTCCACGCCGTCACCGAGGACGAGGTGGACCGGCTGCTCGGCGTGGTCCTGGAGGCCGCCGACGACAGCTTCAACACGCTGCTGGAACTCGGCTTCGCCACGTCCATCCGGCGCGAGTGGGAGTGGCGCACCGAACGCGGCGAATCCACCGGCAACCTCGACGCCTTCACCCACCTCATCGAACGCGGCAAACGGGACGAGAAGCCCGCCGACTAGGTCGTGGCTGTCGGATCTTCGTGCCGCTCACGGCCCCTGGACACCGCGCCTCGCGGCGTTGCGGCCCCTTGCGAGTACGACTGAGTACGAGCTTCGGGCCTGCGCCTGGAAGGGCCGCCGGGCCCGGCGAGCGGTGCACGGCACCACAGACCGGGAGCGGCACAAGGATCCGACAGACACGCGCTGGACCGGTCCGCGGGGTCGCTCACGCGGGTGATCCCGGGGTGGCCCGGGCGTGCGGCGTGGTTGCCGACGGGGACCAGCGCCTCGTCGCGCCCCTGGACAGACCCCGGATGCCCTGCATTCACCCGCGGGCCCCGGACTCCCCGTACCGCGCCGGGCCCTATCCGAAGGCCCCCGGCCCCTCCATTACGCTCGGGCGCATGGCCGACACCGCATACAAGCTCGTGCTCCTCCGCCACGGTGAGAGCGACTGGAACCGCAAGGGACTCTTCACCGGGTGGGTCGACGTCGACCTGACCGAAACCGGCGAGGCGGAGGCCGCGCGCGGCGGCCGCCTGCTGACCGACGCGGGTGTGCTGCCCGACGTCCTGCACACGTCGCTCCAGCGCCGCGCGATCCGCACCGCGGAACTCGCCCTCGACGCCGCCGACCGGCACTGGGTCCCGGTCCGCCGCTCGTGGCGCCTCAACGAGCGCCACTACGGCGCGCTCCAGGGCAAGGACAAGGCCGCGACGCTGGCCGAGTTCGGCGAGGAGCAGTTCATGCTGTGGCGCCGGTCGTACGACACCCCGCCCCCGCCGCTCGCCGACGACGACGAGTTCTCGCAGGTCGGCGACCCGCGCTACGCGGGTCTCCCGGACGAGATCCGGCCGCGCACGGAGTGCCTGAAGGACGTCGTCGGGCGCATGCTGCCCTACTGGTACGACGCGATCGTGCCCGACCTGGAGGCCGGCCGCACCACGCTGGTCGCCGCGCACGGCAACTCGCTGCGCGCGCTGGTCAAGCACCTCGACGGCATCTCCGACGAGGACATCGCCGGCCTCAACATCCCGACCGGCATCCCGCTGCTCTACGAGCTGGACGCCGACCTGCGCCCGCTGACCCCGGGCGGCCGCTACCTCGACCCCGAGGCCGCGGCGGCCGCGATCGAGGCGGTCAAGAACCAGGGCCGCAAGTAGCAGCGAGCAGCCGACAGACATGACCAGGGGCGCCCGTCACGGAAGGGGTGGGCGCCCCTGGCCATGCCCCCGTTCAGCCGCCGCAACTGCCTCCGCAGTTGCAGGCCGAACCGGACTTGCACCCGCAGCCGCACGTCGACGGGCAACTGCACCCCGGCGTGGGCGCGGACCCCGGCCTGCGGGACTCGGCGGCGCGCACCGGAGTGACCTCGATGTACGCGCGCGTGCCCGGTGGCGCGGGCGGGGTGACGGGCGCCGATGTCGGCGCCGCGGGGAATCTCGGTGCGGTCGGGGAGTCGGTACCGGTCATGGCGCTGGTGTGCCGATCGGGCATGAACGACCTCCGTTCACCTGTCAGGACCAATGCGTTGCCCGTAGCCTTGCCGCGACGTTCCGCGCACCGTCCGTATCCGAGTCAACCCACAACGCATCCGGCCGTCAACGGTGGAAACCGGCAAACGGCGCTTCTTGCGACATCCGTCTGAACTGAACCCGATACGGCCGAGCGGTGAACAGTCGATGAAGTCATCCGGTCTCCGCCGCCCGGAGAGGGTTCACCCGTTCGGGGCAGCTTTACCCTGGGTTCTGTGGACGTGAACGTGGCCGCGGCAACAGTCGCCGCCCTCTCAGGGTTGGCCGTCGGAGTGGCCGGGACACTGGCATTCCGCTGGAGCGAGCGCGCCCTCGGCAACCCGGGCGGACAGGCGGCCCCCACCGCGGGCCCGGTGCTCCCGCCCGGCGTGGCGATCGTCCTCTCCGTACTCCGTTCGTCCGCCGTCGTGCTGGACGAGCGCGACGCCGTGGTCAAGGCGAGTTCGGCCGCGTACACGTTCGGCCTGGTCCGCGGCGACCAACTGGTGCCCGAGGAATTGCTGCGCATGGCCCGCGAGACCCGGCGCGACGGCGAGATAAGGCAGCGCGACCTCCTGCTGGCCAGACGCGACGGCCAGGAGCTGGAGGTCTCGGCGCGCGTCGCGCCGCTCGGGTCGCGCCTCGTGCTGCTGCTCGTCGAGGACCGCACCGAGGCCCGCCGCGTCGATGCCGTGCGCCGCGACTTCGTCGCCAACGTCAGTCACGAGCTCAAAACCCCGGTCGGTGCCCTGTCGCTGCTCGCCGAGGCGGTCCTGGACGCCAGCGACGACCCCGAGGCGGTACGCCGCTTCTCCGGCCGCATGCAGGTCGAGTCGGCACGCCTGACCAACCTGGTGCAGGAGCTGATCGACCTCTCGCGCGTGCAGAACGACCACCCGCTCCAGGACATCGCCCCGGTGCCGGTCGACGAACTGGTCGCGGAGGCGGTCGACCGCTGCCGCCAGGTCGCCCAGAACAAGCAGATCACCCTCGGCGTCGGCGGCGACCCCGGCCTGGTGATCCCCGGGGACCACAACCAGCTCGTGATGGCCCTCGGCAACCTGGTCGAGAACGCCGTCAACTACAGCCCCGAGCGCACCCGCGTCGACATCGACGTGCGGGTGACCGGCCGCAAGGCCGTGATCGCCGTCTCGGACCAGGGCATCGGCATCCCGCACCGCGACCTGGACCGCATCTTCGAGCGCTTCTACCGCGTGGACCCCGCCCGCTCGCGGGCCACCGGCGGGACCGGGCTCGGACTGTCCATCGTGAAACACATCGTGGCCGGACACGGGGGCGAGGTCACGGTACGCAGCCTGGAGGGCGTGGGGACCACGTTCACCCTGGTGCTGCCCCTTCTGCCCGCCGACGAACGGGGGAAGCTCCCGGACGCGGCGTCCACAATGACGAAGCCCGGGACTCCGTCCGCGTCCGGCGGACCGAGTGACCTGGCCCCGTCGTACAACTCCCGGGAGGGTTCGGGATGACCCGAGTGCTCGTCGTCGAGGACGAGGAGTCCTTCAGCGACCCGCTGGCGTTCCTGCTGCGCAAGGAAGGGTTCGAGGTCGCGGTCGCGGTCACCGGCCCGGACGCGCTCGAACAGTTCGACCAGGGGGGCGCCGACCTCGTGCTGCTCGACCTCATGCTGCCGGGCCTGCCCGGCACCGAGGTCTGCCGCCGCCTGCGCGCCAAGTCGAACGTGCCCGTCATCATGGTCACCGCCAAGGACAGCGAGGTCGACAAGGTCGTCGGCCTGGAGATCGGCGCGGACGACTACGTCACCAAGCCCTTCTCGTCGCGCGAACTGGTCGCCCGCATCCGCGCGGTGCTGCGCCGCCAGGGCGAGCCGACCGAGGTCGAGCCGACCGCCCTGGAGGCGGGCCCGGTGCGCATGGACGTCGACCGGCACCGCGTTACCGTGGACGGCGTCAAGGTCGAACTGCCGCTCAAGGAGTTCGACCTGCTGGAGCTGCTGCTGCGCAACGCGGGCCGCGTGCTGACCCGCATGCAGTTGATCGACCGCGTTTGGGGCGCCGGGTACGTCGGCGACACCAAGACGCTGGACGTGCACGTCAAGCGCCTGCGCGCCAAGATCGAGCCCGACCCGGGGGCCCCTCGCTACCTGGTGACGGTGCGCGGCCTGGGCTACAAGTTCGAGCCCTGACAGGCGCGTTCGCACGCGTCCGCGAGGCGGCGTACGCGGACCGAAGCAAAGGCCGAGGGCCCGCCCGGATGTTCCGGACGGGCCCTCGGCCTTCACCGCCTGGTACGCCGCCTCGGCGGCGCTGCCTCTGCTCGCTGCGGACGTCAGCCGTTCGCGGGGGCGTTGGACGACGCCGGGGGCCGCGACGAGGTGTTGGACGCGGGCGCGGTGGCCGTGCCGGTCGGAGCGCCCGACGCCGGGGCACCCGGGGTCTCGCCGCCCTCCGGGGCACCCGAGGCGGCGCCGGAGGCCGGCGGAGACGCGGGGGCGCTGGTGGCCGGGGCACTCGTCGGCGGCGCGGGGGTCGAGGGTGCCGGGGTCGCGGTCTGCGGCGCCGCGGGCTTCAGCGACTCGTAGTAGCCCTCCGGCGGGTGCACCGCGACGCCGAGCTTGGTCTCGCCGACGCTGCTGAAGCCGAAGGTGACGTCGATGTACTTGCCCGCGGTGGCGTCGGGCGCGCCCGAGAAGCTCACCGAGGGCCCGCCCTTTTCGCCCGTCAGGTAGACCGCGCCGCCCGCCGGGATGGTGATGGACGTGGCGCCGTCCTTGTCCTTCATCGCGCCGGGCACGGCGGCGCCGGCCAGCGTGACCGACTTGAGGGTCTCGGGCTTGTCGCCCTCGTTGATGATCGCGCCGCCGAGCGACACGAGCCCCGAGTCCCCGTCCCCGGTGACCAGCGAGAGGTTCTGCACCTTGATGGTGCCGAGTTGCGTGTGCGCGCTGTCCGGCTTGAGCTGCGAGGTCGCGGCGTCGGTGCCGCTGGAGCAGGCGGCCGCCAGAGGGGCCAGCGCGAGGGCGAGGGTTGCGGCGACGGCACCCCGTCGAATGCTGCGGCTCACGGCGGGCGTTTCTCCTTGGGTCCTCGACAGGCTCGGTGATCCCGGTCTTTTGGGACCGGGCGACAGCCTATCCAGCCGCGATCCACCCCCAACACGCGCCCAGGGCCCCCGCGACGCACACCCCTGGCCACCCCCTCCTCCGCCGTCCCCGCCGCCATCCCCACTGGTGTCCAAAAACAGATGGGTCCGGCCAGTGTGTCCACCCACGCAGATAGTCGATTCCGTGTTCGACTTGAGGCAGGGATAAGTTGACCGCTTTGTCCGGTTTATGGATCACCTCGCGAGTCGCCGCGGGGTGGGACAAGCATGTCCGTGTGGCCGTTGTCAAGCCCCGACTAAGGCCCTGACCTGCGGAAACGCCATTCAGGCGGGGCGTGACCCGTGTTACCCTAGAAAGCCACGGAAGGGGTACCTGTCACATGACGTTCAAGGTTGGCGACACGGTGGTCTACCCCCATCACGGGGCCGCGCTCATCGAGGCGATCGAGACTCGCACCATCAAGGGCGAGGACAAGATCTACCTGGTGCTGAAGGTAGCCCAGGGCGACCTCACGGTACGAGTCCCCGCTGACAACGCGGAGTTCGTCGGTGTGCGCGACGTGGTGGGCCAGGACGGCCTCGATCGCGTCTTCGAGGTGTTGCGGGCTCCGCACACCGAGGAGCCGACGAACTGGTCGCGACGCTACAAGGCGAACCTGGAGAAGCTCGCTTCCGGTGACGTTATCAAGGTTGCCGAGGTCGTGCGCGAC
This sequence comes from Yinghuangia sp. YIM S09857, assembly GCF_051388915.1. Taxonomy (NCBI): domain Bacteria; kingdom Bacillati; phylum Actinomycetota; class Actinomycetes; order Kitasatosporales; family Streptomycetaceae; genus Yinghuangia; species Yinghuangia sp. YIM S09857. The sequence continues at coordinate 148,708 of NZ_JBPKBH010000021.1, read as the reverse complement.
CTTTGGCGCCGTGAGCGTGACCGCGGCCTGTCGGCCGGTGAGAAGCGGATGCTCGCGAAGGCGCGGCAGATCCTGGTGAGCGAGCTGGCTCTCGCGGAGAACACCAACGAAGACAAGGCCGAGGCGATCCTCGACGAGGTTCTGGCCTCCTGACCGCGTAGCGCCGGGCGGAACGGGGCGTGTGGGCGGCTCTCCATGACTTGTGTGGAAAATCGCGCAATCGGGTGAACCGCGGCCCCGTCTGTACCGGCCTGGCGACCGTTTGATCTGTCGGTTGTCGGCCGACGGGTTCTTCGCGGCCGTTTTCCGGGCTCACGCGGCCCGGTCCGTCGGTGCGCGCCGGACCCTGGTCCG
>NZ_JBPKBH010000021.1:141413-148268 GCF_051388915.1 Yinghuangia sp. YIM S09857 | reverse complement strand
CCCCCCCCCCCCCCCCCCCCCCCCCCCCCCCCCCCCCCCCCCCCCCCCCCCGACGGGCTTTACCAACGGGCTTCACCGACACATGCGGATACCGGACGGCCGACGGGGCGGCCTGTTCGGTGACGTCGGCTTCGCTGTCGTCGCTTTGGTGTCGGCCCGCTCTTTCGGCGCGCGTTCACCCGTGCTTCGAGCCGTGTGCCGTCGTGCGTCGTTCGTGCGCTGGCCTCGTGCATCGGTGCAGGTCGCGCGCGGTGTCGCGGGTTGTTCGGCCGGGTGGCGACACGCGCGGGCGGCGTCCCTGTGGCAAAAACCCGCAAGGGCAAAACCCGCATGTCGTCCGCCTGCGATGAGCATGTGGCGGGCGGTCGGCGATGCCCCTGCGGCGGAACGCCGCAGCCGCCCGGACCCACGGTGGTCGGGCGGCGGCGTTGCTGCCGCGCGCACTGCGGCGCGGTCGGCGCAGCCGTCGTGCCGACGTGTTGTGCGGTCGTACACGGCTGCGCGCGAACTGCTGCCGCACCGCGGTGGGGCGGCTCCACGGCACCTGGGGTACCAGCCTGGGCGCCTGTTGGGGCACCTTCCCCTGTGGCCGCGCGCGTACACCCGGTTGTGTCCCGGTACCTTCGGAGCGGCATCCGGGCCGCCGCGTCCGGACCGTGCGCGATGGGGTGAGGGTCTCCGGTGAGAGCTGCTGTTCTGGTGCCCGCTGCGGGACTCGGGCTGCGCCTGGGCGGCGGACTGCCCAAGGCCCTGCGCGAACTGGGCGACGTGCCGATGCTCGTGCACGCACTGCGCTCGCTGTTGGCGGCTCCCGTTGTCGGCGCCGCGGTGGTGGCCGCGCCGCCGGACGGTGTCGAGGACGTACGCGCGCTGCTGGCCCGCGAGTTGGGGGCCGACGCGCCCGTCACGGTCGTCGCGGGAGGTGCCACCCGACAGGAGTCGGTGCGCCGTGCCCTCGACGCGCTGGCCGGGGACTGCCCGGTCGTCCTCGTGCACGACGCCGCACGGCCGTTCGTGCCGGTCGAGGTGGTCGAGGCGGTCGTGGCGACGGTGGAGGCCGGGGCACTCGCGGTCGTGCCGGCGCTGCCCGTGGTCGACACCGTCAAGGAGGTCGCGGACGTCGCGCCGGACGGCGCCGCCGAGTGCGTGGTGCGGACCGTGGACCGGGCGTCGCTGCGTGCGGTGCAGACACCGCAGGGGTTCCGGCGCGATGTGTTGGCCGCCGCGCACGAGGCCTCGCCGGAGGGCGACACGACGGACGACGCCGGGATGGTGGAGCGCATGGGCGTGACCGTGGCGGTCGTCCCGGGATCGGAGGAGGCCTTCAAGGTCACCCGGCCGTTCGATCTGCTGCTGGCCGAGGCGCTGCTGAACCGCCGCCGCGCGGAACGGGCCGAACTGGCTGGGCGGGACGAGCAGATGGGGTCGGTGGAGTAGGCCGCGCAGTCGTGGGTGCCCGAGTTTTGCCGCATTTGTCGTAGCTATGCGTTCGCCTGATCCGGAGCCGCTGTCGATGTCCGAATTCGTGTCACCCCATCGGGGGTTGCCCCGCACCGGAATCGGTGTGGATGTCCACCCGTTCGAGGAAGGCCGCGACCTGTGGGTCGCCGGACTGCACTGGCCCGGGGAGACCGGTCTCGCCGGGCACTCGGACGGCGACGTCGCCGCGCACGCGTCCTGCGACGCGTTGTTCTCGGCGGCCGGGATCGGGGACCTCGGTGCGCACTTCGGGACCTCGCGTCCGGAGTGGTCGGGTGCGTCCGGCGCCGTTCTGCTGGCCGAGGCCGCACGGCTGGTGCGCGCCGCCGGGTTCGAGATCGGCAACGTCGCGGTGCAGGTCGTCGGGGTGCGTCCGAAGATCGGGCCGCGGCGTGCCGAGGCCGAGAAGGCGCTGTCGGAAGCCGCGGGCGCGCCGGTGTCGGTGTCCGCGACGACCACCGACGGCCTGGGCCTGACCGGGCGCGCCGAGGGGCTGGCGGCGATCGCCACCGCTCTTGTGGTGCGTGTTTCGGGACCCTAGTCGGCGTGGCATCGGGTCCTTCGGAGCCCACGACATGACGACGAGACGAGAGGGACGGCTATGGCCGACAAGCTCACCGACGCCGCGCGCACGATGATCGACGCACCCAACTTCGCGACGATGGCAACGCTGCTGCCCGACGGACGCCCGCAGCTTTCCGTCGTCTGGGTCAGGACCGACGGGGACGACCTGCTCGTCTCGACGGTCAAGGGCCGCCGCAAGCACCGGAACATCGAGGCGGATCCGCGCGTGACGCTGCTCGTCTACCCGAAGGACGATCCGTACACGTACGTCGAGGTCAGGGGCACCGCTTCGCTGGAGGACGACGGCGCACCCGAACTGATCCAGGAGCTGTCGCAGCGCTACGACGGCAAGCCGTTCCGCGAGGGCGATCCGTCCAATGTGCGGGTCGTCGTGCGCGTCACCCCGGACCGGATCGTCACGCGGGGCTGAATGCGTGAGCTTCCCCGCCCTGCCACCCCGTAAACTCGCAGGGTGAGCATGCGCCTTTACGACACCAGCACCCGCACGGTCCGCGACTTCGTGCCGCTCGTCGAGGGCACTGTGTCGATCTACCTGTGCGGTGCGACGGTGCAGGCTCCGCCGCACATCGGGCACATCCGCTCCGGGCTGAACTTCGACGTGCTGCGGCGCTGGCTCGCGTACCGGGGCAACGACGTCGTGTTCTGCCGCAACGTCACGGACATCGACGACAAGATCATCGCGAAGGCGTGCGAGGCCGACGTGCCGTGGTGGCGCGTGGGCTATCCGAACGAGCGCGCGTTCAACGACGCCTACACCGCGCTGGGCTGCCTGCCGCCGACCGTCGAGCCGCGGGCGACCGGGCACGTGCCGGAGATGATCGAGCTGATGCAGCGGCTGATCACCACCGGGCACGCGTACCCGTCCGACGGCGACGTCTACTTCGACGTGCACTCGTACCCGGAGTACGGCGCGCTCAGCGGCCAGCGGCTCGACGCGATGCGCGACCAGGGCGACGCCGGCGCGGGTGCCAAGCGCGACGCGCGCGACTTCGCGCTGTGGAAGGCCGCCAAGCCCGGCGAGCCGTCGTGGGACACCCCGTGGGGCCGGGGCCGACCCGGCTGGCACCTGGAGTGCTCCGCGATGGCCCACCGCTACCTCGGGGAGCGCTTCGACATCCACGGCGGCGGTCTCGACCTGGTGTTCCCGCACCACGAGAACGAGATCGCGCAGTCCAAGGCGGCCGGCGACGGCTTCGCCAACTACTGGATGCACAACGCCTGGGTCACCATGAGCGGCGAGAAGATGAGCAAGTCGCTCGGCAACTCGGTGCTCGTCTCCGAGATGGTCAAGCGCTGGCCGCCGATCGTGCTGCGCTACTACCTCGCCTCGCCGCACTACCGCTCGATGATCGAGTACAGCGAGGCGGCGTTGCAGGAGGCCGCGACGTCGTTCGGGCGCATCGAGGGCTTCCTGGAGCGCGCGGTCGAACTGGCCGGGCCCGTCCCGGCCGACGCCGAGGTCCCTGCCGCGTTCGCCGAGGCCATGGACGACGACCTCGGCGTCCCGCAGGCGCTGGCCGTCGTGCACAACACCGTGCGCGAGGGCAACACCGCGGTGGCGGCGGGCGACAAGGACGCGGTGGCCGCGCACGTGGGCGCGCTGCGGGCGATGCTCGGCGTGCTCGGGCTCGACCCGGCCGCCGAGCCGTGGGTGTCCGCAGGTGCCGGGGACCGCACCGAGGACCTGCGCCACGTCGTCGACTCGCTGATCCATCTGGCCCTGGAGCAGCGCGAGGCGGCCCGCGCACGCAAGGACTACCCGGCCGCCGACGCGGTGCGCGACCGGCTCACGGCGGCGGGCATCGCCGTCGAGGACACCCCGCAGGGTCCGCGCTGGACCCTGGAGCGCCACAGCGACCGCTGACCCCGCTCCGCCGAACCGTCAACATTGTCACCGCCGCCCCGGCAACGGGGCCGTGACCACGACGCCGGTGCCCGCACCGGCAGCAGGACCGACCAGTCGCCGCCGCACGGCGGTTCGCGTACGACCGTCTCCATGCGGCCGGGCCGAGCGCCCGGCCGTACGGTTGTACGTGCGAGACGAGAGCACCGAAGGGACACCGACATGGCCGGCAACAGCCAGCGCCGCAACAAGCGCAACCCGGGGAGCAAGAAGGGGCCCCAGGTCGGGACGGGCGGGCACAGCCGCCGTGCGCTGCGCGGCAAGGGCCCCACGCCGCCGGCCGAGATGCGCAAGGGCCACGCCAAGCAGCGTGCCGCGCAGGCCGCGGCCAAGCGCGCCGCGCGGCCGGGCGGCCGGGCGGGCGTCGCGCGCGGCCGGGGTGGCAAGGGGACCGCGGAGCTGGTGTACGGGCGCAACTCGGTCGTCGAGGCGCTGCGCGCCGGCATCCCGGGCAGTGCCCTGTACGTCGCGCAGTTCATCGACTCGGACGACCGCGTCCGCGAGGCGCTGAAGCTCGCCAACGACATGTCGATCCCGCTGATGGAGGCGCCGCGTCCGGAGCTGGACCGGCTCACCGAGGGCGGCCACCACCAGGGCCTGGCGCTCCAGATCCCGGCGTACGAGTACGCGCACCCCGACGACCTGGTCGAGATCGCGCACGACAACGGCGAGGTGCCGCTCGTCGTGGTGCTCGACGGCATCACCGACCCGCGCAACCTGGGTGCGGTGATCCGCTCCGCGGCGGCGTTCGGCGCGCACGGCGTGGTCGTCCCCGAGCGGCGGGCCGCCGGGATGACGGCCGGTGCCTGGAAGACCTCGGCGGGCGCGGCGGCGCGGGTGCCGGTGGCGCGGGCCTCGAACCTGCGCCAGGTGCTGGAGGCGTACCAGAAGCAGGGGCTGTTCGTGGTCGGTCTCGCGGCCGACGGCAGCGACGAGCTCGCCGAGCTGTCGACCGCCGACGAGCCGCTGGTGATCGTGGTCGGTTCGGAGGGCAAGGGCCTGTCGCGACTGGTGACCGAGACGTGCGACCAGACCGTGGCCATTCCGATGGCGGCGGGCAACGAGTCGCTCAACGCGGGCGTCGCGGCGGGGATCGTGCTGTACGAGGTCTCGCGGCGCCGCGCGCTCTGACGCATTTCTCCCGCCGCGCGTTCGACTGCCGCGTCCGCGGTCACCGCATGCCTGTCGATGCGGTGTTCGGCGCTGCCACGTGGTGCCTTCGGTGATCTCCTTCGGGTGATTCCCGGGGCCGTGACGGGCGGCGTGTCGCCGGGGCCTGTCGCGGGGCTCGAAGATAGATGTCCGTATGGCCGCATCCTCCCGGGGGGATCCGCGGTTAGAGATGCGTGGAGACCAGATCGGAAGGCCGCTTCGGTGGCCAGCGTGATCAGGACGACCGGCTGAGCGGTGGGGGACCCGCGGATTTCGGCAGCGTCCGGACCTTGGTGCGGGACCCCGTCGACCCCGCGGCCGTGTCCGCCGCCACGCGCAGTCTGCGCGTGGTGATCGGGCCACCGCCGGGCGCGCGCGAGCCACAGGTGCCCGGGCAGCGCGGCGGGTTCCGGTCGGACCCGACCGATGTGACCACCGAGCTGCCGCGCGTCGACGTCGGGTCGGACCCGCCGACGACGGTGATGCCGCCGGTACGCGAGAGGCCCGCGCGCGAACGGCCGGCGCGGGAGCGGCCCGCCGGGCGCCCGGCGCGCACCTCGGCGGCGCGGACCCCGGCGAGGTCGCAGACCCGTCCGTCCGCGGCGAAGACGCAGGCGCCGGCGGCGACCAGGCGCGGGCCGCTGCAACCGGGCACGTTCCTGCTGCCGCTGCGCGGGTTCCTGGGCATCGCCTTCCTGCTTGAGGGCCTGCGCAAGCTGTACGACCCGGGCTTCCTGGACGCGGACGCGCCCGGTTCCTTCGCGCACCGCATCGAGGTGCTGCGGGACGGCAGCTTCGTGCCCGGGGTCCTCGACCTCGCGTCGCAGCACGCCATCACGGTCGGGCTGCTGTTCGCGTTCGGCCAGGTGGTCGCCGGTGTCGGCGCGCTGCTCGGGCTGTGGACGCGGGCCATGGGCATGATCGGCATGCTGCTGTCGCTGGGCGTGCTGGTCGCGGTGGGCGGGAGTTCGTCGCCGTACCACGCGGCCTACGTGGTGTTCCTGGCGGCGTGGAGTCCGCTGGCCCTTGCGGGCGCGCCGATGTACTCGGTGGACTGCTGGCTGTCGCTGCGCAATTGGCGCGGGCCGCTGACGATCCCGGTACGGGCCCGGCGCCGCAAGCTCGGGTACGGCTCGATCATCGCGGGTGCGGGCGTCGGTCTGACGCTGCTCGCGGGCGCGCTGTTCGGGCACCCGGCCGCGCCCGACACGACGCTTCCGGCGGGTGACACGCCGGAGACGTCGGTGTCCGGTCCGGCGACCTCGGAGGAGACGCCGCAGGTGCCGGACCCGGCGGTCGCGCCGCCGCCCGCCCGGCAGCCCGGCACTCCCGCGGCCCCGGCGGCCTCGGCGGCGCCGAGCGCGACCAAGGGCACGACGACGTCCCCGACCGCGGCGCCGAAGACCAGTTCCGCGGCCCGGACCCCGGCCGGGGCCACCGCGACCCGCAAGCCGACCGCGGCCACGAGCGGGAACAACGCCCCGGCCGCCGCGACGACCAAGCCGAAGGCGACGTCCCAGAAACCGGCGAACGCGGGCGGCGCGAGCAACACGAGTCCGCTCGGCGGGCTGCTGGGGGGGTGATCGGGGGCGGGGAGGGTGTCCGGTGAGGCGGCGGTGCCGCCGACGCAGGACGGGGGACGTACTACGGGGACGCGTGGCGGGGGACGCCGGACGCGCCACGCCAAACCGGGGGACGGGCGAACAGGCAGGCGCGGCCCGGGACTTCCCGGGCCG
>NZ_JBPKBH010000021.1:1412-141311 GCF_051388915.1 Yinghuangia sp. YIM S09857 | reverse complement strand
CCCCCCCCCCCCCCCCCCCCCCCCCCGCCTTTGCGTCGGCCACCTGTTCCCCGGGCTGCGCCTGTGTGCCGGTCAACCGCTCGTCGGGCCGCGCCGCTCCGTGGGCCACCCGACTTCCGGTGCGCGCCTCCGCGTCAGTCCGCGACGCCCTTGTGGGCGACCACGTGGTGGATGTGCACGCGTACCAGCAACTCTCCTGGTACACCGTTGCGTTCGCCGTACTCGCCGGCCCGGTCCGCGCCCATGTACCGGCCGCCGATGCGGGTCGCCCACGTCCGCAGCTCCGCCGGGTCGTCGATCAGGCGCGCCTCGCCCTCGACCACCACATAGCTGAACGGCGGCCGGTCGTCGTCCACGCAGAGGCTGACCCGGGGGTCGTTGCGCAGGTTGCGTCCCTTGACGGAGGACTCGGCGGTGTTGAAGACCAGCTCGGCGTGCATGCCGTCCGCGTCGGGCGCGGCGAGCTCGTCCACGTCGAACCAGATGGGCGCGACGTGCGGCCGCCCGTCCGGGCGGACCGTCGCCAACTTGCCGGTGCGCGCCCCGTTCCGCAGGAAGGCCAGGGTCTCGGCGGGGGTCATGCGTTTCATGGCGTCCAGTCTTCCCGGCCCGGATGGGCGGCGGCGGGCGGCGACACGCGTGCGGCCCCGCCGATCGGTTCGGTGGGGCCGCACGCGCCACTACTGGCGACGGAGGAGTGCTCCGGGCCGTCAGTCGGCCAGGCGCTCGCCGGTCACGGTCGAGAACAGGTGGGTCTCGCCCGCCTGCGCCACGACGTGCAGCGTCTCGCCCTTGTTCGGGACCTTGCGGCCGGAGACGCGCACGACCAGGCTCTTGGCCTCGCCGTCGATCTTCGCGGTGCCGTAGACGTAGGCGTCGGAGCCCAGCTCCTCCACGACGTCGACGACGACCGGGAGGCCGTTGCCGGTCTTGGCCAGGCCCTCGGCGCTGCGGACCTCCAGGTGCTCCGGGCGTACGCCCAGCGTCACCTTGCTAGCGCCCTCGGCCGCGGCGAGTTCGCGGGCCGCGGGTGAGACCGGGACGACCACGTCGCCGAAGCGCACGCCGTCGGCGGCGAGGTCGGCCTCGATGAGGTTCATCGCGGGGGAGCCGATGAAGCCCGCCACGAAGACGTTGGCCGGCCGGTCGTACATGTTGCGCGGCGTGTCGACCTGCTGGAGCACGCCGTCCTTGAGCACCGCGACGCGGTCGCCCATGGTCATGGCCTCGACCTGGTCGTGCGTGACGTACACGGTGGTGATGCCGAGGCGGCGCTGGAGCGAGGCGATCTGCGTGCGGGTCTGGACGCGGAGCTTGGCGTCCAGGTTCGACAGCGGCTCGTCCATGAGGAAGACCTGCGGCTCGCGGACGATCGCGCGGCCCATCGCGACGCGCTGGCGCTGGCCGCCGGAGAGCGCCTTGGGCTTGCGGTCGAGGTACTCGGTGAGGTCGAGGATCTTGGCGGCCTCTTCGACCTTGGCGCGGATCGTGGCCTTGTCGACGCCGGCGATCTTGAGGGCGAAGCCCATGTTGTCGGCGACCGTCATGTGCGGGTAGAGCGCGTAGTTCTGGAACACCATCGCGATGTCCCGGTCCTTCGGCTCCAGGTAGGTGACGTCGCGGTCGCCGATCTGGATGGCGCCGTCGGTGACCTCTTCGAGGCCGGCGAGCATGCGCAGCGAGGTGGACTTGCCGCAGCCGGACGGGCCCACGAGGACCAGGAACTCGCCGTCGGCGATCTCCAGGTCGAGCGCGTTGACGCTGGGGCGGTCGGCGCCCTTGTAGACGCAGGTTGCCTTGCGGTACGTGACCGAAGCCATGGTGGTACTCCCCTTCACCGGCAGGAACGTGCCGGACGATCCGAGTGGAGGGCGAAATGGTCTAGTCCATCCAAATGGACTCGCGCCACGGTACCCGGCGGAACGGCCTGTTGTCAGCCCTGTGCGTCACACGGTCCTGCAAGACTTTGCATCCCGTGCAAGCCCCTGCTGAATCCTTCAGAAACCTTCAACTACGCTGGTCGGCCATGAAGACACGGTTGGCGGACATCGCCGCCCAGGCCGGGGTCAGCGAGGCGACCGTCAGCCGCGTGCTCAACAGCCGCCCGGGGGTGGCGGAGGACACCCGGCGCGCGGTGCTCACCGCACTCGACGTGCTGGGGTACGAGCGGCCGGCCCGGCTGCGCCGCCGCAGCGCGGGTCTGGTCGGCCTCATGGTGCCCGAGCTGGACAACCCGATCTTCCCGGCGTTCGCGCAGGTCATCGAACGCGCGCTGGCCCACCACGGTTACACGCCGGTGCTGTGCACGCAGACCCCGGGCGGCGCGACCGAGGACGACTACACCGAACTGCTCCTTGAGCGCGGCGTCTCCGGCATCATCTTCGTCTCCGGCCTGCACTCCGACTCGGGCGCCGACACCTCGCGGTACGTGCGGCTCGTCGAGCGCGGCCTGCCGGTCGTCTTCGTCAACGGCTGGGCGGACGGCATCGACGCCCCCTTCATCAGCAGCGACGAGTCGGTGGCCGTCGAACTCGCGATAGGGCACCTGGCGTCGCTGCGGCATCGGCGCATCGGCCTCGCGGTCGGCCCGGAGCGGTACGTGCCGACGGCGCGCAAGATCGCCGGGTTCCGACGCGGCCTCAGGGAGACGTTCGGTGTCGACGACGCCGATCCGTGGATCGAGCGCTCGCTGTTCTCGGTCGAGGGCGGGCAGGCCGCGGCGGGCACCCTGCTGGACCGCGGCGCGACCGCGATCGTGTGCGGCAGCGACCTGATGGCGCTCGGGGTGATCCGGGCGGTGCGCGAGCGCGGCATGAGCGTGCCGGGCGATGTGTCGGTGGTGGGGTACGACGACTCGCCGCTGGTGGCGTTCACCGATCCGCCGCTGACGACCGTGCGGCAGGCGGTCGCGCCGATGGGCGCGGCGGCGGTGCGGGCACTGCTGGACGAGATCGGCGGGGGGCGGGCGCCGCGCACCGAACTGGTGTACCGGCCGGAGCTCGTGGTGCGCGGGTCCACGGGGCCGGCGGCGGTGTCGGATGCCGCAGCGCCGGATGCCGCGGTGTCGGCTGCCGCGCTGCCGGATGCGGTCGTGGGTGTGGCCGGCTCGGCGGATGTGGCCGTGGAACTGGTGGTGGACGCCGAGTCGGGGCGGGAGGCGGCGGTCGTGGTCGATCCGTCGGTCGCCGCGGCGGCGGCCGCGCACGAGCGGGCCGCGGCGGCGAGGCAGGCCGGGGGGCCGACGGCCCGGCCGGGGACGGGGGCGGACGTACCGGCGCAGGCGGGGCCGGGAGGATCGGCGCAGATCGTCTCCGGGTGAGGGGCGGTTCTCGTGCCCGAGTCGGTTCTTGCCGGGGGAAGCCCCTTGGCTGCCAGGGAGTGGCTTCAAAGTCTCGTCGGATAGCCCGCGGGTCGTGGTGCGTGCGCTCGCAAGGCGCGGCCCGCGGCTCGGCCTGGGTTTGGCTTGGGAGGGCCGTCAAGGCCCGGCGGCGAGGGTCGTGACGCGGCGAGCGTGCGTGGCACTTGGGAGGGCCGTCACGGCCCGGCGTCGCGGGAGCGGCGGGAATTTGAGGGCACGATCCAGGGCCTCGCGTCCGGGTGAGGTGTGCGTGCAGGTGAGCGCGCGGCGTTCCGGGGACGACGTCGGGTGGCCTTGCCCCGCACGTGTTTCCCTCGACTAGTGTCGATCTTCGTCCGGCGAACACATCGTGAGGCGACGAAGCACGAGCGGGGGCTCAGCACCGTGGCACACAACCATCCGCACGACTCCGGTGGCCGCGAAGGCGTCGGCGACCCGGTCCAGGAGGCGCACGGCGAGTTGGCGATGGCGCGTCTGGCGCTGGCCGACGGCGAGACCGGGCACGCCGCCGTGCACGTGGCCAACGCACTCTTCTGCGAACCCCGCCTGCCCGAGGCCCACGAAATGCTCGGCGTGCTGGCCTCGCGCGCACCCGAGGGCGGCATCGGCCTGTACGGGCCCGACGAACACGGCGGCATGTTCGCGGGCAGCGCGGCGGCCCTCGCCCATCTCCAGGCCGCCGCGGGCGACTTCGACCGGGCGCTGCTCGGCCTCTCGCAGGTCGCGGCACACGAGCCGCACCGCCCCTGGGCGGGCTCCGCCGGGTGGCTGCGGACCGACCTCGTGCCGCAGCTCGACCCGGAGGCGTACGCGCGCACGCTGTTGGGCATGGTCCAGATCCTCGACGACCCGGTTCCCGAGGAACACCGGTCCCACTTCGGCCCGTTCGCCGAACTCGCCGTCGCGATGACCGACGCGCATCCGCGGCACGGCTTCCTGCTGTGGGCCGGTTCCTCGTTCATGCGGCGGCTCGACGCGCTGCGCGAGGCGGTGGACTGGGCGTTCCGCGCCTGGACGCAGGACCGTTCGCTGGAGGCCGCCATCATGCTCGGCAACGCCTGGCGGCGCGTCGGGCGTGAGCGCGATACCGAGAAGCTGTGGGCCACCGTCCTGCGCGACCACCCCGAGGATCTGGACCTGCACGTCGATCTCGGCGAACTCATCGCCGGGCAAGGCCGGTTCGAGGAGGGCATCGGGTGGATCGAACGCGCGCTCGCGACCGACCCCGCGCACCCGAAGGCCGCGCCCGCGTTGCACGGCGTGCGCTGGGCCCGGGACCGCGACATCGCGCATCTGATCGCGCTGATCGACCACTTGCGCTCGTACCCGGACCACGGGTACGCCCACGAGCTGGTCGCGCGGGCGTGCTCGGGCGCGTGGTTGCGGCATGTGCCGTACCCCACCGAGGCGTTGACCAACACACTGAGCCAACTCCTGGACCAGGTCGAGCCGGGGGAGGCGGAGATCGCGATCTCGCTGAGCGCGTTGGAGCCGCCGAGCGCGCTGCTCGCGGTGCGCGGAGCCTTTCCGCGCTTCGAGTTGACCGTGCAGTCGGTGCCCGCGCCGGACCCGCGGGTGGCGTTGCGGCCGGGCAAGTACGCGGTGTGGGCGTATGCCCCGGGCTCGACGGAGGCGCGGCCGGTGCCGGGCGTACCGGATCCGGCGACCGCCGAGGCGGTGCGCGGCATCGCGGACCCGTCGTGGCCGCACCCCGCATTGGCCTACGACCGGGCGGTGTTGCTGGCCGGGTGCGCGCTCGACGACCTGTTGGGTGTGCTGGCGCATCCGCCCGCGCCGGACGACAGCGAGCTGGGCCAGACCTTCGCCCGCCACGAACCGGCGTTGTGGGTACGCCTCGTGCAGATCTGGGCGTGCCTCGGCATTGCGCACCACCGGGCCGACGAGCCGTGGGAGGGCTCGGTGCGGCGCGCGGTGCTGGTGGACCTGGCGTTCGGGCCCGAGGACTGGGTGAGCGACGCGGCGCTGTTCGCTCTCGTTGCCACCGCGTGGCTGGTGCCCGATGTGCGGGACGACGTCGCGGAGTTGGTGGGACGGCGCTTCGTCGACGCGGTGGCTGCGTACCGTACGCGCGAGGTGACGCTGCTGCGCTCGCTCGCGGACTTGGTGCTGGCGACCCCGCAAATGCCGCACGAGGTTGCGGAGTTGGCCCGGGAGCGGTTGGCGGCTCTGGACGCCGAGTCGGGGTCGGAGTAGGAGCCGGGGGCGGGTGCGGCCTGGCGTGGGCCGGGCTTCGTGACGGCGCGCCCGAGTGGCGCGGACGCGGCTGAGGGGCCGTACCGGAATCGCTTCGGTACGGCCCCTCAGGTCGTCGGTCGGTCCGCGGCGGTCGGCCGGGGCGTCACCCGGTGTGGTGGGCGTGTCCGGCGTGAGCCGCGTGTTCGCCGTGGCCCGCGTGCTCGCCGTGGTCGGCGGCGTGCTGCTGGGGCGTGTGCCGCGGGGCCGGGCGGGCGGCGACGGCGGTGAACTCCGCGGTGCGCACCATGCCTTCGTGCTGGAAGTCGAGGTAGAGCCGGTACGCCCCGGCACTCGGCGCCGCCGCGTGGAAGACGATTCCGGGGCCCGCCGGGGTCACGCCGTCGCCCGGCTCGCCCTGCGGGTGGACGTGGAGGTAGCCGAGGTCGCCCTGCCGCAGTGCGACGAGGTGGCCGTACGCGCCGAGGTAGGGCTCCAGGTCGGTCACCGGGCGTCCGTCCTTGGCGACGGACAGTGTCACCATCCCGCCGTCCCCCGTGGCGAGGTCGCCGTCGAGCGTCACGGTGTAGCCGTCGACCCGGGCGGTACGCGAAGGCACGGGCAGCGGCACGGGGCGGTAGTCGCCCGCCACCGCGATGTCGGCGCCGAGGGTGAGTGCGCCCTGCGGGTCCCCGGTCGGCGCGAAGTCCGCGAAGATCCGGTGGTCCCCCGCGTCGGCGAAGGTCAGCGGTACGGACCAGGTGCCGTCCGCGTCGAGCACGGGATGCACGTGCTGGAAGCCGGAGAGGTCGCGGCGGGCGACGATGAGGTGCAGTTGCCTGCCGTGCGAAAGGTCGTACTGCGTCCAGGGGTTGCCGTCGGGGCCGAGGATTTGGAAGCGGAGGTCGGTGGGTTCGCCGGCGTGCCGCGGCTCGGTGCCGGGCACCAGCGTGTAGCCGCGTTCGGAGACCTGGAGGCCGCCCGGCACGCCGCCGCCGTGTGATCCGGCGCCATGGCCGTGGGCGTGCGCACCGGAATGGGCACCGGCCTCGTGGCCACCGGCGTGGGTCTGGGCCGACTCGGCGGCGGGGGTCTGCGGGGTGTGTGCGGCGTGCTCGTGGCGGTTCATGGTGATCTTCCTCCGTGTCGTTCCGGAGGCGTGGTCCTCCGTTGGCTCCATAAGATACCCCTAGGGGGTATCTAGTCAAGTTGGATCGGCATATTGCCTTCCGTGCAGTTCGGCGGCGTCGCACGTCCCGATACCCCTGGGTGGTACGAGGCGAGATCGCGGACGTGGGAAAGCCGCCTCCGGAGAGGCGGCTTCGTGGCGGGGGTGTGTCGGCGGGCTCCGCCGAGTCCTGTCGGGCGGTTCAGCCCCGGCGGCTTCCCCACACCGCGTGCTCGGGGCCGTAGAAGTCGTGCGCGATGCCCGGTTCGGCGTCCCAGATGCGCGTGGCGCGCTCCGCGAGTGTGTAGCGCGGCCAGGCGGCGCCCGGGTCGAGGTCGCGGATGAACGCGACCCATGCGCCGTGCACGGCGTCCGCGAGCTTCTGCGGCGCGTCCGGACCGGTCGACGCCTCGGCACCCGGGGCGTCCAGCAGGTCGAAGGCGAACGGCAGGTCGAGGCAGTGGAACGCCATGCCGCCCATCGTCCGCGCACCGGAGAGCCACTCGAACGCGTAGAGCCAGGTGGGGAGTTCGAGCGCGGCGCGGTCCTCCGCGATGCGTACCGCGGTGGCCCGGAACAGTTGGTCGGTCAGGCCCTGCCCGATGATCCGCGCGGGCGTCGCGCCCTCGTGCAGCCGCAGGTACGCCTCGATCGCCTCCGCGTCCAGCCCCACCTGCGCGAGCAGCGCGCGGGCGGCCTCTACCGGCAGGTCCGGCATGCCGAACTCGGCGGCCATGTTGAACTCGTGGTGCGTCGCGCCGAGCATCAGCGGGACCGGGCTCGCGGTTCCGCCGCGGATCGCGTCCGGCACCTGCTCGGGGATCAGCGTGCCGTCCGCGAAGGGCGCGAGCAGCAGTTCGGGCAGCGGCGCCGCGCCCTCGGCGGGTGCCGCCAACGCGTCCTGGAGCGCCAGCATTTCGTCGTCCGGCAGGTCGCGCAGCGCGGCCACCGTGGCGGGTGTTCCGGTGCGCGCGGTCAGGCGCTCCGCGACCGCTGTGCCGTCCGCGCGGCTCTGCGGCTCCATCACCGCGCCCGAAACCGAGATGGCGGCGCGGAACAGGCCGTGCGCCGTCGGCGTCGCGAGCAGCGTCTGTACGGCGCCGCCGCCTGCGGACTGGCCTGCGATGGTCACCTTGGCCGGGTCGCCGCCGAAGGCCGCGATGTTGTCGCGCACCCACTCCAGGGCGGCGATCCAGTCCAGCACGCCGCGGTTGTCGGGGGCGCCCTCGACGTGCAGGAAGCCCTCGATGCCCAGCCGGTAGCCGAGTGAGACCAGTACGACCCCGTCGCGGTTGAACGCGCGTCCGTCGTACCACGGGCTGGCCGCCGAACCGGCGACGAAGCCGCCGCCGTGGATCCAGACCAGCACGGGCAGGGCGGAGCCGGCGGTGGGGTCGGGGGTGAACACGTTGAGGTTCAGCGTCGCGGCGCCGGGGATCGACGGCTCGGGGATGATCGTCGGCCCCTCGCCGTCGCCGAAGGCGCGGCGCTGCGCGGTCGGGCCGTACGCGGTGGCGTCCAGCGGCTCGGTCCACGGCTCCGGCGCCGCCGGGGCGGCGAAGCGCAGGTCCCCGACCGGCGGTCGGGCGTACGGGATGCCGAGGAAGCGGGCGGACGGGCCCTCCCAGGCGCCGCTGACCGGGCCCAGGCTGGTGGTGACGAGCGGCGGGTGGGGCACGGTGGCCGTCCTTTGCGCGGGGTCTCGGGATCCGGCGGTCGTTCCGAGTATCGGGTGGTCGGCACATATATTGCAAGAGTTGAAAAAATAGCTGCGGCGGATTTCCGGCGAGTGGCGCGTCGACCTGGCCTCAGGCCGCTCGCGCCCCGCACCACCGTCGAAGCAAGGCACAATCGAGCACGTGAGAGCCCCCACCGACCGACCGCAGCGTCACGCCGCCGCGGACCGCCCGCCCGCCGCGGCGCCCGTCGACACGGCCGCCGTGCGCCGCCACAACCTGGGGCTCGTGCTGCGGCATGTCGCGGAGTACGGGCCGTGTGCGCGGACCGAACTGGCCGCCGCGACCGGGCTCGTACACGCGTCGGTCACGGGGATCACCGCCGAGTTGATCGAACGCGGCCTCGTGCGCGAGGTCGGTTCGGCGGCCACCGGCGCCCGCGGACGGCCGCGCCGCCTGCTTCGCCTGGTCCCCGAGCGGGTGGCGGCGATCGCCGTGCAGGTCACGCTCGAACGCGTCGAGGTCATGGCGGGCGACCTCGCGGGAGCGGTCGTGCACCGCGTGTCGGAGCCGCACCACGCGCCGTACGGCGAACCCCGGCCGCTCGCCGCGGTGATCGCCCGGGAGATCGGGCGCGCGGCGGCGGTGGTGGGGGAGGCGTGCGAAGGGGCGTACCTGGCACGGGCCGTCGTGGCGATGGCAGGGCCGGTCACGGGCTCGGGGCCGGGGCCGGGGCCGGGGAACACGGTGGCGGCGGCGATCGACTTCGGCTGGCTGCCGCACACCGACCTGCGGGCGTTGGTCGAGGAGCATCTACCGTCGCTGGGGTGCCCGGTCGAGGTGGTCAACGACGCGAACGTGGCCGCGTTGGCGGAGTACCACGCGCGCGTGCAGGCGTTGCGGACGTCGGGCGTCGAACTGCCGTACACCGTCGCCTACATCAAGGCCGACACCGGCGTGGGCGGCGGACTGCTCATCGACGGGCGCATTCATACCGGATCCCGCGGGACGGCCGGGGAGATCGGACACATCCCGCTGGCCCTCGACGGCCCCGAATGCCTGTGCGGCGCCCGCGGTTGCCTGGCCCTCTACATCGGCCCGGAACCGCTGACCGCCGCCGCGGGCCTCGCCGACCGCGCCGTGGCCGACGGACTGCCCGCGGCACTGGACGAGTTGGACCGCCGTCTGCGTGCGGACGACCCGCACGCCGTCGACGCCCTCGCCCGCGCGGGCCGCCCGCTCGGGGCCGCGATCCTGGCCATCTGGGGGCTCACCGACGCGGGCGAGGTCATCCTCGGCGGCTACCTCGCCACCTGGGGCCGGTGGCTGCTCCCGGGCATCGCCGAGGCGCTGGAACGCCGCCATGCGGTCGCAGCGCACCTCGAACCGGCCATCGTGCTCGGCGTCTTGGGGGCGGACGCGACGCTCCAGGGCGCCCTGCGGATCAGCCGTGAGGCGACCTTCGACGACCCGACGGCCGTCCCCATGCGCTGACTCGACCGGCGCACAGTCCCGGTGCCCGGCCGCACGGGCTCAGCAAGTGGTGTGGAACAGCCCGCCCACCGCGCGTCCCTCCGCCACCAGGCGGTTGTACTCCGTGATCGCCGACGCGGTGTCCGAGACCAGCACGTCGATGCCCTTCGCGCGAAGGAACCCGACCGTCGCGTCGGGGACTTCCAGGCGCAGGTCCACGCCGCGCGTCAGCACGACGACTTCGCAGCCGCGTTCGGCGAACTCGGCGACGTCCGCGACCTGGACGCCGGGAGAGTGCCGCGTGCCGGTCTCGTTCCAGTCCCACGCGCGTCCGCCGCCCGGGTAGACCTTGAGGTCCTTGTGCCGGGCGAGCCCCTCGGCGTCGATCTCCCCCCAGGCGAAGTGCGTGATCCGCGGTGAATCGCTGCCCCAGGGCGACTTCCACTCGTGTTCGAGGATCGCGTGGAAGATGGAGTCGCGCCACGCTCCGCGCACGTGGACGTGGTCCCGGATGCGGCCGTCCTCCGTCATCCCCGCCTTGCGCAGCGTCTCGGCCGAAGCCGTGTTGAGCGGCGACCGGGCCGCCCAGATGCGGTGCAGACCGAGCTGTCCGAACCCCAACGCGCAGAGAAGATGGACCACTTCGGTGCCGAACCCCTGGCCCCACGAGTCGGGGCGCAGTGCGAAGCCGATGGTGGCCGCGCGTTGCGGCTCGGTGGCCAGGCGGGTGATCCCGACGATGTCCTCCGGGGCGTCGTGCGGGACGGCCGCCAGGACGTACTCGACCCGCGGCTCGGCACCTGCCGATCGAACCGCGCCCGCGACGACGCCGGCCACCTCCTCGGCGGAGCGCGGTTCGAAGCTCAGATGGCGGGTCGCCTCGCGGTCGCCGTAGATCGCCAGAACCCCCGGCTCATCGCCGGGGGCCAGCTCGCGAAGGCGGAGACGCATTCCGTGGACATCGATACCGTTCATGCGGCCGATCTACCCGGGTCGGCGTCGCACGTACCCTCTCAACGCAGCAGCGAGGCCGTGGGGGAGGCGGTGAACTCCTCGATCTCCTCGCGGGTGTCGGCGGCCGCGGGGGAAGTCAGGAACCGGGCGTCCGAGAGCGCGTTGTGCACCCGCCGGGCGCTCACCACGATGCCGAAGTTGCGTTGCTCGTAGGGCAGGTCGAGCACCGGACGTACCGCCTCGACGGCACCGTCGAGTTCGCCTGCGGCGATCCGGGACAGCGCGAGGTTGGTGTGCGCGCCCGCCTCGTCGCCGAACGCCCAGTCCTCCGGGTCCGCGTCGCGGTACGCGGTGACCGCCTCGGCCGCCTGCTCCTGCGCGCCGCGCGGGTCGTCCCGCAGGTGCACCACGGCTTCCGCGACGTAATAGAGCTGTCGCACGCGCGGGAACGTGAGGATCCCGCCGTAGGAGTCCAGGTCGTCCGGCCGCACCGCGTCCCGGGTCTCCTCCGAACGGATCACCGCGGCACGGGCGTTGCCGGCGTCGCCGAGCATCGCGTACGCCCGTGCCTCCAGGCACGCGAGCCAAATCGAGGTCGTGCCGCGGACGTTCTCCCCGACCGCGGTGCCGAGCGCGGCGTACCGTGCGGCCTCCTGCGGCCGTCCCGCCCAGTAGTTGATGAGCGACTGCATGCCGCGTACCCACGCGCGCATCGCGGGGTGGTCGGCGTTGTCGGCGCATATGTAGGCGGTGCGCGCCTGCATCATCGCCGAGCGCGGGTCCCCGACATCGTGGCTCGCCTTGGAGAGCATTCCGGAGGTCATCCCGGCCAGCAGGTACAACTCCTGGGCCTGGGACGGGCGTACGCGACCGTGTTCGAGGATGCGGAAGGTGGTGTCCTGGACTTCGACAAGGTCGCCGAGCAGCGTGGGCAGCGGAAGTCTCGGATAGGCGTCGGCCAGGCGCCGCACTTCGTCGTGCAGTTGCGCCAGCGTCTCGGGGACCACGGTGCTGCCTTCGGCCGTGCTGCCGAAGCGGAAAGCGCGACGTGCGGCCATCTCGACCTGCCTCTCCCGATCACCGATGCCCGGGTCGCCCCAGGCATCGGTATCCATTGTGGCGGCGAGCGGCCCGACCCGGGTTGCCGGTTCGGCCGTCCGCCCCGGCGCGAATCTGCGCGGGGAGAGGGCGGGGGCCGAGGTCGTGGTCGTGGGCGTGTTGGTGATGGCGCGGGGCGGGGATGACTGCTCGGGCCGGGCAGGGGCGAGGAGTTCGTCGACCGGGCAGTCGAACAGCTCCTCCAGGACGCGGCATTGGTCGGGGTACGGGCGAGTCTTCAGCTCACCGCCGTACCAGCGCTCGAACTGCCGCTTGGAAACGGTCAGTCCGCGTACCCGGCGATCGCCCTCGCGCTCGGAGAGGGCCTCGGCGGCCCGCTCGTAGTGGTGCCGGAAGGTCTCGTAGACCTGCCAGTGGCGGCGGGTCACCAGAACCCGCAGCAGTGTAGGCGCCGTCGCCTGTTCCCTGTGTTTCTCGGCCATCGAACCCCCGCTTGGGCGGTGCAGCTCGTCCAGTTTCGACGGTAGCCGCGGGGATCTCCACGATTATCCATCGTGCGAAGACGGCGGTGACATGACGTGCGCACGACGGCCTTGCCGTCGGGGGCGCGCCGCGTCGGAGCGCGATTCGGACCGCGGACGACGGCGACGACGACGGTAAGACGTCGGTATCCATGCGCGCCGGGGCGGGTGACGCTCGAATCATGTGGTTGTGCGGACACGCCAATGACGCCGGGTCCGCACCGGGTGGGTGATTCCCTCGCCGGGTCGCCCGCCCGTCACAGGCCGCGCCGGGGAAGTCCTCGGCGGGGTCGGCGCACATCTGGAGGTTTTTTCCATGGAACCGAACAGGCCTGGCACGGAGCGTACTTTGTGGTCGCCGGGAGGCGGCAAGAGCCCGTGGCCCGTCGACGGCGGCGCGCAGTCGGCATGAGCCCTTCGACTCCTCAGAAGACCGTGCGGCCCCGGAGGCGCCCCAAAGCGGCGGCTTCGACGGCCGGCAACACCCACCAGGCGGAACCCGCCAACCCCGACATCGCTTCCTCTCCCTCCCCTTCTTCCTCTTCCGGCCGCGGCACTTCCCGTTCCGCTTCCGTTCCCGACCGTCCTTCGGCCAAACGCCCGGCGTCCGGACGAGCCGCCTCAGACCGCTCCGCGACGACGGCGTCGCGGACCGCGTCACCGAACGGCACCCCTCAGCCGTCGGCACTGGCGGCGTTCGCCCGAGGCCTGGCCGACCAGGCGTCCGCCGAGCGGGGGTTGTCCGACCCGGCCGCGGCCTCCCGGCTCCTCGCCGCGCTGGACCACGCCGGTAAGCTCCTGGACCGCGTGGCGGCGGGCCCGACCGTGCACGGTCGGCGCGGCCGCAGCGCGGGCCGACGCACCGAGCTGTCGGGCGGCGGCGTACCCGCATGGCTGCGGGTGCTCTCGACGCCCGTCGCCGAGACCGCCGACCGGCGCTGGCAGGGCAACAGGACGGCCGAGTTCGCGTTCGGCGACCTGTTCGGGGACCGCTTCGGCGACTTCGTCGACCGGCGCCCCAAGCTGCTGGACGTGCGCGACTGGACCGACGGCCCCTATGCGTACCGGGCCGAACTGCTCCAGTACGTGCGGACGCCGCGGTGCTCGTGGAGCCCGGTGGCCGAGACGGCGATCGACCTCCCGGACGCGTGGTGGGGCGACCTGCGGCGCACCCTGGGCATCGTGGCCCGGGCGCGCACACAGCGCACCATCGTGCACCAGGACTGGATCGACGTCCTGGTCCCCGACCAACTCGGTTTCAGGGCACCGACGTTGCGGGCGACCGCTCCGGCCCACGGGTCGCTGCACTGGGCGAACCTCACCAAGGGCGCACCCGACCTCGGTCCCGACCTCAGCGCGGAGACGGGCACCGAGCCGGGCCCGGACCTGCTCGGCTGGGCGGCCTGGGGCCGGGCGCCGATCGCGTACGACGCGGCGATGTTGTACGCGCACAGCCTGTCGGTGCCGGAGCTGGCCGCGCGCGTGCGTACCGCGTTCCCCGAACTCGACACGGCCGACGGGCGGGTGGCCGAGATCGTGGTGACCGCGGAACTGCTGCACCGCATCGCGAAGGGGAACCACCGCGGCCTCGACGTCCTGGCGCCCCACCTGAGGGAACAGGCCCAACGCCTGCGCCCGGCCGGTGGTGGCGTCCCACGACCCAGGAAGGCGCAGACCACCGTTAAATGACTCCGGTCCGATATGTCGGCGCCCCTACACTCCGACGTGACGCCGTGTGACGTCCGCCGGCGGTGCTGGGGCGCCGCACGGCCGCGTCACGCCCCGCTGCCAAGGAGCCACGCGGTCATGCCCGACACCCTCGAACTCATCCACGGCACACCGGTCCTGTTGTGCGCGGCGGACGGTCGCGTCGTGAGCGGCGAGCACGACGCCACCGACCTGATCGGCGACGCCTTCGGCCGAGGGGCCACCTGGGTGGCCGTTCCCGTGGAGCGGTTCGATGAGAGTTTCTTCGACCTGAGCACGCGGGTGGCGGGACATATCGTCCAGAAGTTTGCGAACTACCGCATTGGACTGGCCGTCCTGGGTGACGTAACCCCCAGGACGGCCGCAAGCAGCGCGTTCCGCGACTTCGTCCACGAGGCCAACCAGACCCGCCACCTCTGGTTCGTCCCCGACCTCCCCACCTTCCACTCGCGCCTTGCCCCGCCGGCGGCGAACTGACCCGATCCCGCGCCGACCCCGCACGCAGCCCGCCGCCGCGCGGGCGACCCCGGTGCCGCGTCGGCATGTGCAACCCGGACCCTCTGGTACGCCCCCGTGCCTGGGCGCGAGAGCTCGTACGAGGCGATTCGTACCAGGACGAGAACGTCTGCGGCGGTCGGACGGTGGTCCCTGGTACCCCTTGATGGCGGGGGATGAGCTGCCGTCCGCGCATGCGCTGCGCACGCAGGCCGGTCCGACGCGGCCCCCGGCACAGGCCCAGGAACGGCCGTGACATGGAAATGGCCAGGTCAGACGGTGCCTGACCTGGCCATTTTTGGAGCCCCGAGTCGGGTTTGAACCGACGACTTCCGCTTTACAAGAGCGGCGCTCTGGCCAGCTGAGCTATCGGGGCCGGTGGTGCGCAGTCCATTGTGCACTGCGGTTCACACGCTACAAGTCACCGGTCCGAATGGGCGACGGGTTTGTACCGAACGCGCGAGCGGTGGGGTGGGGGCCGGGGTGGCCGCACGGGCCGGTTTGCGCGGCGGGGGTTGGTGTGGCGGGGGTGAGCCGATCATGCGACGCTCGGATTTGACCGAAAAGTCCGAATAGTTGCCGGTGCCCACCGTACGGTGCGGCGGGTGCCGGGTCAGGAGGCTCACATGGGGTTCTGGGACGTCATCGGTCTGATCATCGCCGGTTTCATCATCGGCATGCTTGCCCGGCTGTTCCTGCCCGGCAAGCAGAGCATCGGCATGCTGGCCACCATCGGCGTGGGCATCCTCGGAACCCTGGCCGGCTACGGCATCGCCGCCGCGATCGGGGTCGACGAGACCAGGGGGATCGACTGGCTGAGATGGATCATCAGCATCGCCGTGTCGGTGGTCCTGGTGTCGCTGGTCGCCGGGTTCATGCGGAAGCAGGGCGGTTCGCGCGTCTGATCGGGACGGACGTGCGGGGCGTCGGCGTGTGGGTCGGCTGCGTCCGGTGAGTGGGCGCGGGGCAGGGGGCGGAACCTCAGGTTCCGCCCCCTGACGCATCGTCAGATCGGGTTTGCGATCATGCGTCCATGGCCTCTGGAACGGAATTGTGGCCGGGCATCGACCTGGCCGACCTGATGGACGCGCTGGACATCGACGCGGCGGAGCCGGGGCGGTTCCGGGCTCGGAACGTCGTGTCGCGGCTGCCGACCACGCTCGGGAGCCAGGTGCTCGCGCAGACGGTCGCGGCCGCGGAACGTACGGTGCCGGGGTTCGCGGTGCAGTCGGTCCAGGGGGTCTTCCCGCGCGGGGGCAACGCGGCGCAGCCGGTGGATGTCGAGGTCGACGTCGTGCAGTCGGGGCGGGCGCTCGCGACGGTCCAGGTGGCGTTCCGGCAGGAGGGGCGCGAGCACGCGCGGTCGCTGGTGATGCTGACGCGCGACGAACCGGACTTCCTGCGGCACCAGCGACCGCTGCCGGACGGCGTACCCGGGCCCGAGGACTGCGCCGATCTGCCGGTGGCGATGCTGCCGTGGGAGGTGCGGACCTTCGGCGGGGCGGACGCGCTGGCGCCGGGCCTGGCCGGGCCGCCGACGCTGGACGTGTGGATGCGCTGCACGAAGGTGCCCGACGAGGCGTCGCTGTCGCGGTCGCTGCTCGCGTACGGCACCGAGGGCTTTCTCGGGCCGGTGGCACTGCGGCCGTACACGGCGGAGGCGGTCGCGGCGCTCGGCGGCAAGGGCACGTCGGTGATGCTCAGTCAGAACGTGACGTTCCACGAGCCGTTCTCGATCCACGAGTGGCTGCTGCTGCGTTGCGAGAGCGTGTACGCGGGACGCAGCCGCATGCACGGCCGCATCCACGTGTACGCGCAGGACGGGCGCCTGGTGGCGTCGGTCTCCGCGGACGGGCTGATGCGGGTGGCGGACGGCGGCGGGGCAACCGGAACGGGGTGAGTGCGCCCGCCGCGGAGTCGGTCAGGGGCGTGCGGACTCGATCAGGTCGGCCGCGCGTTCGCCGATCATCACCGTCGGTGCGTGGGTGTGCCCGCGGTTGATCCTCGGCATGACGGACGCGTCGGCCACGCGCAGGCCGGTGATGCCGCGTACGCGCAACTGCGGGTCCACGACCGCCTCTTCGTCCGTGCCCATGCGGGAGGTGCCGACCGGGTGGTAGAGCGTCTCGGCGTGGTCGCCGACGTAGCGGTTCAGCACGTCCTCGTCGTCGCTGCCCGGCCACGGGGCCATCGGTGCGCCCACGTAGCGGCCGAGGGCGTCGGTGTTGAGGAGTTCGGCGGCCCGCCGCAGTCCGGCGACGAGGGCCTTGCGATCGCCCGGGGCGGTCAGGTACGCCGGGTCGATCACGGGCGGAAGGGAAGCGTCCGGTCCCGCGGGGACGATCGTGCCGGTGCTCCGCGGCTGGAGCAGGATCGACGCGAGGGTGAGGCCGTGTCCGGGCGGCGGTTCGAGGCCGTGGTTGAGGTACGGGCCGGGCGCGAAGATGATCTCGATGTCCGGGTGCGCGAGGGAGTCGTCCGTGCGTATGAACGCGGCGGCTTCTCCGACGTTGGACGTGAGCATCCCCCGCGCGAACAGCATGTAGCGCAGCAACTCGCGCGGTGACGGCTTGTCCGCGGCGGCGAGCGTCACCCGCTCCGTGCAGTGGGCGACTGCCACGGCGACCAGGTGGTCCTGCAAGTTGCGTCCGACGCCGGGGAGTTCGTGGCGTGGGGTGATCTCCGCCGCGCGCAGCACGTCGGGGTCTCCGACGCCGGACAGCATCAACAGATGGGGAGAACCGATCGATCCGGCGGACAGCACGACCTCGCGCTGCGCGGCCACTTGTTGGATGTGGCCGGACGTGTTGGTGAACTCGACGCCGGTTGCCCGGAGTTCGTCGTCGATGAGGATGCGGCGTACGGCGGCGTCGGTGATCACGGTGAGGTTGGGGCGCTTGCGGGCGGGCTTGAGGTACGCGTCGGCCGCACTCCACCGCCGTCCGCGGCGCTGCGTCACGGGACAGGGCGAATAGCCCTCGTTGTCCGGGACGTTCATCTCCGCCAGCCGCCGCATCCCGACTTCGGCGCAGGCGGCCAGGAACGCGGCGGTGGTGGGGTTGGGGTCGCGCAACTCCTGGATGTGCAGCGGCCCGTCGGTGCCGTAGACGCCGTCGTGGTTGGATCCGGAACGGCGTTCGGCACGCCGGAAGTAGGGGAGGACGTCGTCGTACGACCAGCCCTCGGCGCCGAGTTCGGCCCACGCGTCGTAGTCGGCGCGGTGTCCGCGCACCCACATCTGCGCGTTGATGGACGAGCAGCCGCCGAGCATGCGGCCGCGCGGCCAGTACAACTCCCTTTGCGCCAGCTCGGTTTGCTTGCCGGTGTGGTAGTTCCAGTCGTACGAGGTCTTGAACAGCTTCGGGAAGCCGATCGGGATGTGGATCTCCTGCTTGCGGTCGCGGTCGCCCGCCTCCAGGAGGAGGACCCGCACCGACGGATCCTCGCTCAGCCGCCCGGCCAGGACGCAACCGGCCGAACCGGCACCGACGATGACGTAGTCGTACGTGGGCATGAGACGGCCTTCCCTCGGGTCGGTGGTTCCGATGGTCCGGGCAGGCGGTGCGACGTGCGGCGGGCGTACGGGAGTTGGCGCGGTGGTGTGCGGGGCGTACCGCGGCGCTCACAGACAGGAGTCTGACGACTCCGGGGCCGTCGGGGTAGAGGGGGCGGCGAAGTCCCTCAAGCGAGCGATCGGTAGCGGCCTCGGAAGTGCAGCAGGGGGAGGCCGTCGGGGCTCGGCAGCGTCGCCGCGAGCACCTCGCCGATCACGAGGGAGTGGTCGCCCGCCTCGACGATCTGGTGGGTGCGGCACTCCAGCGTCGCGAGCGCGCCGCCGACGAGCGGGGCGCCTGAGACGGCGCCGTGCCGGTGCGGGACGTCCGCGAACATGAGCCGGTCGCTCACCCGGCCCGGGATGGCGAACCGGCCCGCGACGTGCCGCTGGCTCTGGGACAGCAGGGAGACCGCCCAGAGGGGCTGCGCGTCCAGGACCTCGCGCATGCGGGCCTGGCGGCGGAGGCTCACGAGGACCAGCGGCGGTTCGAGCGAGACGGACAGGAACGCGGTCGCGGTCATGCCGACGTCGTCGCCGCTCGCGGTGTCGCTGGTCTCGCGCGTCTCGTGCGCGGTGACCACGACGACGCCCGCGGCGAAGCGCGACAGGGCCGCCTTGAAGTCCTCGGGCGCGACGGGTGGGGCGGGCGGCTCCGCCGACGTGGCGGGCTGCGGGTGCGCTGAGGGCTCGGGGGTGTCCACGGCCCCAGCCTAGGCAGTCCTGACGCGGCACCGAGGAGTGCCGCGGCCCGGCCGCTCTTCGACCTTCGCCGGGTATGGCGTATGGTCCCGAAGTCATCGACTCATGACTTCTCGGACGGGTCGGAAGAACGGGAAGGGAGCGGGCAGCCGCTCCGGGCGGACGCGAGGCCCCGGCGGACGAGCGAGCGGAAGGGCAACGGGAAGTGCGGGCAGGGCCGCACGGCAGAGCAGGCAGGTGGCGGACCGGGAAGTTCGGTGGGCCGGGCGGGTCGCAGCAGGCGCAACACGGGTCGGCAGCGCGAGCGGCGAGCAGGTGGGCAAGCAGGCAAGCAGGTGGCAAGCAGAGGCAAGTAGGCAGGCAACCAGGCAAGCAAGCAGGTGGGCGAGCAGGCAGGTAGGCGACGGCAGGCCAGGCGAGCAGACAGACCCCAATACAGGCGCGACCCGCCGACCGAAGCAGGGAAGCACAGGCACCGGGAAGCGGTACGGGTGGTCGGCTGAGTCGGGCAAGGACAGGCACCGGGAAGCGGCACGGGTGGTCGGCTGGGGCGGGCAGGGACGGGCACGGGCAAGCGGTACGGGTGATCGGCTGAGTCGGGCAAGGACAGGCACCGGCAGGCGGCACGGGTGGTCGGCTGGGGCGGGCAGGGACGGGCACGGGCAAGCGGTACGGGTGGTCGGCGCGCGTGGGGGCTGCGCGTACTGCCGGTACGACGGGATCTGGGGGCACGGCGATCAAGCACGACAACCGCGACGTGGGTGCGCGGGAGCGCAAGGGCGGGCGTACTGACACGGTCGGCCGGGGTGCGGCTGCCCGAGGGCGGGCGCTGCTTCCGATCCTGATGTTCACGTCGGTCGCGGTGTCGGTCATGACGACGCTCGGCGCGCCCATGGTCCCGACCATCGCGCGCGAGCAGGACGTGTCGATCGACAGTGCGCAGTGGATGCTCACCGCGACGCTCCTCACCGGTGCCGTCGCCGCGCCCGTCATGGGCCGCCTGGGCGACGGCCCGCACCGGCGCGGGGTGATCCTCGGCGCGCTCGGCTGCGTGGTCGCGGGCGGCGTCCTGGGGGCCGTCGCGCCCGGGTTCGCGTGGCTGATCGCGGGGCGGGCCCTCCAGGGCGCGGGGCTCGGCATCATGCCGCTCACCATCGCCGTCGCGCGCGACCACCTCGATCCGGCGCGCATGCGGTCCGGGATCGCCGCGCTGTCGGTCACGACGTCGGTCGGCGCGGGGCTCGGCTACCCGGTCACCGGCTTCATCGCCCGCGAGTGGGACTACCGCGCGGCGTTCTGGTTCGGCACGGGCATCGCCGCCGTCGCGTTGGCCATGGTCGTCCTGGTCGTCCCGGCCGGGTCCACCGCCCGCCGCCGACCGCTCGACCTGCCCGGCGCGCTGCTGCTGAGCGGCGGCCTGACGTGTCTGCTGCTGACGGTGAGTCAGGGTGAGCGCTGGGGCTGGACGTCCCCGACGGTCCTCGGGCTCTCCGCCGCGGCAGTGGTGTTGTTCACACTCTGGGTGTGGCAGGCGCTGCGGGCCGCGCATCCGCTGGTCGAGCTGCGGCTGCTCGCCAACCGCGAACTGCTGACCGCGGACGTCGCGGCGGTCCTGGTCGGCATCGGGCTCTACATGACGATGTCCTTGATCAACCTGTACGCCCAGGTCCCGAACGGGACCGGCTACGGCTTCGGCCTGTCGGTGGTCGGCGCGGGCCTGGTCCTCATGCCGCTCTCGCTCGGCAGCCTCGGCGCCAACCGGCTCGCGGAGCTGTTCGCGGCCCGGTTCGGCATGGGGCCGGTCCTGCCCCTCGGCTCCCTCGTCGTGGCCGCTGACATGGTGTTCTTGGCATTCTTCCGCGACCACGTGTGGCAGCTCGTGGCCGGCGCGGTACTCCTCGGCGTGGGCGTCGGGACGACGTTCGCGGCGATGCCCGCACTGATCGTGAAGGCCGTGCCGCCGCACGAGACGGGCAGCGCGACGAGTCTGAACGCCGTCCTGCGCTCGGTGGGCGGCGCCATCGGATCGGCCTCGATCGCGGCGCTGCTGGCCGCGTACACGCCCTCCGGCGGCGGGGTGGCCGAGGACCGCGGGTACACAGCCGCGTTTTTGGTTGGCGCCGGTGCGTGTGTGCTCGGCGCCGTCGCGGCGATTGCCCTTCCCGACAGGCGTTCGGGAACAACGACCGGATCGCCTCCCGTCCGAACGGTCGACCAGGTACCTTCGAGAGCCCTCAACGGCCCAGGCGAAGGAATCACCCGGTGAACAGCTCGGCTACCGAACGTGCGATGACCGAACGGCCGCGCAGGCGCGACGCCGCCGCGAGCCGCAAGGCGCTGCTCGACGCGGCCCGCGCGCTGTTCGGCGAGCGCGGGTACGACCGTACGACGCTCCGCGACATCGGCGACCGCGCGGGCGTCGACGCCGCGCTCGTGGCGCGCTACTACGGCAACAAGGCGGGCCTGTACCTGGCCGCGATCGAGGAGGACGGGCAGGACGCGGCCTCGGCGCGCCGCGACCTCGCGCGGGTCGGGGCACTGGCCGACTTCCTCGCCGCGCGCATGGACGACCTCGGCGGGCCGGGGCCGATGTTCCGCGCGGCGCTGGGCGAGGAGGGGCACGAGGCGGTGCGCGGCGAGGCGTCCGCGGCCGTGCGGCAGTCGATGGTCGACCCGATGGTCGAACGCATCGTCGAGCGCACCGGCCTGGAGGAGCGGATCGCGCGCCGCCGCGCGGAGTTCGCGGTCGCGTCGCTGATCGGCGCGGTGGTCATCCGCCCGGGCGGGTTCTTCCCGGAGCTGACCAACCTGTCGCGGGACGAATTGGTCAGCCTGGTCGAGGAGGCGTTCGGCGGCATGCTGGGCGAGTAGCGGGCGCCCACACGCGCGCGGTGGATCGGGCGGTGGTCAGGCACCGACGCGAGCACCCCCGGCCACGCCCGCGCGGCTCGGCGCCGCCCGGTTCGGAGCCGCCCGGTAGGAAGCCTCCCAGTCCGAAGCCTCCCGGTCCGGAACCGCTCGGCTCGGAACCGCCCCGCTCGGCCGCTTGCGACGGTCGTGTGCGCGGGCGAATCGGGCAGCCTCCCCGGGGGCACGGCCCACCGGCCCGGCCGGGGATCGCGCAATTTGGGCTTCGTTGTCCGGGGTGGTCAGGGGGTCCGGGCGGTGAGGATTTCGTCCACCAATTGTTTGCGCTGGACCTGGCCGGTGGCGGCTGTGCGGGGGAGTTCGTCGGCGTAGAAGACGCGGCGGGGGTGTTTGTGGGAGGCCAGGCGGCCTTCGCAGGCTTTGCGGAGGGCCGCGGGGCCGGGGATGGCGGTGGGGTTCTCGGGGACCACCACGGCGCAGACGACTTCGCCCCAGGTGGTGTCCGGCAGGCCGATGACGGCGACCTCGCGTACGCCCTCGACGTCGGCGAGGACGGTCTCGACCTCGGCCGGGGCGACGCTCTCGCCGCCGGTGCGGATGAGGTCGCGGGTGCGTCCGGAGATGCTGAGGTAGCCCTCGTCGTCCGTGGTCGCCATGTCGCCCGTGCGGTACCAGCCGTTCTGGAGCGCGGCGGCGGTCGCGGCCTCGTCGTCGAAGTAGCCGTCGAAGAGCAGCGGTCCGCGGACGCACAGTTCGCCTTCGGGGGAGAGCGCGAGGTGCTGGTAGATGCTCGGGACCCCGCAGCTCCCCGGCTTGCGCAGGACGTCCGGGCCGTCGAGCGAGGTGACGTTCCCGGCCTCCGTCGACCCGTAGAAGACCCGCAGGGTCGCGTTCGGCGCCGCCTTGGCCATGCCGGCCAACAACTCCGGCACCGTCGCCGAGGTGCCCGAGTCGGCGAACCGCAGTGACGGGAGCGTCCCGTCCCCGGTGTCGGCGAGTTGCTCCTCGGCGAGTGCGGACAGGACGCGCTCCCAGACCGCCGGCACGCAGTTGAGGCGCGCGGCCTCGTGCCGACGGACCGCGGCGACGATGGACGCCCCGTCGGTCTGCGGCACGAGCACCAGCGTGTCGCGGGCCTGCCACTGCTGGAGCGCAATCGTCCAGGCGCCCATGTGGAACATCGGGTAGACGCACACCATCGCGCCCCGCGGTTCCAACTGCGAGCCGGGGTGCGTGCGCAGCACGTTGACGCGGTGCGACAGCACGACGCCCTTCGGCTTCCCGGTGCTGCCGGAGGTGAAGAAGATCGTGTGCGGGTCGGACTCGTCCGGCTCGGGGCAGTCGGGTGCTTCTGCGGGCTCGTCGGCGGCGGCCGCGACCAGTTCGTCGAGGGCGACGTGTGCGACGCCGACGCGTTCGGCGACCGCCGCGCCGTCGACGCGCGCGTCCGAGAGCACCAGGGCCGGACGCGCCGCCCGGGCGAGCGCCTCCGCCTCGTCGTCCGGCAGAGCCGGGCCGATCGGGACGTAGACGGCGCCGATCCGGGCCAGCGCGGCGAAGACGGGGAGGACGTCCAGCGACGTGGACGCCCAGCACACGACGCGGTCGCCCTTGCCGACCCCGAGGCCGAGCAGCGCGCGGGCGGTGCGGTTGCCCGCCTCGGCCAACTCCGCGAAGGTGAGCGTGCGGTCGCCGAGGACGGCGGCGGCGCGGCCCGGCACGGCGCGGGCGGCACCCGCGAAGACCTCCCCGATGACGAGTCCCTGCCCCACCCCGTACCTCCCGTGTCGTGCGCCTTGGTGCAAGATCTGGCCCCCGTACGCTAAGCGCCGGACCGCATGCTGGGAAGAGCCGTTTTCGCAGCTTGCGGCGGCGCCCCCGACGCCGCCGCCTGCACCGCCCCCGGTCCGCCCGGGCAACCGGGCTCAGGCGTCCTTGAGTTCGACGATGATCTCGTAGTACGGCCGCTCGCCGACGTTGACCGCGGTCTCGACACCGCCGCGCTTCATGGGCACCACGACGCCGGGGACGACGTCCGCGGCGAAGTACTCCTTGTACTCTCCGGCGGAATCCGGCTCGGGCTCGACGGCGATGCGGTCGCCGCCGATCTGCACGAGGTAGTAGTCGAGGTCGTGCCGGTGCACCGCGCTGCGCTCGCCGGGGGCGAGGGCCAGTTCCCAGATGCGGACCTTGTCGTCCTCGAACAGGACCTTGCTGCCGATGCCGCCGAGTTCGCGTTCCATGGTCGGGCCTCCTGGTGAGGTGCGGGGCTGTGCGGGAAGGACGTGCGGAAAGCGCGGCTTCGGGTCAGTAGCCGCTGGCCGGGTCGACCTCGTTGCGAAGCGGCTCGCCCGCCAGGTACTTCGCCAGGTTCTCGCGGAACAGCCGGAAGACGCCGGTGAAGTGGTCGCGTCCGTCGCTGGAGCAGTGCGCGGAGATGTAGATGTTCGGCGCGTCCCACAGCGGGTCCTCGGCGGGCAGCGGCTCGGTGCGCGTCACGTCGAGGGCCGCGGCGGCGAGGCGGCCGGACTCCAGGGCCTCGATGAGGTCCTTCTCGACCACGAACGACCCGCGCCCGACGTTGCAGTAGAACGACCCGGGCCGCATCGCCGCGAACGCGGCGGCGTCCATGGTGTCGACGGTGTCCGGGGTTTCCGGGGCTGCGGAGATCACCGCGTCGCACTCGCCGAGCATGGCGTGCAGGTCGTCGGCGTGGAACAGCCGGTCGACGTTCGGCGCGGGACGGTCGGTGCGGCGGCGTGTGGCGTACACGGTCATGCCGAACGCCTGGGCCCGCTTGGCGATTTCGCCGCCGATGCCGCCGACGCCGACCAGCCCGAGAGTGCGTCCCGCGACCTGTGCTCCGAAGACCGCCTGCCAGCGGTGCTCGCGCTGCCGCTCCTCCAACTCGCGGTGCCCCTTGAGGTGCGCGAGCAGCCGGGCGAACGCGAACTCGGCGATCGGTGTGCCGTTCACCCCTGCGGCCGTCGTCGCGGTCACCCGCTCGGTCGGCAGGCCCGCCGACACCAACTGCCCGTTGCCCGCGGCGACGCTCTGCACCCAGCGGAGGTTGGGCGCCAGGTCGGCGACGTCGAACGGCAGGTCGGCGACGAGCGCCACCTCGACGCGCGCCAGGCCCTCGCGCTGATCGGCCGTCAGTTTCGGTGCCCGGGCCCGGAGTCCGGCGTCGGACGCGGATCCCGGGCGGCCGCGCTCGGTGCGCAGCAGGTTGTCCTCGATGTAGCGGCACTCGACGATCTCGATGCGCGGGTCGAGTGCGCGCAGCGCGGCGAGATCGGCCTCGTACGTCTCGCGCGGCCGTACGTCCCACGCGGGCGGGTACATGATGCCGACGACGATCGGGGTCATGGCGTCGTTCCTTCCGGTGCGCCCTCGCGCACGTCGTGCCGGACGTCCTTGCGGTCGTGATCCGGGTCGCGCGGGGGCCCTTGCCGGGGCTGCGGTCCGGGGCCGTTCTCTCCGGGGCCGTTCATTCCCGGGCCGTTCTTGAGTACGTCCTTCAGTACACCCGGGCGGTGCGTTCCGGCGAGCGCGTCGTCCAGGTACGCCGGGGCGTCCACGGTGTCGACGAACCAGCCGGTGGGGCACATGGTCAGGATCTCCACGAACGAGAAGCCCCGGCCCGCCAGTTGGGTGCGGAAGGCGTTCTTGATCATGCGGTTGGTGCGGGTGATGTTGACGGCGTTGTTGACCGCGCCGCGGGCGACGTACGCGGCGCCGTCGAGCTGCGCGACGAGGTCGGCGAGCCGGATCGGGTAGCCGTGCACGGCGGCGTCGCGCCCGTCGAGGGTGTTCTTGGTGCGCTGCCCGAGCACCGTGGCGGCGGTCATGTGGCCGCCGGTCTCGCCGAACACGCCGTTGTTGAGCATGAAGCACGTGATGTTCTCGCCGCGTGCGGCCGCGTGCAGGACCTCTTGCAGGCCCTCGTTGACCATGTCGCCGTCGCCTTGGACGGTGAAGATCAGCGTGTCCGGGCGGCAGCGCTTGACCCCGGTCGCAAGGGAGGGTGCCCGCCCGTGCAGGGCCTGGAGCACCTCGATGTCGAGGTTGTTGGAGTAGGCGGTGTAGCAGCCGATGCCGAACACCGCGATGGCGTTGGCTACTTGGCCCTGCTCCTCGACCGCCTCCACCATCGACCGCATCGCGATCGGCTCGCCGCACCCCGGGCAGAGGTGGTGCGCGCCGACGTCGATCAGCGCCGGGGTGAAATCGTGGACCAGCCGGGCGCCGCACGCGGGCGGCGCGTCGGTGGGCACCACGGGGAGTCGGGTGCGTCCTTGCCCGCTCATGACCCTCCTTCTCCGTTGCGTACCCCTGCATCTCGCAGCGCCGCGTCGTGCACGTCCGCAAGACGCCGCCGCAGCACGGCCACGTCCAGGTCCGGCGCGATGCCGAACCCCGAGGGATCCAGGCTGAGTCCGCCGATGAACCGGACCGGCACCGTGCCGAGGACCGCGAGCCGCACGTCGTCGAGCATCTGGCCCTGGTTGTTCTCGTAGACCGCGACCACCCGCGCGCCGCGCGCCGCCTCGGCGACGGCTTCGGTCGGGAACGGCACCAGGGTGATCGGTCGGATGTAGCCGACGCGCCGCCCCTCGGCCCGGAGTTCGCGTACGGCTTGGCGCAGGTACGCGCCCGGGGTCCCGTACGCGACCACGACGACCTCGGCGTCCTCGGTGAACTCCGCCTCGTGGCGCGGTGGTTCCTCGGCGACCATGCGCTCCATCACGGCGACGTGCCGGTGGTAGAACTCGGCGAGGTCGTAGCCCGCGTCGGCGCGTCCGGCGGCGTGGCGCTGCTTGGCGTCGCTGAGCGGTGAGATGAGCTTCGCGGCGCCGGTACCGCCGGAGCTGCCGTCCAACGCCCATTCTCTGGCGGGGAGTGCGGGGAACTTCGGGCGTCCGATGGCGACGGACTGGTGGGTGTGGGCGAGGTAGTAGTCGCCCATGACGAGCACCGGGCTGCGCCACTTCTCCGCCAAGTGGAAGGCGAGCTGCGTCAGTTCGACCGCCTCCGGGACGTCGCAGGGGGCCAGGACCAGGTGCCGGTAGTCCCCGTGCCCGCCGCCGCGTGTCGCCTGGAAGTAGTCGCCTTGCGCCCGAGCCATGTTGAGGACGACGAGCGGGAGCCGGGCGTACACGATCTCGGCCAGCGACTCCTGCATGAGCGAAAGCCCTTGACCCGTGGAGCCGGTGGCTGCCGGCGTGCCGGTGGCGGCGGCGCCCCACGCCATGCCGACGGCCTCCAGTTCGCTCTCCGCGTTGACGCAGACTCCGCCCGCTTCGGGCAGGCGGGCCGCCATCGTCTCCAGGACCTCGGTGAACGGGGTCATGGGGTATCCGGCGAAGAAGCGGCAGCCCGCGGCGATCATCGCCTCGGCGATGGCCGTCGAACCGGGCATGATGCGGGCGGCGTTCGGAATCGCGGCGGGCATGTTCTGTTCGCGTGTGCCCGCCGTCATGTGCCGCTCCCGTCGTCCGAGTCCTGCGGTTCGTCGTAGCGGTACACCTGGAACACGAAGTCGGGGCAGATGGCGGTGCACGCCTTGCAGGCGATGCAGCCGGGCAGCAACTGCGGGTAGCGGTAACCGCGTTCGTTGACGGTCTCGTCGGTCATGCGCAGCACGCGCGGCGGACATGCGTCGATGCAGAGTTCGCACCCTTTGCAGGCCTCGGTGTCGATGACGAGCGTGCCCAGACTGACGGTCACGGCGCGACCTCCTGCGGGACGGGAGGCGCAGCCCACGCGTCGAGCAGCGGCGCGGCGGCCGCATACCCGGCGCGCAGGGCGGCCTCGTTGGTGGCCAAGTGCCGGTGCCGGTACGGGGGGAGCACGTGCGGCAGGCGCGCGATCAGGGAATCGAGGGCCGCGATGCGGGTCGCGGCGGCGTACGCCCCGAGCGCCACCATCGTGACGGCGTTGGCGCTGCCGGACGCCGTGGCGAGCTCGGTTGCGGGGACGCCGACGACCGGGCCGGGGTGCCCGGCGCCGAGGCCGCCGTTGCCCGCGCCGTCGGCACCGGCACCGGCACTGCGGCTGCCGCTGCCGCACAGTGTCGTGTTGAGCACGAGTACGCCGTCCGGCCGCAACTTGCCGAGGGTGGCGGCCGCGTGGGCCGGGTGCAGCACCAGCGCGGACCAGGTGGAGCCGATCGTCGGCGGGGACCGGACCGGTTCGTCGCCGAGCACGAGCGTGGTGTCGGAGTTGCCGCCGCGCATCATGCCGCCATATGAGCCGAAGAACATCGCGTGGCGCCCTTCGGCGACGGCCGCCTCGGCGAGCAGTTCGGTGGCGAGCTGGATGCCCTGGCCGCCGATCCCGGTCCACAGGATTTCGCGTTGCACGGGCCGCGCCTCCCTTTCGGGAAGAGGGTGGGAACGACAGATGTACCTATGAGAACGTTGTTCTGGACAGTAGCGTGAGACGTTCCGGACCATCAAGAGCCCGACGACAAGTGGAGTGTCTTCAAAGTCCCGCCGGCCAGCCCGCGGGCCGTGGGTGCGTGCGCTCGCAAGGCGCGGCCCGCGGCTCGGCCTCCGTTTGGCCTGGGAGGGCTGTCAGGGCCCGGCGGCAAGGGTCGTAACGCGGCGACTCGGGAGGCCGTCAAGGCCCGGAGAGTGCCACTTGGGACGGCCGTCAAGGCCCGGCGTCGCGGGCCCGTCGGGCATTTGCAGACACGACTTAGGGGAGTGGGACGCATGACCGAGGACCAGACACCTCCCGCACCCGTGGGCCTCGTCCGCGAAGCAGTGCGGCGTCCGCTCGCGGCGCGCTGGGCGGTCTACACCGAGGAGGTCCAGCGCCTCGTCGACGCGACGTACCGCGTGGTCGAGCGCACCGGCAGCCTCGACCCCACCGTCCGCGAGATCCTGCGCGAGTCCGGGCTGTCCAACCAGGCGTTCTACCGGCACTTCCGGTCCAAGGACGAGTTGCTGGTCGCGCTGCTGGACGACGGCCGCCGCCGCATGGCCGAGTACCTGCGGCGCCGCATGGAGTCGGCCGAGGACACCTCCGGCCGGGTGCGTGGCTGGATCGAAGGGGTGCTGGCCCAGGCCGGCGACCCCGTCGCGGCCGCCCGCACCCGGCCGTTCCTCGCCCACCAGGACCGCCTGGCCGAGCTGTTCCCCGCCGAGCAGCGCAGTTCGGCCGAGGCGATGCTCGCTCCGCTGGAAGAGGTCCTTCGCTCGGAGTACGCGGAGCGCCGTCCGGATGAAGCGCGCGATTCCGCCGCCGACGCCCTCGTCGTCTACCGGCTCACCCTCGCCGCGCTGCACGACCACCTGCGCGCACGTACCGCACCGACACCGGACGAGACCGCGCATCTGGTGCGCTTCGTGTGCAACGGTCTGGGCATTTCGGTTGTCTGACGAACAGTCAGACTGTTGAATGAGGCCGCCCCCCGCCCCCGGCGGCGGAACGTTTTGTGAGGGGTATCCGTTGCCGGCGCGTGAGGTAGCTCACAGAACGGGCTCTATCGATGACAGTACGTCGCCGTTTCTGAGCCCACTGTGATTCAGTTTCCCTGGCAATCGGACGATATCTGTTCAGAAGACGCTCGCGATTGAGAGCAACCGACGAACGAGAACCACCCCAGAAGCACTGTCGCCGACGCTCGGGGAGACCGATGACCGCCGAGACGGAAACACACGTCCGGTTGGCGACCCTGCGCCTCCTCTACCGGGTCGTCGCGGACCTCAACGCCACCCGCGACCTGCGCGACACCCTCCAGGCCGTGGCGGACGGCGTCGTCTCCGGACTGGGCTTCGGCGCCGCGGCGGTCAACGTCGTCCGGCCGGACGGCGACCTGGAGGTCGCGGCCGTCGCGGGCAGCGACGAGCTCGCCGCGGCCATGGCCGGCCAGATCGGCCCGCGCTCCGACTGGGAGCGCCTGCTCGGCGTCGCCGAACGATGGGGTCCGCTCCGGTTTCTGAGCCATCGTCAGGGTCCCGCGGATCCCGGCCGGGTGCCCAGTTGGGTGCCGGACATCCCGGTGAGCGACCACCCGGACGCCTGGCACCCGTACGACGCCCTCCTCGCCCCGCTCACCACCCCCGAGGGCGAACTCGTCGGCGTGCTCTCGGTGGACCTCCCCGTCGACGGCCGCAGGCCGGGCCCGTGGCGCTGCGAAGTCCTCGGCATGTTCGCGGCGCAGGCCGCCATCGCCGTCGACAACGCCCGGCTGCGCAGCGAGATGGTGCGCGCGGTCGCCCGGCTGGAGGACGAGCAGCACGCGCTGCGGGCGAGCGAGGAGAGCTTTCGGCACGCCTTCGAGTACGCGCCCAGCGGCATGGTCATGACGGGCGTGCGCGGCACCGAGCGCGGCCGGCTGCTGCGCGCCAACGACGCGCTCTGCCGCATGCTCGGCTACCCCGCGCCGGTGCTGCGCCGTCTCGGCCTCGCCGCCGTGGTGCACCAGGACGACCGCGATCTCTTGGCCGGGCACCTGGGCGGCAGCACGCCGGTGGAGGGCTGCACGGAACTGCGGCTCGCGCGCAGCGACGGGACGTACCGCTGGGTCTCGCTGCGCACTTCGCATGTCGGGGACGGTGACGGCAAGTCCCGGTTTCTGCTCACCCACGTCGAGGACGTCGAGGACCGCCGCCTGCGCGAGCAGGCCCTTGTGCACCAGGCCAGCCACGACCCGCTGACCGGGCTGCCCAACGGGCGCGAGCTGCGGGCGCGGCTGGACGCGACGTTCACCCGCATGCCGCGCCTGGCCGAGATCCCGCCCGGAGTGCCGCACGCAGCCCCGGCGTCCGCCCCGACCTCCGCGCCCGCCGCAGGCACGCCGTTGACCGGAGTCGGCGCCGGCCACCCGCACGCGTCGCCCCCGGTCAACGGGATGCCCGCGGTGAACGGCGTCGGGGTCGCCGGAGTGCCGAACCCGGACGGCAAGGGCCTCGCCCTCCTCTTCTGCGACCTCGACGGCTTCAAGCGCATCAACGACGAGTTCGGCCACCACATCGGCGACGTCGTCCTGGTCGAGGTCGCCCGGCGGCTCACCGCCGCGGTCCGCGAGGGCGACACCGTGGCGCGGCTCGGTGGCGACGAATTCGTGGTGCTGGCCGACGGCATCGGGCGTGACGAAGCCCACGATTTGGCGGTACGCCTGCGCCGCGCGCTCTCCGTGCCGATTCGCGCCGAGGGCGAGACCGTTCCGCTGGACGGCGCGAGCTTCGGTATCGCATGGGCGGATTCCGCGGAAAAGCCGGAGGACCTGCTGCGTATCGCCGATGAGCGCATGTACCGGCAGAAGCGGGGCCGCGAGCGGGCGCACCGCCGGGCGGGCTGAACGGCACCGCCGAACGGTCCCGTCCCACCGGTCGGTTGCGCCCGTACGGCGCAATCCGCGGGTGGTGGTTTGTCGTCCGCGCGATGGACTGTGGCCATCCCGGCGCCCGTCGCCCGTTAGTGTGATGCACCAGCCTGTCGACTCGAATCGAATCGATGTGCCCGCCGCCAGCTTCGGACAGGCCGCGCGGCGCACACTGACTGACGCACAGGAAGGGCGAACCCGATGACGGTGGGTAACGAGGGAGAGCCGGACGACCCGTACGGCTACCTCTACCGCCCCGGCCCGGGTGACGCGCAGGGCGGCCAGGAAGCGCCCGCGGGATTCGGCTCGTCACCGTACGTCCAGGTCGGGCAGACGCGGTACGGCCAGCCCCAGCCGTACCAGCAGCCGGCCGCCGACCCCCAGGCGACGCAGCCCGTCCCCGGGATGGCCCAGCAGCCCGCCCCGGGCGGCCCGCCGCCGGGCCAGGTCCCGCCCCCGCGCCGCGACGGCGGCCACGGCGGCGGATCGCGCGGCTCGTCGCGCGGCGGCCGGGGCCCGGTGATCGGCGCGGTCGTCGCCATCGTCGTGGTGGTCGCGGTGATCGTGGCGGTCGTCGCGATGAACGGCGACGACGACGACAAGAAGAAGGACGCGGCGACCACGCCCCCGCCGCAGACGACCGCAACCGCCCAGTCCAGCGCCCCGCCGACGACGTCCGCGGCCCCGTCGTCCTCCGGACCGGAGAAGATCGGTGCTACTGAGGCCGAGGAGGCGACGCTTGCGGGCGGAGCGGCCAAGGCCAACGACGGCAAGGGCTACACCGGCAACGGATTCGTCGCCAACCTGGTGAACGGCTCGTCGATCAGTTGGACGGCCGAGGTCCCCAAGGAAGGCCAGTACTACCTGCGGGTCATCTACAGCAACCCGGAGAGCAGCAAGGGGGGAGACGGGCAACGGCAGTTCAAGCCACTGACCGTCTCGGTGAACGGCAAGGCCACATCGAGCCCCATAAAGCTCTACGGGCTCAATTCGGACACCTACGGCTTCACCTGGGGGATCGTCAACCTCAAGGAGGGCTCCAACAGCCTTGCCTTGACGTGTTCCGAGGCCGCAGGCTGCCCCGTGAAGGTCGACAACGTGTCGCTGTCGACGACGCAGCCTTCGAACGCCGACTGACCCGGGCAGTCGGAACGATCCTGACGCCCGATTAGTCCCGCATGTGCGGCTGGTTCGACCGGTCCGACTCAGTCGGGAACCCGAGCGGACCGGCCCGTGGAAGTTCGGTGCTGAGGCAGCGTCAGGCCGCCGCCAGGCACGTGGTGCGCAAATTGCAGGAGTCGCGCGGAGGCGGGGCGGACCGCGGTGTCCGCTCCGCTTTTCCGTGCCGCGTTCCGTGCCACGGGTGCGGGGTGCGCCGGGCCGGGCCGGGAGGGCCCCTGCCTCAGTAGGCGGCCGCGCGGGTCACCGATAGCTGGGCCTCGGCTGCCAGCCGCATCGTGGCCGCCGCGTTACCGCCGTTGACGGCGATGGCGAGGTGGTCGGTCGAGTCGACGACCGCGACGGGTTCGCCGAGCGGGACGTCAGCGAACGTGCGGCCGAAGACCGCGGTCCACGTGCCGTCGACCGTGCGCAGCGTCAGCGACCCGCCCGGCGCGGCGCCGATCGCCGTCAGCTCGGCCGGTGCCAGCGAGGTCTGGACGTTGCCGAAGCGGTCCACGGTCAGCACCTCGCCGTGCGCGGTGCCGTCCACGACGTACGCGACCGGGTCCGGGAGGCGGACCAGTGAGCCCGGGTCCAGCGTGGGACCGACCCGGTGCGCCGAGGTTCCGGTGGCGAGGTGCGCGGCCATCGGGGCGAAGACGTCGCGGCCGTGGAAGGTCGCGGAGACGCGCGGCAGCATCAGCTCGCGCGTGGTCAGCTCGTGCGCGGACAGCGCGCCGCCGACCGCGTCGGCCGCCCACATCAGCAGCCCGTTGTCCGGCCCCACCAGCAGGTGTTCGGCGGTACGCACCAGCACGCCGCGGCGCGCGGTGCCCACCCCGGGGTCGACCACCGCCACCGCGACGCCCGGCGGGAGGTACGGCAGCGTCTGCGCGAGTAGCACCGCACCGCGGCGGATGTCGCCCGGCGGGACCTCGTGCGAGACGTCCAGCACCCGCGCGCCCGGCGCGATCCGCATGATGACGCCGTGGCACGCGGCGACGAACCCGTCGGCGGTGCCGTAGTCAGTCAGGAACGAGATGTGCGCGTCCATGCCCCCACCGTACGGACCCCGAGGCCGTCAGGGACGCAGCTCGTACACCGTCGCGCCCGGCCCGGTCGCGGGTGCCGCGGACGGCGAACCGGTCGCGGTCGCGGCGGCGGTCGGCGTCACCGACGCGCCGTCCTGCCCCTCCGGCTCGCCCGGCGACAGGACGAGGTGGAACCGGCCGTCGCCGGCCCGCGGTCCGGAGACC
Organism: Yinghuangia sp. YIM S09857; assembly: GCF_051388915.1. Taxonomy (NCBI): domain Bacteria; kingdom Bacillati; phylum Actinomycetota; class Actinomycetes; order Kitasatosporales; family Streptomycetaceae; genus Yinghuangia; species Yinghuangia sp. YIM S09857. The sequence continues at coordinate 107,830 of NZ_JBPKBH010000021.1, read as the reverse complement.
CGGCCCACCGCCAAGTCCGCCTTCCAGCGCTGCTGCCCGGTCTTCGCGTCGATGCCGAACGCCGCGGCCGGTACACCGTCGCGGCTGGACACGCCCACGCACACCACGCCGTTCGCCACCTGAGGATCCGTCAGCTCGCCCGCGGAGTGGGTCGGGAAGTCCCACAGCCGCGTGCCGTTCTTGAGGTCGAATGCGTAGACGCGGCCCGTGGTGAGCGGCGGCTCGGGGACGGCCGTGGCGGTCGCCGTCGGCGTCGAGGTCGGCTTCGTGAAGCCCGACTGGAGGTCGGACGGCCACGTCGACACGTACAGCGTGGCGCCGTCCACGACGGCGTCCGAGATCATCAGGCCTTCCGGCTTCTCGTCCCAGCGCCGTCCGCCGGTCGTGGCGTCGTAGACCTGGATGCGCGCGTCGACCTTGTCCTTGCCCGCCTGGTCGTTGCCGTTGGTGAGGACGACGACGGTGGCGGTCGGGGTGTCCACCACCAGGCGCCGCATGTCGCCCGCGGGGAGGTTCGGGACGCGCCAGTCGGTCTCGCCGTTCTCCAGCCACACCGCGCACAGCGAGCGCTCGTCGGCGTAGCCGCTCGACGCCTGCGCCGAGCCCGAGCGCACGAACACCCGGCCCAGCGCGACCACCGGCGGGCCGGGGTTCTTCTCCTTGGTCGCGGACCACAGCACCTCGCCGGTGCCCGCCGCGAGGTCCACCTTGTAGAGCTTGGCGTAGTCGCCGTAGGAGTCGGCGATGCCCGAGACGAGGGCGGTACCGCCCTCCACCCATGGGGTGAGCAGCCATGGGGCGGAGGAGTCGGCGGTGTAGACCGGGGCGGGCGTGCCGTCGGGGCCGTTGGCGGCGTCGTACGCGAACACGTACGCCTTTTCGGTGTCCGACGTGTTGGGCGGCGACGTCACGACCACCACCTTGTCCTCGACCGCGTGGCCCAGGTGCACGCCGAGCGAGTCGTGCTCGGCCTGCCACACGATCGTGCCGGGCTCCTTGCGCGCGGCCTTGTCCTGCTCGGTGCCGAGCGAGAAGGCGTAGATGGTGCTGTGGTATTTGCTGGGCGCCGAGCTGTCCGAGATCTCCGCCCAGCAGTTGACGAACACCCGGTCCTTCGTCGCGACCGGCCGGTTGACGTTCGGGGCCGCGGTGCTGCGCGTCCAGACCTGCTTGCCCGAGCTCATGTCGAGGCACACCACGAGCCCGGCCGTCTGCGAGCCCTTCGTCTGCGCGCCCGAGCCCGCGATGACCAGGTACTTGCCGGAGACGACGGAGTACGTCCGGGCGGTGGGTCCGACCGGGGTGTTCCACGCCACGCGCCCGGAGCCGTCCGACCTGGTCAGCAGCCAGCCGGCCGCACCGCCGACCACGGCGACCCCGACCGCGCCGCCGCCGATGAGGAACGAGCGGCGGCTGAGCCCGCGCGGGCGACCGCTCGGCGCGGCCGCCGGGGCGGGCCCGTTCGCGACCTCGAAGACGTCGGTCGCGGCCATCGTCGCGGACGGCGGGCGCGGCGGCGGCAGCGGTGTGGTCAGCGCGGTCGGTCCCGGGCCGGGCGTCGCGGGCAGGACGTCGGTGACGCCTTCCGCACCGTTGTGCGCCCGGGTCGCGGGAAGCTCGTCGTTGTCCACCCCGAGACCCGCCCCGAGACCCGCCCCGAGCGCCGCCGCGCCGGGCGGGGGAGCCGGGACTGACGGCAGCGAGTCGGCGGGGTCCGCATTCTGACGTCGCATCAGCTCCGCGGCGAGGGCGGGCGGCAGCCAGGCGCCTCCGACCGCGGCCTCCGCGTCGTCGAGGCCGCCGACCGTGCGCCGCAGGATGTCGTCGAGCGTGGGGCGGGCGGCGGGGTCCTTCGCCAGGCACTCGGCGATCAGGCCGCGCAGGCTCTCCGGGACCCCGTCGAGCTTGGGCTCGCCGTGGATGATCTGGAACAGGAGCTGCATCGCGTTCTGCGGCGTGGCTCCGAAGGGGGTGCGCCCGGTCGCCGCGTACACCAGCACGCCGCCCAGCGCGAAGATGTCGGTGCGCTGGTCGACCTCCTCCTCACCGGCCGCCTGCTCGGGGGACATGTAACCGGGCGAGCCGATCGCGCCGCCCGGCGAGGTCAGCGCGTGGGTGGCGAAGTCGAGGGCGCGCGAGATGCCGAAGTCGATCACGCGGGGGCGGTCGCGCCCGAGGATGACGTTGGACGGCTTGAGGTCGCGGTGCACCAGGTCCGCTCGGTGGATGGCCATCAGGGCCTCGACGAGCTGCGCCGCCAGCACCCGCACCGCCTGCTCGGGCAGCGGGCCGTACGTCGCGACCGCGTCGGACAGGGGTATGCCGGTCAGGTACTCGGTGGCGAACCACGGCGGGTCGGAGTCCGCGTCGGCCGCCGCGATCGGTGCCGTCCACGCGCTGTCCACGCGCCGGGCGGCCGCCACCTCGCGCCGGAAGCGGTCCCGGAAGCCCGGGTCGAACGCGTACTCCGGACGCACGGTCTTGACCGCGGCGCGCAGCCCAGACGGAGACACGCCGAGGAACACCTCGCCCATGCCGCCCTCGCCGAGCCTGCCGCGCAGCCGGTACGGACCGAGCGTGCGCGGATCCTGCGGCCGCAGCGCCTCCATGACCACCCATCCCCGCGTCGACGGCACCCTCCGGCGCACACCGCGCGCCGGAGATCGACCGCCAGCGTAGTGGCCGCGGCCCGCGCCGGGAGCGCCGCACCGCACCCCGCGGACAACTCGGGGGGCTTCCCTCGGGCCCCGAGGGGAGGCCGCGCGGAATCCGTCCGGCGGGCTTCCGCCGACCCCCGGGAGGGGGCCGCACGGGACGCGCTCGGCGCCCCGGAGTTCACTCAGTCGCTTGTCTGATCCAAGGGGGTGTCGTCGGAGCCGATGGTGGGTCCGGACTGCGCGTGCCGCCGGGCCGGCTCGCGGCCGGGGGGCTGGCTCAGGCGCTCCAGCGGCACCGGGCGCGGGATCGGGCGGCTGGCCGGCCGGCCCTTCGTGATCACCACCTCCTCCTCGTCGTGCATCAGCTTCAGCATGTCGCCCTCGCGCAGCGAGTAGGTCGCCTCGGCGCGGGTGATCTCGGTGTGCAGCACGATGCCGCCGCGCAGCCGCATGGAGAACGCCACCCGGGTCAGTCCCGACGGCAGTCGGGGCCGGAACACCAGGTGGTCGTCGTGGTCGCGCAGCCCGCCGAAGCCCGCCACCAGCGCGATGCAGGCGCCCGCGAGCGACGCCATGTGCAGGCCGTCGCGCGTGTTGCCGCCCAGGTCGTGCAGGTCCATCAGGGCGGCCTCGGCGAGGTAGTCGTACGCGAGGTCCAGGTGCCCGACCTCGGCCGCCATGACCGCCTGCGTGCACGCCGACAGCGACGAGTCGCGGACCGTCAGCCGCTCGTAGTACGCGAAGTTGCGGGCCTTCTCCTCGGCGGTGAACGCGTCGCCGCGCACCTGCATGGCGAGCACCAGGTCCGCCTGCTTCACCACCTGCTTCCGGTACAGGTCGTAGTACGGGTAATGCAGCAGCAGCGGGTACTTCGCGGCCGGGGTGTTGTCGAAGTCCCACATCTCGTGGTTCGTGAAGCCGTCCGCCTGCGGGTGCACGCCCAGCTTCTCGTCGTACGGGACGTACATCGACGCGGCGGCGTCCCGCCACTGCGCCATCTCCTCGGTGTCCACGCCCAGCGCCGCCGCCTGGTGCAGGTGCCGCGTCGCCGCGTCGGCCGCCGCGCGCAGGTTCGCCTGCGCCATGAGGTTCGTGTAGACGTTGTTGTCCGCGATCGAGCTGTACTCGTCGGGCCCGGTCACGCCGTCGATGCGGAACCGGCCCTCGGCGTCGTGGTGCCCCAGCGAACGCCACATGCGCGCGGTCTCGACCAGTATCTCCATGCCGTAGTCGCGCTCGAAGTCGGCGTCGCCGGTGGCCCGCACGTAGCGCTCGACGGCACGGGCGATGTCCGCGCCGATGTGGAACGCGGCCGTGCCGGCCGGCCAGTAGCCCGAGCACTCCTCGCCGCGGATCGTCCGCCACGGGAACACCGCCCCCGCCAGGCCGAGTTGCACGGCCCGCTCGCGGGCGAGCGGCAGCGTCGAGTGCCGCCAGCGCAGGGCCTGGGCCACCGCGTTCGGCAGGCAGTACGTCAGCACCGGCAATACGAAGGTCTCGGTGTCCCAGAAGCAGTGCCCGTCGTACCCGGGGCCGGTCAGTCCCTTGGCCGGGATCGCCCGCTCCTCCGTGCGCGCGCCGGCCTGGAGCACGTGGAACAGCGCGAACCGCACCGCCTGCTGGAGCTCCATGTCGCCGTCGACCTCGATGTCCGACCGCTCCCAGAAGTCCTGGAGGTACGCCTTCTGCTCGGCCACCAGGCCGTCCCAGCCGGTGTAGCGGGCCGCGGTCAGCGCGGCGGCGACCTGGTCGCGGACGGCGGGCAGCGAGCGGGCGGCAGACCAGCCGTACGCGATGAACTTGACGATCCGCAGCTTCTGGCCCGGCTTCAGGACCGTCGTCACGCTGTAGCGCGCGTGGTCCTCCTCGGTCTCCGTCTCCGCCTGGTGCGGCCCGTCGCACTCCACGACGTGGTCCATCGTCGCGGCCACCCGCAGACCGCTGAACCGGGTCTGGTGCACCAGGACCGCCTTCGCGCCCTGGTGCGAGTGCTGCTCGGCGACCAGGGGCGCCTCCAGGACCGCGGCCGCGCGCGGATCACCGTTCGCGGACGGCAGCTGCTCGTTGGCGACCAGCTCGGACTGCACGACGATGCGGGCCGGCCCGTCCATCGGCTCGACCTCGTAGGAGATCGCCGCGACCGCCCGTTGGGTGAGCGAGACCAGACGGGTCGAGGTGACGCGCACGGTGCGCCCGGCGGGGGAGGTCCACACCGCGCGGCGCTTGAGCAGGCCGTCGCGGAAGTCCAGGCGCCGCTGGTGCTCCTTGAGGTCGCCGTACCGCAGGTCGAACGGCTCGTCGTCGACCAGCAGCCGGAGGATCTTGCCGTTGGTGACGTTGATGACGCTCTGCCCGGACTCCGGCTGGCCGTAGGCCGTTTCGGCGTACGGCAGCGGGCGCAGCTCGAACACCCCGTTCAGGTACGTGCCCGGCAGCCCGTGCGGCTCCCCCTCGTCGAGGTTGGCCCGCATCCCCACGTGCCCGTTGGACAGGGCGAACACCGACTCCGCCCGGGCCAGGACATCGAGGTCGAGGGACTGCTCGGTGAGCCCCCAGGGCTCGATGGTGTACGCGTCGTGCGCCGTCATGCCGTGTCTCGCTCCTCGTGCGCTTCGTCCGGCTCCGCCGGCCGCCCCGGTCCGGTCGGCTCGGCCGTCCGGCTCGGACCCGCGGCCGCGGGCGCCTCGTCCGTCGACAGGTCCGTCAACTGGGCCAGATCGGTGACGACCTGGTCCGCGCCGTGCCGCAGCAGGGCCTCGGCCTGGCCGACCCGGTCCACTCCGACAACGCGCCCGAAGCCTCCGGCGTGCCCGGCGGCGACGCCCGCGAGCGCGTCCTCGAACACCGCGGCGCTCTCCGGCCCGTACCCCAGCTTGCGGGCGGCGGCCACGAAGGTGTCGGGGGCGGGCTTGCCCGGCAGGCCCTCCTCGCGGGCCACGATGCCGTCCACGACGACCTCGAACAGGCCGTCGTACCCGGCCGCGTGGAGCACGTCGCGGCAGTTGGCGCTGGACGAGACGACGGCGCGGGGAACGTCCAGCTCGGCGAGCCTGCGGACGTACGCGAGGGAGCCCGCGTACGCCTCGACGCCCTGCTCCTTGATCATCCGGAGGACGGTCTCGTTCTTGAGGTTGCTGAGCCCCTGCACCGAACGGGATCCGGGGGCGTCGTCGGGATCGCCCTCGGGCAGCGCGATCCCGCGCGACTCCAGGAAGGCCCGGGTGCCGTCCAGGCGCGGTCTGCCGTCGACGTACGTGTCGTAGTCGGCCCCGGCGTCGAACGGCACGAAGGGCGTCCCGTCGCGCTCGGCCTCGGCGCGCAGGAAGGAGTCGAACATGTCCTTCCAGGCGGCGGCGTGCACCTTCGCGGTCTGCGTCAGCACGCCGTCGAGGTCGAACAGGAAAGCATGAATGGAATCCGGCAGTCCCAGCATGCGCCCACTTCTACCCTTCTCCGGGACGATCATCCCCCTTCCGGATCATCTCGGCGGCTTCGGCACACCCGCTACGTTGGTCCCCTGCCTCGGGGAAGGGGATGGTCGGCATGGCGGTCGTGGAGGTCACACTGTCGCTTCCGGGCGATCTTGTGGCCGCGGTGGGCGAGGCGTCGGGCGGGGACATCTCCGCCTACGTGGTGAAGGCGCTCCGCTCGGCGCTCCTGATGGACGCGATGCGCGAGGTCGCCGACGCGGGCCACCCCGCCCCTCCACCGGACGACGTCCTGCACGCGGCCGAGACGGATCTGCGATGAGGCGCGGCCAGGTCTGGCGCATCCCCACCGTCGGCCGGGAGCGCACGGTGCTGGTGGTCGGCGCCGACGAGGTCACCGCCTTGTACGGCCAGGCCCTGTGCGTCGTCGTCCACGAGCCGGGGACCTTCCCCGAGTCCCTGGTCACCGTCCCGCTCACCGAACCGGTCCAGGGCGTCGTCGGCGTCCCGGACGTCGCCGGCTTCCGCCAGGCGAGATTCGACCACGGCAAGCTCCTCGGCCGTGTGGACACGGACACGATGGAGCGCGTGGAGATAGCGCTCCGAGCGATTTTGGAGCTGTGAGCGGCGCCTGACGCCGGAGGCGAGGGCGGCCGCGTCGCCGAACGGCCGCGTCGCCGAACGGCCGCGTCGCCGAACGGCCGCGTCGCCGAACGGCCGCGTCGCGGAGCGGGCCCCGACGACCGGTATGTGGCGTGCCGCCGATCGCTCCTTCTCGTCGCCACATCCCATCCGGCCCCGAAGCGGCGCGCGGGTGCCGGAGCGGGCGGCCGGCCGCGGTGTGCGTGCTGAGGTAGTGGGGCGCCAACGGCCCGGAGCGTCGCAATATCCCGTGTGTGGCGGGGTGGGGCCTGGGCCGTTCGGGGCACGGGGGCCGACCATATGTCAGTGGATCTGCCGCGTGCTTGCGGTGCTACTCGCTCGGCTGGAGCGCGGGCCCTGCCACCACCGTCAGAAGGTGGCGTACTGCTTCTGCCATGGCTCGGCGGGCCTTTGTCAGATAGGGGCGGGGGTCTGACTGTTTGTCGTCCTGGGCCAAGTGGGTGCGTATTGCGGTGGTGTAGGCGAGGTTGAGGGCGGTGCCTATGTTGATCTTCGTCATGCCGTGGGCGGTCGCCGCGCGGAGTTCGGGGTCGGGTACGCCGGAGGAGCCGTGCAGCACCAGGGGCACGCCTATTTCCGCGCGGAGCGCGGCGATCAGGTCGTGGTCGAGGCGGGCGGTGCGCGTCGTCATCGCGTGGCTGCTGCCGACCGCGACGGCGAGTGCGTCCACGCCGGTCGCGGCGACGTAGGCGGCGGCCTCGTCGGGGTGGGTGCGTGCGCCGGGCGCGTGTGCGTCCAGTGCCGGTTCGCCTGCTTTGCCGCCCACTTGGCCGAGTTCCGCTTCGAGCCACAGTCCGCGCGCGTGCGCCCACACGGCGGCGGCGCGGGTGGCCGCGACGTTGTCGGCGTACGACAGCTTGGACGCGTCGAACATCACCGAGCTGACCGCCGTCCCCTCGACCGCGTGCAGCAGGGCCTCGGACACCACGTGGTCCAGGTGCAGCCCGACCGGGACGGCGGCCTCCTCGGCCAGTGCCGCGCAGCCCGCCGCGAGGGGCCGCAGGCGGCCGCCGTGGAAGCGCACCGCGTTCTCGCTGATCGCGAGGATCACCGGCAGTCCGGCGGCCTCCGCGCCGGTGACCACCGCCTCCGCGTGCTCCAGCGTGATCGCGTTGAAGGCGCCCGCGCCGCGCCCGTCCCGGCGGGCCGACGCGACGATGTCACCGGTGGCGATGAGTGGCACGGCCGTCTCCGATCAGGGCGTTCGGGTCCGAGGAGGACGGCGCCGAGGGCGGCGGCGGGGGTTCGACCGCGCCGACGATGACGTGCGCGCGGGCGGTGACATAGGTCGTGCGGTCGATGTCGCCCGCCTCTGGTGCCGCGACGGCCGACGCGGACCAGGCGACGGCCTCGGCGAGCCGGTCCGGCCAGGGGCGTCCGCCCAGCAGGCCCGCGATGAGTGCCGCGACCCCGGCGTCCCCGGCTCCCGTGGGGTTGCCGGTGATCGCGTACGGCAGCCTCGCCCGCCACCACCCCGACCCCGTCGCGGCGAGCAGGCCCCGCGGGCCGAGGGACGCCACGACCGCGCCGCCGCCCGCCGCGCGCAGTCGGTCCGCGATCGAGGCGACCGCGCGCGGCGGGTCGGACTCGCCGGTGGCTTCGAGTAGTTCGTCGGCGTTCGGCTTGACGATGTCAGGCCCCGCCGCGAGACCCGCGCGGAGGGCGGGGCCGGAGGAGTCGAGCAGCACCGGCACGCCGGCGTCACGGGCCGCCGCGACCAGGTCGGTGTACGCATCGTCCGGCAGGCCCTGCGGGAGGCTCCCGCACAGCGCGACCGCCCGTGCCCCGGGCAGGAGTTCGCGGTAGGCGTCGACGACCTGAGTCCATTCCTCGGCGGATATTCGCGGGCCCGCCTCGTTGAAGGCCGTCGCCTCGCCCGCCGCGTCCACGACGGTGGTCGTACGCCTGGTCTCGCCCGCCACGTGCGTGGTCGCGTCCTGCAGGCCGGCGGCGGCGAGACCCTCGCGGACCGCGTCGCCCGTACGTCCGCCGAGCGGCCCCAGCACGGTTGCCGGCATGCCGAGCGCCGCCAGCACGCGTGCCACGTTCACGCCCTTGCCTCCGGCGCGCGCCGCGACCCGGGCGACCCGGTTGCCGCCGCCCCACACCACCTCGCCGAGGTGGTACGTGACGTCCAGCGCCGGGTTGGGCGTTACGGTGAGGATCATCGCGCGGTCACGCCCCCGGCCGACCCGGTCCGCCGGACGGCGCGTCGCCCACCCAACTGCCGCCCCACAGCACGCCGGTGACCCGCAGGTCGGCGTCCAGGACGACGAGGTCGGCGCGCTTGCCGGCCTCGATCGACCCGACGCGGTCGGACATGCCCAGGGCGCGGGCGGGTGTCGTGGACAGCGCGCGCACGGCGTCGGTCATCGGCAGGCGGTTCTCGCGCACCGCGGTGCGCAGCGCGCGGTCCAGGGTGAGTGTGCTCCCGGCGATCGAGTCGCCGTCGACAAGGCGCGCTATCCCACCCTCCACCCGGGTGGTCATCGGGCCGAGCGGGTATGTGCCGTCCGGCATCCCGGCCGCGCTCATGGCGTCCGTGATGAACGCGACGCGGGACGAACCGGCTGCTTGGAAAGCCAGGTTGACGATGCCGGGGTGCAGGTGCACCCCGTCGTTGATCAGCTCCACGACGACGTCGCTGTCCTGGAGCAGCGCGGTGACGGGCCCCGGTTCGCGGTGGTGCACGCTCCGCATCGCGTTGAACAGGTGCGTGGCCACGGACGCCCCGGCGGCGAGCGCGGCCAGCGTCTCGCGGTGCGTTCCGTCGGTGTGGCCGACCGCGGCGAGGACGCCCGCGTCCACGAGGCGGCGCACGAGGTCGACGCCGCCGGTGAGTTCCGGGGCGAGGGTGACCATGCGGACGGTGCCGCGCCCGGCCTTGAGCAGGGCGTCGACCTCGGCGCGGTCGGGGTCGCGCAGCATGTCGGGGTCGTGCGCGCCACAGCGGGCGCGGCTGAGGTACGGCCCTTCCAAGTGCAGCCCGGCGAGCGCGCCGTCCTCCACGAGGCCGGACAACTCCGATACCGCGCGCAGCAGTTCGTCGTGCGGTGCGGTGACCAATGAGGCCATCGTGGTTGTCGTGCCGTGCGCGCGGTGGAACGCGGCGACGTGCAGGGCCTGTTCGGGATCGCCGGACATGTACGACGCGCCTCCGCCGCCGTGTACGTGCATGTCGACGAAGCCGGGTACGAGCCAGTGGCCGGTGAGGTCGAGGTCGGCTTCTTCGTGACGGCCGGTCAACTCGCCTGCTGTCTCCCCGGGCTGTGGGTCGCGTGTTGGCGAAGCGGTGCCGACGGCGGTGATCACCCCGTCGGCGAAGGCGACTTCGCCGGCGTCGAGAACGGCGTCGGGGAGGACGACACGGGCGCCGGTCAGCCGGGTCGTGCGCGTCACCGGGCCACCTCGACGGCGTCCCAGGCCAGCAGCGCGGCGCCGTGGCACCCGGCGTCGTCGCCGAGCGCGGCGGCCTCGATGTGCGGTACGTGCTGCACGGTCGCGCGTTCGAGCATGATGGTGCGCAGTGGCGCGATCAGCGTCTCGCCCGCGCGGGAGAGGCCGCCGCCGATCACGATGAGGTCGGTGTCGAGCAGCGCGAGGGCGATGAGGAGGCCGTCGGCGAGGACCGCGACGGCCTCGTGCCACACCTGCGTCGCGACCGGGTCGCCCGCGCCGACGCGGGCCACGACCTCGGCGGCGGTGGCGTGCGCGCCGGGCACGGCCTCGGCGTAGCGGCGGGCCACGGCCGGGCCGGACATTTCGGCCTCCAGGCAGCCGTGCGCGCCGCAGCCGCAGGGGGCGCCGCCGGGGCGCACGACGATGTGGCCGATCTCGCCGGCGCGGCCCTGGGCCCCGGCATACGGCCTCCCGTCGACGACGAACGCCCCCGCGACTCCGGTGCCGAGCGGCAGGAACAGGAAGTTGCCGCTGCCGCGCGCCGCGCCGATGCGGCCTTCGGCGAGGCCGCCCGCGCGGACGTCGTGGTCGAAGGCCACGGGTAGCCCGAGGCGTTCCGCCACGAGCGCACGCAGCGGCAGGTCGCGCCAGCGCAGGTTGGCCGACCACACGGCGACGCCCGCCCCGGCGTCCACGATGCCGGGCACCACGACACCGGCCGCGCGCGGGGTGAGGCCGAGCCCTTCGGCGGTCGCCCGCAGGTCGTCGGCGAACCCGACGATGCGCTCGGTGACGGCCTCGGGCCCGCCGTCCCGCCCGGTCGGTCGGCGCTCGGTGTGCAGGAAGTCCCCGCCGGGGCCGACCAGGCCGCCCTTGATGATGGTCCCGCCGACATCGAGCGCGATGACACACGTGGGCCCGGCCGCCGTGCCGCCTGTCCCGCCCCGCCCCGCCGCGGCGCCCGACGCGGACCGATGCGACCCGGGTGTCCCCGGCACCGGTGGTCCGCCGGGCTCCCGCAGGCGCGACGCGGCTTCGCGCGGTGCCACGTCGTTCACGAGCGGCTCGCGCGATGTGGCGTCGCCGCTCGTGGTCGCGCGCAACTCCGGTCTGCCCGAGGTGGGTTGGCTTGGATCGGGTTCACCGGAGATCGACGTGTCCGGGATCGACGCCGCCGTCGGTCGTGCGTCCGAGGCCCTTTCCTCCGCGACTCGCCAGTCTGCTGCCAGGGGTGGTTGTTCGGCTTGCCGATTCACGTTCTACTCCTGCTCCAGCACGACCGACCGCGTCAGGTGGCGCGGGTGGTCCGGGTCGAGGCCGCGGGCGTACGCGACGGCCGCCGCGAGGCGCTGTACGCGGACGAGTTCGGCCATCGGGTCGGCGCTCGTGGCGACCAGCCGTCCGCCGGTGGCCGCGACGTCGTCGGCGAGGCCGTCGGGAACCGGGCCGAGGACCCAGGTGACCCGGCCGGGGGCCGCGATGCTGATGGGCCCGTGCCGATACTCCATGGCCGGGTAGTTCTCCGTCCATGCCCCGGCGGCCTCGCGCATCTTGAGCGCGGCCTCCGCCGCCAGGCCGACCGTCCAGCCGGTGCCGAGGAACGTGAACTGCTCGGCCGCGACCAGTGTTTCGGGCAGCGGGTCGACGGCGGCCAGGGCGGCGTCGCGGATCGGCCTGTCGAGGTCCTCGCCGAGGTGCGCCCGCAGCAGGGCCAGGGTCGTGGTGGCGAAGCGGGTCTGGACGACCGAGACCTCGTCCGCGAAGTCGAGGAGCACCGTCTCGTCGGCGGCGTCGAACACCGGAGTGCCGGGCGAGCCGGTGACCGCCGTGCACGGGACGCTGCCCCGCAGGTCGGCGAGCAGGGCGAGGACTTCGGTGGTGGTGCCGGAGCGGGTCAGCGTGAGGACCCGGTCGTACGACCGCCCGGCCGGGAACTCGGAGGCGGCGAAGGCGTCCGTCCAGCCGTGCCCGGCCTGTTCGCGGAGCGCGGCGTAGGCCTGGGCGACGAACCAGGACGTGCCGCAGCCGACGACCGCGACGCGTTCGCCCGGGCGGGGGAGTCCGGCGACGGGGTCCCGCTTGTCGGTCGCGAGCGCCGCGGCGCGCGCCCACAGCTCGGGCTGCGACGCGATCTCGGCAAGCGTGTGTCCCGCACCGACGGCGGGGCCGTCCGTGCCGTGGCTCGGCGTCATGGGCGCTGCCTCCCGGGGGCGGATCGAGCCCCGTGGTGCTCGAATGTGCTCATTGAATAGCAGTTGAAAGCATAAAACTGCAAGAACGCCATACAGTGTGCTGTATGCAGGGCGCCGGTCGCCGGGCCCGCCGCGCACGCCGCCCGGCGCACCCGGGAGGATGGGCGCCGACACTGGGAGGTCTTGGTGAGCCGGTACGAGCGGTGGGGCGCGCTCCTGGAGCTGCTGGCCAAGGAGGGGCGCCTGGAGGTGGAGGAGGCCGCCGAGGCCCTCGACGTCTCCGCCGCGACCATCCGGCGCGACCTGGACCAGCTCGCGCAGCAGCAGATGCTCACCCGCACGCGCGGCGGCGCCGTGGCGCACTCGGTGTCCTACGACCTGCCGCTGCGCTACAAGACCGCCCGCCGCGCGCCCGAGAAGCAGCGCATCGCGGTGGCCGCGGCGGCGCTCGTCCAGCCCGGCCAGACCGTCGGCCTCAACGGCGGGACCACCATGACCGAGGTGGCGCGGGCCCTGGTGACGCGCGCCGACCTGCACGCGGACGGGGACGCGACGAGCCTGACCGTGGTGACGAACGCACTGAACATCGCGGGGGAGTTGGCGGTCCGCAGGCACGTCAAGATCGTGGTGACCGGCGGCGTGGCGCGACCGCAGTCGTACGAGCTGATCGGCCCGCTGGCCACCGGCATCCTGCGCGAGGTGGCCCTGGACGTGGCGATGCTCGGGGTGGACGCGGTCGACGTCGAGCACGGCGCGAGCGCCCACCACGAGGGCGAGGCGAGCATCAACCAGCTCATGGCGTCCGGCGCCGAGCGCGTCATCGTGGCGGCCGACTCCTCGAAGCTGGGCCGCCGGGCGTTCGCGCGCATCTGCCCGGTGGACGCGATCGACACTCTTGTCACGGACGCGGCCGCGTCGGATGCCCTGGTGGACCGGTTCACCGAGGCCGGGGTACGCGTCGTCCGCGTCTGACCCGGTATCTGACCCGGTTTCGGACCCGTTTCAGGTGTGTTTGAGGTCCGATTGAGGTCCGTTTCGGGGGCCGGTCGCGGCGTTGCGCGCGTACGGCATCACTTAATCGTTATCGATCGACAACTCTCGGGTTTGTCCGGTTGATTCGCTAACTACGCCAATTGTCGCCGGGAATCCCCGGGTGCTGAAACGTGTATCCCCGAGAATGCCGAAATTGGTGTAGACCTTTTGCCGCCAGGGGTGTTGACTGCGTACCAGCGGAGTTCCAAGATGCTCGTCACTGCTTGAAAGTTTGCGGGACAGGCAGTTTGCAAACACATATGAACAAGAGCAAGCAGGCCGGCTCCGCTTGTTCCGGAGCCGACGGCGACCAGTCGTGATCTCCGGTGAAAAGGTGGTTTCAGGGTGAAGCGTCACCTGATGGCAGCGGCTGCAATTGGACTCTCCGCCTCGCTGATGCTGACCGCGTGCGGTTCCGACGACGACAAGGACGACCCGTCCGGCAACGGCGCCTCCGGCGGCTCGGCCGGCGCGGGCGCACCGAAGGACGCCACGCTCAAACTCGCCGTCGCCGACTACGGCTCGGGCGACGGCAGCACGAAGGCGTACTGGGACGGCGTGATCAAGAACTTCAACGCCAAACACCCGGGGATCAAGATCGACCTCGAAGTCATCAGCTGGGATGACATCGACAAAAAGGTCGCCACGATGATCCAGAACAAGCAGCTCCCGGACATCCTGCAAACCGGCGGCTACGCCGACAAGGTCGCCGACGATCTGCTCTACCCGGTCAAGGACGTGATGTCCGACGCGACCCGCGCCGACCTCATCGAGTCCTTCCTGCCGTCGTCCTCGGTGGACGGCGAGCAGTACGGCATTCCGTTCACGTCCAGCGCGCGGCAGATGTTCTACAACAAGGACCTGTTCGCGAAGGCCAACATCACCGAGCCGCCCAAGACCTGGGACGAGTTGAAGGCCGCGGCCGAGAAGCTCAAGGCGGCGGGTGTGGCCACGCCGTACGGCCTGCCGATGGGCTCCGAGGAGCCGCAGGGCGAGTTCATGAACTGGTTCCTGGGCAACGGCGGCTCGTACAAGACCGGTGACAAGTACACGATCAACAGCCAGGCGAACGTCGACACGCTCAACTGGATCAACGACAACCTGGTCAAGACCGGTCTCACCGAGCCCAACCCGGGTACCAAGAAGCGCGCCGAGATCTGGACCGACTTCTACGGCGGCCAGGCCGGCATGGTCAACGGCCATCCGACGATGCTTCCGCAGCTCAAGAACAAGTACCCGAACATCAACTTCGGTACGGCGCCGATCCCGGGCAAGAACGGTCCGCTGACGGAGACGCTGGGCGTCGCCGACTACGTGATGGCGTTCAAGCAGAACGGCCACAAGGACCAGATCAAGGCGTTCCTGGACGTCGCGTACAACACCGAGAACCAGCTCAAGTTCCAGCAGGACAACTCGTTCGTGCCGGTGACCAAGTCGGTGATGGCCAAGATGGCCGCGGACCCGGCGAACGAGAAGCTCAAGCCGTTCATCGAGCTGATGCCGAACGCCAAGTTCTACCCGGTCAACGACACCGCGTGGGACGTCATCTCGCCCAAGATCAAGACCGAGCTGGGTGCGGCGGTCGGCGGCAAGTCGCCCAAGGAGGTCCTCGACCAGCTCCAGAAGGCGGCCGAGGAAGCGGTCAAGATGCAGTCGTGACGACCGCGGCCGGGCGGCTCGGGGGACCTTCGGGGAACTCCCGGGAACCTTAGGGGACTTCGGGAGACCTTTGGGAAACCTCCTGGGTCCTCCGGGACTTCGGGGAGACCTTCGGGGAACTCCGGGGAACGGGCCGCCCGGTCCGGCCGCGACACCGCCCGGGAGGGCCCGTACCGCCACCGCGGCCTCCGCCCGCCCGGCTTCCGCCCGGCCCGGACGGTGCCGCCCGGTCGTCCACCCGCGCCCGGGCGGCACCCGCCGGAGCCCGAACGACCCCTCGTGAGAGGGAGGAGCGAATCGTGCGCGCGTCACCACCGCCGTCCTCGCCGCAGGGCCCGACACCGGGGAGCCCGCGGGGGGACGCCCCGTCCGCCGGAGGGCCGCCGGGCAAGTCGGCTGCGGACAGCCGGACTTCGGACGTCTCGCCCGCGGGCAGCCCGCCCGCGGACAGCCCGCCCGCCGAGAGCCCACCTGCGGACACCCCGCCTTCCGGTGGGCCGCCGCGCGGCGCCCGGTTCCGGTCGGCGTCCCGGGGAAAACCGCCGAAGGACCGTCGCGGCCGCAGCCCCTGGCGGCGCTTCGAGCCGCTGCTGTGGCTCGGCCCGGCCATCCTGCTGATCGCCCTCGTCGTGTTGTGGCCGGTCGTCGAGATGGTGCGCAGCTCGTTCCTGCGCATCCGCAGGACCGGCGTGGTGAAGGGCTCCAACGGTTTCGACAACTACCAAAAGCTGTTCGACGAACCGGACTTCGGGCACGTACTGCGCAACACGCTGGTCTGGGTCATCTTCGTCGTGGCCATCACGCTGGTGCTGTCGCTCGGCCTCGCGCAGTTGTTCAACCAGCAGTTCCCCGGCCGCCGCGTGGCCCGCTGGGCGCTCATCATTCCGTGGGCGGCCTCGGTGTTCATGACGGCGGTGGTGTTCCGCTGGATGCTGCACCACAGCCGGGGCGTCATCAACACGCTGCTGGTCGATCTGCACGTCATCGACAAGGGCGAGGACTGGCTCGGCAAACCGGGGACCGCGTTCCCCTGGATGATCGCGGTCGCGGTGTTCGTGTCGCTGCCGTTCACGACGTACACGCTGCTCGCCGGGCTCCAGACGATCCCCGCCGACGTGTACGAGGCGGCGCGGATGGACGGCGCGTCCAAGTGGCGTACGTACCTGAGCGTGACGCTGCCGCTGCTGCGCCCCGCGATCCTGGTCGCGGTCGTGATCAACCTCATCAACGTCTTCAACTCGTTCCCCATCATCTGGGCGATGACGGGCGGCGGGCCGGGCTACCAGACGGACACCACGACGACGTTCATGTACAAGCTCAAGTCCACCGACATCGGCGAGAGCGCGGCCATGTCGGTCGTGAACTTCGGGCTGATCATCGTGCTCGTGCTGGTCTACCTGCGGGTGAGCCGGTGGAACAAGGAGACGGACTGACATGGCCGACCCGACCGCCGAGACGGCGGCTGACAAGGTGGCCGACCCCGGGACCGGGCAGGTGGCCGTGGACGTGACGGGCGGCGGTACGGGCGTAACGGCGCTCCCGGCCCCGGCCCCGCGTAAACGACCCACCGGAACCGGGCGCAAGCTCGCGATCGGCGCGGCCGCATGGGTCATCGCGATCCTGTTCGTGCTGCCGTACTTGGAGATGTTCGTCACCGCGCTGCGGCCGGCGGACCAGCTCACCGACGACAGCTACCTGCCGTCGGAGTTCCAGTGGTCGAACTTCATCGACGTGTGGAAGGACTCGACGCTCGGCGACAACCTCAAAGTGTCGCTGATCGTCTGCGCGCTGTCGACGCTGCTGGTGGTGATCGTGGCGCTGCCGGCGGCGTACTACACCGCGCGGCGCCGCTTCCGGGGGCGGGGGCTGTTCTTGCTGCTGGTGTTGGTGACGCAGATGTTCCAGCCGACGTCGCTGTTGGTGGGCCTGTACCGGGAGTTCTACGTTTTTGACCTGTTGGACTCCATGTGGGCGCTGGTGTTGGTGAACGGTGCGTTCAACCTGGCGTTCTCGGTGTGGATCCTGACGGCGTACTTCGGCTCGATCCCGGTGGAGTTGGAGGAGGCCGCGATGATCGACGGGGCGTCGCGGCTCGGTGCTTTGCGTCGCGTAACGCTGCCGCTGGCGATGCCGGGGATCGTGACCGCGGTGATCTTCACCTTCATCGCGGCGTGGAGTGAGTTCGTCGTCGCGCTCACCCTGATGACGACCCCGGAGAAGCAGCCGCTGACCGTCGGCATCAACAACTTCCTGGGTGCGTACGAGGTGCAGTGGCAGTACCTGTTCGCGGGTTCGGTGATCGCCATCGTCCCGGTGGTGGTCCTGTTCGCGTTTATTGAGAAGCACGTGGTGTCGGGCCTGACCGCCGGCTCGATCAAGTAGCCGGACGCCCCGAGCTGCGTCAAACCCACCGGGCAGGGCCCACCACCCCCAAAGCGCCCTGCCCGGTGCGGTTGACGCGGATCGGTGACGTAGGTCCTCAACGCCCCTATCGGGACGGGATCCGGTACGGCGAACGCACGCCGCTACGTTGCCCGTCCACGCTCCCAAAGCTCCTCCGCGTGCTCCGCGAACCGGTCGAACATGCCACCGTCCTGGGCGCGCTTCAGATGCATCATGGGTGAGTCGTGACCGACCAACCGGGCGAGGTGCGGGGTCACGAGCACGTCGGCGTCGAACCGGAAGACCGAGAGGCCGACATGGTTCGCGCCGTCCTCGACCGCAGAGAACCGAGACTCCACGCCTGCCACGCCGCCGAGCTTCGCGAGGTGTTCCAGAGTGATCCTGATCCGCGTGGAAACGGTCAATGCCACGTCCTCGACGGCTTCGCGCTGCTGAGTTGTCGGCGCGGCGGGATCGCCCAGAAGGAACCGGACCCGACAGCCCGCTTCGGCCTTTCGCCGCAAGGTCTGACACAGGGCAGGTTGTTCCAGCCACACGAAGTAGTTCGTGTACCCGGCGAAGAAGATCTCCGACTTCGCTTCGTCGATCAGCCGTGCCCATACGGAACTTGGGCACGCGGAACGGTAAGGGTAGGCCGCGACAAGTTCGCGATCGGGGCCGGTCTTGAGGACCCCCCGGACGGCCGACGGCCAGAGCATCAGTTCATCAACCCCTAGTGCGTCACTCACGTCCGCCCGGTTGCGCGGATGGGGGAGGAGCGCTTCGTCCGCCAGCCAACGCTCAACGGTCTTGGGCGTAACCCCCACGCGGCCGGCGAGCTGCCGTGCTGTCAGATTGGCGTCTGCCATACCTCGCCGAAGCGCTGAGTTCAACGCTATTCCCCCGGACGTCTAGGCGTTCTTCGACGGTAGTGCCGAGACGTCCTTCGTGTCCCCGCTTCTGGAGCTGGACCGCCCAACCGGGTGGCCATGCTCGACACATGGCAGGCGACGACGCACCCATGGCTCCCCCGCCGGTGGTTCCCGGGTACAGACCCGCGCACCCAAAGCCGGCCCCGCAAGGTTTCATGCGGCAACTCGCGCAACCCATGGCGCGGTTCGCTCCGCCACGCGTGATCCTCGTTGCCTGGGGCGACACCACCGTGAACGCCGTCGCCGCGATGGTCCGCGGCGGCAAGCTCGCCGAAGACTGCCGGTACAAGACCGTGGCCGCGGTCGCGAGCGTGGCCGGGGTGATGAGTCGGGCGCTTCTCTTCGACAACATCGCCGCCGGCTACGTGCGGCGCGAAGTCGATTTCCCTTACGCCGCATACCCGTTCGGCGACATGCCGCGAGTCGCGGACCACAGGACGGGGTTTGTACGCGTCCCGGCCACCCACATGGACAGGACCCGACCCGGCGCCACGTGTCGGCCGCGCGGGGCCGTCTGCCAGGTTCCAGATCCGGGGGGAGCGATGACCGAATACCGCGAGTACCTGGTCACACGCGAATCGGCCCTTCAGCGCGTCCAGGAAGCCCAAGAGCGATACGACGCCGACAGGGTGCGGCGCGGCCTTCCCGACCCGCCAAAGCTCCACGTGGAGCCGCCCCGAGTTGCCCTGACCAGCCGCGGCACCCACACCGAATGACGAGTTCCACGGCATGACCCGGTGCCGTCTCGACGGTGCGTACGCCGCCGTCCACGACGTCGACAGTGTCGCGCAACTCGTCCGGCAGTTGAGCCGCGCATGGACCCGCTTCCCGTGCCCGTCGGCCGGGAGCGCCATCAAAACCACAAGGGAGAGAGACCATGGGAAAGCACAAGGGCCCGCCCGTACCTGTCCAGCCGCCCCCGCCGCCGGTTCCGCCGCATCCGGACGGCCAGCAACCGCCTACGCGTCCGGGGCACGGTAAATGACCCTGAACCGCGCCGAGTTCATCCCTGACCGGGTGTGGCCCTTCGATCCGGAACGGGAGTCGTACGGGTCGGCTGTCGACCGGGCAGCCGACCCGGCCCGCTGGGCTGATCTCGCCAACGGCGACGTACCGCTTGTCACTCAGTGGGACGACGGCGAGCACGACGGTCCCGAACCGGGCACCGTGGCGACGTCGTCGGCATCCATGCCCCGAGTCGTGGATGCGATGCTCCGCGCACTCGACCCGCACCCGGGCGTGGGCGGCTCGTACCTCGACATCGGAACCGGCACCGGATACACGGCTGCGCGAATCGCCGAGATCGTCGGACCGTCCGGTTTCGTGACCACGATCGAAGTCGACGAAACCCTGGCCACTGTGGCCCGAGGCAACCTGAGTCGAGCCGGGATCCGCAACGTCGACGTGATCACCGGAGACGGCTTCAAGGGATGGCAACCGGCGGGCCCGTACAGCGGCGTGCATGTCACGTGCGGCATCCGGGAGATCTC
Source organism: Yinghuangia sp. YIM S09857 (assembly GCF_051388915.1). Classification (NCBI taxonomy): domain Bacteria; kingdom Bacillati; phylum Actinomycetota; class Actinomycetes; order Kitasatosporales; family Streptomycetaceae; genus Yinghuangia; species Yinghuangia sp. YIM S09857. Next base: position 87,996 of record NZ_JBPKBH010000021.1, on the reverse strand, counting down.
CCACGCCTGGATCCGCCAGTGCCTCTCCGGCGCGAGCATCGTCATGCCCTGGGGCACCGACTACACACCACACGACTGGCTGTTGAAGCTGACCGTCAGCGCGCACGGAACGGCCACCGGCCGACTCGGGCAAGGGCTCTCGTTCATGAAAATGCGCGCCCAGCGGCGAACGTTCCCGGAGCACGGCGAATACGCGCCGGACGGATGGATGAACACGGCCCGTCACTCCGAATCGAAGCTGGGCGTCGCCGACGTCCTGGACGTCATCGGGGGAGACGGTGCGCTCGCCGTGAGCCTCCGCGTCCCGGGGTGCACCCAGAACGCGACGATCACCGACGACGGCGCGTCTGTCTGGGTCTACTCCCTCCGGGACAAGTCCGTTGCGGCTGCCGGGTTCGCGGACGGCATGACGCCGCAAGTCGTCCAGTCCGGCCCGCGCTCGCTGTGGGACGAAATCGAGAGCGCCCACAGATGGTGGAGCGCCAAGAGCAAACCTGAGCCGGAACGCTTTGGGTTGACGGTGACCACCACCAAAGTCACCGCCTGGCTGGACACCCCAAACGGCGAATCCTGGGCGTTGTGAGCCGCAGCCCGTGATCTGACAGCACCGTTCCCGAGTGCCCCGAGCGACACATGATGTTGCTCGGGGCGTCGACGCGACCAATCCGACGACATAGGACACGCATGCCGACCCGGGAGCCATGGGCAGCACTACCGCACTCGCTCAGGAGCGCCGTCGAAGACGCCGTAGGGGAGGTGCTGTCCGTCGACGAGCCCGCCATGGGGCGGTCGTCGGAGTTCTCGGCAATGCTCACCACGGTGCACAACGCGTTCTTCTGGAAGGGCGTACGCACCGATCGGTCGTACGCCTGGACGCACCGCAACGAAGCCGTCGTGGGGCCGTTGCCGCCCCCGGACATCGCGCCGATGCTGCTGTGGGAGATCGAACGAGACGGGTGGCTCATGCTGGGCTTCGAGCGGGCGCTCGGCGTTCACTCGTCCCTGTCGCGGGGCTCGCCCGACCTGGACGCCGTCCGCGAATTGGTCGTGCGGATCGGCGACGAGCTGACGCCGTGCCCCGCCGAAGCCCGGCGCCTGTCCGACCGTTGTGCGGACGCCCCCGGATGGGCAGCGCCTGTCGCAGCCGCCCGCCGACCTGGAACACGGGAGACGACTGGCCGACACGGCTCGACAATGGGCACGCCACAGGCTTGCGTAGCCCGATGGTCACGACCGCCCGTCCCACGCCGGGAGTTCGTCGGCATTGCCCGGCCAGGCCGCGAGCCACCGCGGCAAGTGCCCCCGGATCGTGGAAGGTCCGCCGGACGTCCGCGTGGCCGCCGATCCATTGGAAACGTTCGAGGACCGGGCCATGCGCGTGAGACACCATGATCGCGAGCCTGCGACGGACTGGTTGGCCAAACAGCCGAAGTCCAGATCACTGCTGTTGCCAAGCAACAAGCTTTCCTTCATGAGGAGGTGTCGGGGGAGACCTCGGGGGTGTTCGACTCGCCTGCGGGTTGGCAGGCCATCGCGACGTTGAACTGACGGGCATGTCTAGGCTGTTGATCATGAGTTTGACTTGGGAGCCCATTCAGGACTGGTCGACATTTCTGCGTAAGAGCGCGTTCTGGGTTTGGTACTACGGCAACCACGTCTATGTCGATGACGTCGATGCCGAAGAGGACCCCATCGAGGTGCTGCGGGAGCTCTTTGGCGAGGAGGACCCCGACGACCTGTACCGGTTGCTGGGGCCAGGTCTGGCGCGTGGCGACGGGACGCCGGGCAGTGCCCTGGAACTGCCGATGCCGGGCGGATTCACGTGGCGGCTCCAGTTCAAGGGCTGGCCGGCGGTGCATCACCACCTCGAACACCCGGAGTTCCCCGAGCCAGTGTGCCTCGGCTGGGACGACCCCCATCCGAAACTTCCGGAGCTGCCGTGGCGCGAGATCCGACCCCTGGTCGTCGACACGCTCGAACGACCGCAGCCTGCGCGGGTACCGGGGTATTTCGTCCTGCCGCTGCTGATCCCCATGGTGACCTGGCAACCCGACGAGGAAGACGAACTGCGCAGCCAACTCGGGGACGCATGGACCGGATCGGGAATCCTGACGCCGCATCAGGTGCAGGAGGTGACCATCCGACTCACCACGTTCCCGGATGATGCCCCCGCGCCAAGAGAGACCCCGACGGCTGTTCCCCCGCTGAGGGAACTGTTCGACGCGATCAGAACGCACCACCGGTAGGGGCCCCGGGAACGTACCGCCGCTCCGAACCGACTCTCCCCGGACGATTCGCTGACCGCCGCCATCGTCCGGCGTCGCTCGTTCGTCTCGAGCGTACGCTCGAACAAAGCGCCACCCGACCCCTCAAGCCCGTACGGGGGAGGCTGTCGTAGCGCTCTGGCACTCTGCCCGCCATGGACATCGGAGTGTTCTGGGCTGTGCTCGACGCCGCCAGGGACAGTGACCAGCCGCTCGATGTGGTCGTTGCCGAGCATCTGTCGGCCCTGCCCGCGGAAGAGATCCTCGCTTTCGAGTACCGCTTCGGCTGTTTGCGTGGTGCGGTCCACCGCTGGGACGTCTGGGCCGCTGCCCACCTCATCGGCGGGGGGTGGTGCGGCGACGACCGGTTCAGCGACTTCACAGCGGGGCTGGTGGCACTCGGACGCGAGTGGTTCGAACGGGCAGCGGCGTGTCCTGACGCACTCGCCGATCATCCTGTTGTGCGCGCTGCGGCGGTCGACGGCGACCAAGGCGTCATCTTCGATGAAAGCTTCAACTTCGTGGCGTCCACGGCTTATGAGCGACTGACCGGTGACGCGGAAGCGTTTTGGGAAGACTGGGATGTCTACACCGACATCCGCACCGCGACCGAATTGCCGGACAGCGCGGACATGGGCGAGGCGTTCGACTTCAGAGACGACCAGCAGATGCGCCGCCGCCTGCCGCGGCTGGCGGCACTCCATCTCGGCCCTGGTCCGGACTGATGCGCGGCGGAGCTCCAGGTTCCGGAAACCTCGCGCGACGTGCGCCGCATCAGGGGTGTCTCAACCAGGAAACGGCCGAACACGGCACGGGGAGTCGCGGCTCATCAGGCGCCATGCGCTCACAGCGCATTCCAGAGGCTCGGCCGAGGTTGAGAACTCAAGCTGACGGGTCTCATGCGGACCCGGGGTTCGGCGCTGGTGCGCTACGCGTTCCCGGCGGTTAGGACCGCCCGTCCCACGTCGGGAGTTCGACGGCCACCGCCGCGCCGAGCAGGAAACCCCGAGACTGCGATGCCGCAGACGGCTGTGACACCGTCGTCCCGGAACGGCCCGGCAAGGCCGCGAACCACTGCGGCAAGTGCCCCCGGGATCGCGGAAGGTCCGCCGGACGTCCGCGTGGCCGCCGGTCCATTGGAAACGCGCACTCGCCGGGAGGGCGAGTGCGCGGTCTCCGGGGCTAGTAGTTGATGACGTAAGCCTTGCGCAGGGTTTCGTGGACGGTCCAGCGGGTCTTGGCGCCCTCCGCCAGGACGCAGGCGTCGCCGGGGCCGACCTCGACCGTCTCGCCGCCTTCGACCTCGATCGTGGCGCGACCGCTCACGACTACGAACATCTCGTTGGCCTCGGTGTCGGTGACGACGCCGGGCGTGATCTGCCACAAGCCTCGGATGATCTTGCCGTCCTCGGACTCCCACAGCACCTTGCCGGAGACCTCGGGCGAACCGGAGACGATTTGCGACGGGTCGAGCGGGTCCGGTTCGAGCTCGGCGTCGGGGATGTGTACGGCAAAAGTCGACATGCGCGGAGCTTAGTGCCCGAATGGTCCGGCTCCGTCCCTGGGGGAGGGGGTCGGGATGCGCACGAGGGGGGTGAGTCGCGGAGCGTACCGCGCCCGACGGCTCAGTCGGGTGAATCGTGCGGTTTTCCGGTTCGCGCGGTGGTGCCGGTGCAGGGTGGCGTCGGTGCCGACGGGCAGAATGGCGGCACGGGACGAGAGCCCGCGCACGACGCACGGCGACGGAGGGGCGGACGAGGCGATGAGCGAGCCGGACACGGACAGCTACGAGGCGACCGCCCGGATACCGGGACTCGACGACCTCGCGGTCTTCCCGCAGCGCGCCCCCGAGGCCGAGAGTCCGGCCGTGCCGACCTCCGGCGGGTCCGGCGGCACCGACGGGTCGGACGGCGCGCCGCAGGGCGGCCTCACGGCGCGCGACGTCGAAATACTGGACTTCGAGCGCCAGTGGTGGCGGCACGCGGGCGCCAAGGAGCGCGCGGTACGCGACCGCTTCGGCTGCTCGCCGACGCGGTATTACCAGGCGCTGAACGCCCTGCTCGACCGCCCCGAGGCACTGGAGCACGACCCGATGCTGGTCCAGCGCCTGCGCCGGCTGCGCGCCGCCCGCCAAACGGCCCGCTCCGCGACAACGGTCCGCCGACACCGCATCTGAGCCGAGGCGGGGGCGCGGGTGCGCTGCCGCGCGGTGGGCCGGGACAGAGCGGAGCGACGGGCAAGCCTGCCTTTGTACCGCCGCGTGTTCGCCTCACCCTGCTATTTCGGAGTTAACGCTGATGTCCCCCAGCCGTTTCCGCCGCCCCCGCCACCCTCAGTACCCCCGCGACCTCACCGACACCGGCGACACCTTCGCGGGCTTCGGCCGCGACCCCGGCGTGTGGCGGCGCCCCGACCACCTCGACGAGCTGGACGGCGATCCCGCCCCGGACCCGTTGGACCGCCTCGGCCCCATCGGCTCGTCCGCGGTCGCCGTGGTGGCGGTCGCCGCGCTGGTCGGCGGGCTCGTCGCGGGCTTCGGCCACACCACGGACGGCAACTCGGCCGCCGCCCCGGACCGGTCCGCCCCGCAGGCGTCCCCCGCCGCGGCAGCCGTCCCCGCGCCCGCGGCTCCGGTCGACGCCGCGCCGCCCGCTCCGAACGCACCACGCGCGCTCGGCGACGTGGTCGTCCTCGACCAGGCCAAAACCCCCGCCGCCGCCCGCACCCTGACCGCGAAGCTGACGGCCGCGGGCTGGCGGGTCACCGGAACCGGGGCTTGGCACGGCCGCGTTCCCGCGACGACCGTCTACCACCCGTCCGGTCAGGAGGCCGCCGCCAAGCGCCTCGCCGCGGCGTTCCCGGAGGTGCGCCGGATCAAGCCCACCTTCCCCGGCATCTCCCAGTCCCGCCTGGTGGTCATCGTGGTCGACGCCCCGAACCCCCCGCTCGTCGCCAAGGTTCTGGGCACCGAGTCCCCGAACCCACCGGCCGGGGCACCGCCGCGCTGACGGGCATTGACGGGACGGGCGGCGCGTTCCGCGGTTGATGTGTCGGCGGCGATGCCCCTGATACCCAACCCCGGGGGCCACCCGACGCACCCGCCGGAGTGCCGCCGTGTTGGGAAGCTGTGGTTGGCACGTGGGCTGCATGGAGGGCACGATGCGCCGGTTGCGCGCCTGGCCGAACGAGTGCGACGAGCGGTCCGAGCCGCGTGCCGCGTCGCCTGCTCTGATGCGCCCGTGACACGGCCGCTCACGTGCCGCGGCGTCGGGGTGGGACACGACGGCACGCCCTACCGCCCCCGTGCCGGATCGCGGTCGCTCCTCCGTCCCCGGGTAGGTTGTTGCCCATGGACCTGCCGCACCCGACGACGACCGCGGGGAAGGCCGGGCTCTCGGCTCTCCTCGACGCCCCCGCCCGCGCCGTGGTCGCGCTCGACTTCGACGGCACGCTCGCGCCGATCGTCGACGACCCGCGTGCCGCGCGTGCCGATGCCGACGCGGTGGCCGCTCTCGCCCGTCTCGCCCCGCACCTCGCCGCGGTCGTGGTGATCACCGGGCGCCCCGCCGCGGTTGCCGTCGAGTACGGGGGCTTCGCGGGCGTACCGGGCCTCGACGGCCTCGTCGTGCTCGGCCACTACGGCCTGGAGCGCTGGGACGCGGCGACCGGGCGGGTCACCGCGCCCGACGTCCCGGAAGGCGTCGATGCCGTACGCCGCCAACTCCCGGGCCTGCTCGACTCGTTGGGCATGGCGGACACAACCTGGCTGGAGGACAAGGGCAGTGCCGTCGCGGTGCACACCCGCCGCGCGCCCGACCCGCAGGCCGCCCTGGACGCTCTCCGCACCCCGCTCGCCGAGTTGGCCGCCGCCAACGGACTCGCCGTCGAACCCGGGCGCTACGTACTGGAGTTGCGTCCCACCGGAATGGACAAGGGGCAGGCCCTGACCGCGTTCGCCGCCGAACGCTCGGCCACCGGAGTGTTGTTCGCCGGAGACGACCTCGGCGACCTCGCCGCCTTCGAAGCCGTCCAACGCCTGCGCGGCGAAGGCGTCGCGGGCCTCACTGTGTGCAGCGCCTCCGCCGAGGTGCGCGAGCTGGCCGAACGCGCCGACCTGGTCGTGCCCGGCCCGCCCGGTGTCGCGGCCCTGCTGGCGGCGTTGGCCGATCACCTGGACGCCGAAGCCTGACCGCCACCGTCTGATCGATCAAGCCTGACCGCCGCCGTCCGGTCGACCAAGCCCAGTGACCCAACCAACTCCCGCTACAACGCGTCCAGTTGGTCCAGAAACCACTGCTGCGGACTGAGCGCGGTTGCCGCCGCGGCAAGCCGCTTCGTGCGCTCTGCCCGCTCGTCGTACTCCATCGACAGTGCCTCGTGCAGCGCATCGGTGGTGGCGCTCACGTCGAACGGATTGACCACGATCGCGTCCGGCCCCAACTCCTCGTACGCGCCCGCCTCGCGCGACAGGACCAGGGCGCAGCCGTCCTCCGAGACCACCGGAATCTCCTTGGCCACCAAGTTCATTCCGTCACGGATCGGGTTCACCAGCGCGACGTCGGCGAGCCGGTACGCGGCCAGCGACCTCGGGAAGTCGTCGTTCACGTGCAGGATCAGCGGCTGCCATGTCCCGTCGCCGAACTCGTCGTCGATCTCCTTCGCGATGCGCTGCACCGCCGCCGTGTACTCGCGGTACTCCGGCAGATCGTGCCGTGACGGGTAAGCGAACGCGATGTGCACGACCCGGCCCAGCCATTCGGGACGCGTGCGCAACAGGTCCCGGTACGCGAGCAGTCCGCGCACGATGTTCTTGGACAGCTCGGTCCGGTCGACACGCACGATCACCTTGCGCTCGCCGATCACCTCCCGCAGCGCGGCCAACCGGGCCTCGACGTCCGGCCGCGAGGCCCGCTCGCGCAGGAAGTCCGCGTCCGCGCCCAGCCCGTGCACGCCGATCGCGGTGGTGCGTCCCCCGTGCGTCACGGTCATCGCCGTACGGTCGACCTCGGCCCCCAGCACCTCTTCGCAGCAGTCCAGGAATGCCCCGGCCCAGCGCCGGGTCAGGAACGCCGCCCGGTCGGCGCCGAGCACGCCTTCCAGGACGGCCCGCGCGATGTCGTCCGGCAGCAGCCGGAAGTAGTCCGGCGGTGCCCACGGCGTGTGGGAGAAGTGGCCGATCCGCAGGTCGGGGCGAAGTTGCCGCAGCAGTACGGGAGTCAGCGTGAGGTGGTAGTCCTGCACGAGGACCTGCGCGCCCTCCGCAGCCTCGTCCGCGAGCGCCTGCGCGAACGCCGAGTTGTACGCCTCGTACGACGCCCACTCCTTGCGGAAACGCCCGTCGAACACCGGCTTGGTGGCGGTGTCGTAGAGCAGGTGGTGGATGAACCACAGCGTCGAGTTCGCTATGGCGTTGTACGCCCGCGCGAACGTCCCCGGGTCGATGTCCAGCATGTGCACGGCGAGGTCGCCGGTGTCGTGCCCCGCGAGGTCGAGGCGTCCGGACGGGGCCTCCCGGGCCGCGGTGCGGTCCGCCTCGGACAGCGCCGCACACACCCACACCGCGCCGGTCCCCTGGCCCGCCGCCGACAGCCCGGAGACCAGTCCGCCGCCGCCGCGGTGCACGGAGAGCGATCCGTCGTCCTCGGTCCGGAAGGAGACCGGACCGCGGTTGGAGGCGACGAGGACCCGGGCGGCTGCGGTGTCAGGGCTCATGACTCCAACCGTAGCCACCCATCCGGTATGGCAAACCCGCCGTGCCGCGGACGCCCCCGGGGCGGCCCCTCCGGCCCGCGGCACGACGGCCGGGCCGATGCGCTCCCTCACTCCGTCCGCGTCCAGGCGACCGTGATCCGCATGTCGTCGAAGCGCCAGCCCGCGTCCGTGCGCACCGCCGTGCAGTCCGTCCGCAGACCGCTCTCCTGATGCGGCGGCTCGCCCTCGCGCCAGAAGTACACGAGTTGGCTCGCGGTGGCCGTGGCGCGGTCGCCGTCGACGCGCACCAGCACGTCGGCGTTCACGTGCTGGGTCGCCACGCCCTCGACCACGCTCTGCCGGAGGAACGCGACGAGCTCGTCGATCCCGCGCAGTTCGCCCGCCCGGCCCAGTACCACGGCGTCGTGGGCGAAGACTTCGTGGGCGTCGTCGTGGGCCTGGTCATCCAGCACCTTGGACAGGCGGGCGAAGAGGTCGGCTATTTCGAGGCGGTCGGAGACGGTCGAGACGGTCAAGGCGTCGGTGGACAGCATGGGACGGCTCCTTCATTGGTGTGACCAACATTGGGTGAGCCAACACTACGTCGAAATGTTGGTCTGGCCAACACTCAATTAAGGTGGCCGCCATGGACGAGATCCCCCGGCGCCTGACCGCGAAGCCGAGCTGGCTCATCAACCAGCTCTCCGTGCACTCCCGCCGCCTCGTGAACGACGGCTTCGTCGCGGCCGGGGCGCGCGGGCACCACTACCGGCTGCTCGCCGCGCTGCGGGAGTTCGGGCCCGCGAGCCAGGCGGAGTTGGGCCGCCGCTGCCGCGTCGACCGCAGCGACGTCGTCACCGCGCTCAACGGACTCGTCGCGCAGGGCAGCGTCGAGCGCACCCCGGATCCCGACCACGGGCGCCGCAACCGGATCATGCTCACCGCCGAAGGGGCCCGCAGGCTACGGGAGATGGACGCCGTCCTCGACCGCGTACAGGACGACCTCCTCGCCCCGCTCTCCCCGGACGACCGGCAGACCCTCACCCGACTGCTCCGCCGAGCCCTCGACCACCACGAAGGCCGGCCCGAGTCGCGTTCGTCGGACCACCACGAAGGCCGGCCCGGGACCCGTCCGTCAGACCACCACGAAAGCTAACCCGAACCCCGCGCCGAACCCCGCCCCGCGGCCCACCGCCGGGACCACGCCCACCACGAACACCCCTGAAAACCCCGCCCGTTCGCACCCCCGGGGGCAGCCCGCTCAGCCCGCCAGCGCCGTGCGGTTCCGGTACTCCGGGATCGTGATCATCGGCGGCCGCTCGTGCGCGGCCACGTCGTGGCTGCTCACCCGGAAGCCCTTCTCGTCCCGCTCGAACTGCGCGAACACCGTGTTCAGCCCGCCCGCCCCCGTGCGGACCCGCCCGTCCCGGTGCAGGCGCTCCAGCACCGCCTGCCAGATCTCCCCGGCCATCCGCCCGAGCCCCGCCTCGTCCTGGTGGCTGTGCCGGCGTACGCCCACGTCCACCTGCGCCATCGCGTCCAGCCCCACCGATTGCAGCGCGTCCACCAGCATCGCCGTCTCGACGCCGTAGCCGCAGGGGAACGGCAGGCGTTCGAGCAGGCCCCGCCGCACCGCGTACTCGCCGCCGAGCGGCTGCACGAACCCGGCCAGTTCGGGCCAGTACATGTTGAGCAGCGGTCGCGCGACCAGCTCGGTGACCCGGCCGCCGCCCGCCGGCACGACGGTGTCGCCGATCTCCAGCGGGCGGTCGTACATCGCCTTGACCAGCTGCACCGAGGGGTCGGTCAGCAGCGGTCCGAGGATGCCCGATACGAAATCGGCTGAAAAATCACGCAGATCGGCGTCCACGAAGCACACGATGTCGCCACTCGTGACCAGCAGTGAACGCCACAGCACCTCGCCCTTGCCGCGCAGCGCGGGGATGCGCGGCAGGATGTCGTCGCGGTGCACGACGCGCGCACCCGCCCGCGCGGCCACCTCGCCGGTGCGGTCCGTGGACCCGGAGTCGACCACCACCAGCTCGTCGACCAGCGGATACCGCTCCATCAGCTCGGTGCGGACGGTACGGACGATGTCGCCCACGGTCGGCTCTTCGTCCAGCGCCGGGAGGACGACGCTGACCCGGTTCGCCCGGCCGGCCCGCTTGGCCTCCAGGAGCCTGGGCACCGGCCAGTCGGCGGCGGTCGAGGACCGTCGTTCCAGCCAGTGGATCACCTCGGGCAGCACTGTCGCGTTCCCCTGTCGTTGCTTGTCGTGCGCGGGACATCGTCTCGCGGGTCGGACGCGGATGATCGGCCGGCATCCGGTTCGGTTACAGTCTTGGTCACGAGATACGACGATCGCACGTCGGCTCGGACAAACGCGGAGCGGCCGCGCGGTTACCCCCTGGGGGTGGCCGACGGCACATCGCACCGCCATAGAGCTCATCCAGAGGGGCAGAGGGAACGGCCCGTTGAAGCCCCGGCAACCATCCGATTCGGTACACCCATGTGCGCGTCGCACGCGGGGCCCCCGGCGGACTGGTGCCAAGTCCGGCCTGCGGGGACCCCCGTGGGGAAGATGAGGAGAGAGGCCCCATCGCCATGGCTGTGATCGCACAAACCCTGACCCTCGCGCCCGGCTCGTTCGGGTCCGCCGTCGCGCTCTCCTGCCGCGAGTGCGGCGAGCGCTACGAACTTGGTCCCAAGTTCGCGTGCGAGTTCTGTTTCGGGCCGCTGGAGGTCGCGTACGACTTCTCCGGCGGCGTGACCCGCGAGCGCATCGCGGCCGGTCCGAACAACATCTGGCGCTACGCCCCGCTGCTCCCGGTGCCCGCCGACGTCGCGGAGCACCCCAATCTGAACCCCGGCTTCACCAAGCTGGTCGAGGCCCGCAACCTCGGTCGCGAGCTGGGCATCAAGAGCCTTTTCGTCAAGGACGACTCCGGCAACCCGACGCACTCCTTCAAGGACCGCGTCGTGGCCATCGCCGTCGAGGCGGCCCGCAACTTCGGCTTCACCACCCTCTCCTGCTCCTCGACCGGCAACCTGGCCGGCGCGGTGGCCGCGGCGGCCGCCCGTGCCGGGCTGCGGTCCTGCGTGTTCATCCCGTCCGACCTGGAGGCCGGGAAGGTGCTGACCGCCGCGGCGTACGGCGGCGACCTGGTGGCCATCGAGGGCAACTACGACGAGGTCAACCGCTTCTGCTCGGAGCTGATCGGCGACACGGCGGGCGAGGGCTGGGGCTTCGTCAACGTCAATCTGCGGCCGTACTACGGCGAGGGCTCGAAGACGCTGGCGTACGAGATCGCCGAGCAGCTGGGCTGGCGCCTGCCAGAGCAGATCGTGGTGCCGATCGCGTCGGGCTCGCAGCTCACCAAGATCGACAAGGGCTTCCGCGAGCTGGTCAAGCTCGGGCTGGTCGAGGACACGCCGTACAAGGTCTTCGGCGCCCAGGCCGAGGGCTGCTCGCCGGTCTCCACGGCGTGGAAGGCCGGGCACGACGTGATCCGGCCGGTCAAGCCGGACACCATCGCCAAGTCGCTGGCCATCGGCAACCCGGCGGACGGGCCGTACGTGCTGGACGTGTGCAAGCGCACCGGGGGCGCGGTCGAGGACGTCGACGACACCCGCGTGGTCGAGGCGATCAAGCTGCTGGCCCGCACCGAGGGCATCTTCGGCGAGACCGCCGGCGGGGTCACGGTCGGCTGCCTGAAGAAGCTGGTGGAGACCGGGCAACTGGACCCGGAGGCCACCACGGTCGTCCTCAACACGGGCGACGGTTTGAAGACCCTGGACGCGATCGAGTCGACCACCGGCGCGACCGCGACCATCCGTCCCTCCCTTGAGTCCTTCCGAGAGGCTGGCCTGGCATGAGCGTTTCCGTGCGAATCCCGACGATCCTGCGTACCTACACCGGCGGCGCGGCCGAGGTGACGGCCGAGGGGGCCACGCTGGCCGAGGTGATCGAGTCGCTGGAGAAGTCCTACCCGGGCATCGCCGCCCGCGTGCTGGACGACCAGGGCAAGCTGCGGCGCTTCGTGAACGTGTACGTGAACGACGACGACGTGCGCTTCGCCGAGGGCCTTCAGACGGCCACCCCGGACGGTGCGAACGTCTCGGTCATCCCGGCGGTCGCGGGCGGCTGCTGACGGCGGCCGCCGAGGTCCGCCGGGCGCCCCCGGGTGATCCGCTTCGCGCAAGTCCGCCGTACGGTCTCGGCCGTGCGGCGGACTTTTGCGTGGGGCCGCGGCGAGCAATCCATGATCAATGCAGCGGGGCGCGGCATTCGGAACGAAGTGTTCCGTGCGGCAATCCCGCGTGTGCATCGGCGAATCCGGGGAAGCGGGGTGCGGACAACCGCATTTTCCGGAGATTTCGCGGCAACCGCCCGACAATCCCGTGGCCGGGATCACATCCGAAATGCTCCGTTTGTCGCTTTTGATACGGAGTGAAATACGGTCTTCATCCGGAGTTAATCAAAGACATCCGTTTTGTTCCTCCCGGATTTCTCGTCCGTTTGACCTGTTGCGTCGGGCACCCATCCGGATACATTCAGCCGCGGTCGGACGGTTCCACGTACTGGATCTGGTGCGCGGCAACAACTCGCGAACCTGCTTGCCCTGTGCTGACTTCACTCAGTCGGTCAAGAAGTAAGCGAACGACCCGGAGCTGCGGCGCGCAGTTTCCGTGAAAGGGCCAGTAACAGGGGAGTTAGGAATGGCTCAGGGCACCGTCAAGTGGTTCAACGCGGAGAAGGGGTACGGCTTCATCGCGGTCGACGGTGGTGCGGACGTCTTCGTCCACTACAGCGCGATCCAGATGGACGGGTACCGGACGCTTGAGGAAGGACAGCGGGTCGAGTTCGAGATCTCGCAGGGGCAGAAGGGCCCGCAGGCGGACATGGTCCGAGTGACCGGCTGAGCCTGTTCACTGCTCTTCTTGTACTGCTCTTCTTCAGACGTGGCCGAGGCCCGGCCCCCCATTGGCGGGGGCCGGGCCTCGTGCCGTTTGCGGCGCGGTGCCCGAGCGGATCCCGCCGAGGCGGCCGCCGAACACCCGTCCCACCTTCCGGACATCTGTTCGAGTGGGCCCGCGCGAGCGCTTGTGCGAGCGACCGGTACCGGGGGTCCGCTTGCACTCGACCTACCCGAGTGCTAATCATTGGCGTTAGCACTCTGGATGTGAGAGTGACAAAAGGACCGGGCAGACGAGGTCCGGAGGCCGTGGGGGAAGGATCCCCGCGGAGCCGGGTCGTCCGTCGCGGGCGTCGGCCCAGGTCCTCAGCATCCACCCCGTTCTGGGAGGACCTCACCACATGGCCAAGATCATCGCGTTCGACGAGGAAGCGCGTCGCGGCCTCGAGCGCGGGATGAACCAGCTCGCCGACGCCGTCAAGGTCACGCTCGGCCCCAAGGGCCGCAACGTCGTGCTCGAGAAGAAGTGGGGCGCCCCCACCATCACCAACGATGGTGTGAGCATCGCCAAGGAGATCGAGCTCGAGGACCCGTACGAGAAGATCGGCGCCGAGCTGGTCAAGGAGGTCGCGAAGAAGACGGACGACGTCGCCGGTGACGGCACGACGACCGCGACCGTCCTGGCCCAGGCGCTCGTACGTGAGGGTCTTCGGAACGTCGCCGCCGGCGCCAACCCGATGGCCCTCAAGCGCGGCATCGAGAAGGCCGTCGAGGCCGTCTCGGAGCAGCTTCTGAACCTCGCGAAGGACGTGGAGACCAAGGAGCAGATCGCTTCGACGGCCTCCATCTCCGCCGCCGACCCGCAGATCGGCGAGATGATCGCCGAGGCGATGGACAAGGTCGGCAAGGAAGGCGTCATCACCGTCGAGGAGAGCAACACCTTCGGCCTGGAGCTTGAGCTCACCGAGGGCATGCGCTTCGACAAGGGCTACATCTCGCCCTACTTCTCCACCGACCCGGAGCGTATGGAGGCCGTCCTCGACGACCCGTACATCCTGATCGTCAACAGCAAGATCGCCTCGGTGAAGGACCTGCTCCCGCTGCTGGAGAAGGTCATGCAGGGCGGCAAGCCGCTCGCGATCATCGCCGAGGACGTCGAGGGCGAGGCCCTGGCCACGCTCGTCGTCAACAAGATCCGCGGCACCTTCAAGTCCGTCGCGGTCAAGGCCCCCGGCTTCGGCGACCGCCGCAAGGCCATGCTGGGCGACATCGCCATCCTCACCGGTGGCCAGGTCATCAGCGAGGAGGTCGGTCTCAAGCTGGACTCCGCCGGTCTGGAGCTGCTCGGTCGCGCCCGCAAGGTCGTCGTCACCAAGGACGAGACGACCATCGTGGACGGTGCCGGCGACTCGGACCAGGTCCAGGGCCGCGTCAACCAGATCCGCGCCGAGATCGAGCAGTCGGACTCCGACTACGACCGCGAGAAGCTCCAGGAGCGCCTGGCGAAGCTCGCGGGCGGCGTCGCGGTCATCAAGGCCGGTGCCGCGACCGAGGTCGAGCTCAAGGAGCGCAAGCACCGCATCGAGGACGCGGTGCGCAACGCCAAGGCCGCCGTCGAGGAGGGCATCGTCGCCGGTGGCGGCGTGGCCCTGCTCCAGGCGTCCCAGGCCGCGTTCGAGAAGTTCGAGCTGGACGGCGACGAGGCCACCGGTGCCGCGATCGTGAAGCTGGCCGTCGAGGCCCCGCTGAAGCAGATCGCGGTCAACGCCGGCCTCGAAGGCGGCGTCGTGGTGGAGAAGGTGCGCAACCTGACCCCCGGCCACGGCCTCAACGCCGCGACCGGCGAGTACGTCGACCTGGTCGCCGAGGGCATCATCGACCCGGCCAAGGTGACGCGCTCCGCGCTCCAGAACGCGGCCTCCATCGCCGCGCTCTTCCTCACCACCGAGGCCGTCATCGCCGACAAGCCGGAGAAGGCCGGTGCCCCGGCCGGCGGCGCGCCGGACATGGGCGGCATGGACTTCTGATCCGGTGACGGACCAGTAGTCATGCGGTGATGCCGCGGGCCGGTGCGTCCTGCAATCGGCCACGGCACGAGCCGCGAGACACACGCGAAGGGCGGCACCCCCTGCACGGGGGGTGCCCCCCTTCGGCGTTCCCGATCGGAGAAAACCTGTGGCCTGCCGCCCGGCGTGGCTCCTAGCATCGTGAACGTGCCTGCGGGAACTACGAGTTCCTCCAGTCTTTGGCAGACAATCGCGCCCTTAACGCGAAACGCCGGGTTCGAATCCCAAAACGGGACCCGTGACCTGCCCGCAGGCACCCTTGTTCCGCGCCCGGGGAACTGCGCGTCCGTACTGTGTCTCCACGCAATGGGGGCGTCCTTTGAGATAGGAAGCCAACGGACCCGCGACCTTCCCCGGGCGCTCTCTTGGAGCCGCCTGATGACCACTCAATCTCTGGATCTCGCAACGCGCGACGCCGCCCGCGTCGTCGCCCGCTTCCTCGACACCGCGACGAGCGCGACCGGCCGCGCGACGTTCTACAACACCGCCGACGAGCAGTCCGTGCTGGAGCGTTCCGCGCACGCCGACATGGCCGCGCTCGACCGGCGCCTGTACGCGGGCCTGGTCGCGTCGCCGTACGTCCTGGACCGTGCCCGGCAGACCGGCGTGGCGTGCCTGCTTTCCGACGGCGTCCCCACCGAGGACGAGGCCGCGGCGGTTCGCGGAGCGGTGGCGCGCCTGACCGTGCCGCGCATGCTCAACCTGTATGCGATGCTCGCAGCCGAGCGCGTCAACAACGCCCGCGCGCGCAAGCTGATCCTGCGTACCCTCCTGGGCGGCCCCGCACTGGAGTCGTGGGCCGTGCGCTACCGGCGCAAGCTCGCCGCCGCGCTGCGGCACGCGTGGGGCGCGCGTACCGCCGGCATCGTGCGCGCCATCCTGGTGCGCGAGCTCGCGGGCGAGGAACTGGACGCCAAGGAACGCCGCATCGTCGCCGCCGAGCTCGACCGCTGGGCGGCGGGGCGGGACCGGGCCGTCGTCCACGAGTGCGTCGCGTTCGTGTTGGGCGCCACCGGGCCGTTCACGCGGCCTCAGTTGCGTGCGTACGCCGACGCGCGGAGTGACCTCGACGCGGGGCGGACTCTGCCGTACGAGACCCTCGAAGGTCTGCGGGGCCGCTTCCACCCGGACGAACCCGCTTCGCGCGTGCTGGAGTTGACGAAGGGTCGGCTCACGGCGGGACAGCGGCTGGCCAAGCAGGCGCAGGCGGAGCGCGCGGGCGTGGAGGTCGAGGTCGACTTCACGCGCCACGACGCGGTGCGGCTGTACCTGTACGCGTACGAGCGCGGCATGACCGACGAGGTCGCGGACGCGCTGGCCGCACGGGCCCGCCGTACCGCAGCCGGACTCGGCTTCGCGGACCGGCGCGTCGCGCTCGTCCTCGACGGCTCGGGCTCGATGGCCGGGTCGGACGAGCAGGCGCTGCGCCCGATCGCGGTGGCCCTGGCGCTGCGGGACGCGGTGCGCGAGGCGGCGGGCGAGTTCCGCGAGGTGTGGTTCGGCGGAAGGCGCACGGACGACGGGCTTGTGCACCCCTCCGGCGATACGGCACCGGCCTACGCGCTGTTGGAGGCGCTGTCGTGGGACGCCGACCTGGTGGTCGTCGTCGGCGACGGTTACGAGAACGCCCCCGCCGGCCGGTTCGCCGAAGTCCTGGCCGCCGCACGCGAACTCGGCATCCGCACGCCCGTGGTGCAGCTGAGCCCGGTGCTCGCGGCCGATGCCGGTGGTGTGCGGGCGCTCGCGCCGGAGGTCCCGGTAGCCGGTGTGCAGCGGCTCGAAGGGCTCGAACTGACCGCGTGCAGACTCCTGTTGGAGGTCGAACCGGCGGTCGCCGTACGCACGCTGCACGTGCTCGCCGGGCTCGCCGCACCCGAACTTGGCTCTGGAGAAAGGATGTTGGGCGTCGGTGGGTCGGCCGCGGAGTCGGCGACCGGCGAACCTTCCGAAAACACAAGGGAGTCCGACGCGCCGAACAGTGACGTCGTACCTGATCAGACGACCGTTGCCGAGGAGGTGACGACATGAGGAACCCGCTGAAGCGCTTCCAGCGCGCGGCCGCCGAGTCGGCGACCGTCGGCGAACTGCTCTCCGGCGTCCGCCCCGGGCGGGTGCAGAGCGCCGGCCGCATGCAGGTGCTGCCGCTGCTCGCGGGCGATGCACCGACCGCCGAACTCGGCGACCCGGCAAGGCTCGTCATCGCCACCGGCGATTACGGCACGCTGGACTTCCGCAACGAGGGCGCCGGGCCCGCCCTGGTACCGAGCCACCTCGCGGTGATGGTGTCGCAGGCCGCGCAGGACCACGCGATGCCGCGCGCGGCGCTGGTGGCGGCCGGCGCGCAGCTTTCGTACCGCTTCGCGATGTGCATCCAGCAGTCGCAGGGCGGCCTGATCAGCTCCGGCTCGCACCGGCTGGCCGTGCTGCCCCCGGCGCTGCGGGAGGCGGCGTCGCTGCTGCCCGCCGAGCCCGGGTACAACCGGCTCTGGCCCGCCGTTTCGAGCTTCAAGGCGTCGGCGGGGCTGCCGGGTGCGGCGGACCTGGTCCGGTTCATGAAGCACTTCGCCACCGAACTCGACCGGTTCACAGCCGAGTTCGAGTGCGTCGAGGACCAGATCGGGGCCGTCGTGCTGATGGACGGCGCGGTCGTCGGTGTGGAGCGCGCCCCCTCGCACGTCTACTGGCGTTCGATGTGGGAGCCGCTGATCCGGTTCTGCTACGGCGCGGAGGCGGTGCGCCGCGGCGTGGCGGGGGACGGCCCGGCGGTTCTGTCGACGCGTGTTCCGCTGACGCCGCCGACCGCTCCGGCCGCGGCGTCGGGCGAGGGGCACGCGACCGGCCGTGCCGTCTCCGGCGGCGACGGTGCCGACGTCTTCGCCCTGCTGGCGGAGGCGGTCCGCGACGCCGACGCGCGGGAGCAGCGGGCGGTAGAGGTGGTCGCGGACGCGGCTTCGGACGAATCGCTCGTCGTCGGCGTCGACGAGGCCATCGGCCGCATCGCGGTCGGGACGGTGGTCGGGGACGGGCTGATGGGGGCGTACGCCCTCGACGGCGACACACCCGTCTACGCGTCGCTCACCGTGCGCGGCACGCTGGGGGACTGACGTGGGGCGGGGACGACCCGGCCGAGGACTCGGGCTTTGCGGCCCGGGTCCTCGGCCGGGTTTTCCCGTTTCCACTCCCGACGTAGTTCGCCGTACGAATTATCCGGATTTCCCGGTGTTAGTCTGAGTGGATGGCTAAGCATGTCGAGGGGCCCATCGGGATCGTGCCCGCCCTGGTGCGTTCCACGTTTCTGGTGAACGGTGCGTATGCGGACGCGGCCCGCGAGCGCGGGCTCACCCCGCAGCAGGGGCAGTTGCTCTGTGTCCTGATGCCGCAGCCGTTTGGAATGGGCGAGTTGAGCGCGATGCTCGGGCTGGCCAAGTCCAGTCTGACGGGCCTGGTGGACCGTACCGAGCGCAACGGGCTGGTCCGGCGTGCGCAGGACGCCCGCGACACGCGCGCGGTTCGGGTCGCGCTCACGCACGAAGGAGCGGTTCTGGCCGAGGAGTTCTACGCGGACGCGTGCCGCCGGATCGACGAACTCGCCGGCGGCCTCGATGCCGCCGAGCGCGAGACCCTGGCCGCGTTGCTGGGGCGGGTCGTGGCCGACAACGAGGCGCCTGTGGTGTTCCGCGAGCCGGCCGAAGGGGCCGTGGTGGGCGAGGGCTGAGACAACGCCACGGAAGCCGGGGTTGTAGTTCGTACTACGAACTAATATAGTTCGCAGTACGAACTTGCCCGTGCTTCCCGTGGGAGTGAAAAATCATGCGCCGTACTGTCGTGATCGTCGGTGGAGGCTACGGAGGCGCCGCGGTCGCCAAGGCCCTGGAGGCCGAAGCGCCGGAAACGGACGTCGTCCTGGTCGACCCCCGCGACGCCTTCGTCAACGCCGCCGCGTCGCTGCGTGCCCTGACGCGCCCCGAGTGGGCCAACAACATGTTCTTCCCGTACGAGACCCTGCTCGGACGCGGCACGCATCTCCGCGACCGCGCGGTCTCGGTGGACCCCGGCGGCGTCACCCTGGCGTCGGGCGGCCGTGTCGAGGCCGACTACGTGGTCCTCGCCACCGGATCCGGCTACGCCTACCCGGCCAAGCCCGTGTCCGACTCGATCGCAGAGGCGCTGGACGACCTGCGTCGCACGCACAAGGAACTCCGCGCTTCAGAAAGGGTGTTGATCCTCGGCGCAGGGCCGGTGGGCCTGGAGCTGGCCGGGGAGATCAAGGAGGTCTGGCCGGACAAGCACGTGACCTTGGTGGCCCCGTCCGGCGAACTGCTCCCCGGCTTCGCCGCCGAGATGGTCGCGGACCTGCGGGCACAGCTCGACGCGCTGGGCGTCGAGGTACGCCTCGGCGCCACACTGGGGGACAGGCCGCCCACCGAACCGGGACACACCGGCGCCTTCACCGTCACCACCACCGACGGCGACGAACTGGGCGCCGACATCTGGTTCCAGGCGCACGGCACGACCACCAACAGCAGCTTCCTCGCCGACGGCAGGCTCACCGGCCTCACGCCGGAAGGACGCGTACCGGTGACCGGCCGCCTCAACGTAGCCGGGCACGAACACATCTATGCCGTAGGCGACATCACCGACGTTGCCGAGGCCAAGATGGCCGGCTACGCGATGCAGCACGCCGAGGTCGTCGTACAGAACATCACCGCCCAGCTGAACGGCGAGGCGCCGACGGCCACTTACCAGCCCCTGGCTTTCCCGATGATCCTGCTGCCGCTCGGCACGAGCGGCGGCGTCGGCCAACTGCCGTCCCCCGAAGGACCGTTCGTCGCACCGGCCGAGACCGTCGCCGAGTACAAGGGCGCGGATCTGTTCACCGGCCGCTTCGTCGGGCAGTTCGGCCCCACCGCCTGAAAGGGTTCGACACCGTGGAATACACCCGTCTGGGCCGCAGCGGCCTCACCGTCTCCCGACTGGTGCTCGGCACCATGAATTTCGGGCCGCACACGTCCGAAGCCGACAGTCACACGATCATGGACCGCGCGCACGAGCACGGCATCAACTTCTTCGACACCGCCAACGTGTACGGCGCGCGGCCCGCGGGCGGCGTCACCGAGGAGATCATCGGCCGCTGGTTCGCCACCGGCGGAGGGCGGCGCGAGAAGACCGTGCTCGCCACCAAGGTCTACCTGCCGATGGGCGACCGGCCGAACGAAAGCCGCCTGTCCGCGCTGCACATTCGGCGCGCCGCCGAGGCGTCGCTCAGGCGCCTGGGCACCGACCACATCGATCTCTACCAAATGCACCACGTGGACCGTGACACACCGTGGGACGAGATCTGGGAGGCGTTCGACGTCCTGCGGCAACAGGGGAAGGTTCTGTACTTCGGGTCGTCCAACTTCGCGGGCTGGCATATCGCCCAAGCCCAGGAGGCCGCACGCACCCGGCACTTCCTGGGGCTGGTCGCCGAACAGTCCATCTACAACCTGATGAACCGGTGGGTCGAGCTGGAAGTGCTGCCCGCGGCGCGGGCGTACGGAGTCGGCGTCATACCGTGGTCCCCGCTCAACGGCGGCGTGCTCGGCGGAGTCCTGCGCAAGTCAAGGAACGGTGAGGCGTCCCGGGGCAGTTCCGGACGCGGCGCGGAGACCCTGGCCGAACACCGGGAGACCGTCGAGGCGTACGAAGCACTTTGCGCCGAACTCGGCGAGGACCCCGCGCACGTGGGACTGGCATGGCTGCTCGCGCAGGACGGCGTGACCGGCCCGATCATCGGTCCGCGTACCTCCGAGCAGCTCGACGGGTCTCTGCGCGCGTTGCGGATCACGCTCGACGAGGCGGTCCTCGCCGCGCTGGACAAGCTGTTCCCGGCTCCGGGCGTCAACCCGGGCCGCCCGGCGCCGGAGGCGTATGCGTGGTAGAGGCGCCGCCGGTCACGCGTCCGCGGCGAAGCCCTCGGTCCACACCAGGGCCCCCAGGTCCGCGACCCGGACCGCGTCCTTCTCGCAGACCCAGACGGGATCCGGCCCGAGCTCCGGCTCGATGTACAGCTGGTGCGCGTCCGCGGTCCCGTCGTGCCGGGGGCACCAGGGCCAGCGCACCCCGGCCTCCTCCAGGGCCTCCTGCACGTCCTGCGCGACGAGGCCGGGCGCGTAGGCCGCACCGTCCGGCCACTCCCGGCACCACCAGCGCCGCCCGGCCACCGCGTCCTCGACCACGGACAC
Organism: Yinghuangia sp. YIM S09857; assembly: GCF_051388915.1. Lineage (NCBI taxonomy): Bacteria > Bacillati > Actinomycetota > Actinomycetes > Kitasatosporales > Streptomycetaceae > Yinghuangia > Yinghuangia sp. YIM S09857. The sequence goes on along the minus strand of NZ_JBPKBH010000021.1, from coordinate 66,835 downwards.
CACGGTCGGGTCCGCGGCGCCGCAGGCGGCCAGGTCCTTGAGCACCAGGGCCCGCGCGGTGTGCAGGGCGCTTTCGACGACGTCGTCTCCCATGCCGTCCATTGTCCGCACTCGCCCCGCGGCACGGCTGTCCGGCGCGCGGCCGTGTCGCGGTGCGGGCGCGCGACGAGCCGTGGGGCCTGTCGCGCGAGCGATCAGGCAGGATCGAGGATGTGACAGTACTCATCGACCGCCCCACCTGGCCCGGACGCGGGCGCCTGTGGTCCCACCTGGTCAGCGACGCCTCGTACGACGAACTCCACGAGTTCGCCCGCCGCCTCGGCGTCCCCGAGCGAGCCTTCGACCGCGACCACTACGACGTCCCGGCCGAACTGTACGACCAGGCCGTGGCGCTGGGCGCCGAGCCGGTGGGCGGCAAGGAGCTGGTCGGGCGCCTCATCGCCTCCGGCCTGCGCCGCCGCAAGCGCCGCACGTAGCTGCCGTTTCAGCCCCCGAAGGGGTCCTCAAGCATCGGGACGCAGGGCGACAGCAGCGCGTCCGGATACTCGGCCACCTGCCCGCGCGCCATCCTGAGCACGCGGAACTCGTTCTCGTGGCCGGGGTCCTCGTCGTCGCGCACGTGCAGCAGGCCGTACGACCCCGGCGCCCGCGCGCCGACGTCGCCGAAGAACGCGACGATCTCCTCGTCCCGGTGGTTCGGGCAGCCGCCGAGGTGCACGAACAACTCGCCGTTCATCCAGCGCAGGTCTAGCAGGTACGGGCTGTCGATCTCGCGGATGCGCTCCCGGAGACCTTCGGCGACCGCGCGGAGGCGGTCGCCGTCGTGGTCCGCGTCCTCGATGCCGGGACTCTCCTGGACGTTGATCCACCCGTGGTACTCGAACATGCGCGGGACCTTACAGGCGCGGGGCCTCACCGCCGCCCGGCCGCAGACTTCGCCACGGCCTCCGCCACGGCCTCCCCGGCGGCCGAGCCCGGCCGTCGGCGCGTCTCCGCCGCCCCTCAGCCCTGTTGCCGGGGGATGCCGCCCTCCAGGCGCTCCAGCTCCGTGCGCAGGTTGTGCCGGGCGGCCTCCTCGTAGCGGGCGTGGCCGAGCGGCGTGTGGAACAGCCGCGGCAGCGCGAGGAGATCCCGCAGGACGGCCGCCCGGGCACCGCGGAAGGCCTCCTCGGGGACGAACGCGTACTCCTCGCGCACCGCCGCGGCGTACGCGTCGTATCGGTCGCGGTCGGTCGCGAGGATCGCGAGGTCCGCGTCGCACAGCACGGCCGCGTTGCGGTCGCCCTCGGACGGTGCGTGCTCCGCCGTCACGCGCACGAGGCGGGCGGTCTCCGCGACGAGCGGGGCCGGGACGCCGGCCTCCCCGAGGGCGCGTTCGGCGAGGCGCGCGCTGCGCTCCTCGTTGTCGGCGCGGGCCGGGTCGTACACCGCGTCGTGGAACCACGCCGCGAGGCGTACGGCATCGGGGTCGTCGGCGTCCTGCGCGAGCTCGTCGACCAGTTCGAGTACGGCGAGAAGGTGCCCGGTGGCGTGGTAGCGCCGGTGCGGCTGCGAGTACCGGCCGATCAGATCCTCGCCGACGGCCGTGGCCGTGTCGCCGGAGTCCCCGACGAGCCGGGCCCAGCGTTCCTGCAACGTCATGGTGGCGGTCTCCTGGATGCGTTCCACGCCCTCAGCATGCCAGCAGCCCCCGCCAAAACCCGGCATGACGTGCCGTCCGACGGTGGCGTCCCCCGGACGAATCCGCCGCCCCGACCCCCCGACCGCAACCTCCGGACCGCGTCCTAGGCTCCGTCCGTGATCCGCTTCCAACTGGCCTCCCGCGTCGAGGCGGAGCCGCAACGCGTGTTCGACGCCTCGCTGGACGTCGGGCTCCACACCGCGTCGATGTCCGGTGCCCGCGAGGAGGTCGTCGCGGGCGTCACGGACCGCGTCCTGGTACTCGGTGACACCGTGACCTGGCGGGCCCGGCATTTCGGGGTGTGGTGGCGAATGACCGCGGAGATCACCACATGTGAGCCGCCTGGGTACTTCGTCGACGAGCAGCGCCGCGGCCCGTTCCGGTACTGGCGGCACGAGCACCGCTTCGTCGCGGAAGGCGAGGGCACGGTGATGTACGACAGCGTCGAGTTCGCCGCGCCGTTCGGGCCGGTGGGGCGGCTGGCCGAAGTACTGGTGCTGCGGCGGTATTTGGCCCGGCTGATCGGCGAGCGCAACCGGTATCTGCAACGGATTCTGGACGGTCGTCCGTCCGATGGGCGCTAGCGGGCGCGTGGTTCGGCCGGGGCGCACAGGGCAGGAGACGGGGGTGGCGGCATGGGGTGTTTGTCGCGCGTACGGGTAATCCGTCTGTGCTGGCACGGGAGTTGTGGCTAGGCTGCGCGCGCTGCCACGGGGACGGATTCGTCAAGCGAGGACAGGGGTCGGGGCAATGCGCGGTTGGTCGGTGCGGGCGAGGGTCGGAGCGGTGGTCGCGGCGGTCGTCGTCGCGGTGGGGGCGGCGGGGTGCGGTTCGGAGACGACCTCCGGAGGAGGCGGCGGCGACGTCGCCGGCACGGTGCTCTCGCAGGCGAAGCAGCAGCTCCAGGACTCCAGCACCGCGCGCATCAGCCTGCACGTCGGGGACGCCACGGCCATGGGCGTTCCCGGGGCGATGACCGCCGACGGCGTCATGGACCTGGCCGCCATCAAGGGGCGTCTCACCTACCACTACGAGTCGCTCGGCAAGTCCGTCGAGATGCTGATCCTGCCGGATGCCGTGTACGCGAAGCTGCCCGAGCCCAAGGACGGCAAGACCTGGACGCGGTTCGAGGGCATGTCCGGCAAGTCCGTGTTCAACGGCCTGGACCGCGACTCGGTGAGCGAGGCGCTGGACAGCCTCGGCTCGGCGATCTCGGACGCCGGCAAGGACGACGGATCCACGGAGCGCTCCTTCTCCGAGACCATCACGCTCGACGAGCTGCGCGACCAGATGGGCGCCTCCGACGACGCGCCGCTCATCCGGACGCTGGAGTCCATGGACGTGAAGTCGATGACGGTCGAGTTCGGTATGACGGCGGACAACAAGCTGACGCGCATGTCGGTGTCGTACGGCGACGCGATGTCGGTGAAGTTCACCGACTTCGGTACGCCGATGGGCGACCTGACGCCGCCGTCCGCCGACGACGTCGCGACGCAGTCGCCGCCGCGCTTCTGACGAACGGCCGCCGGGGGTTGCGTCACCGGGCCCGGATCACGCCGCCGCGGCCAACTCGGCGGGCAGCGGGAGGCTGTGGACGACCGCGAGGGTGGACACCGCCCGGGTGAGGACGACGTACAGCCGCCGCAGACCCTGGGGTTCGGCCGCCACGATCTCGGCGGGTTCGACGACGGCGACGTGGTCGAATTCGAGGCCCTTGGCGAGGCTCGCGGGGACCAGGCTGAGCCGGGTTGCGGGGCCGTCGTCGTGGCCGTCGTCGGGGGCGGTGCCGAGGACGCGGTGGCCGAGCCCGGCGGCGGTCAGCGCCGCGGTGAGGGCGGGGACGTGCCGGTCGGCGGCGATCACGCCGACGGAGCCTTCGAGCGCGAGCAACGAGCGGGCCTCCGCCGCGGCGACGTTGTCCACAGCCTGTGGACCGGCGAGCTGTGGAGCAGGGCCCTGTGGGCCGGCGGGCTGCGGATCTGGGCCCTGTGGACCGACTGGATCCCCAGGCTGTGGATCATCACCCTGTGCACGGCCACTCTGCGGACCGTCACCCTGTGGACCGACACCGCGAAGGATCAGCGAGCCCGCCGCCTCCCGCACGGAGCTCGCCGGCGCCAGGCCCGGCGCGATGTGCGGGAGCAGACGGCTCGCGTAGTCCAGGATCTCGCGCGGCACCCGGAACCCCCGCGTCAGTTCCTCCAACCGCGCGTCCGTGCGCCCGAGATGCCGCAGCGTCGACGGCCAGTCGGCGGCCGCCCACGGCGTGGTGCCCTGCGCGATGTCGCCCAGCACCGTCGCGGAGCCGGTCGAGCACCTCCGGCCGACCGCGCGGCACTGCATCGCGGACAGGTCCTGCGCTTCGTCCACAACCACATGGCCCAAGCTGGGGGTACGCGCGACCAGGTCCGCCGCCTCGTCCACAAGCACCGCGTCCGCCGCCGTCCACTTGGCCGAGCCGACGCCGCGCGCCGGCTTCGCCCATCGGATCAGCGCCTGTTCCTCCGCGGTCAGCACACCGTCCGCGCACGCCGCCAGGAATTCCGCGTCGGACAGGAGGCGCAGCACCAGCTTGACCGGGTCGACGGCCGGCCACACCGCGTTGACCAGGTCGCGGACCGGGCGCGAGCGGGCCACCGCGTCCTGCACGCGGTCGTCGGGCGACTCGCCGGCGCGCTCCATCTGCACGAGCACCGCGTGTGCGAGGCGCTGGTGCAGCATCTCGCGCGCCGCGCCGTACCGGACATCGCGTGAGCGCAGGCCCGCGACGACCTCCTCGACCTCGTACGACGGCACCCGCCAGCGCCGCGAGCCGCGCACCACGAGCAGCGCCTCGGACGGCGTGTCGACGACGCCCGACCAGACCGCGCGCCGCAGCACCTCGGCCATGCGCGCGTCGCCCTTGAGCCGTCCGGCCTCGGCGCTGTCGGCGGCCTTGACCGGGACGTGCGCCACCAGGTCCTCGACCGTGGTCTGCCCGACCTCGACCTCGCCGAGCGCGGGCAGGACCTGCTGGATGTAGTCGAGGAACGAGCGGTTCGGGCCCACGACCAGGGTGCCGCTGCGGTGCAGGCGCTCGCGGTGCGCGTACAGCAGCCAGGCGACGCGGTGCAGACCGACGGCGGTCTTGCCGGTGCCGGGGGCGCCCTGCACGCAGACGGTCTCGCCGAGGTCGGCGCGCACGATCTCGTCCTGCTCGGGCTGGATGGTCGCGACGATGTCGCGCATCGGGCCGACGCGCGGCCGCTCGATCTCGGCGGCGAGGATCGCGCTTTTGGCGTCGTGCTCGGCGGAGTCGGCCAGGTGCTCGTCCTCGAACGCGGTGAGGGTGCCGCCTGTCCAGCCGAAGCGGCGGCGCAGTTCGACGCCCAGCGGGTCGAGGCGGGTGGCACGGTAGAACGAGCGCGACACGGGCGCCCGCCAGTCCACCACCATGGGGTCGCCGTGTTCGTCGTGCACGTGGCGTCGGCCGATCCAGAAGCGTTCCAGCGGGCGGGACGGGTCCGCGGCGATCTCGACCGGCGCGGTGCCGGTGGCGACCGCGGGGGCGTCCGCGAACCGGCCGTCGACGCGGCCGAAGAAGAGCGGGGTGTCGGCGAGGTCCGCGAGGGCGGCGATGCGGTCCTGGATCAGGCCGTGGACGATCTTGTTGGAGACCTCGTTGCCGCCGACGTCGGTGAGGTCGAGGGCCTCGGTCTCCTCGCGCATGCGGCGCAGGGCGGCGCGCGAGGCGTTCAGGTGGGTGCGTTCGGCGGCCAGCGCGGGATCGGGGGCGGCGGTGCGGTCGTCGGACGGGTCGGCGGCGTGCGCGGACATGGGACTCCGGGATCCGTGGGCGGCTTCCTGCGGGAGGAACCGCGGCAGGAAGAGGACGCCGACCGATTCCGACCGGTCGGCGTGGCCGGCGCCCAACCCCGGACTCGGAAGGCCCTGGGGCAGTGCGGTTACGCGGCAGCGGAATCGGCCACCTTAGACCCGCACACGCCCCCTGTCCAACCCGAATTCCTCCCCGAGCACCCTCCGACGCGACCCGCGACCCGCGACCCGCGACCTGCGACCCGCGACCTGCGACCCGCGACCGCGCCCCCCCGGTCCACCGGCGCACAGCCCGCCCCGCGTGGCCTCTGTGCGCGGGAGCCGACTGCCCGCAGTGTCTCCCCGCTCCGCCCCCGCCTCAGCGTTTGCGGGCGGTGACCACCAAGTACTCCCACGTCAGCGTTGGCGGGCCGCCGTCGAGCCAGAACGTTCTCGGCAGTTCGGCCAGCGCCTGGTCCAGTGCCTCGACCTTCGCCGCGTCGTCGGCGATGTTGCGGTACACGGCGATCGTCGGGCCGTAGTTCGCCTTGAAGAAGTCGCGGAACTCCTCCGCGCTCCCGAACCGCCGGACGGACAACTGCCGCCGCTGGGCGTCGAAGCCCGTCACCCGGTCGCCGAACAGCGCCCGCACGTGCTCCGGGTCGCCCCACAGCGGCGGCGGCTGCGCGCCCGGCGGCGGAGGCGCGGCGTAAGGCTTCATCACGGCGAACATCCGGCCGATGAACCCCTCGGGCGTCCAGTTGACCAGCGCGATGCGGCCGCCCGGCTTGCAGACGCGCAGCAGCTCGTCCGCGGTGGCCTGGTGGTGCGGCGCGAACATGACGCCGACGCAGGACATCACGGCATCGAACTCCGCGTCCCCGAAGGGTAGTTCCTCCGCGTCCGCCTGCTGCCAGGAGAGTTTGGCCCCGGCCGTTTCGGCGTACCGCTGTCCCGCCTCCATCAGTTCGGGTGTCAGGTCGGACGCGGTGACGTCCGCGCCCGCGAGGGCCGCGGCGATCGCGGCGTTCCCGGATCCGGCGGCGACGTCGAGGATCCGTGCGCCCGGTGCCGCCCCGGCCGCCGCGGCCAGTTCGGGGCCGAGCTCGGCGATCACCTCGGCGGCGACGGCCGGGTAGTCGCCCAGTGCCCACATGGCGCGGTGCTTGGCTTTGAGGGCGCGATCGGCGCCCGAAATGTCGGTTTCACTCATGGCAGTTTCCTTCCCCCCTGGGAACGTGTGACTCCTCGCCGCGGACCGCCGGTCCCACAAGGGCCCATGGGCTCCACAGGCCCGACGGGTCTCATCCGACCCGCCGGCCCCACCCGCCCCCGGACCCGGCCGCCGTACTCTCGTCACGACCCGGCCCGCTTCGGTGCTCCACGGCAACTGGGCTTCCCCCAACGGAGGTTCGCCAGGGGAGGCATGTCTTCGAGAGTAAGAGCCACGGCATGGGCCGCCTAGTACAGGATCTGTACCGCAAACCCCGGGCGCGGCGGCCGCCCGCCCCCTACCCTCGCCACTATGGGCGCTTCGTACCACCAGTTCTGCCCCGTCGCGAAGGCCATGGAGCTGCTCGACGAACGCTGGACGCTGCTCATCGTGCGCGAACTGTGTGCCGGGAGCGAGCGGTTCAACGACGTGCGCCGCGGAGTGCCGCGCATGTCACCGACGTTGCTCTCGAAACGTCTCACCCACCTCACCCGGGCGGGCATCGTCGAACGCGTGGCCGACGGCACCGACGTGCGCTACATCCTCACCCCGGCGGGCCGCGAACTCCGCCCGGTGGTCGAGGCGCTGAGCGTCTGGGGAGTGCGTTGGACCGGCGAGTTGGGGGACGCCGACCTCGATCCCAAGCTCCTGCTCTGGGACATGCGCCGCAGCGTCGACGGCGACGCCGTCCCCGCCGGGCGCCGAACCGTCGTCCGCTTCCGGTTCCCGGACGCCCCGCTGCGCGCCCGCGACTGGTGGCTCGTCATCAGCGCGGGCGGCCCCGGCACCGCCGAAGCCGACCTGTGCGACACCGACCCCGGCTACCAGGTCGACGTCACCGTGACGTCCCGCCTGCGCCGCCTGATCCAGATCTGGCGCGGCGACCTGCCCTGGGCGGACGCGCTGCGCTCGGGCGACGTCGACGTCCGCGGCCCCGAGGACCTGCGCCGCGCGCTGCCCGGCTGGTTCACCCTCCCGGGGTTCGCCGCGGTACCGCGCCCGACGTGACCCCGGTCCGAAGACCGCGCAGCCCGACAGGCACCGTCGACCCCGCCTACGACCGCAAGTCGTCAGCGTCCACGATCTGGTACGCGTACCCCTGCTCGGCCAGGAACCGCTGCCGGTGCGCCGCGAACTCCTGGTCGATCGTGTCCCGCGCCACCACCGAGTAGAACCGCGCCGCCCGGCCGTCGGCCTTCGGCCGCAGCACCCGCCCGAGGCGCTGTGCCTCCTCCTGCCGCGACCCGAACGACCCCGACACCTGGATCGCGACCGCGGCCTCCGGCAGGTCGATCGAGAAGTTCGCGACCTTGCTGACCACCAGCACCGAGATCTCGCCCTGCCGGAACGCCTCGAACAGCCGCTCCCGCTCGGTGTTGCGCGTCTCGCCCTTGATCACCGGAGCGTCCAGGCGCTCGCCCAACTCGTCGAGCTGGTCGATGTACTGCCCGATGACCAGCGTCTGCTCGCCCGCGTGCCGGGCCACCAGCTCCGCGGTGACCCGCGTCTTGGTCTCGGTCGTCGCGCAGAAGCGGTAGCGCTCCTCCGGCTCGGCCGTCGCGTACGCCAGCCGCTCGGCGTCCGTCAGCGTGACGCGCACCTCGACGCAGTCCGCCGGGGCGATGTAGCCCTGGTTCTCGATCTCCTTCCACGGCGCGTCGTAGCGCTTCGGGCCGATGAGCGAGAAGACGTCGCCCTCGCGCCCGTCCTCGCGCACCAGCGTCGCGGTCAGGCCGAGCCGCCGCCGGGCCTGGAGGTCGGCGGTGAAGCGGAAGATCGGGGCGGGCAGCAGGTGGACCTCGTCGTACACGATGAGGCCCCAGTCGCGGGAGTCGAACAGCTCCAGGTGCGGGTAGACGCCCTTCCGCCGCGTCGTCACGACCTGGTACGTGGCGATCGTGACCGGCCGGATCTCCTTGCGCGTGCCGCTGTACTCGCCGATCTCGTCCTCGGTCAGCGAGGTGCGCTTGACCAGCTCCGCCTTCCACTGCCGCGCCGAGACGGTGTTCGTCACCAGGATCAGCGTGGTGGCCTTCGCGGTCGCCATCGCCGCCGCGCCGACCAGCGTCTTGCCCGCGCCGCACGGCAGCACGACGACGCCGGAGCCGCCGTGCCAGAAGCCCTCGACGGCCTCCTTCTGGTACGGCCGCAGCGTCCAGCCGCGCTCCGCGAGCTCGATCGGGTGCGCCTCGCCGTCGACGTACCCGGCCAGGTCCTCCGCGGGCCAGCCCAGCTTGAGCAACACCTGCTTGACCTGGCCGCGCTCGGACGGGTGCACCGCGACGCTGTCCGCGTCGACGCGCGCGCCGACCAGCGGCGCCATCTTCTTGCTGCGCAGCACCTCTTCGAGCACGGCCCGGTCGGTCGTGGTCAGCACGAGGCCGTGCACGGGGTGCTTGGCGAGGGTGAGGCGGCCGTACCGGCCCATCGTCTCGGCCACGTCGACCAGCAGCGCGTGCGGCACCGGGTAGCGCGAGTAGCGCAACAGCACGTCGACGACCTGCTCGGCGTCGTGGCCGGCCGCGCGGGCGTTCCACAGCCCCAGCGGGGTGAGGCGGTACGTGTGCACGTGCTCCGGCGCCCGCTCCAGTTCGGCGAACGGCGCGATCGCGCGCCGGCAGTCGGCCGCGGCCTCGTGGTCGATCTCCAGCAGCAGGGTCTTGTCGGACTGCACGATCAGCGGGCCGGTGGTCGGCTCTGACACGCGGTGCCTCTCTTACGGCGAATGGGGGACTCCCAGTGTGAACCACCCCGGGGACGGCTGTGTTCCGGTCGGTCGGGACGGACCGGACCAACCGGCCGAAAACCGTTCCGCACCGCCGATATTCCCCCGGGGAAGCAGCCCTACGGAACCGTACTGCGCAGGGATGAGCGGCAGTGCCCTCCTTGAGGAGGAACCACGGTTCGGTCCGGCGCTCTTACCCTGATATTCAATGGCCATTTTTCCGCCGCTGCCGGGCGTCCCCGGTGCCTCCGCGGCCTCCGACCCCGGCCCCGCGCTGCGTACGCACGGGCTGACGCGCGACTACGGTCGCGGCACCGGCGTTTTCGGCGTCGGCCTCGCCGTGCCCCGGGGCAGCGTCTACGGCCTGGTCGGGCCGAACGGGGCGGGGAAGACCACGCTGCTCTCGCTGATCAGCGGCATGCGGCGGGCGGACGCAGGCGAGGTGGACTTCGGGGTCCCGCAGGAGCGCATCGCGGTGTGCACCGACGTGCCCGAGTTCGAGCCCTGGCTGAGCGCCGCCGAGGTGGTCGAGCTGGCCGGACGCCTGGTCAACCCGGACCTGCGGCCCGAGTGCGTCAAGACCGCGCTGCACCGCACCGGCCTGGTCGAGGCCGCGGACCGCAAGGCCGGTTCGTTCTCGCGCGGCATGACGCAGCGGCTCGGCCTGGCCGCCGCGCTGGTCGCCGAGCCCGACCTGATGATCCTGGACGAGCCCACCTCGGCGCTCGACCCGCGCGGCCGTGCCGAGGTCCTGGACCTGGTGGCCGGCATGCGCGGCCGGACCACGGTCGTCTTCTCCAGCCACATCCTGGCCGACGTGCAGCGGGTCTGCGACCAGGTCGGGGTGCTGCGCGCCGGCCACCTGATCTACCAGGGGCCGGTGGCCGAACTGGTCACCGAGCACATGCGTCCGACGTGGCTGATCCGGCTGCGCGACGACGGCGCCGCGCTGTGCCGCACGTTCGCGGCCGAGGACTGGGTCGTACGGGTGTCCTCGGTGCGCCCCGGCCTGGTGCGGGTGCAGGCGCGCACGGTCGACGAGGGCGAGCGCAACATCCTCGGCGTGCTGGACCGCAGTGCCGCGCGCGTGATCTCCGTCGGGCCCGAGGAGTCGGACCTGGAGAGCGCGTTCCTGTCGATCACCGGCGCGGCCCGATGAGCGAGCGCGGCGTGGGACGGCTGAGTGCGGCCGGACGCGCGGAGACCGGAGCCGCCGCTGACACGGTCGCGGACCGCGGGCGCGGTCGCGGTCGCGCGGGCGGCGCGGTGCGCGGGCAGGCGAGCGGGGCGGCGCGTACGGCCGAGGCGGCGGGTCAGCGCGTCCGCCGGCCGCTGGGCCTGTGGCGCCTCGAAGTCCTGCGCGTCACCCGCACCCGCCGCTGGCTGCTCCTCCTCATCGCCTATCCGCTGCTCGGTGCCGCGGGGCCGCTCGTAGTCCGGCACCTCGATCGCATCCTGGAGGTCCTCGGCGCGGACGGGGCCGACCCGCCGGACGACATGGGCGCGCCCGAGGGCATGGCCGCGTACGTGGTGGCGTCCGGGCAGATCGGCCTGTTCGTCGCGCTCGGCATCGCCGCGGCGGCCCTCGCCGTCGACCACCGGCCCGGCCTGGCGGCCTTCTACCGCACCCGGACGCGACGCGCCCGGGACCTGGTCGTGCCGCGCTGGACGGTGTGCGCGGCGGCCGTCTGCATCGCGAACGCCGTGGCCACCGCCATCGTGTGGGCCGAACTGCGCTGGCTCTGGGGGCCGGTGCCGACCGACCGGATCCTGTACGGCGCGCTGTTCAACACGCTCTATCTGCTGATGGCGCTGGCGCTGGTCGCGGGCGCGTCGGCCTTCCTGCGGCGACCCGTCGCGCTGTTCGGCGCGGCGCTCGTCGCGCTGGTGCTGTCACCGTTGCCGAGGCTGTGGCGGCCGCTGCGCGGCTGGGAGCCGTCGTCGCTGGGCAGTGCCGGGGTCGAACTGCTGGAGGACGCCACGCCGGGCGAGTTCGTGGGGCCCGCGCTCGTCGCGGTGCTGGTGACGCTGACGATGCTGTCCCTCGCGGTGTGGCGGATCGGCCGCCGCGAGATGTGACGGTCCGACGGCCTCGACGGCCTCCGGGAAGAGACGTCGGTCGGGCCTCCCCGACGAGACGTCAGTCGGCGGGCTCCGCCGCCTCGACGCCGGTGATGCGGTGCAGCGGGTACGTGTGCAGTTCGCCCGCGGTCTGCTCCTGCGCGGTGACGTATCCGCCCTCCAGGCCCAGCGGCACGATGACGCGCTGCGTCGCCCGGCCCTCGCGGGTCACGTAGCCGATCCACACCGGCCGCCGCTCGGCCAGCGCCGATTGCAGCGCGAGCAGTGTCTCGGCCGCCGACGTGCGCGGCAGCTCGGCGGGCGCCTCGCCGTCGCCCGCACCGCGGGGCCGGCTGGCCGCCGCCCGGTCCCCGGCCCGGATCGTGCTGACCGCCGCGGAGATCAGCCCCGCGCTCGGGGCGGGCGGCTCGCCGGTCACGCGCGGCGGCAGCGAACGGGGCGGCGTGCGCCGCGCGTCCGGCCGGGTGACGACGACGTCGCCCGTCGCGGACTCGGCCATCGGCGCGTACCCGAGCGAACGCAGCGCCGACAGCACCGCGTCGGGCGCTCCCTCGGCGGCGAGCACGGTCGGCGCGAGGCGCCGCATGCGCAGCCCCGCGGCCCGGCGGTCGGCGAGCAGTTCGCTCAGCACGGACTCGTCGTCGCAGCGCAGGTACGCCGACGCCGCGCCGACGCGGAGCCGCCCGTGCCGCCGGGCGATGTCGTCCACGAGGTACGTCAGCGGCTGCGGCACGGGCGTGCGCGAGTGCGTCGCGAACAGCCGGTGCAGGTCGGCGGCGGTCCGCCCGGAGTCGAGCGCGCGCCGGATGGACGGCTCGCTGAACCGGTACACGGTGGCGCCGCCGGTCGACTCGACGTCCGCCGCCATGTGGAGCTCCTGGGCCAGTTCGACCACCAGAGGCCCGGGCGCGACGGCGGTCAGGTCCGCCTGGAGCAGCACATGGTCCAGCGGGACCGGGAGCAGCGGCGCGAGGGCCACGGCGGCGGCGTTCAGGTCGCCGGTCAGCAGCGCGCGGCCCGCGGTCGTGACGGCACCGCGGCCGGTGAGGCCCAGCAGCTCGGCCTCGACCAGCGTGCGGTCGGCCAGCTCGGAGCGCAGCCGCGCGGTGCGGACCGGGCGGTGCCACGCGAGGTCGGCGAGCAGGTCGGCGGCCGGCGCGGACGTGCCGGGCGGCAGTTGGGTCAGGCGGCCCAGCAGTGCGTGGCGCACCTCGGGGGCGGCGGTGCGGTCGATGCCGGGGCCGAGGGCGTTGACCGGCCGGTCCTTCTCGTCGCGCGTGCCGACCAGGCCCGGCACGCGCGTGGTCTCCAGCCAGACCCCGGCCAGCGTCGCCCAGCGCTCGGCGACCGGCCGGGCCCGCCACACGTCGTAGGCAGGGGTCGGCAGCCACTGCTCGTCGGCTTCGCCGTCGCCCGCGACCAGCCCCGCGGCGTACGCCAGCTCCAGCCACACCGCGGCCTCGGACTCGGGCACGTCGAGGGCGACCGCGACGCGCTTGAGATCGCGTACGCCCAGACCACCGGCCCGCAGCACGGGCGGCCCGCCGGTGCTCCACAGTTCGAGCAGCTTCTCGACCTGCCGCACGGCGGTGAACCCGGCGCCCGCGCCCGCGGCGTCCACAGCCTGTGGATCACGCGGCGTCGTCGCGATCTCCGGCGGGGTCGGCTCCAGCGTGCGGTGCACGCGGCCGCCGCGCAGCACGAGCGCGAGTTCGCGCGGAAGCACGACGGTCTGCGGGCCCGCGGGCACCAGCAGGCAGCGGGCGAGAAGCCATTCCACCGGGGAGTTCGCCTCGTCGGCGCGGACCGGCCGGTCGGCGCCGCGCACGCTGCCGGTCGGCGGCCCCCAGACCAGCTTGTCCAGGACTTCGAGCGCGGCCGGGGGAGCCTGGTCGAGCAGCGCGGCGACGGCCTTGCGGTCCCCGAACAGGCCGGTCAGCGCGGCGATCGCGCCCACCGCGTCGGCGGTCGGGGGCAGCCCGAGGTCGGCCAGCACCTCCTGCAACCGGGCGGGACCGGTCGCGCCGAGCGCCACGGCCAGCGGCGGTCCGAGCCCTGCGGGGGCCGCACCCGCGAGGTCGCGCACCGTGCGCACCACGCGCAGCGACGACACCGGGCCCCAGAGGAGGGCGCGGACGCGAAGCGCCTCGACGGCGTCCGCGAGCTGCGGTACGTCGTCCCCGACCAGGTCGTGCAGCGCCTCGTACGGGAAGCCGTCCGGCAGCACGACCGCGGCGTCCACAACCTGGAGGGTGAAGCGGTCCAGCCGCTCCAGAACGCGCGCGACCGACGCCCGGGTGGTCGCCCGCGTCGCGAGCTGGGTCAGGTCGACCGGCACCGGCGTGGTGAGATCGGGCCGCGCGCGGAGCAGCAGCGCGAGCTCGTCGTCGCCGCGCCCGCGCAGATCCTCGGCGAGCGTACGCGGCGCCCCGCCCCCACCGGGCGCACCGGCGGGCCCGTCCGAGGGTCTCTGGGTGGACATGGTCATCCCGACAACGTTAGCCGCAAAGCCGAAACCCCCCACCCCCAGAGCCCGCCCGCCCAGGAGAGAGGCCCGCAGCCGCCGACACCGGTCGCACGACGCCGTGGCCGTGCCGCCCCGACTCGACGTCATGCGACGCGATGCCAGGGGATGCGATGCGACCGACCCGACGCGACGGCCGCGCCCCGACGCCGTACGACCGGGCGCAACCGGCTCGACGCGACCGATGCGATGTCATGCGACCAAAGCGATGTCATGCGACCAAAGCGATGCGACGCGACGGCCCCGCCCGGCCCCGATGCAGGGCGACCGGATGCATCGGGCCGGACGCGATGCGACGGACACGATGCGACGCGACCGACCCGCCCACCCGCGCCCCCCAACTCGCCCGGCCCCGACGCGTCCGCCCCAACTCGCCCGCTCCAACTCGCCCGGCTTGCGGTCGGCCGCGCGTTCGGCAGCGTGACCGTCGAGGTTGCGACGCCACTCCGTCCTGCCCTCGGCTGTTCCGTGTGCTGCATCGCGCGGACGCGCGCGGGCGCTCGGGCCGGGTGGCCGGGGCCGCAGGAGGTCCCTCTCGACCTACAGCGCCGCGTGCTTCTCCTGTCGAACGTTCCCCGTACCCCGATCGGGGGAATGGATCGTCTGGCAGCACCCGCGGTTCTAAGCTGGCTGCTGGTCCGTCTGGGGCAACGAGGGCACTTCTTGGGGGCGAAAGGCCGGGCATGGACTTCGAGTGCGACCGTCTGGTCCTCCAATACCTGGGTGAAGTCGGGGACGCCGCGCAGCGCAAGTTGCGGCCCGCCGATCGGGCCCGGCTGGTCGAGCGGCTCCGCGGTGAGATCGAGCAGGAGCGCGAGCGCGGCAACGCCAACACCCCGGCGGGGGTCAAGGGCATCCTGACGCGGCTCGGCTCGCCCGACGCGGTGGTCGCCAACGAGGTCTTCCGGGTGCCGGAGTCCGGGCAGGCCGCGACGGCCGGTGCCGGGATGGACTCGTCGGGCGGTGCCGCGGTGCGCGGTTCGCGGACCGCGACCATCGCCGCGCAGATCGGCTTCCGGCCGGACGCCAGCCCCGTTCCGTCGCAGCGCGACGGCTCGGAGGAGCAGGCGATGAGCGCCACGCCGATGCAGCCGGTGGGCGACGGGCTGATCGGCTGGCCGGCGTACCCGATCGGGATCGCCCCGCCCGGGTCCGCGCAGTGGGAGGGCGTCGAGGAGATCGTCGGGCCGGAGCCGGTGCGCCGGGTGCCGCTGCGGGCCTCGGTGCGCGAGCTCGTCACGATCGTGCTGCTGGTGGTCGGCGCGATGGTCGGGTCCGCGGTCGTCGTGGTGATAGGACTGCTGGTCGCCTTCACCTCGGCACTGTGGTCGCTGGGCGAGAAGCGCATGGCCGGGTTCACGATCCCGCTGGTCACCGTGGCGGCGTTCGGCACCGCGATGTGGCTGCGCGCGACGGACCGCGCCGGGACCGACCTGACGGCCCGTCAAGCCTGGGAGCGCTTCGAGGACTTGCTGCCGACGATGCCGCGCGTCTTCGGTGCCGCTGCGGCGGTGTACCTGCTGGTGGTGCTGTTGCGGAAGCAGGCCGAGTCGGACGAGTAGCCCTGCTCAGGCGGTCAGTTCGTGCAGTTCGGACAGGACGAACTCGTGCGGGTCCGAGACTGTGCCCTGCGAGCACGAGGTGAGTCGCGAGCACCCGCTGCGCGCGGTGCGGACCGTGACGCGCAGCAGCCGCCCGTCCGCGTCGACGTCGACGGTCGCGCCGCCGTCCGCCTGTTCGGTGTGCGTGAGCGGGCGTACCGCGTCGATGGCGACGATGCCGGTGTGGCTGCGGGCGAACCACTCCGCGGCCTGCACCGCGGCCGGCACGCCCATGCGGCCCCGGTAGTGCGCGAGGTCGATCTCGCCGCGCAGGCACGCCGCGCCGACCTCGGCGGCGACCGGCTCGGTGACGAGTCCGTGGTACGTGCCGTGCGGCAGCGCGACCAGGTTGGCCGCGTAGCGGTCGCCGCCGACGTGCGTGGTCTCCCACACCGGGTCGCCGTACGCCGCGTGCAGCGCCCGCACCGTCGGCCGCCCGAACTGCGCGCAGCACGGCTCGCGCTTGCCGTGCGTGCACACCAGCAGCACCGGCTCGTTGTGCGGGGTGCCCCATCCGGGCCGCTCGCCGCGCGACACCGCGCCGAGGTCGAGGTCGAACAACTCGCGCAGGTCCGCCACTTCGCGCTGCTCGGTCCACGGCTCGCCGCCGCGCGAGCCGCCCGAGAAGGCGACGTACACCTGGTGCGGCGGCACCGGGCGGCGGGCCCCGGGGCGGCGGATGAGCTGGGGGCGGATGCGGTACGCCGGGAGGCGGTCGAGGAATTCGGCGACCTCGGGGGACAGCCCGGGCGGCCGGTCGTACGCGGGCCAGGGGCCGGGGTGCTCGACCAGCAGCCACGCGTCACAGGTCTCGGGGGCGCTGCCGAGCACCGATTCGCCCAGCGCGCGGGCGACCACGGCACAGCGGTCGGTGCCGCGTGCGGGCGCGGTCGGGCTCGCGGGAGGATTCAAGGCTGCCACGAGATTAGGTTAGGGTAACCTAACTCGCTACGCAAAGTCACAGCCGCAAATGAGCGTGGCTCGATGGGAGCACGCCGCTTCCGGGCGGCGCGCGACCAGCGTACAAGCCGCCCTCCACGGCGCCCGGAGCGGCACCGCGAGAGGGCCCGTACGCAACGCGGCCGGGGTCAGTCGGGCACGCTGCGTCGCTGTCCGCGCGCCGTCGCGACGACGCCGCCGATCAGGACGGCGAGGCCGACCGGCATCAGCACGCTCAGCAGGTAGACCGCCCGGGGCAGCGCGTCTGCGCCGATCAGGAACGGTGTCAGGGTCGCCAGAGTGGCCACGGCGCCGACGGCGAACACGATCGCGCCGACACGGACCGCGACGTCGGCGCGGCCCGCCTCGCGGGGCGCCGTGCGGGAGGAATCGATGGTGCTCACCACCCCACGGTACTTGGCGCGCGCGGCCGTTCCCGCTCGGGTATCCCCGTATGCCGCGTCGGTCGCGACCGTTAGCCTGGGTGGGTGAACGGGGGCGTCTTGGCGTACCCCGTTGCGGCATCACCCTGTTCTGCTCCGGTCCCGACCGTCCAGATGGCGACGTCCCGACACAGGCGAGGTCCTCCGTGCCTACCGGCAAGGTCAAGTGGTTCGACACCGAGAAGGGCTTCGGCTTCCTCTCCCGCGACGACGGCGGCGACGTCTTCGTCCACTCCTCCGCGCTGCCGCAGGGTGTCGACTCGCTCAAGCCCGGCATGCGGGTCGAGTTCGGCATCGTCGAAGGCCGCCGCGGCGAGCAGGCGCTGTCCGTGCGCGTGCTGGACCCGCGTCCGTCGGTGGTCGCCGCGACGCGCAAGAAGCCCGACGAGATGACCGTCATAGTCGAGGACGTCATCAAGGTCCTCGACAGCGTGTCCAACACCCTGCGCCGGGGCCGCTACCCGGACAAGGCGACCGCGCACAAGGTCGCCGAGCTGCTGCGTGCGGTCGCGGACCAGATAGAGAGCTGACCCCGCGTCCGCCGGTGCCACGCGGCGCCGGGTGGGCGAGAAGTCCTCGTGCCGTGGATCGGCGCGGGGACTTCGGATTACGGGGACGTCGGATTACGTGGCGGCGGGGCGGGCTCGGCGGTGGTGCCGGTTCCGGAACGGGTGTCCGGGCCCCGCTGTGCCCTCCGGGCGTCCTCAGCGCCCCGGGAACGCCAGCAGATCGTCGGCCACCGGCGGGACCAGCCCCGCGTCGGCCGCGCGCCCGAGAAGGCCGCGTACGGCCGCGTAGCCCTCGTCGCCGAGGTCGCGCGTGAACTCGTTGACGTACAGGCCGATATGGCGCTCCTGCACGGACGGGCTCATCTCCTGCGCGTGCTCCTGGACGTACGCACGCGACGCCGACGGGTCCGTCCACGCGTGCTCGACCGACGCGCGCGCCGCCGACGCCAGCGCCGCCAGGTCCAGCGACCGCCGTGCGACGATCGCGCCCAGCGGGATCGGCAGGCCGGTGTCGGCCTCCCACGCCTCGCCCATGTCGGCGAGGCAGGTCAGGCCGTACTGCTGGTACGTGAACCGCGCCTCGTGGATCACCAGCCCCGCGTCCACCGCGCCATCGCGCACCGCGGGCATGATCTCGTGGAACGGCATGACCCGGATCTCGCCCACCCCGCCCGGCACCGCCCGCGCCGCCCACAGGCGGAACAGCAGGTAGGCGGTGGACCGTTCGCTCGGCACCGCCACGACGCGGCCCGCCAGGTCGGACGGGGCGTGCGCCTCGCGGGCCAGCACGAGCGGCCCGCAGCCGCGCCCGAGTGCGCCGCCGCAGGGCAGCAGGGCGTACTCGCCGAGGACCCAGGGGAGGGCGGCGTACGAGATCTTCAGGATGTCCAGGCCGCCGCGCTCGGCGAGGCCGTTGGTGATGTCGATGTCCGCGTACGTGACCGCGACCTCGGGCGCGTCCGGCACCAGCCCGTGCGCCCAGGCGTGGAAGGCGAACGTGTCGTTGGGGCACGGCGAGTAGGCCAGCGACAGGGCCTCGGCTGTCATGTGCGCTCCTCCATGTCCGCTCCTGTCCGTTCCCCGCCCAGCACAGGCAGCACCGCCGACGTGGCGGCGCCGAGTGCGCGCAGGGCGTCGGGTATGCGCCACGCGTCGCGGTCGCGCGGGCCCACGAGGTTGGAGATCGTGCGCAGTTCGCAGTACGGCACTCCCGCCGCCGCGGCGGCGGTGGCGACGCCAAAGCCCTCCATCGCCTCGGCGGCGGCGTCCGGGTGGCGGCCCACCAGCGCGGCGGCGCGGGCGGCCGTGCCGGTGACCGTCGCGACGGTCAGCACCTCGCCGACGCGGACGTCTTCCAGCACGCCGCGGGCCGCCTCCGCCGCCCCTTCGACCAGGTCGGGAGCGACGTCGAACACACTTCTGCCGAAGCCGAGTTCGTCGACCGACAGGAACCCGTCGGCGGTCTCCGCACCGAGGTCTGCGGCCACGATGCGGCTCGCGACCACCAGCGACCCGACGGGCGCGGCCCCGGCGAAGCCGCCGCCGATGCCCGCGCTGACGACCAGGTCGTACGGGGTGCGCGCGAGTGCGGCGGCCGTCCCGGCGGCCGCCGCCGCGGGGCCGACCCCGGCGGCCACCACGTCCGTGACCGGCGCCGCGCGGCCGCCGTTCCCGGTGCCCGGGCGAGCGCCGGGAACAACCCCGAGCACGGCGTCGCGCTCGGCGGGGACGGCGGTGACGACGAGGATCCGCATGGGGGCGGGGCTAGTCCTTTTCGAGCGTGAAGGCCCAGGCACCCACGCGGTCGCCGGACTTGTCGACCTTGTAGACCGCGACGGCGATCTGTTTCTCGTCCTCGAACGCGTCGTCGGGGACGGTGAAGATGTTCTGGAAAGTCTTGTCCTTGATGACGTCGCTCTTGCCGTCGCCGATCTCCACCTGCCAGCCGGAGTCCGCAAGTTCCTTGTCGACGCCGATGCGCAGCGTGGTGCCCGTGGTCACCTTGAGGACTTTGCTGTCCTTGGCGCACTTCTCGAGCTTCACGGGGTCGGCAAGGTCGGATTTCGAGCAGCTCTCCTCGGAGGAGACCGAGTTGCTGCCGTTGACCAGCGTCACGATGGGAGTCGGCTTCTCACAGCCCGTCAGAGCGAAGGCCCCGAGGACCACTGCGCCCGCGACGGCGGCATGGCGGCGGATCATCATGATCCGAAGGTTACCGGGCGCCGCGCAGCCGGAAGCCGGGGGACCGTGCGGGGCGCGATCGGCGCGTCGTGAGGCGGCGTCCGGTCAGCACCAGCGCCATGACGAGCACGCCCGCCGCGATACCCATGCCGAGCGTGCCGTTCAGCGGCAGCACGATGCCCACGCCGCCGCCGACCACCCACGCGAGTTGCAGCGCGGTCTCGCTGCGCGCGAAGGCGGAGGTACGCACCTCCTCCGGGATGTCGCGCTGGATCATCGCGTCCAGCGACAGCTTGCCGAGCGCCTGGGCGAGCCCGGCGACCGCCGCGACCGCGAGCACGGTCGTCAGGCCGTAGAAGGACGCGGCCGCGACCGCGGAGCCCGCCGCGGTCAGCACCACGCCGACGATGATCGCCTCCGGCGCCTTCGACTTGAACCACGCGCCGAGCCCGGTGCCGACGGCGTTGCCGACCGCCGCCGCGACCACGACCGCGCCGAGGGCCTGCTTGTTGTCGAGCCCCGCGACGGGCTCCTCGCGCAGCAGGAAGCCCAGGAACATCACCAGGAAGCCGGAGAACCAGCGCAGCGACGCGTTCGCCCACAAGGCCAGTACGACGAGGGGGCCGACGCTGCGGAGGCGTCTGGTGGCCTTCGCGGGGGACTTGGCCGCGGACTTGGCGTCGGTCTTGGTATCGCTTTTCGCGTCGGCTTTGGCTGCGGCCTTGGTTGCGGCTTTGGCCTCCGCCTTGGCCGCAGCCTTGGCCTCGGCACGGGCGCGCCGCGGGTGCGGGAAGTGGCTTTCGTGGTCGGCACCAGGCGCCTCGCGCGTGAAGGACGCCTTGTCCTCCCCCTCCGGTGAGTCGACCTTCGCGGGCAGGGCGAACGACAGCCCGGCGCCGAAGACGAAGACGACCACCGCGGCGTACATGATCCACGGCGTCCCGGCCGTCACCTTCAGCAGCCCGGCGACCGGGGCCGCGAGCAGGGTGCCGACCAGGCCGAACATCGTGATCCGCGAGTTCACCTTCACCAGCGACATCGAGCGCGGCTGGAGCCGGGGCACGACCGCGCTGCGGGACACGCCGTACGCCTTCGAGGTCATCAGGACCGCGAACGCCTCGGGGTAGAGCTCCAGGCCGCCGTTCTCCACCGCCCCGGCCATCATGAACGCCAGCACCGCGCGCACCAGCATCGTCACGGCCATCGCCACCCGGCGGCCGCGCCGCAGCCGGTCCAGAAGCGGGCCGATCACCGGGGCCATCAGCGCGAACGGCGCCATGGTGATCAGCAGGTACAGGGCCACCCGGTCGCGCGCCTCGCCGGTCGGCACCGAGAAGAAGACCGTGGTCGCGAGCGCGATCGTGACGAGGGCGTCGCCCGCGTTGTTGATCGCGTGCAGCTCGATCAGCTTGCCGAGGCCGCTCTCCTTGGCGCCCTTCGAGTCGGCCGCGCGGCGGAACCGTCCGCCGGCCGCCTTGGGGAGGCCGCCGAACCAGGACACGCCGCGCCGGAACCGCCCGGTGCCGGCGGCGCTGCTGCCGCGTACCCGCACCGCGCCGGTCCGGATCTCAGTTCGTGTCCGCAAGGCTCCCACCCCTTGAATCCTGCCCTTCTTCACCGGGGATACGTGTATTGGTGACACGCCGAAGGGGCGCGCCGGTTGCGCGCTCCGTACAGGATTCCGTGCCTCTTGAGGGTAGCCCTCGCCATCGCGCCCGGAGGTTGAGAGAGAATCACTCTCGTGAGTGCCCCGATCCGTAGTCGAATCCCCGATCGCCTGTGTGCGGAGGCGGTCGAACTTGCCCTTGCCGCCGCCGAGGATGTCGCTGGCCCGGGCAGGGTCGGCGAGCATCTCGGAGTGGCGGTGGACGGCGATCGCGTCGTCACCCATCTCTTCGCGTGCCGTGAGGACGCGTACCAGGGCTGGCGGTGGGCCGTGACCGTTGCCAGGGCCCCGCGCGCCAAGCTGGTCACCGTCGACGAGACCGTGCTCGTGCCCGGCCCCGACGCCCTGCTCGCACCCGAATGGGTGCCGTGGAGCGACCGCCTGCGTCCCGGCGACCTCGGCGTCGGCGACCTGCTGCCGACCAAGGAGGACGACGAGCGCCTCGAACCCGGATACGCCGACGTGGACGCGGAGACGGCCGAGGAGCCGGTGGGCTTCGGCCCCGGCGCGGTGGCGTACGAACTGGGCCTCGGCCGCGCGCGCGTGCTGTCGCCGCTCGGCCTCGGCCTGGCCGCGGACCGCTGGGAGGAGCACTTCGGCGTCCGTACGCCGATGGCGCAGGCCGCGCCCGCGCACTGCGTCTCGTGCGGCTTCCTGGTCAAGATCGGCGGCCCCCTCGGCCAGGCCTTCGGCGTCTGCGCGAACGAGTACGCCCCGGCCGACGGCCACATGGTCTCCCTGGCCTTCGGCTGCGGCGGCCACTCCGAAGCCGCCGTGATGCCCGCCGTCCCTCAGGTCGCCGACCCCGTGGTCGACGACTACGACGTCGAACCGGTCCGCGTCCACCACGACGCGGGATCGGTGGACGACAAGGAGCCGGGAGAAGACCTGGGCCACTCCTAGGCGGAGGGCCCCGGGCCCCAACGGGCGACGGCGCGGCCGACGGGCGTGGCCACGTGTTCTCGGCGATCGTCGCCCCGCGGCGGGTCGCCGTGGGCCGGCCCGCGAAGGAGCCGAACTCCGGCCGCTCGCCGCAACGCGCGGCGCGACCGGGGGATGGCCGGCCCGGGCGCACCCGACTCCGCCGAGTTCACCGCGCCCACGGGGCCGACGCGCCGGGCGGAGTCCCACCGGTGGACGCGGCCTGCGTGCGCTGACGCACTCGTCGACCTCCTGCAGTGGGCGCGATCGGTCGCGTGGTCGACCGGATCGCTTCGGGGCGGTTCCGACTGACGTGGACTTCGGCGCGCGGCGCCCAGCGGCGAGCGGCGCGACCGGGGGGGATGGCTGGTGTGCGCCGTTGGGCGCAACCTGCGTTACACGGGCGGAGCGTGGGCTGGGGACGGCGGCTGCTGGGCTCGCGGCGCTGGGTGCTGTGCGACGCGGCTGGGCTGGGTGGCGGTTTGGGTGGTCCGATCACCGTCGCTCCCCCTCATCTCCACCCGCCTTGCGTGCGGTGATCGCCGGTGCCTTGCACGCTCCCGGGCCTGCTCTGCCGCGCAGCGGCTCGGTGGCTGGATCTGGGCTGGGTTTTGTCGGGTGTACGGGGGTTCGGGGGCGGGCTGGGGGGCAGGATTTGCCAAGCGGGGTGGGGTTGCGGGGAAAGTTGTGGGCATGGGCACCGAGGACATCTTCGCGACGGCTGGGCTCCGGCGGGCGGTTCTGGATGCGTGGGCCGCACAGCCCGCGCGATTTCGGGAGGACGCCAATGCCGAGGAGGAGCTGGCCCTCGGCGGGTACCGCGACCGGTTGGTCGTGGAGTTGGCGCAGAACGCCGCGGACGCGGCGGCGCGTACCGGGGTTCCCGGGCGGCTGCGGCTGACGTTGCGCGACGGCGTCCTCACCGCCGCGAACACCGGTGAGCCGCTGCACGCGGACGGCGTCCTCGCGCTGTCGACGCTGCGCGCGTCCGCGAAGCGCGACGAAGGACCCGGCACGGTCGGCCGGTTCGGGGTCGGCTTCGCCGCAGTGCTGGCGGTGTCCGACGAGCCCTCGGTGCTCTCCCGCACCGGCGGCGTCCGGTGGTCGCTGCGCGAGGCGCGCGAGCTCGCGGCAAGCGTGCCCGGGATCGCCGACGAGGTCGCGCGGCGCGACGGTGCCGTTCCCATACTGCGGCTGCCGATGCCCGCCGAGGGCACGCCGCCCGAGGGCTACGACACCGCCGTGGTGCTGCCGCTGCGCGACGGTGCCGCGACCGATCTGACCGCGCGCCTGCTCGCCGAGATCGACGACGCGCTGCTGCTCACCCTGTCCGGGCTCGGCGAGATCGTCGTCGAGACCGCGCAGGGCGTCCGCACGCTGTCCCGTCGGGACGACCAGGGGACCGTCGTGGTCGCCGACCGGGGGCAGGAGACGCGCTGGCGCGTCAGTTCGGCCGTCGGTTCGCTGGACGCCCGCCTGCTGGCCGACCGCCCCACCGAGGAGCGCCTGCGCGGTACGTGGTCGGTGCTGTGGGCGGTGCCGGTCGACGCGGCCGGGGCCCCACTGCCCCTGCACGGCGGCGGAGCCGAATGGCGGGCGGGCGGGCCGCCGTTGAGCCTCGACGCGGCGAACGACGACGGCACGCCGCGCGGTTCCGTGCCGGTACGCCCCGTCCTGCACGCCCCCACCCCCTCGGACGAAGCGCTCGGCCTGCCCGCCCTGCTCGTCGCCTCGTTCCCGCTGGACAGCACACGGCGGCACGTCGCGCCGGGAGCCCTCCGCGACTTCCTGGTGGAGCGCGCCGCGGACAGTTACGCCGCGATGGTGCGCGACTGGCCGACGCCGTTCACGCGGGCGATGCTGAGCCTCGTGCCCAACACGGCGCCGGACGGCGAGTTGGACGCGCTGATGCGTCGCGCCGTCCTGGCTCGTCTCGCCGAAACGCCTTTCCTGCCCGCGGCGTTCGCGGACGCCGGTGCCGGTATCGGTGCAGACGGCGCGGCGAACGCCGTTGGTACCGAGGCGGCCTCGGCCGTCGCCGCCCCGCAGGACGGCGAGTCGTCCACCTCCCGCGGCGTCCGGCCGCGGGACGCGGTGGTTCTGGACGGTGCGTCCCCGGGACTGGTCGCCGCGCTCGCGCCCGTCCTGCCCGGTCTGATCCCGGCGGGGCTGGACAAGTCCCCCGCGCTGCGCGCGCTGTCCGTGCGCCGCCTCCCGCTCGCCGAGGTGGTCGACCAACTCGCCGCCCTGGAACGCGAACCCGAGTGGTGGCACGGCCTGTACGCGGCCCTCGACCCCGCGGACCGCGACGCGCTCGGCGCGCTCCCGGTGCCGCTCGTGGACGGCCGCCTCGTGCGCGGCCCGCGACACCTGCTGCTGCCGGGCCCGGACACCCCCAAGCCCGCCGTCCTGGAGCCGCTGGACCTGCGCATCGTGCACCCCGACGCGGTGCACCCGCTGCTGGAGCGATTGGGCGCGCTCCCGGCCGCGCCGCGCACGGTCCTCGCGGATCCCGCGGTCCGGGCCGGGGTCGCCGCCGCCGACGACCACGACGACCCGGACGCCTTCACCGACGCCGTCCTCGAACTCGTGCGCGCCGCACACCTCGCCCCCGGCGAGGAGCCCTGGCTCGCCGAACTGCCGCTGCCCGACGACCAGGGCGACCTGCTCGCGGCCGGCGAACTCATGTTGCCCGGAAGCGCGTTGACCGCGCTGGTCGAACCCGGCACGCTCGGCGTCGCGGACGCGGAGCTGGTCGAGCGCTGGGGGCCCGACGTGCTGCGCGCGGTCGGCGTACTCGACACGTTCGGCCTGGTCGCGGAGGAGGACGTGGTCCTCGACCACGACGCCTGCGACCACGACCTGGACCTGGAGGAAGACTGGCTGGACGATGTCCTCGACCACCTCCCGGACCCCGAAGTGCCGCCCGTACTCGCGTCGTTCAGCGCGGTCCGCGACCTCGACCTGGTGGCCGACGACGCGTGGGAGGACGCGCTCGACCTGCTCGCCGTCCCGCCGCTGCGGGCCGCTGTGGTCGAGCCGGCGCGCGTCCTGCTGCCGGACGGGGGACGCGCCGAGATCCCGTCGTACACCGCGTGGTGGCTGCGCGGACACCCGGTGCTCGACGGCCGCCCGCCCGCCGGTCTGCTCGCGGCGGGCGCCGATCCCGCGCTGCACGGCCTGTACGACGAGGTCGACTCGCACCTCGACGACGTGTTCCTGCGCGCGCTGGGGGTGCGCACCACGCTCGCCGCGCTGCTCGCCGAACCCGGCGGCCCCGACGAGCTGCTGGACCGGCTCGCGAAGCGCTCCAACGACGTCGGCCGCGACCAGCTCCGGCTGCTCTACACGGCGTTGGCCGACGTCGACATGGACCGGGTGGACGCTCCGCACGAGGTGCGTGCGGTCGTCGCGGGCCGCCTGACCGTCGTGGACGCCAGCTCGGCCGCCGTCGCCGACGCGCCGGACCTGGCCGCGCTGTTGGCCGAGGCTCCGGCATGGGCGCTGCTCCCGGTGCGTCCCGACCGCGCGACCGCGCTCGCCGAGCTGCTGCAACTGCCCCTGGTTTCCGAGGTGGTGCCGGGCACGGTGCTGTCCGAGGGCACGCGCAACCCCGTCCCGGAAGCCGTCCTCGCCGCCCTCGCCGGCGCGCCGACCGAGTACGTCGAGCACGGCGAACTGCTCGTGGCGGGCCCGGACGGCGCCGAACTCGAAGCGGAGTGGCGGTTCGTCGACGGCGAGGTGCACGCGACGACGTTCGAGGGCCTGGCCCGCGGGCTCGCCTGGGCCGCCGGCGAGTGGCACCGCCGCTTCGAGGTCGCGCAATTGCTCGCCGACCCGTCGCTGGCCCATGTCCTGGACGCCGAACGGGACTTCGACAACCCGCTGTAGGTCAGGCTCCCTTTGCGGTCCCGGCCGGGGCACCGGGGTGGTGCGCGGTGCCCGGGTGTCTGCGTTGCAGCCACCCGGACACGTGCCAGCCGAACTCCAGGATCGCCATCCCGGCGACGCCGATCCCCACCGCGATACCCCAGTTGGGCAGGTTGTCCGGGTAGAGCGCGAAGAAGTCGGCGAGGAACGGCACGAACATCGCCAGCAGGTAGCCGCCGCCCATCGCCGCGATGAGGACGACCTTCCACCACGCCAGCGGCCGCGCGACGATCGCCAGGATCCACATGGCCACCAGGAACAGCGTGATGGTCGCGCCGGTGCGGTCCTGCGCCAGGCTGGAGCCGTGGTTGAGGCGGGCCAGCGAGTAGGTCAGGAACGTGGCCCCCGCAGCCACCACGCCCGCGGGCACCGCGAAGCGCAGCACCCGCGGCACGAACCCCGGACGGGCGCGCTCGGTGTTGGGCCCGAGCGCGAGGAAGAACGCGGGCGTCCCGATCGTGAGCGTGCCGATCAGCGTCAGGTGCCGGGGCAGGAACGGGAACGGCAGGCCGGCCACGCCGGTCAGCAGAGACAGCAGCAGCGCGTACACGGTCTTCGACAGGAACAGGTTGGCGACCCGCTCGATGTTGCCGATGACCCGGCGGCCCTCCGCGACCACCGACGGCAGTGTCGCGAACTTGTCGTCCAGCAGCACGATTTGGGCCACCGACCGGCTCGCCGCGCTGCCGGAGCCCATGGCCACGCCGATGTCGGCGTCCTTGAGGGCGAGGACGTCGTTGACGCCGTCGCCGGTCATCGCGACCGTGTGGTCCCGGGACTGGAGGCCGGCCACCATCGCGCGCTTCTGCTGCGGGGTGACGCGTCCGAAGACGGTGTTGCCCTCCAAGGCCTGGGCGAGTTCGGCGCGGTCCTCGGGCAGGTCGCGGGCGTCCACCGCGTGTTCGGCTCCGGCCAGGCCGAGCTTCCCCGCGACCGCGCCCACCGACAGCGCGTTGTCGCCGGAGATGACCTTCGCGGCCACGTCCTGGCTCGCGAAGTACCGCAGGGTGTCGGCCGCATCGGGGCGCAGCCGCTGCTCCAGGACCACCAGCGCGGCGGGCGTCGCGGTCTCGCCCGCCCGGTCGCCCAGCGGGCCGTCCGCCTTGGCCAGCAGCAGGACGCGCAGTCCCTGCGCGCCGAGTTCGTCGACCTCGCGCAGTACCGGGTCGCCCTGCGGCAGCAGGACGTCCGGTGCGCCGAGCAGCCACGAGCCCTCGCCCGCGAACGTCGCGCCGCTCCATTTGCGGGCCGACGAGAACGGCTCGACGCCGGTGACCCGCCAACCGTCGCCCTCGGGCGCCGGGTGCGCGTCGATGATCGCCTGGAGGCTCGCGTTCGGCCGGGGGTCGGAGGTACCGAGCGCGCCGAGGGCTTCCTTGACCGGTAATCCGCTTGCCAGCGTGCGGACTTCGCCGACGTCCATGCCGCCCTCGGTGAGCGTGCCGGTCTTGTCCAGGCACACCACGTCGACGCGGGCCAGCCCCTCGATCGCGGGCAACTCCTGGACGAGGCACTGCTTGCGGCCCAGGCGTACCACACCGACCGCGAACGCGACCGAGGTGAGCAGCATCAGGCCCTCGGGGACCATCGTGACGACGCCGGCCACCATGCCGGTCATCGCGCCCGAGAAGTCGTCCTTGTTGCTGCGGAGTTGGCTGATCAGCAGGAGGACGCCGACCGGCACCATGAGCCAGGTGACGTACTTGAGGATCACGTCGAGGCCCGCCCGGAGTTCGGAGCGGGTGAGGGTGAAGCGGCTGGCCTCCTCGGCGAGTCGCGCGGCGTAGGCGTCCCGGCCCACCTTGGTGGCGCGGAAGGCGCCGTTGCCCGCCGCGACGAAGCTGCCGGACATCACCGGGTCGCCGGGACGCTTGTGCACCGGGTCGGACTCGCCGGTCAGCAGCGACTCGTCCAGCTCCAGCCCGTCCGCCTCGACCACCACGCCGTCGACCACGATCTGCTCGCCCGCGCCGATGTCGCACACGTCGTCGAGGACAAGTTCGCGCGGGGTGACCTCGGTGGTCCGGCCGTCACGGCGGACCCGGGGCTTGGCCTCGCCGACCACGGCGAGGGTGTCCAGGGTCTTCTTGGCGCGCAGCTCCTGGATGATGCCGATCGCGGTGTTGGCGACGATCACCAGGCCGAAGAGGCCGTCCTGCGGTGAGCCGAACACCAGGATGACGACGAACAGCGTGCCGATGATGGCGTTGAAGCGGGTGAAGACGTTGGCCCGGACGATCTCGCGGGCGCTGCGGCTGGAGCGGGCCGGGACGTTGTTGACGGCGCCGCGCGCGGCGCGTTCGGCGACCTCGGCCGAGGTGAGGCCTTGGGCGGACGTCTCGGCGGGCGGCGAGGCCTCGGCGTCGATCATGGATCGACGTTACGTCATGAAATGTCGGATTATGTGGTGGCTTGGCGAGTGGCGGCGGGGCTTCGCCGGTGCGGTGGAGCAGCCTTGGCCGCCCCCTCGGTAGCGGCCGCCGCGGTCCGCGGGTGCCCCGGTCAGCGGGCCTGGTCCTGATGGCGGGCCTGGTCCTGGCGGCGGCGGATCGCGTCGCGGCGGCGCCGGACGTACCAGAGGCCCAGCAGCCCGAGCCCCGCGCCGGCCAGTGCGCACCACGGCCACCACTCGCGGCCGTCGCGCTCCAGGGTGTCGCGGAACGGGAGGGACAGGAGGAAGAGGCCGAACCAGACCAGCGTGCCGATGCCGACGATCTTGACGTCGTCGGCCTCCAGCGGCTCGGGGTCCGGACGGCGGACCCGGCCGGACGCGGCGGGCGGTGGCTCATCGGAGGCGTTCTCGCCGGTGCGCGCGACCGGGGCGGGGCCCGAGCCGCCGTCGCCGGAGCCGGTACCGGAATCGAAGCCGGAATCGGAGCCGGACCCGGGCCCGGAGCCGGCGCCGGAACCGACGCCGCCGCCGGGCGTACCGCCCCCGTACACGCCCCCGCCGCTCTCCGCGCGCGCCGCGAACGCCTCGGCGCCGTCGTAGGAGCCCGTGTCGTACGCGCCCGTGTCGTACTCGTCCTCGGGCGACACACGCCGTCGCTTCCCGTGCCTGCTCACAAAGGGCAAGGCTACTGGCCCTCCCACCGCACTAGCCGCAGGCCCCGTCGCCCCCGCGGCGGCCGCCGCTCCCGTCCTCTCGGGTGAGTTCCGGGGAGTTTCCGCCGAGTACCGGGAGTTGCGCCCGGATACGGCCGGGCGGTCGGTGTAAGGAGTGATCAGCGGGACCGTGCCCGGTCCCGCCGCCCGTACCCCCGAACGCACCCCGAGGGGGCCGCCATGACCGCCGATGCCCCCGCACCCGCCGACCCCCGCGCCGCGCCACCCGGCCGCGGGCCCGCCGCCGTGCTCGACCGCTTCTTCGCGGTCTCGGCGCGCGGGTCGTCGCTGCTCCAGGAGACCCGCGGCGGCATCGCCACCTTCTTCACGATGGCGTACATCGTCGTCCTGAACCCGATCATCCTCAGCGGGGCCACCGACAAGTACGGCGAGCACCTGTCGCACGGCCAACTCGTCACCGCGACCTGCCTGGTGGCCGGGGTCATGACGGTGATCATGGGTGTCGCGGGCAACATCCCGCTCGCCATCGCCGCCGGGCTCGGCCTCAACGGCGTCGTGGCCTTCCAGATCGCCCCCGAGATGTCGTGGCCGGACGCCATGGGCCTTGTGGTGTGGTCAGGCCTCGCCATCGTCGTGCTGGTCGTCACCGGCCTGCGCGAGCTGATCATGGACGCCATCCCGATGGCCCTCAAGCAGGCGATCAGCGTCGGCATCGGGCTGTTCATCGCGTTCCTCGGACTGGTCGACGCGGGCTTCGTCACCCGCACCCCGGACTCCGCCGGATCGACGGTGCCGGTCACCCTCGGACCCGACGGGCAGTTGCAGGGCTGGCCGACCCTGGTCTTCTGCGTCGGCGTCCTGCTGACGTTCGTGCTGCTGATCCGCCGGGTCCGCGGCGCGATCCTGATCGGCATCGTGTCGATGACCGTGCTCGCAATGGCGGTCAACGCGGCGGCGGGCGTACCCGACGCGGAATGGGGGCTGATCACCCCGGACCTGCCGGACGGGGTCGTCGGCACCCCCGACTTCGGCCTCGTGGGGGACTTCAGCCTGCTCGGCGCCTTCGCCGAGGCCGGGGTGCTGACCGCGGTGATCTTCATCTTCACGCTGATGCTGTCCGACTTCTTCGACGCGATGGGCACGATCATCGGCGTCACCAACGAGGCCGGGCTGCTGGACGCGGACGGCAGGCTGCCCGGCATCGGCCGCGTCCTCCTCGTGGACGGGTTCGCGGCGGTCGGAGGCGGCGCGGCGTCCTGCTCGTCCAACACGTGCTTCGTGGAGTCGACGGCGGGGGTCGGCGAAGGGGCCAGGACGGGCTTCGCCAACCTGGTCACCGGCGGGCTGTTCCTCGGGGCGCTGTTCCTGACCCCGCTGGCCACGGTCGTGCCGTACCAGGCGGCCACCCCGGCGCTCGTGGTGGTGGGCTTCCTGCTCATGACCCAGGTCAAGGACATCGACTGGACCGACTGGGGGCTCGCGGTCCCGGCGTTCCTGACGATCGTGCTGATGCCGTTCACCTTCAGCATCACCAACGGCATCGGCGCCGGGTTCCTCGCGTACGTCGTCATCCGGGCCGCCACCGGGCGTGCCCGCGAAGTGCCGTGGCTGCTCTGGGTCGTCGCCGCGTTCTTCCTGGTGCACTTCGGCATCGATCCGGTCGAGCAGGTGCTCGGCGTCGAGTAACCGCCGGTACGCCCGCCCCCCGGCGGGGGCCGGGCGGGGGCGTACCGGCGGTTGCCCGACGCCGGGCGAACGGTGCGGTCGGATCCCGGACGGGTCTTGTGTCGTCGCGTCGCCGACGCCAGGATCGGCCGCGTGGGCATGGAGCGCGGGACCATCGACGACGTTCCCCTCGCGGCGCTGTTCCCCGGCGCGCCGACACACGACCTGGACCACGTGCGCCGGGTCGCCGCGGCCGTCGACACGTTGCGGCTCGCGGCCGAGCCGCCCGAATGGGAGTGGTTCCGCGACCACGCGGCATGCCCCGAACCCCTGCCGGAGGGCATCACGCCGCTCGTGCTGACCACGACCGTCGCGCTCGTCCACGAGGAGACGGGCGTCGACTGGCTCGAACTCGAACTCGACGTCGCGTGGATCCGCCCGCACACCCTGGCCGCGCTCGCGGCGGTCAGCGTCGCGTGCTGGTGCGACATCGACCACAACACGCACTACCCGGTCGAGACGGTCGTCGACGTCGGGAGCGCGCTCCCGCTGGGGGATGCGTTCGAGCACGCCGCGAGCCGCCTGCCCGCCTGGCTCGCCTGCCCGCGCGACCCGGAGTACTGGCGGGCCCAGGCGGCGCTTCCCGCCCGCCCGAAACTGCTGCCGCGGCTGCGGCCGGAGTAGCCGGGGACGACTCGGGGGAGCCGCTCGTCCGGCCCTTTCGCGGCCTGTCGTGCCCCCCGGCGTGACCCTGTCGTGATCCCGTGCATGACCCCGTGCGTGACCGCTGTCGCGACCCCTGCGTGACCCCTGTCGTGGCCTTGTCGTGGTCCCGTGCGCGAGCGACCGCCTGCGGAATATCCGCCGCCGGGCAAACCGTTACCGTTAGCGAAAGTAATGATCTAAGCTAACGAAGGTGTCCTTGTCCGATGCCGACCGCGCCGCGGTCGCCGTGCTCCGTGCGTCCGTGCTCAAGCTGGCCCGCCGCCTGCGCAATCAGCGTGCCGACGAGACCTTGAGCCCCACGCAACTGTCGGTGCTGACCATCCTGGTCGCACGTGGCGCCATGACGCCGGGCGAGCTCGCCCGGCACGAAAAGGTGCAGCCGCCGTCGATGACCCGCGTCATCGCCGGGCTGGAGGAACGCGGGCTGGTCCGCCGCGACCCGCACCCCGAGGACCGGCGCCAGATCACCGTCACCGCGACGGAGCCGGCCGCCGAGGTCGTCGCCGAGAGCCGCCGGCTCGGGAACGCGTGGCTCGCCGCGCACCTGGAGGGGCTGACCGCCGAGGAGTTGGCGGCCCTGCGCGCCGCGGTGCCGGTGCTGGAACGGCTCGCGCAACTCTGACCGCCCCGCGGGCGGAGGTCGGACAAGGGACGGCGGGATCGACTCGCGCCGCTCCCGCACACCCGACCAACCGCTCGATGAAAGGGGCGTCTTGACGGCCACCGCGCAACCGGCCACTGCCCGAACCTCGATGTTCTCCTCGCTGCACAACCGCAACTACCGTCTGTTCGCCGCGGGGCAGATGGTCTCCAACACTGGTACGTGGATGCAGCGCCTGGCGCAGGACTGGCTGGTCCTCAAGCTCACCGGCAGCGCCATGGCGCTCGGCATCACGACCGGCCTCCAGTTCCTGCCGATGCTGCTCTTCGGCCTGTGGGGCGGCGCCGTCGCCGACCGCTACCGCAAGCGCCGCCTGCTCATCGCGACGCAGGCAGCGATGGGGATGCTGGCCGCGATCCTCGCCGTACTCGACCTCGCCGGCGTCGTGGACGTGTGGCATGTGTGGGTGCTGGCGCTGGGCCTCGGCTTCGCCACCGCGATCGACAACCCGACCCGCCAGACCTTCGTCGTGGAGATGGTCGGCCGCCGCGACCTGCCCAACGCGATCAGCCTGAATTCGGCCAACTTCCAGCTCGCCCGGATCACCGGTCCCGCCGTCGCGGGCCTGCTCATCGCGGCGATCGGCACGGGCTGGGTGTTCGCCGTCAACGCGGTGTCGTACGTCGCCGTCATCCTCGGCCTGCTCGCCATGCGCGAGCGCGAGCTGACCCCGACCACACCGGTCAAGCGCGAGCCGGGGCAGCTCCGGGAGGCGCTGCGGTACGTCCGGGCCCGTCCGGACCTGCTCGCCGTCTTCGCCCTCGTCGGGTTCGTCGGCACCTTCGGCTTCAACTTCGCGGTCACCCTCGGCGGCTTCGCGAACCAGGTCTTCCACGCCGGTCCGGGGGCGTTCGGCCTGCTCAACACGGTCTTCGCGCTCGGCTCCCTCGGCGGCGCGCTGCTCGCCGCGCGGCGCGGGCGGTCGCGCATGACCATGCTGATCGGCGCGGCGTTCGCCTTCGGCGCGTTGAGCATGTTGGCAGCGGTCATGCCCGCGTACTGGAGCTTCGCCGTCGCGCTGGTGCCGATCGGCATCGCCGGGATCACCTTCAACACGGCCGCGAACTCCACGGTGCAGCTCGGCGTCGACGCGGAGCTGCGGGGGCGTGTCATGGGCCTCTACATGCTGGTGTTCATGGGCGGCACGCCGCTCGGCGGACCGCTCGTCGGCTGGATCGCGGAGGCGTACGGCCCGCGCGTGGCCCTGCTCTTCGGCGGCTTCGTCTCGGCGCTGACGGCGGTGGCCGTGGGCCTGATCCTGGCCCGCCGCACCGGCAAGCGGCTGCGGGTCTCGGTCCGGCCGCACCCGGCCCTGCGCGTCGTGGACCGGGTGCCCGCGGCCCGTCCCGATCCGGTTGCGGTGTGATGCGGAACGCTTCGCTCAACATCTGACACGGCGTCAAAATCGTTGCAGGGAACGGCAAATGTTTCGCCGTCAAGGATCCGTTCGGGTGACGGAAATCATCGACACCGGTCGTTCCGGGCTGGAACGATTGATTCATGGACTATGCGAGATTCCAGGATTTTGTCCGGGCGGAGGGGCTGCGCCTGGGGGAATCGGCGGCGGCGGGCCTGGACAACCCGGTCCCGTCCTGCCCGGGATGGACGGTCGCGGACGTCGTGGGGCACACCGGATCGGTGTACCTGACGGCGGCCGAGTGGCTGCGGCTCGGCCGCCGCCCGGAAGCCCCCGAGACCGGTGCCCCGAAGGGCGACGTACTGGCGTGGTACGGCGACGCGCTGGCCGAACTGCGCGCCGAACTCGCGCGCCGCGGCCCCGGTCACCCGGTCGGCGAGGACGACGGCGACGGCGCGGTCGGCTTCTGGTACCGGCGGCTGGCCCACGAGGCGGCGATGCACCGCACCGACGTCGAGATGGCGGTGGGCGAGCCCGAGCCCATCGACCTCGACCTCGCGATCGACGGCATCGACGAGGCCCTGCGGGTGCTGCTGCCGCTGCGGTACGACGGAGGCGGGCCGGACGCCGCGGTCGGCCGCACCGTCGGCGTGCACTGCCACCACCACAACTGGCGGCTCACCCTGCACCGCGACGCGGTGGAGGTGTCCCGCGCACCCGGCTTCACCGACGCCGCCGTCCGCGGTGAGCCTGCCGAGCTGCTGCTGTACCTGTGGGGACGGCGCCCGGGGACGGTCGTCTCCCGCACCGGCGACACCACGGTCCTGGCGGCCTTCCGGCGCCGGCTGGCGCTGTCGATGATCTGAGAAGGGGAATCGGCGGGACCGTAAGGCGGGGTCGGTGGGTGGGTGAGTGCGCGTGTGTGTTGTTCGCCTGCCGGCTCGTACGCCCGCGCGGCCACCTCGCGGCGCCGTGGCCGCGCTTCGCGCCGGTGCGTTCGGCCCCAACCGTGGTGTGTGCCGTCGCCCGGTCCGCCCGAGGGTCGGGGCACCGGGCGGCGCGGGTTAGGTTGGTGGGGTGAACCCGCGTACCCGTACCCGCATCGTTTCCGCGGCGCTTGTCATCCTGCTGATCGCCGTGGCGGTCGGTGCCGCGCTGAGCTGAGCTCCTGCCCACGTCGTGCTCGCCCGGACCGCGCCGGGCGGCGCGTCGGCGACAGCTGTCGTTCCCGGCTGTGGTTCCCAAGCTGGTTCCGGCTGCGTGCCCGGGATCCGGGTCCGGCTGCCCGCCCGGGATCCGGCGGTGCGTTCGCACTTTGGCTCGGCTTGACCAGTTCGTGATGCAACCGTGCGTCGCGCCCGTCGGTAGACCGGGTGGGTGGATGAACGACGGACCCGGGACACCGCGTCCCCGGGCGCGGCGCGGAGGTGGACACGAGTGGTGGCACGTACGGCCGGACCGGGCCCGACGGCGGCCGGCGAAGCTGTGGGATCATCGGTTCTTTGGCCGACCGCTCGGCCGTCCCGCGATGCCGACCACCCTGCGGCGGATGTCGAAACCGTCGTCGAGACGGTCCACGGCCCGGGCCGGTCGCCCGACAGCGAGGGATCCGAGATGACCGAGGAGGAGTTCGACGCGTTCTACCAAGCGTCGTTCTCCCGCCTGGTCCATCAGCTCTACGCGCTGACCGGCGACTTCTCCGAGGCCCAGGACGTCGTGCAGGAGGCGTTCGTCCGCGCGTGGGACCGCCGCGCGCAGTTCTTCGCCGCCGAGGCGCCGGAGGCGTGGATCCGCACGGTCGCCTGGCGGCTCGCGGTCAGCCGGTGGCGCCGCGCCCGGCGCGGATGGGAGCTGCTGCGCCGCAACCACGTCGAGCAGCCGGTCGCCGGTCCCGACCCGAACCACGCCGCACTCGTCGCCGCTCTGCGGAAGCTTCCCGAGGCCCAGCGGCAGGCCGTCGTGCTGCACCACCTGTGCGACATGACGGTCGATCAGATAGCCGTGGAGACCGACGTGCCCAGCGGCACCGTCAAGGCCCGTCTCGCGCGCGGCCGCGCGACACTCGCCAAGATCCTCGCCGACCGCGAGGGGGAGGGGGAGGAACACCGTGCGCATTCGTGACGGGTCGCGCGGCGGGCGCGGTGCGGGGGGGCGCGCAGGGGTGCGTGCGGGGCTTGGCGCGCGGCGCCGCCTTGTTCTCGTCCCGCTCCGTGCCCCTGTCGTTCCCGTCCCCGGCGTTGCCGCCCCCCTCGCGTCCGCGGCACGGGGAGGAGGGGAACGCCTTGCCCACGCCTGACGACCACCTCCAGGACCCGCAGCTCGCGCGCGCGTTGCGGAACCTCGACCTGCCGGGGCCCGTCACGCCGTCCCTCACCGCGCAGGAGGTACGCCGCAGAGGAGCGCGCCGCCGTACTCGAAGGCACGCGGCGTGGGCGGGTTCCGGGCTGGTCGCGGCGGCGATCGCCGGTGCACTCGTCGTGGGGCCGTTGACCCCGGACCGCAGCGGCCGGGGCCCTACCTCGGCGGCCGTTTCCTCCGGGCCGGCCGCCCCACCCGTGACCACGGCGCCGCCCGGGAGCCCTGGGACTTCTGAGCCGACGGGCGAGGGCACGGAGGAACCGCGCCGATCGCCCGTGGCGACGCTCGACCTCGGCGCCAGGCGCCTGAACATGCGCGGCGACGACGGTGCCGAGGACGGTCGCTGGTTCGACGTCTACATCAGCGGTGCGGCGTTCGACCAACTGGCCAAGAACCCGCTGACACTCCAGATCACCGGTCGGCACCGGACCCTGGACATGGACGGCTACGGGGCGGAACTGGGCAAGGACACCGCCGTGGCGGTGCCGTGGGTGATCACCGCGACGGCCCCGGACGGCACCGAGCTCTACATAGGTTCGCCGCCCAGGTGCCTGCCGACCGCGGAGCAGTGCCCCGCGGACCCGGGCCGCCAGGGCCTGATCGGCTTGTTCGGGGAGGACCGGGCCAGGGAGTTCTACGATTCCGTCGGGTTCGGCGGCCGTATCGAGGTGGTGGGCTCGTACGACGAAGGCCCCGTCACCACCAGGGACGTCGGCGCGCCTGTCAGGGTCGAGCCACGGGCGACCACTCCGCCCGCCTCCTCGGGCGGCGGCGTGTCGGCCGTGCCGTCGGCGACGCCGTCGGCACGGCCCACCGAGTCCCGGGTACCGGCATCGGCCACCTCGCCCGAGCCGTCCAGGACCGCGAGCTGACCCGTGGTCCGGGCGGAATGTCCGGTCTGTCCGGACGCCCGCCTACCGAATTCCACCGCGCGCCCCCGACTCCTGGCACTGTTTCCGCTATGAAGTTCCGCGCATCACCGCTGGTCGCCCTCGTCGCGGCGGCGCTGCTGGCGTCGGCCGCGGCGCCGCCGGCCACCGCCGCACCGGCCGCGCAGGACCCCGACGTGGTGACGATCCAGGACGACCGCATCACCGAGTCCAGCGGGCTGGTCGCGAGCGCGCAGCACCCCGGCGTCTACTGGACCCACAACGACAGCGGCGACGAGCCGCGGATCTTCGCGGTCGGCGCGGACGGGGCGACCAAGGCCGTGCTGACCCTCCAGGGCGTCACGCCGCGCGACTGGGAGGCCGTCTCGATCGGTAAGGACGAGGCCGGACGTCCCGCGCTGTTCATCGGCGACATCGGCGACAACCTCAAGGGCAAGTGGTCCGAGGTGTGGATCTACCGGATCCCGGAACCGGCGGAACTCAAGGACGCCACCGTGAAGGCGGTGAAGTACCGGCTGACGTACGAGGACGGCCCGCGCGACGCCGAGGCGTTGCTTGTGGACCCGCGTACCAACAGGATCTTCATCGCCAGCAAGGAGAACGAGGGTGGCCTGTACGAGCAGCCCGCCACGCTGTCGACGACCGCCGTGAACGTCTTCACGCGCGTCGGGTCCGCCCCCGCGACGGTCACCGACGGGGCGTTCTCGCCGGACGGGACCCGGTTCGTGCTGCGCGGCTACATGGTCGCGATGATGTTCTCGGCGCCGGGCAAGGAGGTCGACAGCGTGTACGTGCCGGTGCAACTGGGCGGCCTGCAAGGCGAGTCCGTGACTTTCTCGGCGGACGGGCGGTCCGTCCTGTTCGGTCACGAGGGGGCGGACAGCACCATCAGCCGGGTCGAACTCAACGGCCGCAACCGGCCGGAGTCGGTCGCGGCGGCCCCCGACGCGAAGCCGGGCGGCACGCAGGGTGCGCAGGGCGACGCGGCCCCTCTGGGCGGCGGGGATCCGGACGGGGACGCGGGCAAGGAGAAGAACGAGGCGTACGGCCCGGGTTTCCTGGCGGTCCTGTTGATCGTGGTGACGGTGTACGGCTACATCAAGTTCCGGGGGCGGCGGTCGGATTCGTCGTGACGGGGGGTGGCGTGGGGGTGGGGTCGCCGGCCGTCGAATCGCCGCTGCTGTCCGTGCCCTCTGCGGTATCCGTGCTCTCTGTGCTCTCTGTAGTGTCCGTGCTGTCCGTGGCGGCGTTGTCGGCGCCGGTGCCGCCGCCGCTGAGCACCAGGGCGGGGACGGCCAGCACGAGGAACACCGGGACCAGCCCGAACGCCCGCCACGTGTCCAAGGTGTCGGCGAGCAGGCCGAGCAGGAACGGGGCGCCTCCGGCGGCGAGTGCGGTGGCCAGGGCGCTGCGGGACGCGGCCAGGTCGGAGCGTCCCTCGGACGCCGCGATCGAACGGGCCATCGCCAGCGGGAACTGCACCGACATGCCGAGACCGGCCACGAACAGGCCGGTGAAGGACAGCCAGGCGGTCGTACTCAGCCAGAGCGCGGCGAAGCCCGCGGCGTTGACGGCGAGGGCCACGGCGTAGAGGCGGCCGTGCGGGTGGCGGAGGGCGAGGCGCCCGCCGACGATGCGGCCGACGCACAGGCCCGCGACGACGGCCGTCATCGCGGTCGCGGCGGCCCCCTCGGACAGTCCGGCGCGGGCTTCGAGCAGGTCGGACGCCCAGAGCGACAGCGAGAACTCGACCGCGACGAGGCAGACGAGAAGCAGCCAGGCCCACCAGTAGCGGGCGGGGAGGCGGTTGGGGCCAGGCTGTGCCTGTCGGATCTCTGCGCCACTCACGGCCCCTGGAACCGCGCTTCGCGGCGTTGCCGGCGCAGGAGGGCCGTCAGGGCCCGGCGGGCAAGGGTGACCGAGTGCGAGTGTCGGGCCCGCGCCTCGCGATGCACGGCGCCGGAGAGTGTGGGTGCGTTGCGCGGGGATGCCGGGTTGGGGTTCGGGCGCGGTGTGTGCGGGAGTTCCGGATGGGGTGCGTGCCGGGGCCGGCGTGTCCGTTGGGGTGTCTCCGGCCGACGGGGATGGCGTACGCGTCGGCTCCGGGCCGTGCGGGGGCGGTGAGTTCGTGGTGGTCCGGCGGTCGGGGCCGGGTATTCGGACGCGGCGGAACACCGCGTACAGGAGTGCCGTCAGGACGGGCGCGGCCAGGAGGCCGTAGCGCCAGCCGAGGCCCGACGCCTGGGCGCCGCCGATCGCCAGCGGGGCGGCCATGCCGACCGCGGCGCCGATGCCGTGCGCCTCGCTCAGCGCCCCCGGTCCGGCGACCTTGCCGTGGTGGTCCATGATCGCCGCGGCGGCCAGGTTGACGGCCGCGAATCCGCCGAGGCCGCAGAGGAGGGCGCCGACGAGGGAGAGTGCGAGCCACGGGCTGAGGGCGTACACGAGCACGCCTGCGGCGAGCAGCGCGAACCCGCCCCACAGCGCGGGGCCGCGCCCCCACCACACGACCGGGCGGCTGCCGAGGACGCCGACGACGGCCCCGCCGACGGCGTAGGCCGTGCTGTGCAGGCCCGCGACGGCCTTGCTGACGACGAGGTCGTCGCCGAGCAGCGGGACGGACGGCCCGAAGCCGTAGAGGAAGTACGCGAACACGGCGGTCTGAAGGTAGAGCAACCGGGTCGCCTGGTCTCGGACGAGGCGGATTCCCTCGGCAGGGGCCGTCGCCGACGGCGGAACGGCCGCTTCGTGGGGATTCACCCGAAGAGGTTACCCAGCAGACACAGCGGAGCCCTCCCCGTCGGGGGAGGGCTCCGTCGTCGCCGGTGTGCGGAGTCGGTTTCCGGACCGGTGTGTGGTGTGCCTTGGGGCTGGACGGGTGTGGCGCCTTCGTCATTCCGGGATGTTCCGGACAGTGCGGGGTGGAGTGGCGATTGCGCCTGGTTCCCGCCCCGTCCGGGCGGGGCCGGGGTGTCAGGCCAGCTTCTCCACGACATAGTCGATGCACGCGGTCAGGGCCTCGACGTCGGCCGGGTCGACGGCCGGGAACATCGCGACGCGGAGCTGGTTGCGGCCCAGCTTGCGGTACGGCTCGGTGTCGACGATGCCGTTGGCGCGCAGCACCTTGGCGATCGCGGCGGCGTCGATGCCTTCGGCGAAGTCGATCGTGCCGATGACCTGCGAGCGCTGCGCCGGGTCGGTGACGAACGGCGTCGCGTACGCGGACTTCTCGGCCCAGTTGTACAGCCGCGAGGACGAGTCGGCCGTACGCGCGACCGACCACTCCAGGCCGCCCTGCCCGTTGATCCACTCCAGTTGCTCGGCGAGCAGGAAGAGGGTCGCGAGGGCGGGGGTGTTGTAGGTCTGGTCCTTGGACGAGTTGTCGATCGCCGTCGGCAGGCTGAAGAACGGCGGGATGTAGCGGTCGGTCGCGGCGATGCGCGCGGCGCGGTCGAGCGCGGCGGGGGAGAAAGCCGCGATCCACAGGCCGCCGTCCGCGGCGAAACACTTCTGCGGGGCGAAGTAGTAGACGTCGAACTCGCGCGGGTCCACGGGAAGGCCGCCCGCGCCGGAGGTCGCGTCGACCACGACGAGGGAGCCTTCGTCGGCACCCTCGACCCGCTTGATCGGCATCGCGACGCCGGTCGAGGTCTCGTTGTGCGTGAGGCCGTACACGTCCACACCGGCCTCGGCGACGGGCAGCGGGTGGGTGCCCGGCTCGGACTTGACGACGCTCGGCTCGTCCAGCCACGGCGCCGCCTTGACCGACGACGCGAACTTGGCGGAGAACTCGCCGAACGACAGGTGCTGCGACTTGCGTTCGACCAGTCCGAACGCGGCGATGTCCCAGAACGCGGTGGAACCGCCGTTGCCGAGCACCACCTCGTAGTCGCCGGGGAGGCGGAACAGGTCGCGGACACCCTGGCGGACCCGGCGCACCACGTTCTTCACGGGTGCCTGCCGGTGCGAGGTGCCGAGCAGGGAAGTACCGGTCGCCGCGAGGGCGCTCAGCGCCTCGGGGCGCACCTTGGACGGGCCCGCGCCGAACCGGCCGTCGACGGGCTTGAGCTCTTCGGGAATCTGGATCTCGGCCACCCGGCGAGCGTAGCCCGGGGCCGGTCATGGGAACGTCAAAATCCACCAAGTGAGACGATCCGGACCACATACCGGTCGCGCGCATGACAGTAGGTGAGACGACGGCAGGTGGGACACCCGGCGCCGACGCCCGTCCTCCGCCGTGGCGGTCCCGTCGTCGACGCCGGTGGTTGCGAGACTTGCCTGCGTGTCTGAACTCGATCCGAGCGCCGACCCCGCGGCCGGTGCGTTTGTGCGCGACGAGCGCCTTCGTGACGCACTGGCCCGTGACCTGCGGTCGCGCGTCCGCGGCGGGGTGCGCTTTGACGCGCAGGCTCGCGCGCTGCACTCGATGGACGCCTCCAACCACCGGCACGTGCCGCCCGGCGTGGTCGTTCCGGCCGATGTCGAGGACCTGGTCGCGGCCGTCGCGGTGTGCCACGAGCACGGCGCGCCCGTCACCCCGCGCGGCGGCGGCACCAGCATCGCCGGGCAGGCGACCGGCACCGGCGTCGTGCTCGACACGTCCCGTCACCTCACCGCCATCGAGGCCGTCGACCCGGACACCCGTCTCGCGGTGGTCCAGCCCGGTGTCGTCCTCGACGACCTCCGCGCCGCCGCCGCGCCGTTCGGGCTGACGTTC
Organism: Yinghuangia sp. YIM S09857; assembly: GCF_051388915.1. NCBI lineage: Bacteria > Bacillati > Actinomycetota > Actinomycetes > Kitasatosporales > Streptomycetaceae > Yinghuangia > Yinghuangia sp. YIM S09857. The sequence continues at coordinate 25,185 of NZ_JBPKBH010000021.1, read as the reverse complement.
GGCCCCGACCCTTCGACGCACAGCCGCTGCACCCTCGGCGGGATGATCGGCAACGACGCGTGCGGGGCGCACTCCGTCGCGTGGGGGCGCACCTCCGCCAACGTCGAGTGGCTGGACGTGCTGACCCCGGACGGCGTCCGGCTCCGCGTCGGCCCCGGGGACGCCGTCGTCTCCGAACCCGGCTCCGAGGTCGGTGCCGAGCGCATCCGCGCCGACCTGCACGCCCTCGCCGACGACCATCTCGCGCTGATCCGAAGGGGTTTCGCGCCGCTCCCGCGCCGTGTGTCCGGATACGCGCTCGACCGCCTCCTCCCCGAGAACGGCCGCGACCTCGCCCGCGCGCTCGTCGGCACGGAGGGCACCTGCGCCGTCGTGCTGCGCGCCGGGGTCCGCCTCGTCGAGGCGCCGCGTGCCCGCGCGCTCGCGGTCCTCGGATTCGCCGACGACATCGCCTCGGCGGAGGCCGCTCCCGCACTGCTGCCGTACGGGCCGCTCACCGTGGAGAGCCTGAGCGCCGGACTCGCCGCGCTCGCCCGGTCCGCGCGCGGCGTGCGCCTCCCGGATGGCGGCGCCTGGCTGTTCGTCGAGACCGGCGGCGCCACCGCGGACGAGGCGGCGGAACGCGCGCACCGGCTCGCCGCCGAGGTGGCCCCGCGGGCGTTCCGGGTGGTGTCGGACCCGGCCGAGCAGCGTGCGCTGTGGCGCATCCGCGAGGAGGCGTCCGGGACGGCGACCCGCATGGCGGACGGGTCGGAGGCGTGGCCCGGTTGGGAGGACACCGCCGTTCCGCCCGCGCGTCTTGGCGAATATCTGCGCGAACTCCACGCCCTCATGGGCCGGTTCACGCTGCGCGGCCTGCCGTACGGGCACTTCGGCGAGGGTTGCGTGCACATCCGCCTCGACTTCGACCTGCTGGGCCCTGAGGGCATCGCCGAGTTCCGCTCGTTCTCCGCCGAACTCGCTGATCTCGTGGTCGGCTTCGGCGGCTCGCTGTCCGGTGAACACGGCGACGGCCAGGCCCGCGCCGAACTGCTTCCGCGGATGTACGGTGACGAACTCGTCGGTCTGTTCGGCCGTTTCAAGGCGGTCTGGGATCCGCGCGGCCGCATGAACCCCGGCATGCTCGTCCGGCCCCGTCCCCTGGACGCCGACCTCCGCTTCACCGGCATGCCCCGGCAACCCGTCCCCGTCGCCTTCGGCTACCCGCACGACCAAGGAGACTTCGCGGCAGCCGTCCGCCGCTGCGTCGGCGTCGGCAAGTGCCGGGAGACGTCGGCGAATTCGTCGGCCGGCGTGATGTGCCCGTCGTTCCGCGCGACCGGCGAGGAGAAGGACTCGACACGCGGCCGGGCCCGGCTCCTGCACGAGATGCTGATCGGCGACGTCGTCCGCGACGGCTGGCGCTCAGAGGAGGTACGCGACGCCCTCGACCTGTGCCTGTCCTGCAAGGGCTGCCGCAGCGACTGCCCGGTCGGCGTCGATGTGGCCACGTACAAAGCCGAGTTCCTGCACCACCACTACGCGGGACGCCTCCGCCCCAGAGCGCACTACGCCCTCGGCGCGCTGCCGGTGTGGTCGGCCCTCGTGACCACCGTCCCGGGCGCGGCCGCAGCGGTCGACGGCGTCGCCACTCGCCCCGTCCTGACGCGCGCCGCCCTCCGCGCCGCCGGTCTGGAACCGGGCCGCACGCTCCCGCAGTTCGCCGCCGCATCCTTCACCCGGGCCTGGCGTACGCGACGCTCCCGCACCCATCGGCGCGCGGAACTCGCCGCCGGACGACCGCGCGTGGTCCTGTGGCCCGACACGTTCACCAACCGCTTCGCCCCGCAGATCGCGTGGTCGGCGGTACGCGTCCTCGAAGCCGCGGGCCTCACGGTCCTCGTACCGCCGAAGCCCGTGTGCTGCGGTCTCACGTGGGTGTCCACCGGACAACTCGACACCGCCCGCCGGGTGATGCGCCGCACGCTCGACACGCTGCGCCCGGCGCTCGACGCGGGGCTCCCCGTCGTCGGGCTGGAACCGTCCTGCACCGCGGCGCTGCGCACCGACGTCCCCGAACTCCTCGGCGCGGAGGCCGCCGCGCTGCCGGGCGCGGTGAAGACGTTCGCCCAAGCCCTCGAAGACCTCGCCCCCGACTGGACCCCGCCGCGTGCCGACCGCCCGGTCGTCGGCCAACTCCACTGCCACCAGCACGCCGTGCTGGGTGACGGCCCCGACCGGCGCCTCCGCGAAAAGGCAGGGCTCGCAGGTGACTTGGTGAGCGGCTGCTGTGGCCTGGCCGGAAACTTCGGCTACGAGCCGGGGCATGACGAGGTGTCACGCCGCATCGCCGCGGAGCGCCTCCTGCCCGCGCTCCGCGACGCACCCCCCGAGGCCCTCGCACTCGCCGACGGCTTCAGTTGCCGCACCCAGATTGCCCACCTCACCGGGAAGCAGCCGCGGCACCTTGCCGAAGTCCTCGCCGAGGGCTTGGCGGACGGCGGCGCCGGGGACTGACCGAAGACAACGGGGGGCTCACTGTGCCGCGCTTGAGGCCACGAGCCGCCTCACGAAACGGACTTCGTCCCGATTACCACCGTCGCGTCCAGTTCCTCGCAGACGTGGAGCTCGGCGGCGAGTCCGTGCCCCGCGAACACCTCTGCGGTGTGGGGCGCTTGGCGTTCACTCGTCTCCACGAGCAGGCGCCCGCCCGGGGCCAGCCAGGCAAGTGCGGCCCCCGCGACGCGGCGCTGGACGTCAAGGCCGTCCGTGCCGCCGTCGAGTGCCGCGAGTGGCTCGTACTCGCGGGCCTCGGGCGGCAGGAGCCCTATCGCACCGGTCGGGACGTACGGCGCATTGGCCACGAGAACGTCGACGCGCCCCCGCAAGTCGCCGGGCAGTGCGGCGTACAGGTCGCCCCGGTAAACGCGCCCGCCCACGGGGGCGAGCGTGCGCCGCGCGCAGCGCACCGCCGCCGGGTCGATGTCGGACGCGTACAACTCGGCGTCCGCCACCAGCACCGCCAATGCCGCCGCGACCGCGCCTGATCCGCAGCACAGGTCGACCACGACAGTTCGTCCGGCCCCTGGCGCGCGGGTGCCCTCGTACGCGAGGACCGCCGCGAGGTGGACCAGGAACTCCGTACGCCGGCGCGGCACGAACACACCCGGCTCGACGGCCACGCGCAGCCCGCAGAACTCGGCCCAGCCGAGGACGTGTTCGAGGGGGTGACCGGCGATCCGACGGGCCGTCAGGGCGGCGAGTTCGTCGGGCGTGCGCGCCGCGGCGGCGAGGAGGCGCGCTTCGTCCTCGGCGAACACGCACCCGGCGGTCCGCAGGGCGGCCACCAGATCGGACAAATCGGTCAGGGGGAGTGCGGAGACCTGCTGAATGTGCGGTGTGACCGGCATGAGGGCCTTTCGGAGTGCCGAAGGGCGCCCTCGCCGTCGCGCCGTCAGAACGCGGCGTCGGCGGTTCCTTGAGGTGAGGACACCCAGCCTGCTGAAGCGGAAATGGGTCTCACCTCCTCGGTCGATCCACGCGTCCGGTCGATCCGGACGCCGCAACATTACCGCAGTGCCGGTCAGCCGCAGCCGTAGACGCGGGAGATGTCGATGACCGTCCCCTTCGGCACCCGGGCGCCCTCCCCCGGGGTGAACTCCCAGACCCGGCAGTACCTGAAGGGGCCGCCCTCGCCGTACCGGGCGTCGTAGTAGTGCGGTTCGAGCACGAGACCTGCCTGCTTCACGGCCGCCTGCGCCTCGCTCACCAACAGGCCGTACAGCTTCGGCACCACCGTCGTGCCGTCGTCCGTCTTCGTGGGTTTCGACGTGGGGCTCGGCGGCGGTGGAGCGGGCTTGTCGGGCGGGGGCGTCGTGGTCGCCGGGGGCGGCGTCGCGCTCGTCGCCCTGGGCCGCGTGGTCGAAGGAGCCGCTGTGGTGGGCTTCGTGGTCGTCCGCGTCGCCGAAGGGGTCGCGGAGCTCGTTTCGGACGCCTTCGCCGTGGACGCGGACGGCTCTCCCTCCGACGCCGTCGCGCCACCCGACGGATCCTCGGCCCCGTCGGACGTGGACGTCGGTCCCGCCGACCCCGACGCGGCGGACGACCCGCCGGCCGCCACCGGGGCCCGCTCCCCGCCGTCGTCTTCGTCGGAACCGGCCATGGCAAAACCCGCGATCACGGCCAGCACGACCGCGCACGCCACGCCGGCCGCGACACCGATCCGGCGCTTCCCGCCGCCGCGCCGACCTCTGCTTCCGCGCTCGTCCGCGCCGTACGCCGCCGCGCCACCCGCAAACCCCGGCGCCGCAACGGCCCCCGCGAAGCCCCCGGGCACCTGGAGCGAGAACACCGCACGTGCGGTGATCCGCGGGTCCGCCGCCGACACGACGTCCACCTCGACGTCATGCCACTCGGTGTCGTCCGAAGCATCCGCATCGCCGTGGGGGCCGGCGCCCTCCACGCCGCCCGCGTCCTCCGGCACCGTGTACACGAGCGTCCACACGCGCTCCTCGCCCGGCAGCACATCACCGGTGCCCGGCCGGTCCAGACCGGTGCGCCGAGCGGTCTCGGGCGCGAGACCGGGCTCGCAACGGTCGGGAAGGGCACCCGAGTTGCGCAGCGTGAGGGTCACCACGACGGTCTCCCCGGGCTCGGCCGCCGCCTCGCGCGGCTCGCACCACGCCTGCACCGCGTATGACGCGTCGCCGTACCGCTGCCCGTCCAGACCGGCGCCGCAACGGGGGCCGGGGCAATGGGTGTCGGTCTCCGCATACGGAGAACCGCAAAGCACACACAGCATGTTCCTGATCTCCCTCATCCGCCGCGGACCGAGAGTCCTGCGGGTGGGGAGTCCGAACGTCCGCGCCAGGAACCGTCGGCCCGACGACGCTGCTCGGTCCGGCCCGCTCGGCTCGCCGGTCCGTCCCCGTCGCGCGTCGCCCGCGCAAGCGTAGGCGCATGCCCGGATCCGAGCCGGGTGGAACGACCGATTGCGAGGTGCGGCAGCCGAATCGCGCGAGGGCGCCGCCCTTTTCGGGGGTGTCAGCTCTTGTCGGGCACGTGGCGCCGGGCGCGCAGGGCGAAGCGGAGGTTGAGCACGGTCTCGGGGTCGTCGAGGTCCGTGCCCAGGAGTTGGCCGATGCGGGCCAGGCGGTCGTACAGAGTCTGCCGGTTCAGGTGCAGGTCCCGCGCGGTCTCCGCCTTGCGGCCGGCGTGCGTGAGGTACGCCTCCAGCGTCGGCAGCAGTGGCTGCCGTGCCGCGCGGTCGTGTTCCAGCAAGGGGCCGACCGCCCGGCCCACGAAAGCGGCGAGGTCCGCGTGCTCACGCATGCGCCACAGCAGCAGTTCGATGTCGAGGCGGCGGGCGTCGTACCACGGTTGTTCGGCGAGCCCCCGGGCCGCCGACGCCGCCTCGGCGGCGTGCCGCAGCCCCGGTCCGGCCGCCGCCCACGGCCCGGCGGCGCCGACCACCACGACAGGCGGATGCGGGCCCGGCGCCAGTCCGGCACGGTCCAGACCCGCGCGCAAGGCGGCCGCGACGCGGTCCGCCACGGCGACGCGTTCGCCGACCGTGCGCAACCCGAGCAGCAGCGCGAGCCGGCCTTCCACGGGCCGCACGCCGAGCAGTACCGGCAGGCCCAGTGCGGAGAGTTCCTCCTGGACCGCACGGGCGATCGGGGCCCAGTCCGCGCCCCCGACGGCCCCCGTGCCGCCGACGGCTCCCATGCCGCCCATGCCTCCGATTCCCCCGAGGACCCCCAGGCCACCCGTGGCGCCGCCGCCCACACCGCCATCGGTGCGGCCGTCCGTCCCGAGGCGCACCACGACGGGCAGCAGCGGCCCCGCGTCGTGGCCGAACCCCAGCACGCGTGCCTGGCGTGCGGCGTCCTCCTCCGCCACCCGACCCTCGGCCAGATCGCTCAGGAAGTCACCGCGTCCGCGCGCCGCCAACTCCTCCTCGTGACGGGCCTGTCGCAGAGCGACCGCGAGCAGCCCGGCGGCGTGGTCGACGACGATGCGGCCGACGGCCGGCAGCGGCGCGTGCACCGGCAGGACGACGAGTCGGCCGCGTACCGCCTGCTCGGAGGCGCCGCCCTGGGCCGCGCTCCCGGCCGGTACGTCGACGATGAGTGCGGACCCGGGGGTGAGCGCGGAGGCCCGGGGGTAGCCCGCGCCGCCGTGTGGGCCGGCCGGCGTGCGTCCGCCGCGCAGCCCGGCCCACGCGTCGATCGGGTCGGTGTCGCCGGGGCCGGCCGCGCCGCGCTGCGCGTACAGCAGCCTCCCGTCGGCGTCCTCCAGGTAGACGGGGTTGCCGACGTGCTCGGCGAGCAGGGCCAGCACCTCCGGTACGCCGCCCCCGCCGAGCAGGATCTCGGTGCAGCGCCGGTGCACCTCCTCACCCTGCCGCAGCAGCGCGTAGTGGCCGTTGACGATTTCGGTGTGGATCGCCTCGGTCACCGCTACGAAAGGAACTTCTCGGTGCAATTGGATCAGCGGGAGGTTGCGGGTGCGGGCGGCCTCCACCATCGCCGCCGGCAGGACGTCGAAGCGCTGGCCCAGTTCGACCACCAGGGCGGCGATGCCGCGGTCGGCGAGCTGGGCGACGAAGCGGCGCTGGTCGGCCGGCCGGGGACCGATTCCCAGGCCGGTGGTGAGCAGCAGTTCGGCGCCGCGCAGCAGCGACGCGATGTTGGGCACCTCGCCGGTGTGCACCCAGCGGATCGGCCGGTCCAGGCCGTCCGGCGCGGCGACCACGTCGGGCAGCCCGCGGCGCAGGGGCGGCAGTTCGAGCGCCTGGCGCACGGTTATGCCGGCCACGGGTGACGGTCCGCCCGCGGAATCCCGGGCGGTCGCCGGGGTCGCGGCGGCCCCCGCGGGTGCCGCGTTCCCCGCGGCCGCGCCCGCGCCGCGGACGCTCACGAGCCTGGCGCTGGTGTCCATTCGCGGCACGCTACCGCCCGGTCGCGGCATTGGGGATCACGACGGGGTTTCGGACCCCGCACATCGTCGCCGTGCCCCGACACTCCGTCGACTCGGCGCCCGGAACGCCTGACCGGCTGTCGGTTGTCGGAGGACGTGTCCCGCATCGAAGCTGACGGCCCGTCGGCACGGGGTTGCCCTCCGCGCTCCCGTCCGCGTCGTCCCATAGCGCCTGTTCCGGCGCATTTCCCTGCGAAGGAGGTGGCATGACCACGGTCAGCACCGACGCACCGTCGGCCGAGGGTTCCGGCGAGGTCAACAGGCTCAAGGCGAACTCGGTCGGCCTCGTCGGCGTCGTCTTCATGGCGGTCGCCACGGCGGCTCCGATCACCGCGATGACGGGCAACCTGCCGGTGATCGCGAGCAACGACGGCAACGGCCTCGGCGCACCCGCCGCGTACATCATCGCGACCGTGGTCCTGACCGTCTTCTCCGTCGGCTACGTGACGATGGCCAAGCACATCACCGCGGCCGGGGCCTTCTACGGCTTCATCTCGCACGGCCTCGGTCGCGTGGTGGGCATGGCCGCGGGCCTGCTCGCGGTGATGGCGTACATCGTCTTCGAAGCGTCGATCCTGGGCTTCTTCGCGAACGCCCTGCACGACCTGGTCGACGAGCAGTTCAACGTGAACATCCACTGGGGCGTCTTCGCGTTCGTCGGCATCGTCGCCATCGGCTGCCTCGGCTACTTCGACATCCACCTCACCGCCAAAGTGCTCGGCGTCGCCCTGATCCTGGAGATCGCGGTGCTCGGCGCGGTGTCGCTCGCGGTGCTGTTCACCGGCGGCGGCCCGGACGGCTTCCTGGCCGGCGAGGCCCTCAACCCGGTCAACGGCATCCAGGGCGCCGACGGAACGATCGGCGCGGCGGCCGGCTTCGGCCTGTTCTTCGCCTTCTGGTCGTGGGTCGGCTTCGAGTCCACCGCCATGTACGGCGAGGAGTCCCGCGACCCGAAGCGCGTCGTGCCGCGCGCGACGCTGATCTCGGTCGTCGGCGTCGGCCTCTTCTACGTCTTCGTGTCCTGGATGATGGTCTCCGCGGAAGGCCGCGGCGTCGTGGACGACGGCGGCGGCCTGTTCTTCAACCCGCTGGGCGACCACTTCGGAGACTGGGCGGTCAAGGTCTTCCAGTGGCTCATCGTCACCGGCTCGTTCGCCTGTGCCATGGCGTTCCACCAGTGCGCGTCGCGCTACCTGTACGCGATCGGCCGCGAGGGCTTCATCCACCGCTCCCTCGGCAGGACGCACCCTTCGTACGGCTCGCCGCACGTCGCGTCGACAGTGCAGACCTGCCTGACGATCGCCATCGTCAGCGGCTTCCTGCTTGCCGACAAGGACCCCGTGGTCCACATGTACGGCCTGCTCGCGCTGCTCGGCACGATGGCGATCCTGATCGTCCAGACGCTGTGCTCGTTCGCGACCGTGGGCTACTTCCACGTGCAGGGCAAGCACCCGGAGACCAGGCACCCGGTCAAGACGCTGATCGCGCCGATCGTCGCCGGTATCGCCATGATCGGCGTGGTGTTCCTGCTGGTGACCAACCTGGAGGACGCCGCGGGGGACGCGTCGGGCAGCCTGCTGTTCGACCTCATCCCGTGGATCGTCGGCCTGCTGTTCGCCGGCGGCATCGGCCTGGCGCTCCACATGAAGAACGCGCGCCCGGACGCGTTCGAGCGCATGGGCCGCATCATCCTGGAGGACGCCGGCGAGCGCGACGCCCGGCCCGCGGTGCCCGCCCAGGGCGGCGTCGGCGCCAAGGCGGATCCCTCCCGAGCCGACCGGTGAACGGAACGAACACCCCGGAAAGAACCGGCGCCTGACCGTACGTCAGGTCCCGTGTCCCGCCTACCGTCGTCGAAAGGACCCGCCGTGGCCCGCACCAACCCCATGCACGCGCTGCGCCGCATCATGGCCGACCACGCCTCGGCCGCCCGACTCGGCGTGCCGGTCGACGAGTTGCGGGACATGCGGACCGAAGCCGCCGCCGACCCCGGCGGCCCGACGCGCCGCGCGTTGGTGCGCCGCGCGGCGGCCGTCGGCATCGGGATCGGCGTCGGGGGTGCGGCGACGATCCGCCCCGCCGCCGCGTCGGCGACCACGCGGCCGGTCCGTACCGACGCCCGGATCGCGATCGTCGGTGCGGGGGTTTCCGGCCTCTCGGCCGCTCTGACGCTGGCCGACTCGGGCGTCCGGGCCACCGTCTACGAGGCTAACCCGACCCGTGTCGGCGGCCGCATGTACACACAGCGCACCTACTGGGGCGGTGGCCAGACGTCCGAGATCGGCGGCGAGCTGATCGACACCGGGCACAAGAAGATGTTGGAGCTGTGCCGCCGCTTCGGGCTGGCCACCGTGGACTTCGCCGCCGCGGGACCGGCCGGCGCCGTCGAGACGCTCTGGTTCGACGGCGGCTACTACGCGCGGACGCAGGCCGACGAGGACTTCAAGGCGATGTACCAGGCGGTCCGCCGGGACTACCAGGAGGCCGGCGACGTCAAGTGGAACAGCGCGACGCCGACCGGCGTGGCGTTGTCCGACATGGACCTGCGCAGCTGGATCGAGTCGCGGGTGCCGGGCGGATACGCGTCCGAGCTCGGCCAGTTCATCGATGTCGCGTACAACGTCGAGTACGGAGCGGACACCGTCGACCAGTCGGCCTTCGCCGCGGTCTGCATGCTCGGCTGGCAGAGCAACCCGGGGCACTTCAACATCTGGGGTGGTTCCAACGAGCGTTACCACGTGGTCGGCGGCAACGACCAGGTGACGCAGGCGATGGCGGCCGCGTTGCCGTCGGGCTCGATCCGGATGGACCACCGGCTGGTCGCGGTGCGGGCGAACTCCGACGGCACCCAGACGCTGACGTTCGACAACGGCGGAACGACCAGGACGGTCACGGCCGATCACACGATCCTGACGGTTCCGCTGCCGATCCTCCAGGGCCTGGACCTGTCGCGCGCAGGCTTCGACCCGCTGATGACGAACCTGCTGCGCGACGCGCGCATGGGCTATGTCACCAAGTTGAACATGAAGTTCACCGGCCGTCCGTGGCGCGGCACGGGCCCGTGGCCGGGGGTCGCGGCCGGCGACTGCTTCACCGACCTGCCCTTCCAGCAGACCTGGGACACGACGAAGGCGCAGGCCGGGACGGGCGGCGTGCTGATCCAGTACGGCGGTGGCAGCCTGGCGCGCGGACTCGATCCCGCCGGGCCGTTCAACACCGAGAGCGACCCGGTTGTGCGGTCGACCGCCGAGACCTACCTGGCGCAGATCGACCGGGTCTTCCCCGGCACGCGGGCTGCCTGGACGGGCAGGGCGCAGCTGTCCGCATGGCACAAGAACCCGTATTCACTGGGGGCTTACTCGTATTGGCCGGTCTCGTACCTGCACCGCTACGCGGGCTACGAGGGCACGCGCCAGGGCAACGTGCACATCGGCGGCGAGCACACGTCGTACGACTTCCAGGGCTTCATGAACGGCGGTGCGGTGGAAGGCGAGCGCGCGGCGAACGAGGTTCTGGCGGACCTGCGCTGACAATCTGATTTGTGTGCGCCCCGGCCCCGACTGCGCGGTTTGCAGTCGGGGCCGATGGGCATCCATGGGCGGGTACGGCGATCCGGTGAACCCAACTTGACTGATAGGTAAGGATCTGTCAGTAATAATGCCAGATGTCCGATATTTCGTAGGGTAGTTAACGGATGCCACCGGGTCTGTCAAGGCCCAAGAAAGGTGCATTGTCGGTCAGTTCGTGAGGGAACGCGCCGATGAAACCGGGGTTATCCGGTCATCTCATGACAGATGAGTATTCTTCAATCTAGATCTGGACCGGCCCGACGCCACCGAACCGCGAGCCACGCGGGCGGAAGTGCAGGTCGGTCAGGCGGAACAAAGGGCAGTCTGATGAAACGTCAGACGGCTCATAGCTCAACCGGTCGTGGCCTGCCGCACTGACCAGCACCCGCCCTCCCACCTGCCAGGGGAGGGCGGTCGGCTTTTCCGCCCCGCCTGCAACCCCCGTCCCGTCGGTCGAGCCGAAGCACACACGCCGCGGCGTGCCGACCGCGGCAACGGCAGCACGATGCCGCCGCGGGTTCGGGGGAACGAGACCGGAACAGCCGATCCGCTCGCCCGCTCACGGGACTTCGCGTCGTCACGGGCCGTCCTCATCGGCGTCTCGGCCTACGGCAGGAGACCTTCCGCGACGTGTCGGCCGTGCTCCGCAGTCTCCACGCGCTGTACCACGCGCGGGAGTTGCGGAGAGCCGGTGCCGGACCCCGACCCCTTCCGCGCGTCGTGCGGGCTCGACTTGTCCGAGTCCGAAGCCAGTTCGGGGTGACGTGGCGGCCGGGACGACGGCCGCGCGTTCCACTGCTGTCGCGAGGTGGAACGGCGACGGCCCGCCTTCCTTGTGGGAGGCGGGCCGTCCGCTGCTCGGATGCGGGTCGAGAATCCGTACCGGGCAGGTGCTGCGGGTGGTGCGGTCTTTCGTACTTGCTGCTACTGCTACTGCTACTGCTTGGCCGCCACCGTGTCGTCGTACCCGGCGACGTCGGTGATCGGGCGCGAGCCCGGGCCGATGTAACGGGCGGACGGGCGGACCAGGCGCGAGGTGCGCTTGTGCTCCAGAATGTGCGCGCTCCACCCGGCGGTCCGGGCGCAGGTGAACATCGAGGTGAACATGTTGGCCGGGACCTCGGCGAAGTCCAGGACCACCGCGGCCCAGAACTCCACGTTGGTGGCCAGCACGCGGTCCGGGCGCCGGGCGTGCAGCTCGTACAGCGCGGCCTGCTCCAGCGCCGCCGCGACCTCGTAGCGCGGCGCGCCGAGCTCCTTGGCGGTACGCCGCAGCACGCGCGCACGCGGGTCCTCCGCGCGGTACACGCGGTGGCCGAAGCCCATCAGGCGCTCGCCGCGGTCCAGCACGCTCTTGACGTACTGGGTCGCGTCCCCGGTGCGCTCGATCTCCTCGATCATGTGCAGGACGCGCGACGGGGCGCCGCCGTGCAGCGGGCCCGACATGGCGCCGACCGCACCCGACAGGCACGCCGCGACGTCCGCGCCGGTTCCGGCGATGACGCGGGCGGTGAACGTGGAGGCGTTCATGCCGTGCTCGGCGGCCGACGTCCAGTAGGCGTCGACGGCGCGGACGTGCTTGGGGTCCGGCTCGCCGCGCCAGCGGATCATGAACCGCTCGACGATCGTCTCGGCCTTGTCGACCTCGCGCTGCGGCACCATCGGCTTGTCGAGGCCGCGGGCCGACTGGGCGACGTACGAGAGCGCCATGACGGCGGCCCGGGCCAGGTCGTCGCGGGCCTGCGCGTCGTCGATGTCGTGCAGCGGTTTCAATCCCCACACCGGGGCGAGCATGGCCAGCGCGCTCTGCACGTCCACGCGGATGTCGCCGGAGTGGATGGGGATCGGGAAGGACTCCGCGGGCGGGAGGCCGGGGTTGAAGGCGCCGTCGACCAGGAGTCCCCAGACGTTGCCGAAGGAGACGCGCCCGACGAGATCCTCGATGTCCACGCCGCGGTAGCGGAGTGCGCCGCCCTCCTTGTCGGGTTCGGCGATCTCCGTCTCGAACGCTATGACTCCTTCGAGCCCGGGTACGAAGTCGGACATCAGGCGGCTCCTCATGCGATCTCGACTGACTTGTGGTGACTTGTGGCCGGGTCCTTCATACCCCGCGTTACCACAACCTGTCTTCCCCCGGACAGGCCCGGAAACGCGGCGCAAGATCGTTACTGCGCGGGCTCCCGGACGCCCCCGGAAGGCGGCGAATCGGTGGTCCGGCGAAGCGCGCGAGTTGTGGCTTCGCCTGTGAAGTTGTGGGCGACGGTTGTCGACAGGCAACAATATCTCTTGATGTCGAGATGACCTAGACGAGGCGGGTGGCGGCCGCGTGAACTCCGGCACATCCCGCTTCGCGAACCCGTCGATTCGCACGAATGGGTGTCACTCGTTCGGAGTCGGACCCCCGCGGTTTCGGTCCGCCCGGGCACGGGGGTGCGGCCGCAGTGCCACCGGAGCGCTTCCGGAGTGCCACCGGAGTGCTACCAAGGAACCGTGGACCTCGACGACCTCATGGCGATGCGCCGCCAATACCGCAACGAAGGCATCGACGAAGCCTCGCTGACGCCCGCGCCCATGCCGCTGTTCGCCCGCTGGCTCGCCGAGATCGCGGCCGCGGAGCTGCCGGAGCCCAACGCCATGGTGGTGGCGACCGCGTCACCGGACGGGCGGCCGAGCACGCGGACGGTGCTGCTCAAGGAGTACGGGGAGGACGGGTTCGTCTTCTACACGAACTACGAGTCCCGCAAGGGCCGCGAGTTGACCGCGAACCCGGCGGTCAGCCTGCTCTTCCCGTGGCACGCGATGGACCGGCAGGTGATCGTGACCGGGACGGCCGAGCGGGTGCCGCCGGAGCGCACCGCCGCGTACTTCCGCTCCCGGCCGTACGGCTCCCGTATCGGGGCGTGGGCCAGCGCGCAGTCCAGCGTCGTCGCCTCGCGTGAGGACCTGGAGAAGCGGTACGCCGAGCTGGCGGCCCGTCATCCGGAGGGCTCGGAGGTCCCGGTGCCGCCGTTCTGGGGCGGGGTGTGCGTGGTGCCGGACGCGGTCGAGTTCTGGCAGGGGCGCGAGAACCGCCTGCACGACCGGCTGCGGTACCGGCGGGAGGGCGGGGGCTGGGTGGTTGAGCGGCTGAGCCCTTGAGGTCGTTTCCCTGGAGCCGTGCTCCAGGGGTCACCCTCAGTGCTCCCGGTGCACTTTGTGCTGCGCCGCCTGCGCGAGCGGACGCAGCACCATCAGGTCCACGTTCACGTGCGCGGGCCGGGTGACCGCCCAGACCACCGCGTCGGCCACGTCCTCGGCGGTCAGCGGCGCCGCGACGCCCGCGTACACCGCCGCGGCCCGGCCGGCGTCCCCGCGCATGCGGTTCACCGAGAACTCGTCCGTCCGCACCATGCCGGGCGCCAGCTCGATGACGCGCACCGGGCGGCCGTTCAGCTCCAGGCGCAGGGTCGCGGCGATCGCGTGGGTGCCGTGCTTGGCCGCGACGTACCCGCCGCCGCCCTCGTACGCCTGGTGCCCGGCCGTCGACGACATCACCACGACCGTCCCCGCCCCCGACGCGATCAGCGCCGGCAGCAGCGCCTGCGTGGTGTGCAGCGTGCCGAGCACGTTGACCTGGTACATCGCGAGCCAGTCCGCGGGGTCGCCGGTCTCCACCGGATCCGCGCCGTACGCCGCGCCCGCATTGGCCACCAGCACGTCGCACCGCTCCAGCGATCCGGCGAAGGCGTTCACCGACGCGCGGTCGGTGACGTCGAGCGGGTGCGCCGACGCCGTGTACCCGGCGTCCCGCAGCTCCTCGGCGATCGCCTCGATCCGCTCCGCGCGGCGGGCGGTCAGGACGACGGCGTACCCCGCCGCGGCCAGCCCCCGGGCACTCGCGGCACCGATGCCGCTGCTCGCACCGGTGACGACCGCGACGCGCTGATCCTTGGCGTTCATGCCGTGGAGCAAACAGCACCCCGCCGAATCGGCGCAACTCCGGCGGCACCGCACCGCCTGCACGGCCCGGAAGCACCGCCTGCACGGCCCGGAAAACGCAGCGACCCGCGGGCTTTCCTCCGTGGGGAGGGTCCGAGGAGGCGGTTCGGCGAAGGGCTCGCGTTCCTGTGCGTCGAGCCGCTGCTGCTGACCGTCATCGTGATGCTCGGCGTCACCAACCTCCTGGACATGGCGTTCTCCGCGGTCCTCCTGCCGGTCTGGGGCGTCCTCGGACGCCTGCGGGCCGGGTGTCTGCCCGGTACCACCGGGGTGTCAGGGCGTTGTGTCCGCGGGGCCTCCCGCCGGGGCGCCCGTCCGCGAGGCCGTGCCGTCGTCCGCATTCGCGGTGCGGTCGGCCGCGAGGTAGACGGTGTCGATTCCGGCGGCCCGGGCGTCCTTGAGGCGGAGGACGGTGGTGAACCCGAGGCGGTCGAGGAGTTCGAGGTGGCCGGTGTTGGTGGACCACGTCCGCAGCACGATCCACGCGGGCAGGGAGGCCGGGACGCCGAAGAGTTCCCGGTAGAGGGCGCGTGCGATGCCGTGCCGCCGATGGCTGTGGCGTACGGCGACGGTGCTCACGTACAGGCAGGGCGACAGGTCGGCGTAGCGCGGGTCCTGGTGGTGGCTCCGAAAGGACAGGAATCCGACGACCCGGTCTCCGTGCCGGGATACGACGACGTCCTGTCGGAGCATCTCCGTCAAATAGTCCTGCCCGGGGGCGGTGGCCTCCGGGGCACGGTCGCGCAGGTCGGACTGGGTGGTACTCCCGCGTGAGGTGAGCGGAGGGACGAAATCGTCCGAGACTTCCTCGAACACGTCCGTCAGCCCGCGCAGTTCGGCGGTGGGTATCGCTCCTGGCCGGTACCACCGCGTACTGATCTCGCTCACGCCACTCCTCGGCCGAGTCCGGTTCTCATCGACGCTGAGACTGGAACGCACATCAAGCGGGCCGGCTGATCGCCTTTTGAGTCGGCCCGTCCGGGCACCGTGCGGTCCTGAGGTGAGCGGACGGCCCGCTCGGATCGTCGGCGGCTGGTCGATCAGTCGCCGGATATGCAGCGACCCGCAGGCTCTCCTCCGTGGGGAGGGTCCGAGGGGACGTCCTCGGAAGCCTGCGGGTCGGGTGTCTGCCTGGTATTCGCCGACCGCCTGACGCTTTCCGCCGCGGTGCACTCGCGGCGGGTCAGACTACGGTCGGGAGACCGGAGTGGCGGCTAGCGGGCAGCCACCTCACGCGTCCGATACGTACTCAAGATCGAACCACCTCCTTTCCCGTGTACCGCAGAAGGTAGATCCACGGCGGCGGGGCCGCAACGGGATTTACGGGTGCGGGTTCTCACGTCCTCGACGGGAATAGGGCGAGGGGGCGTGCGGGCTGTCCCCGGCGGGCGCTCCGACCCGGCGAGGACGCCGCGTTCGGAGGGGCGCGAGCGAACGATCAGGGCGTCACGAGCGGGACGTTCGGGTCGAAGTCGTCGAGGAGCGACGCGAGGGTCTGGAGCGCGGATTCGTCGCCGGTCAGGTGGACCGCGGCGAAGTCGAAGAGGATGTCGAGCGGCATCGCCTGGACGGTGTCGGGGCCGGCGGTGGCGAACGCGGCGGGGACGACGCCTTCCCGCAGCTCCTTCGCGGCGGTGAGGAAGATGCCGCGCCACCGGCGCCCTCGGCGTACCCGCTCGGCGTGGGGGATCTCACGGCCTACCGGAGAGGCGCAACCCGGCATCAGGGCGCTTGGATTCCGGAGTGCCCCCATCTCCCGCCCCGGCGCGGGGACGGATCCGCCGTTTCGCGCGGGCCGTCTTCGCCGACACGACCCCGCTGCGCATATCCCGCGACTACCGGCGCCTGTGGTTCGGCGGTGCCGTGAGCATGCTCGGCCAGCAGATGACCTCGCTCGCGGTCGCCGTGCAGGTGTACCACCTGACCGGGTCGAACTTCGCGGTCGGACTGGTGGGTCTTTTCTCGCTCGCGCCGCTGATCGTGTTCGGCCTCCTCGGCGGCGCGATCGCGGACAGCATGGACCGGCGCAGGCTCGGGCTCATCGCGTCCACCGGCCTGGCCGCCATGAGCCTGGTTCTCGCCGCGCAGGCGGTGCTCGACCTTGGGCAAGTGTGGCTTCTGTACGGGGTGGTGGCCGCGCAGTCGGCGTTCTTCGCGGTCAACAGCCCGACGCGGACGGCCATGATCCCGCGTCTGCTCGGCCCCGAACACCTGCCCGCCGCCAACGCGTTGGCGATGCTGAGCATGACGCTCGGCATGACCGTCGGGCCGTTGCTCGGCGGGCTGGTCATCGGCGTGTGGAACACCCAGACCGTGTACGTCGTCGACGCCCTCGCCTTCGGCGCGGCGCTCTACGGGATGTGGCGCCTGCCCGCGATGCCGCCGGAGCGGGCGAACAGCGGGGCGGGCGACGGGAAACGGCAACGGGCTTCGGTGGCCGAGGGGTTCCGGTTCCTGCGAACGCGTCCCAACGTGCGCATGACCTTTCTCGCGGACATCGCCGCCATGGTGTTCGGCATGCCGCGCGCGCTGTTTCCGGCGATCGCGGCGTCGTGGTACGGCGGAGGCTCGCGTACCGTCGGCCTGCTCACCGCGGCGCCGGCGATCGGCGCGTTCGCGGGCGCGCTGTTCTCCGGATGGCTGGGGCGCGTGCGCTACCAGGGTCGCGCGGTCATCCTGTCGATCGTCGCGTGGGGCTTGGCGATCACCGCGTTCGGCGCCACGAACTGGCTGTGGCTGGGCGTGTTCTTCCTCGCCGTCGCGGGCTGCGCGGACACCATCAGCGGCGTTTTCCGCAACACGATCCTCCAGGTGGCGACCCCGGACGAACTCCGGGGCCGGCTCGCGGGCGTCTTCATCGTCGTGGTGGCGGGCGGCCCGCGCCTCGGCGACTTCGAGTCGGGCAGCGTGGCCGCGCTCAGCACGGAGCGGATCTCCGTGGTGAGCGGCGGACTCGCGTGTGTGGTGGTCGTGTTGGCCCTCGCCGCCCGCTGGCGCGGGTTCTGGCGGTACGACGCGGAGAACCCGGTGCCGTGAGGACGAGGCTCAGGCGCGGCCGCGGGCGGTGCGGCGGTGGGCGTACAGGAGCGAACCGGCACCGACGGCCAGGACGGCCGCGGCGGTTCCGGCGAGCAGGGGTACGGAGTCCTCGGATCCGCTGCCGGTCCGGGCGAGTTCCACCGAGGTGTCCCCGGCGGCGGGCGCTTCGCCGCCGTCACTCGGGGCGGACGCGTCGGCTGCGGCGGCCGGGGCGGTGGAGGCGGCGGAACCTGCGGGCGCGGCGGGGGAGTTCGTCGGCCGCGCCGGAGCCGCGGGAGTCCCGGGCGCGGGAGCGCCGTGGCCGCTGTGGTCCTCGCCGCCGCCGGATCCGGGCGTCGTCGGCTCGGCCGCGTTGCCACTCCCGCCGCTACCGCCGTTGCCATCGCCCGCCCCCGTCGGGGGAGTTGCCGGGTTCGTCGCCGGGGGACGGGAGTTGCCGCTGGCGTCGAACGCGACGTCGGAGCACGAGTAGAACGCCTCCGGGCTGTCCGACCTCTGCCACACGACATAGATGAGGTGGCGGCCCGTCCGTTTCGGCAGCTTGCCACTGATGACGTAGGCACCGTTCTCCAAGACAGGGTCGACCGCTGTGGCGATCGGCGCCGCCTCCAGGTCCGACCACTTCAGCGGCTTCGTGACGTCGAAGCCTTCCTTGGTGATGTAGTACTCGAACTTGCCTTTGTGCGGAGCGGTGGCTTTGAAACGGAACGTGTACGCCGCGCCCGACGGGAGGTTCGTGGTCGGCCAGTCGGTGCGGGGCAGGTCGAGCCCGGCGTACTGCGCGTTGCCGGCACTGCACAGTTTGCCGTCCGGGATGATCTCGCGGTGCCGCCCGGCCGCGGCGGCGATGTTGACCGCGTTCGGGTCGTAGAACGGCGCGGCGCTGTTGCCGACCGCCGCCTTCGCGGCCTTGCACGCGGAGAGCCTGAAGTTCTCCGGGTTCTCGCCGCCCTGCGTCGAGCACAGCTGGATGCGGCTCGGCGGGTTCTGCGACGTGCCGTGCGCGTGCGCGGTCCCGGAGCCCAAGGCCCCGATCGCGAGCGGGAACGCGGCGGCGGTGGCGACGGCGGCGGAGCGGCGGATCTTCATCAGACGGCACATCCTCGACTGTCCGGAAACCTTGCGTCGCGAGGGACGCTAGCGCCGTCGGAAGCGGGGAAACGCCTGATCAGAGGCTATGCGGCGATCCTTATGCGGCTCTTAGGGGTGGGATCGGCGGCGGTTAAGACAGCGGGAGCGAGGGGTTCCGGTCAGTGCGTGCCGTCCGGTCGGTGCGCGAGCCGTGCCGCCCGTCACTGCGCGCGCGGCGCGATCCAGACTGCCTCGGCGTGCGCCGCGACGCGCCCGTCCCCGTCGTACAGCGTGGTGGCCGTACGCAGCTTGCGGCCCTGCTGCCCGAGCAGGCGCCCCATCACCACGCACCGGTCGCCGACGTACGGCAGCGCGTCGATGCGGGCCGTCATGCGGCCGAGCAGCAGCACCGGTTCGCGGGTGGCGAGTGCCGTCCAGCCGCCCGGGCAGTCGAGCGCGGCCCATACGAACTCCGGCCGTACGTAAGCCTCGTCGCCGTCGGTCAGCGACGCGTCCGGCACCCACGGGCAAGCGGTGGTGCCCGGCCGCTGCGGCAACAGCCCCGGGAACAGCCGCAGCCCGTCGCCCTCCGCGCGGTCGGTGCCGCACACGAAGCAGGTGGGATACGGGTTCCCCGCCCCCCGGCCCGGGAAGAACGCCGCGGACGACTCGGTGGCCAGGTCGAACGACACCGGGTCCACCGGTTCGAACGCCTCGACCAGAGCCTCCTCGGCCGCCACCGCCTCCGCCACCAGGGCGTCGCCGTCGTACAGCCCCAGGCCGCCGGCCGCTCCGCCGGAGGTCGGGCCGACCAGTTTCAAAGCGTGCTCCAGCGGCGGCGGTTGGCGCAGCGTGACGGTCGCGCAGCCGCCGCCCGGCCGCTCCGGCGACCGCGCGGCGAGCAGCCCCGTCAGCCGCTCCGCGAGCAGCCCCGAGACGTACCCCCCGTTCCCGGACTCCGGCGGGCCGTTGAAGCGCGCGGACACACTGAGCACGTCGGGACTGCTGGAACCACCGTCGACACCGGCCATGCGGACCACCGTACCCAGGCTGCGGATCTCCGACGCGCACCCCCGTACCCGCGTGCCCGGCAGGTGGCGGACGCTCCCGCGACCGGGCCCGCCCACGCCCCGGCCGCCGAGCCGCCGACCCCTTGCCGCCGGCCCCCGGTCCCCGGCCTGGGCCCGATTACCGCAAGTAGAAGATCCGGTCGGCGTTCTCCGCGAGGAGCCGTTCGTTCCAGGCCGCCCCGCCCTCGATGTTCGCCGACATGAAGATCGGCGGCTCGACCCCGAGCGCGACCAGGCGGCCGATGACGCTCACCATCAGCGTCTGCATCAGCGCCGAGCAGACCACCCCGGAGGTCGGTCCGACGCGTTGCGGCACGCCTTCGACGTCGAGGGCCGCGTCCCCGGTCGGGACCCCCGCGTCCAGCACGACGTCGCAGTTGTCGAGGAGCCGCGTGCCGGACGGGTGCCGCGGCGGCTCGGCCATGCTCGCCGTGACGGACGTGACGCCCACGACCAGCGCGCCGCGCTCGCGGCTCTGCCGGGCCATCTCGATCGGCAGTCCGTTGCGCCCGGACAGCGACAGGACGACCAGGACGTCGCCGGTGCGGATCCCGGCGCCGTCCAGCACCGGCGCGGCCAGCTCGGGCAGCTTCTCGACGGCGCTGCTGGTGGTGATGGGACGCACCGACAGATCGTTGCCCGGGGCGATCAGCGGGTTGGCCAGGATGAGGCCGCCCGCGCGGTAGACCACGTCGTACGCGTTCAGCGCCGAGTGCCCGCCGCCGAACACGAAAAGACGGCCGCCCGCGGCGAGCGACAGCGCGATGCGCTCGGCGGCGTCGTCGACGGCCGGCAGTTCCTTGTCGCGCAGCCTTTCCAGCAGTGCGATCGCGGCGTCGAGGTAGCGCGCGCCCAGCTCGGCCATGGGCAGTCCTTCGGTTCGTCGGAACAAGTGTCGGGGCGGAACAGGTTGGAGCCGGTGGAGCGGGGTGGAACAACTTGGAACACGTCGGAACGGTTCGGACCGGCCCGGAACACGTCGGACCGGGCCGGAACACGCGGGAACGCGCCCCGCACCGCCGCCGGGCCCGCGAATGCGGGAACCCCGCGGCCGACGGAGCCGTTTGGTACAGACCACGCACGGTGCGTGGTCGGAGGGGCCCCTGTCAACCTGCCCCGGCCGAGTGCGTGCTTGGAGGTACGTCCAGCAGACGCTGCGGCCCGGACCGGCTTAGCGTCGGCACTGTCGCGGCATCCGATCTCCCCGGCCCGAGCACGACAGGCCGGGATGACGACACAATGTCGGGACGTTGTGTCTGTGCGGCGCGCCGGAGCGGGCGGCGTACGCGCCGGGAGTGAATCCGGCGGCGATACGCCCGGCGCGTCGAACCCGTTGGCGTGGACGGTCCCGGCCGCCCCGCCGGTGGGACAGAATTGGAGGCAGGACCACGAAGAAACGGAGCTGGCGGTCGTGAGTGCACTCATCGACACCACGGAGATGTACCTCCGGACCATTTTCGAGCTGGAAGAGGAGGGCGTGGTCCCGCTGCGCGCCCGTATCGCCGAACGGCTCGGGCAGAGCGGACCGACCGTCAGCCAGACCGTCGCGCGCATGGAGCGCGACGGGCTGCTCACGGTCGAGGGCGACCGTCATCTGGAGCTGACCGACGAGGGCCGATCCCTGGCCACGCGTGTCATGCGCAAGCACCGGCTCGCCGAGTGCCTGCTCGTGGACGTCATCGGGCTGCCCTGGGAGCAGGTCCACGCGGAGGCATGCCGCTGGGAGCATGTGATGAGCGAACAGGTCGAGCGGCGCCTGCTCGAACTGCTTCGCCACCCGAAGGAGTCGCCGTACGGCAACCCGATCCCCGGCCTGGAGGAGCTCGACCGCGACCTGCACGCGGACGACTTCATGGAGGGCCTGGGCACGCTGCTGGACGTCGCGGGGCCCGAGGGCAAGAACGTGGTGGTGCGCCGCATCGGCGAGCCGCTGCAAACCGACGCGCAACTCATGTACACGCTGCGGCGCGCGGGTGTGCGTCCCGGCGCGGTGGTGAGCGTGCACGAGTCGGCGGGCGGGGTCATGGCGGGCAGCGGCGGCGAGGCCGCCGAACTGTCCCCGGAGATCGCCGCCCACGTGTTCGTCGCCGTGCGCTAGAAGTTCCGTCCGGCGCGGTGCGCCGACGCGCGTCCCCGCGCACGGGCGGAGTCGACAAGACGGGCGGGTCGGGAGTGCGATTACGCGTGCTCCCGGCCCGCCCGTTTCGGCTGCCCGTTTCGCCACCCGATTTCGACCGCTGTTTTCTCACGCCGCGCCCCACCGGCCATGAACGGAATGTTTCCTCGGGCGCAACGGCGTGACGTTCCGGGGAAACACAGGCTTGGCACCGTCGCAGGCATCCCGACAGCTCGATGCTCCGCCAGGGGCACGCGACGGAGGAGCCTCCATGGCCACCGCCACCTCACAGGCCGACGCCGCCGACCGACCCAGACTGCGTGCGCTGCTCTCGTTCCGCGGGCGCTACCGCATGCTGCACCTGGCGACGCTCGCATTCCTCGCCAGCTTCGTGCTGTGGTTCGACATGGCGCCGTTCATCGACGACATCGGCGAGGAGTTCGGTCTCACGGCGGGCCAGAAGGCCACCCTCGCGCTGTGCAACATCGCCCTCACGATCCCGGCGCGCACCCTGATCGGGCTGCTGGTCGACCGGTACGGCCCGCGCCGCGTCTACGGCGCCCTGCTCATCTTCGCGGCGGTACCGAACACCGTCTTCGCGCTGGCGCAGTCGTACGAGATGCTCGTCGTCAGCCGCCTCATGGTCAGCATCGTCGGTGCGGGCTTCGTGGTGGGCATCCGGCTGGTCGCCGAGTGGTTCCCGAGGCGCGAACTGGGCACCGCGGAAGGCTTCTACGGCGGCTGGGGCAACTTCGGCTCCGCCGCCGCCGCGCTGACGCTGCCGGTGTTCGTCGCGGCGATCGCGGACGGCGAGGGCGCGTGGCGCTGGGGGGTCGGCGTCGCGGGCGTGCTGGCCGCGGCGTACGGCGTGTTCTTCCTGCTGATGGCGCGGGACGTGCCGGAGGGCAAGACATACCAGCGGGCCGCGCGCAAGCCCGGGCTCCAGGTCACCAGCAGGCCCGCGGTGTTCGGCCTCATGGCCCTTCAAGTGCCGCTCGCCGTCGCGCTGGGCTTCGTCGTCTACCGCCTCAACGCCGACTTCACGGCGAGCACGCCCACCGGCCGGAAGACCTTCGACGGGGTGATCGCGGACGGTACGGCGGCGGTCCTGTACGCGCTGGTCACGCTGTGGCTCGCGTACCAGGTTTACGCGGTGGTCAAGACGAACCGCGGGGTACTGCGCGGCGAGAAGCCGGAGATGGAGGACTACCGGCTGTCGGCCGTGGGGCTGCTGTCGGTGGCGTACCTGGTGACATTCGGGGCCGAACTGACCATGGCGGCCTGGCTGCCGAACTTCTTCCGCACGCTGTTCGACATGGACACCACGACCGCGGCGACGGCTGCGGCGTGCTTCGCGGGCACCAACCTGGTCACCCGGCCGTTCGGCGGCTGGCTGTCGGACCGCACGGGACGCCGCAAGCTCACGCTGCTGGGCCTGCTCGCCGGTTCGTTCCTCAGCTACCTGGTGCTGTGGCGCATCGACGCCGACTGGCCGGTGTGGCAGAGCGTCGGACTGCTGGCGTTGGCCTCGGTGTTCATCCAGGGCGGCAACGGGGCGGTCTACGCGATCGTGCCGCAGATCCAGCACCGGCAGTCGGGGCAGATCTCCGGACTGGTCGGCGCGTACGGCAACGTCGGCGGCGTGCTGTTCACCAGCCTGATCTTCCTCCAGGTGGTGCCGCAGACGGTGTTCCTGGTGATCGGCATCGCGGCGCTGGCGGCGGGGTTGTGCTGCCTTCTGCTGCCGGGCGTCGGCGAGGTGCGGCGCGGGGACGGTACGCCGGCGTCCGCCGGGGACACGACGGCGCCGGTTCCGGTGGTCACCGGCTGACCGGTTGACCGGCGGACCGTGAGGCCGACTGACCGTGAGACCGGCTGACGGCATCGAGCCACGGACGCGGGCGAGTTCGGGTCCATCCGGCAGGATTTGCCCATCGGGCAACCGGGGCCCCGACCGAATATCGGTCGGG
>NZ_JBPKBH010000021.1:0-1330 GCF_051388915.1 Yinghuangia sp. YIM S09857 | reverse complement strand
GCCCCGACCGAATATCGGTCGGCCCCCCGGCAGTTGGCGGTCCGGGCGGTGAGGGTCCGTCCGAACCGCCGTGTCACGCCTCGACCATCGCGCGTCCGCAGGCGTAGGCGATCGGACTCACCAGCTCCCGGGCCTCGGGTAGCCAGCGGTTGGCCTCCGTGGGCTCCCGAGCCCACGTGGCCGTCCCGCTCGGCCCCATCTGCGACGGCGGCGCCACCACGTAGTCGCCGTCGCCCCGGCACACCAGGTCGATCGCGCTCGAACCCCACCCTGCCCGGCGGAGCATTTCCGGCATCTTGTCGCGCGCACCGGGGAGCACGAAGAACTGCATGCGCCGCGTGGACGTCGCGATGACGGGTCCCACGGCGAGGCCCAGGCGTTCGAGGCGGGCCAGCGCGAGGCAGCCGGCCGGTTCCGGTACGTCGATCACCTCGAAAACCCGCCCGGTCGGCAACAGGATCGCCGAGTCCGGGTACTCCGACCACCAGCGCCGGATCATCGCCGGCCCGCTGGCGGCCTGCGCGGCCCAGTCGCGGTGCAGCGGGTGCGCCCCCGGCGCACTGCACGCGGGGTGGCCGCAGCTGCAACGCCTGCCGTCGGCGCCGTTCTGGACCGATGTACCCGGCACCACGTCCCAGTGGCGGTCCTCCGCATACCGGACGGCTGTCTCAACGAGCGTGTCGCGGGCCAGCTTCCGGGCTCCAAGGATCTCTTCCACGCCTTCACAACTCCCGGGCGAAGGGTTGGTTACTGCGCACAAGAGCGTTATCGACCCCCCACCCCGAATCTCACCCGAACGGGAGGCCCGCCGCCGGCCGCGGGGTGTCGCGGGGCCGCACCCGAGCAACACTCCGAGCACATACGGCCGTACGCTTCCGCGTCGGTCGCGGGGTTGTCGCGGGGCCGCACCTGAGCAATGCCCCGAGCACATACGGCCGTACGCTTCCGCGCAGGTCGTGGGGTCGCGGGGCCGCACCTGAGCAATGCCCCGAGCACATACGGCCGTACGCTCACGCGCCGACCGCCGCGGCCGACTCATGAGCCGGCGCCTGTGCGCCGCAACTGCTCCCACCGGAAGCGCCGCCGCCCGCCGCCCGCCGTACCGGCGTCGCTCGCCACCCACTCGCACCCGTATGCCGCACCCGGGAGCGGCAGTCGTGTGCCGCAGTCGTGTGCCGTGTGCCGTGTGGGTGTGCGGTGTGCGGTGCGCTCCGGCCATGCGCCGCTGCGCTGCGCCGCGCACGGCCCACCGCAATCGCCGCCGCAACCGCTCCCACCGGAAGCGCCACTCTCCGCCGCCCGCCGCCCGCCGCCCGCCGCCCGCCGCCCG
>NZ_JBPKBH010000020.1:151763-176127 GCF_051388915.1 Yinghuangia sp. YIM S09857 | reverse complement strand
CGGGCCGCCGTGCCTCGCCTCGCCCGCGCCTGATCATGCCCCTCGTGATCAAGGCCTGGCGGTCATGTACTCGTGATCATGTACTGCCGACGCCTTGGGCGGCAGGCGCCAGGGGCAGAGGCACGGAACGAGGAGGACGAGGAGGAACGCAAGGGGGAAGGAGCGGAAGAACGTAGAGGGAGTCAACAGGAGGCGAGGGCCGTACCGAACGGAACCGGGACACCGGCAGACGACACACGCCGGCGGGGGCCGGTCGCCGGATGTGGATTGAGGGGGCACGTACGGGACTCCATATCCAGTCGTCTCCACTCCCCTACCGGCAAATCGGCCGTTGGCCTGGGCAGATGCGGGGCAGGGGGACCTCCCGTCTCAGCGGGAGCCCAGACGGGAGGGCTGACGGGAGTACCAACGGGAGGCCCAACCGGCAATCGCGGTGTCCCGCGACGTCGTCGACCGATTCACCCAGCGCTCGACACGCCAAGTGCAAGCCCTTCCTGTCAGTCAGGAGGGCGGCAGCGGGCTTCCATGTGCGGTTTGCCCGTCGGGCCGGGGTCAGGGCGCGGGCGGGTCGCCCAGCGGGAGGAGGGCGCGGGTGGCCGGGGCGGGCTCGGCGTCGAGTTCGGTCAGGCGGGCGACGAGGCGGTCGTAGGTGCGACGGGCGGCGTCGTCGCGGCCGGCGGCCAGTTGCAGGCGCAGGGTGCGCTGGTAGAGCGCCTCGTTGTACGGGTCGCGGTCGGCGGCCCAGTCGAGCAGGGCGAGCGCGCGGTCGGTGTGACTGTGCCCGGTGTGGTGGTCGGCGAGGCGGGCGGCGGTGTCGACGGCGCGGAGCTTGAGGTGTTCGCGCAGTTCGTCGGCCCAGGGGTAGTCGGCCCCGTCGAGCAGGTCGCCGGTGTAGAGGCCGAGTGCCTCCTCCCACGCATCGGCGCGCGCGTCCTCGTCGCCGGTGCGGGCCGCCCAGTCGAGGGCGTCGGCGAAGGCCGCCAGGTCCGTGGCGACCAGGTCGGGGTTGAGGAGGTAGCGGTCGCCGGCGGCGGTGACGAACGCGCCGCGGGGCAGGCCGGAGGCGTCGCGCAGCAGTCGGCGGACACCGCGCCGCAAGTTGTACAGCTGGTTGGCCATCTCGCGCGGATCAACGGCTGGGTTGGCCAGTTCGAGGAGGTCGGCGATCCGTTCGCCGCGGATCCCGTCGGGGTGCGCGGCGAGCAGGGCGAGGAACTCGCGGGTGTGCCCGTGCATCCGTGTGCCGACGGAGTTCGTTTCGGTGCGGCCCACGTCGATGCGCAACGGTCCCAGGACGTGCACGACCACCGCTGGGCCGGGCGAGGGGGCGGGCTGCGCCTTCGACCCGTCGTGGGCCGGGGCCGCCGGGGATGGGTCCGGGGTCGGCAGGGGACGTGGTGTCGGGGCCGGGGCGGCATCCGCGTCGATGAGCGGTGCGGGGACGGCGGGGACGGCGCCGGACGGTGCGTCCACGACGAGCGCGGCGAGCGGTGCACTGGCCTGGCCTGGCCTGACGGCGCTGCGTGGCACCGGACCGTGCGGGGTCGTGCCGGACGGGGTGTTCTCCGTCTCGGTCGTGCCGTGGTCGGCGGACTCTACGGGCGCGGTAAGGCCGCCGGGCGATGGTGGGATCGGGTCGACGCAGACGCGGCGCGAGGGCGCAAGGTGCGGACCCAGCGGGGGCGTTCGGGGCTCGGGTGCCGGGACGGGGCGGCGGCGCTGCGCGAGGACGGCGGCGTCGACGGTGTCCTCGTCCTCGTGCCCCTGGGGGTGGGTGTCGTACGGGATGCCCTGGCCGGCGGTGTCGCCGGGCGCCGAGGCGGGAGACGTCCACGCGGTCGCGCCGTCCGGATCGGCGCCCCAGGGGTCGTCTCCCCATACCGAGTCGTCGGCCCGTGGCGGCGGGAGGACGGGTGCGGGGTGCGGTGCCCGGCCGTGGGCGGCGGCGAGTTCGTCGGCCAGGTCGCCGAACGCCTCGGCGGACAGGTGCAGTACCCGGGCCCCGTCGAGGAGTCCGGAGCGTGGGTGCGCGGGGGCGGTGGCGGCGCCGTCGGCGTCGACATGGCAGGCCACCGGCCACGCGCCGAGCACCACGACCACCACCGCGGGTTGTTCGGGACTGTCAGCAGCACCCGCAGCGGCGATCCCGGCGAGGCGGGCCCGGTGCTGTGGCGCCGCGCGGGTGACCAGCACCAGCCGCTGGCGCGGCACTGGGATGGGCGTCGGCGCCGCGCCGACGTCCGGCCCCGTGCCCGCGTCGGTGTGGCGGGCCGCGGCCAGGAGGTGGTGTTCGGCGGCGGCCAAGCACGCTTCCGTATCGGGGAGTTGACGCACCTGCGGGAGGCTGGCCACAGTGCCCGGGTCGCGTTCGGAGCCGAGGAGCGTGGCGGCGTCCGCGTCGGCGATCAGCAGCGTCAGCGTGCCCGGGGCGGGGCGGGCGCGCTCGTGGTCGCTCAGCACTGCCGCCACGACCGCGCGGGCGGCACCGTCGGCTCCGGGTCCGGTCAGGCCGATGCCGTGCCCGGCCGCGACCGCGTCGAGCGGGATCTCCGTGTCGCCGCGTACCGCGAACGCCGCCGTCCCTACGGGCAGCGGCGCGCACAGCCGCGGACGCCGCCGCGCGAACGGCTCCGCTGCGAACACACTTGCCGCAGAGGCGCCTTCCGCGGTCTCGGCGGGCGGACCGGCGTCGGGTTCGGCGCGGTGGCGGGTCCGGTGCGCTAGGGACAGCACCGGCGGCAGTGCCGGGCGCACGGGGGTGACGTGGGGGTTCGCGCGGCGTCGGTGGCGGCGCGTCCACAGCATCGCCGCGCCGATCCCGGCGGCCAGCGTCGCCCCCAGCAGGCCGACGACGGGTGCGTCCAACGCGGGCCGCCCAGGGCCGCGGTCCTGGCCGGGTCCGGGTGCCGTCGGAGGTGTGGCGGCGTCGCGGGTCGGGGTGGGAGGCGGGGCGAACGGCGTTGGTGGAGCAGCCGGTTCTGGGAATTTCGGCGTGTCCTCGGGCGAGGGCGTGTCGGGCGCGCTGGGGGCCTGCGGTCCCGGGGACGCCGGGGCGGGCGGCGGGACCGACGGTGGTGACGCAGGCGGCGACACGGGCGGGTTCTCGGGGGCCTCCGCCGGGGGCGGACCCGGAGGCGGGGGCGGTTGCGGGGGCTGGGCCGCGGGCGGGATGTCGGCGGGTAGGCGTAGGACCCAGCCGGGGTGGATCTTGTCGGGATCGGTCAGCCGGGCGCCGTCGGGCTGGGCGAGGTTGCGGGACAGGGTGTAGATCTGCGGCCAGCGGATCGGGTCGCCGAGTTCGGCGGCGGCGATGTCCCACAGGGTGTCGCCGGGCTGGACGGTGTAGGAGGTGTACCCGCCCGGAGCAGGCTCCGCGGCGGCGTGCGTTGTTCCGCCCGCCCGGACGTCGGCCATGGGCGTTGGCCGGGGCGTCGGTGCGGGCGGGGGCTCGACTGGGGCGACCGCAGCGGCCACGGCAGCCGGACGTACCGGAACAGGCTGCCGGTCGGCGACGGCCACGGTGGTGTGCGCGGCGCGCGTCATCGCGACCAGCGCGATGATGAGCAGCCCGGCCAGCCACGCCGCCGGGGCCCGCAACACCCCCGCCTGGTGCTGGTGTGCCCGATGGGTGGAGGCGTCGCGCAGCAGCGCGCGGAAGTTCCGCAGGTACCAGCCGAGTTCGGCGAGGAGGCTCAGGACGAACCCGGCCCACGCGACCCAGCCGACGGCGGCGAGGACGTCGAGGATGACCTGGTCGGTAGTCGGGGCGAGCAGCGCGTCGCGGATCTCGTCCCAGGACCGGCGGTGCTCCGGCCACGGATCCGGCGAGAAGCGGTGCAACGTGTACGGCACCCCGGCAACCGCGCCGCCGAGCAGTCCCACTGCGAGCACGACGCGGACGAACGCGCCTGCCGCGCGGGCGAGTCGCACGAGGGCGCGGGTGCCTCGCCGCGTGCGGAGGCGTACCGCGGTACGGGCCGCCCCGGCGCTTGGAGTGGTACTTGGCGGGGTCATGGCCCGCTCCTCGCGTCGGGGCGGGTCACTCCGGGTTCGGCGCGGGCCGTTGCGGTCGCGGACACGGTGATCTCCCCGATTCCCGCCAGGTGCAGCAGGTGCGTGCGGGTGGTACCCGTCACCGTCACGGTCACCTCGTCCCCGGCGACGCCCACGGTGCCGGTGGCACTTGCGGCGGCCAACCACGCCTGCGCGGCGGATCGCGCACGGACCGGGTCCAGCAGCGGACCTGTCCCGCCGTGCACCCACACCGGGTTCAGCTGCTGTGCGCCGGCGCGGGCGGCCTCCTGCGCCTGGTCCAAGGCCCGCGTCTTGGCCGCGAGCGCTGTCCCGCCGTCGAACACCAGCCCCGCCACCAGCAGCAGCCCCGCCGTGAGCACGGCGACGAACGCGGTCACCTGGCCCCGCTCGTCCCGGCGCAGGCGCAGCACGCTCGTTGCCCAGCGGGTGCGTGGAGTCCGCGGCCGGGCCGGGTACTTCGGTCGGCGAGAGGCGCAATCCGCCTGCCGCTGGCGGGGGTTCACTGCGTTCCCCGGTGTGTGTCGACGACGCTGGTTGCACTTCCGTGGAGGGTGCGGTGGCCGGGCAGGCCCAGGGCGCTCATCTCTGCGAGCGAGACCGTGCACGACACCGCCACGCGCACCCGCCCGCCGGGTGTGAACTCCTGGGTGTTCACGGTGACCGCGAGGCTCGTGCAGGTCACCCCGGCACCCGAGAGTGCGGTGTGCGCCGCGTCGTAGGCGGCCTGTTCGGCGGCGGGCGCGTTGCGGGTGAGTGACGCGGCGCGGGCCGCCTGGTGGGCCGCGTCGTCGACGAGCCCGCGTGCGGACGCGAACCGGCCGACCGCGACCACGAACAGCAGGATGAGCACCAGCAGTGGGACCAGGAGCACGAGTTCGACCGTCGCCGAGCCGCGCTCATCACGCACCGCCCCGGCAAGCCGCGCCCGTGCAGCGCACGTCCGCCGACACGTGTGCGCAGTCCGGGAGAAGCGGCGACGGCCGCACCTGGGGCGGCGGCTCGGCACGCGCCGAGTCATGGGGTGGTCCAGGTGTCCACCGGGCCGGCGGCGACGGCTCGGACCCGCAGTGTCGTGCCCGGCACGACCGCGATCACGGTGCCGGTGATCACGACCCGTACCCGGTCGGTCGTCCAGGTCACGGTGACCTTCGGGTCGGTGAGCACACGCCCGCTGATCGCGGCGAGGACTTGCCGGGCGCGGGCGTCGCCGTCCGCGGCAGTGCCGGTTTGGACGCGGGCGGCGGCGAGCGCTCGGGAGGCGGCGGACTGCGCGATGTGGTGGGCGTGCTGCACCAGGGCGTACTGGACGATGGTCAGGATGATCAGCATCAGGGCGGGGACCAGCACGACCAACTGCACCGATACCGCCCCGCGTTCATCAGCCCTGACGGCCCGTAGGCGGCCGAGTACGCCTCGCCGTGTGCAGCGATCCTGTGTGGAGGCGGCCATGGCCGCTCACAGGCCGATGGAGTTGGCTTTGTTGGTGACCTTGAGCGCGATGATGCCGATGACCGCGATCGCGAGCGCCACCAGCAGCGCGGTCACCAGCACCGTCTCCGTGGAGTAGCCGCGCTCGTCGCGCACCAACTCCCTTATCCGGGCTCGTAGTTGGCGTATGCTTGCGGTCAGGGGCTGAATGTCGGGGAACATCCGAACCGCCTCCTTCCAAGGCAGAATCGAACGTGTGCGTGGACCTTTCACAGGGCGTCGAGGACGTGGGCGAGAGCGGGGTAGCCGAGGAAGACCAGGAACCCGGCGAACAGCACCACCAGCGGAAGGGACATCCGCTCGGTGGCCTGCCCTGCCGCCCCCTGGGCGTCGGCGAGCTGCCGGGTCCGCAGCGCGGACGCCTTCGCGGCCAGCGACGCGCGGACTCGCGCGCCCTCGTTCCCCGCGAGGGCGACCGTCGCCGCCAGCTCACGCAGCTCGGCGACGTCGCTCTCCTCGCCGAGCTGCCGAAGCGGTCCCCAGGGTGGGACGCGCGTGAGTTCCGCCGTCGCGAGCGCACGCCGCAGGTTGTGTGCGGCGTGGCTGTCCAGGGTGGCCGCGGCATCGCCGAGAGCCTGCTCGACACCGGCGCCACCGGACAACGCGACAACGGCGAGGTCGCAGAACGCCGCCAGAGTGTGCCGCATCTCCTCGCGGCGGGCTCGGGCTTCGGCGCGGACGTTCAGGTCGGGGACGAACGCGAATCCCGCCGCGCAGACCAGCCCCGCCCCCACCGGCCACACCACGCCCGGGCTGCCGCCCGCGAGCCACGCAAGCGCGACGAGGAGCAGCGGCGGCAGGAGCAGCCCGAACAGGGCGCTGGTCGCCTGTTCGGCGCGGTGGACGGCGACGCTGCGCCCCAGGACGCGCAGGTCGCGGCGCACGGCGGGCAGCGGCAGCCCGCACGCCGCGACCGCCGGGGACAGGCGGCGTCCGAACCGCGACGCCCACCCGCCCTCCTGGGCGGGAGTGAGCGGCACGGGTGGTTCCGGGGCGGGGTGCAGCGCGGCGAGCGCGACGACCAGCGGCACACGCGGCGGGAAGAACCCGAACGCGGCCAGGAGTAGCCCAAGTGCTGTGCCAATGCCGAGCAGTGCCGCGAGCAGGGGGTTCATCGGTCCCACCCTCCTGCGGTCGGCTGGAGTTCCGCGTCCGCGGTCGGGGGACGCAGGATCCGGACGGGCGGCTTGTCGTCGGCGAGTCTCGTCATCCACCAGAACGCCGCCGCGAACAGCGCCCCTACCACGGCGAGGACGAGCTGGCCTTCCGCGGTGCCGTAGGGGGCGAGGTAGTCGCGGTCGAACAGGAGCAGCCCGAACGCCATCGTGAGGGTCACCACGACCACCACACGGACCGAGGTGCGTACCCCCGCGCGGTCCGCGTCCGCCTTCAGCCGCACGGTGACCTGCTCACGGGTCGCGGTCGCCAACGAACCCAGCAGGTCGGCGAGTTGCCCGCCCTGGCGTTCCGCGGCCAGCAGCAGCGCGGCGACCACGAGGTCGGCGATCGGGTCGTCGACGTCGTCGGCGAACGCCCGCAGCGCGTCCGGCAGCCGGTCGCCGCGCGCCACCCGAACCGCGAGCGCGCGGATCTCCATCTCCAGAGCCGGCGGGGCGACGTCCGCGGTCGCGCGGATCGCCTGTTGCAAACCGGCCGCNCCCCCCCCGCCACCCGAACCGCGAGCGCGCGGATCTCCATCTCCAGAGCCGGCGGGGCGACGTCCGCGGTCGCGCGGATCGCCTGTTGCAAACCGGCCGCCGCCGCGAGGGTGTCACGGAGCATCTCCGCCCACACCGCCACCGCCTCGATCCGCTCCGTCCGCGCCCGCGCCGCTCGATCCGGCCGCACCAGCGCCGGCAGCGCCCACCCGGCAGCTACCGCCAGCACCGCGGCCACCGGCCACCCGGTCAACACCCCGACCCCCGCCGCACACACGACGACGCCCAGCAGGCGCCGCAGCGACAACCCACGCACCCGGGCACCGAGTCGGGAGATCGCTGCGGCAATCCGGTCATCGGCAACAGACGCTCCGGAACCCTTCGTTCGATGCGGCAGGAATCCCGAGACGGCGACGACGATGCCGCCGCCGCACCCCAGGCCCAGCAGGGCCGCGGTCGGGCCGTTCACGGGGCACCGCCCCAGCGGGCGCGGTGGAAGACGCCGGGGTCCAGGCCGGCGGCGACCAGGTCGTCCATGGTCTCCGCACGCGGCGCGGTCGCCGGTACCGCCCGACGGTCACCGCCGGGCCGGTACACCTCGTTGGAGACGACCTGCGGCCCGTCCGCGTCGACGACCTCACGCACCGAGGAGACGACCCGCCGCCCGTCGGACGCCCACGCGATGTGCACGACAAAGTGCACCGCCGACGCGACCAGGAGGCTGGTCGCCTCCAGCGACAGCCGCTCCGGCGACTGGGCCGCATAGGCGGCGAGTTTGGTGAACACGCCGCGCGACGTCGAGGAGTGCAGCGTCGACATGCTGCCGTCGTTGCCCTGGGACATCGCATTGCACATCGGCACGACCTCCGCGCCGCGGATCTCCCCGACGATCACCCGGTCCGGACCCATCCGCAGGCCCCACCGCACCAACTCGGCCTGATCGACCGCGCCGACGCCCTCCAGGTTCGCCTCGCGGGCCTGCATCGCCACGACGTTCGGATGCGCCACCGGGTCGCGGTCCAGGCCCAGTTCGAAGGTGTCCTCGATCGTCACCAGACGTTCACGCGGCGCAATAGCGGAGGCCAGCGCCCGCAACACGGTGGTCTTGCCGACGTTCGTACCTCCGGCGACGATGACGTTCCGCCGGGCCCGCACCAACGCCCCAAGGAACGCAGCCAACGGCTCGTCGCACACCCCCAGACGCACCAAGTCCTTGAGGGTGACGCTCAGGTAGCGGTGCCGCCGGACGGACACCGACACCCGGCCGGCGACCGCCATCACCGCGAAAAGCCGCGAACCGTCCGCGAGTTGCACGTTCAGCCGGGGCACAGCACGATCGAAACGGCGCTCCTCCTGCCCCGCCTTCGCCGCGACGGTCCGGACCAGCTCGACCAGTTCCGCGTCCGACCCCGCCACCGGCGGAACCTGCTCCTGGCGGCCGTCCGCGTACCGGACGAACACCCGGTCGCAGCCGTTGACATGGACGTTCTCCACGCTCGGGTCGTCCAGCAGCCCCTGGAGCCCGCCGAGACCGAACAAGCCGTCCAGCACCGTGCGCGAGACCAGCTCTTCCGTGGCCGCGTCCCACACCCCCGGCCCGGCCGACAGCCGCCGACCGGTCTCCGCCCGCCACGCCTCCGTCAACAGACGCTCGGCGACCTCACGCCGCTGCTGGCCGGACATCGGCGGCAGGCCCGCACCCTCCAACTGGGCCGCGTACGCCGACAACCGCCCGCCGACCTCGCCGCGCAGCCGGACCGCCAGCTCGTCCGCTGCCGCAGGTGAACCCGCGGAACCCACCGGCGCGGCGCCGAACGCGGACGGGTCCGGGGAAGCCCCGTTGAAACCGGGCGCCCGAGGCCTCACGGCGTACCTCCGGCATCGCGGAGCACCCCGCGAAACACCTCGGGAGGCGGGGGCGTCCCAGGCACGAGCGGCATCGCAGGCTCGGCCGGCCAGTAGGCCGGACTTTGTCGGCTGGCGTCTGCGCGCTGTCGCAGGTCCTCCGCGAGCGTCTGTGCTGCCCCCATCAAGGGACGGCGGCGCCACCCCCGCCCAGGTCCCTTCGACACCAGCTCACGTACCCCGGTCGGATCCCACGGCCACGCATGGACCCGCCCGACCCCGAAGGCATCCTCGACTTCCGCCGGGCGGTACGGCGACGGCCCGACCACCAGCAGATCCACCACCGGCACCCGCGCCCGCAACTCCTCGATCCGACCCGCCACATGCCCCATCGCATCCACCCCGCCCCGCGCCACCAGCACGAACACATCCGCCGCCGCCAGCAGCGCACCGATGTGCGGTCCTTCCAGACGACCGGCGTCAACGACGACGACGTCCGCTGCGCTCGCGTGCAGCACCGCGAACCGCGACGCCGCCAAGACCTCCAAAGCGGCCACCGCCTGCGGTCCGGCCGCCGGTGCGCGGACCACCCGTATCCCGCACCCCACCACCGACCCGTACGCAGCCGGTTCGACCGCCCCCGACCCCGCCGGTCCGCCGTGCCGGGACCCCGCAGCCAGCCCCACCAGGCCCGTCCCGGCGTCCCACGGCGACGCGTCGCACCACGCCGCCACCGACCCACCCGAGCCGTCCGCCTCCACCAACAGCGGCCCCACACCGCCCTCCCGGCCCGGCCACGCCGCCGTCAGCGCCAACGCCGACACCGTCACCCCCGGCGCCCCCTTCACCGACCCGACCACCACAACCGGCGGACTCACCCGGCACCAACCCCCACCGGACTGCGGACCACCAGCCGCGGATCCAACAGCACCGCCACCCTCGACCCCGAGTCCGCGTCCACCAGCAGCGTGACCACGGACCCCCCACCCGTGGCATCGGAAGCGGCCCGCACCGCAACCACGACACCCTCCGCCGACGTCGACGCCCCAACACTCTTCTGCATCGCCGCTCCCTGCCCCGGACCGGCCAGTACCGCGACGTGCTGCCCTGCGGCCAAGCCGGGCGGAGCACCGCCGTCCTTCACCGACACCGCCACCAACGCCTGGCCCGCCTGCGGGAACCCGGCAGCCTCGCCTACCTGGTCGCGCGACAGCAGCGACCCGGGCACCAGCGGCACCACCGCCACCCGCCCCACAACCTCGTCCACCGACGACACCGGCACCACACCCGACACAGGTCCGCCCCGAAGTTCGGTCTCGCGAAGATCCGCGCGCTGCACGACCTGCCCCGCCTCGACCCGCTGCGCGACCACCAGCACCGCACGCCG
The DNA here is from genome assembly GCF_051388915.1 of Yinghuangia sp. YIM S09857. Lineage (NCBI taxonomy): Bacteria > Bacillati > Actinomycetota > Actinomycetes > Kitasatosporales > Streptomycetaceae > Yinghuangia > Yinghuangia sp. YIM S09857. The sequence goes on along the minus strand of NZ_JBPKBH010000020.1, from coordinate 165,714 downwards.
ATCGTCCGTCCCCCGCGCGGCCACCACAAACAACCCGGCACACACCACCGCGACAAACAGCCCCGCCCACACTCGCACCGCACGAACACGCCGACGCTTCCCCGGCACCGCGCCCGGTGCCGGCGCACCCGACCACGCCCCGGCACCGTTCCGCACCGTCCGCGCATCCGACACAGCCACCGCCCGCTCCCTCGTCACTTGTCGAACCCACGGCACGCCGACAACGCTGCAACTCGGGGTCGTCAGCTCAGGACGCCACCACGACGGCCTGCACCTCGCGAACCCGCAAGCCCGCCATTGCCTGCGTCGACATCCCGTCCACCACCCCCGACTGGCCCCCGCCCGACCACGACACCCGCCAGGTCACCGTCACCGTGACCGCGAACCGTTCAGCAGGCTGGCCCGCGGACGAACGCGCATAGGTGTAACCGCAGTCCGGCGAACCCGACGCCGGATCAGACCCCGGCCCGTACGGCGTCCCGGGCCCCGCGCACGTCACTGCGTCGCCGTTCCCCATCGACCACACCGCGGATACGGGAACCGCCGTAGCCGTCACCGACACACCCGGCACGGCGGCCGTCGCCGACACGGACCCCCACGAAGACGCCTCCACCCACAACCACGTCGGCACCGAGACGACCTGATCCCCGGACGGCGACGTCCCCACCGACGGGGTCGGCAGCACCAGACGGGACACCGCAACCTGCGCCAACTGCGCGGGACTCGGCGGAGACGCAGGCGGAGCAGCGCCGCTGGCAGTGTCCGCTCCTTGGTCCTCGCGACTGCCCAACATCGCTATGGGCTCGCCTGTCTCCGGATCGACGTAGAGCGGTGCGCGGCCGTAGGTGTCAGCGATCTGCTGGGCGCTCATTCCCTGCTTGTAGAGTCCGGTGAGGAATTCCAGGTCCGACCACAAGCCCTGTTGTGCGGACTCACCCGGAGTGGGTCCCCGGCCGGTCACCGGCCGGTTCGACGGGGCGCCGCCGTTTCCGCCGTCCCCCTGGCCCACGGCTACGACCTCGCACTCCGCTGCTTGGCAGGTCACAGAACCCGACCCAGGGTCGGTGGGGCCCTCATCGGAGTAGGCGATGCCACCGGCCGCCATCCACATGACCAAGGCCATGCCGAGGCAGGTACCGAACTGGTGCATCCCGGCCTTTAGCATGTCCCGGTCGCCGATACGCGGAGTACGGAGACCTTCCAGGCACCATTCACGGGGATCACCTCGGCAGTCGTGCTGCGCCGTCCTCCGGGGGCGCCGCCAGCGGGGGATCCGTCCTGCCGGTATCGAAGCCACTCACTGTCATCCAGGCAATCCGAGATACGAACCAAGAGGCTGTCCGGGGACACCGATTCGACCCTTGGGGCCATCCGCATCGGACCCTTTCCCACGAACCCCTTTTGTTGATTGGCCTGGAGCGAATACCGCAAGCTCACCAGAGCTTCGCCCGTCGCGTACTTCGCGAGCAGCGGGAAGTCCGGGTCCGACGTCGACGACGCCTGCACCATCGCCGCCATCATCTGCTTGTACGCCTCCAAAGCGGCGTCCTGCGGCGCCGTCCCTACCGACGTCGACGGTGCGGCGGAGGACGGCGGTGTCAGCGGCGCAGAGGTCGGAGCAAGCGTTGGCGGAACAGGGAACGTAGCGGCACTCGGTGGGCTGCTTGGGGACATTGACGCCGCGTCCTCATCGGAGTCCGTGTCGGTGCAGCCGCCCATCAGCAACAAGGCAAGAGCCGCCCCACACACGGCACCGGGAACGCTCCGACGCATGCCGCCCATCCTTCCCCCGTTCCGCTCGCGTGCAGCTAAGTACCTTGGCATTGCCCGAGATTGCTGCCGCGCGAGACGTACTTGCCCATGGTGACCTGTTGTTGGCCTGTCCGGAAGTCACCGGTGTTGTGGGTATCTTGGCTACCTGCACCCGAACTGTTGGCTACGGATGTGCCTGTAGTGGCAGTATCGGTTGCGAACCGGCCAGGTGATCCGCCAGTACGCAGTCGTCCGACCGGCGTCGCTCGACGCGGGTACGCCGACAAGCGTCCGACCGCAGCCCGAAGCCTGGGCCGACGCGGCTAGGGCACGCCTTCGTGCCGTTCACGCGCACCGGCCCGCCTCTCTACCGGGGGTGGAGATGTCCAGTGAGGACCTTCGCAAGGCAAGCCTTCGTCAACTACTGAAGAGTCGCCGTCATGAGTTGAATGCCGCTTCTGTCGGACTGCCCCCGAGGCCTCACAGCCGATCCCACGGGCTGAGCATCGAGGAGACGGCCATGCTCGCGCGGCTGAGCGTCGGCGGCTATTCGCAGCTTGAAAGAGGCGGCTCCCACACCCCTCGCCCCGAAACCCTGGACGCAGTCGCCGACGCGCTGCTCATGGACGAAGCCATGCGCGCCGACCTGTACTTCCTCGCCACCGAAAACCGACCCGCCACACCCCGCCGACCGCCGACAGCCGCTGGGCAGGCCCACTGGGTGCTCGCGCGCGCCTCCGCACCCCACCCCGCCATGATCACCGACCACGTCGCCACAGTCCTCGCCTACAACAGCCAAGCAGAGGACCTCTTCGGTGACGCCGACTGCACCCCCCTCGACGGAACCAACCTCTTCCTGTGGGCCTTCACCGCAGAAGCAGCCCGCAGCGTCCACGGCATCGATGCGCTTCGCCGCGCCTCCGTCGCACGTTTGAAGGCAGCAGCCATCGCCTACCACGACGACAAGCCGCTCAACGACGTCGTCAACCGACTGCGCGAGATACCTGAGGCCGAACGCCTCTGGCGTCACGAGCGGGCCCGCGCCGACCGCAGCGTCACGCTCGTCTGTCATCTCAGGCGTGAACGCTCAGCCCAAGACCTGGCCTGGACCCGCACCGAATGGGACGACGGCACGTTCCTACACACCGGACTGCCCCACACAGGAACGTCGGACCTCCACCCTCGGGCGTAGGCCGTGTCCCGGGAGTTCGCAACGCACGCGAAGCAGCCGGCCCGACAAAGTCGACCCCGCGGAAATGCGGCGGCACTCGCCGCCGTATGCACCGCGACAGCCTGGGCGGCTATCGCGGTTCTCGTCGAACGGCGCGGCGCTGAAATCGATCACGCCGCCCCGCTCGTCCTTGCCGCCGCGTCCCCGCGGCTGATGCACAGCGACCTCACCGAACAACGGCTCCTCAACCGGGACTTGACCGTCACCTACGCGGGGGCGCTGTGCGTGATCGCCGCCGCCGCGGTGACGCACGCAACTCCTGCCGCGCTCGTCCGCGCGGTCGCCGCGTCGCTGGTGCTGCTCACCGCGGGTGCGGTACTCACCATCGCCACCGGGCAGTTCGGCGGCGGGGACACCAAACTCGTCGCGGTCATCGGCCTCGTCCTCGGGCCCGACAGCTGGACGACGCCAGGGATTGCGATCCTGTACGGCTTCATACTTGCGGCGTGTGTGGGTGCGGCACGGACCTGTGCCGCGAAGTTGTGCCGCACCCAGTCTCGGACGACGATCACGATGGGACCGTTCCTCCTGGCGGGCGCGCTCAGCGCCGCCCTGACAGCGCCGCCCACATGAGCGAACCGCACCTCGACGGTGTCACCTTGGCACCACCCACTCGTGGTTCCTGTCGGGCCCGATCGCCCCGTGCACCGCCGACCGTAGCTTCATTCGCTGCTGCACCCGACGCTCATTGACGCGCTGTTCATGTGCGTGGATATACGGCCGCACCAACGCGGGAGCCGGGTCTTGTGGCAGCGCCCGAAATTCAGCCGTGGGCGGATCACCGGGTGCGCCGAAAGTGTCCTTCACCGGATGTGGGTTCGGGCGTTGACCCGCCCGGTGTCGACCGCGCCGCCTCCGGCGGATGACCACGGCTGTCAGACGAGCTATCAAACATAGAAGGGAGTTGGCCACGGAGCCTCTCCCGGCTGCACGCGTCTTCGGAAGACGGTCGGCGTCCATATGTATGCGAGTCACGGCCATCCCCATCGATCGAGGAAGGCCTCAGCCTCTGGCCAGCACCGCACCGGTTTCACGATCGTGTGCACCTCCCCAACGTGGCCGGTCACGCGCGGCAGTACGTCGAGGTAGTGCGTCGGCATCAGGAGCAGCAACTCCTTGACCGGGCATGCCGCGAGATATGGGTACAGCGTGCGCCGTAGTCGCGCCTGGAGTCCGTCGTCCGGGACGCGCCGGAGGGGGTCGTAGGTCCGGAGTCGCTCGTTCGCTCCGATCAGGCCGTACCGCGTCGACAGCACGAAGACCCGTAATCGGTGCGGCAGGCTCGTCCCCACCCGTGCTCGCAACGCGGAGAAGCACGGTCCCCCGTACGCTTCCAGTGCCGGCACGGGGCGCACCAGCGGGCGGGACCTGCCCGTGTCGGCGACGATCACCATCTGCGGCACCGCTCGGGCGAATCGCGCCACGAGCCTCGCCCGAGCCGCTTCTGCCCGATGAGCCCCTGCCGGCAGCGAGTTCGCTGCCAGCCGCACCAGGTCGCCCTCCGCCAGGCGAACGCCGCTGGGTGTCTCGCGCCCTGTCTCAGACGCCGAGCGCCCGCTTGCCCGGGAAGCGCGGTACGGCGCGGAATCAGACAGTTCGACTGCACGCCCGTGGCAGTCAATCACCCTGCGGTTCATGGCACGCGTCCCTCCCGTGTGTGTCGTGGGTCGCCACGACAGGCAGCGCATCCCTGTGCCACTGCTGGGAGATCGACTCGACCAGGTGCTCCAGTTCGGCCTCGGGTACGCCCAGCGCGATCACGATGTCGGACAGGTCCGATGCGATTCGGCCGCGCACCGAGGCCATGTAGTCGTTCACCGCGATCGCGGTGACGACCGCACGCGCGTCACCGAACACCTGAACTTGTTCGCGGACTTCGCCTGATTCGTCCACGAACCTCTGCGTCAGAACGACCCTGACCGGGTCCGGGATGACCGCGACGTGGAACGGCTCGTTCACCACGAGCCGCCGCCATTCGACCTGCGGCGCATCCGCGGACGAGTGGCGGAGTGATCCGTCAGGGAGAAATAGCCCGGTCACGACGGCGCCGCCGTCCGTAAGACGGTGTCGAGCCGCGCAATGGTCACGCACCATTCCCTGCCGCCGTGCTCCGGTCGGAAGTACATGGTGGGCGCCTCGTGCGGGAAGCCGTCGAGGACATCCATGACCTGCTGCCTCCCGTGGATCGTGTCCACGACCTGGCCGATGACCGGGACTTGGTGGCGTGTCACCTGTGCATTGGGTTCGGCGTTCATCCGCTTGCACCCCCTTTGGTTGTGGCGCGGCACCGCATGGCGCGGTGGCCCCAAGGTTGTTGCCGTCGATCGCGGTACTGGTTTACCACGTGGTTTCATGAAACCTCCAGTGAATCCTTCGAGTTCATCATTGAAGGTTCGTCTGCTGAAACCTCGGCGTACGCTGGGGGCAGCGGGGGCACGCGCAGAGGGAAGAGGCGACTCGTGGACGACAGGCAGACCGACTCGGTGGTCCAACGACGCCACCTGGGCAAGGCGCTTCGCAAGATGCGTGAGACCTGTGGGCTCACGCTCAACGACGTGGATACGGCGGGCGTCAACAAGAGCCGCCTGAGCCGCATCGAGAACGGCAAACTCGCCGCCACCCAGAACGACCTTCAGCGTCTGATGGAGCTATACAGCGCAGCCCGTGACGAGGACGCCGATCCCACCGCCATAGGCCTGTCCGCCGAGACGCCGGAGTGGTGGCGTTCCTACCAACTCGACCGCGTGTACGCGGAGTTCATTGCCTTTGAGGATGAGGCGACGGAAGAGTTCACCTACCACCCGACGGTTGTTCCCGGCCTGCTCCAGACATTCGAGTACGCGCGGGCCGTAGGCCTCGGCAACAGCTCCGCATCAGCCGTACAGAAGGCGGAGGCTGCCGCCGAAGTCCGGGTCAAGCGCCAGCGCGTGCTCACCCGCGACAAGCCCGTCCGCTCCATCAACTACATCACGGAGACGACCCTGCGCCTCAACGTCGGAGGCGACGACGTGATGCGCAACCAACTCGCCCATCTGTTGGAGGCCGCGGAACTCCCGGCAGTCGAACTGCGGGTACTGCCGTTCTCCGCTGGAGAGGTCGCTGCGCACGGCAGCGGGGCCACTCTCTTGACCTTCGACGACGAGGACTCCAGCAGCGTCGTCTTCCTCTCGACCATGCTCGGTGAGATCATGCGAGACACAGCCAGAGACGTCACCGAAGTCGAACGCCAGCTCCGGAAGCTCCGGGGCGTCGCTCTGTCCGCGTCGCAGTCTCTTGCGCTGATCAGCAGCATCCTCAAGGAACGGGCATAGCAGTGGACCGCAAGGAAGACCTCTACGCGATCGATCTCAGTGCCGCGGCATGGACTGTGTCCAGCGCGTCCAACAACGGCAGCAGCTGCGTTGAGTGGACGAGCCTCCCAGACGGAGGAATCGCCGTCCGCGACAGCCGCAACCCCGAGCGCGGCCACCTGTGCTTCGACGCCGACGAGGTCGCCGCCTTCCGCAACGCGGTTGATCGAGGCGAGTTCGCATAGTCAGCCTGGCTACCAGCCTCGATCGCTGGATTTGTTCGCGGTTCCGACAGTAGCTCCAGCCGGTGTTCCTGGTCCGTGGCGATGCTGACATCTCAGCAACCCAGCCCCCTGGCCCAGGACACAGAAACAACGGTGCGTTCCAGGCATGACCGTCGTGCACGATGGCGCGCCACGGTCGCCGGGCGATACCTAAGACCTGCCCGACCTCGCCGACCCGATCGTCGCTGCGGGCGTGCACGGTCGGGCACGCCAGTCAGCCGCCTCCGGGACAGAGTGATCGATGCACCGACGCCGTACGTGAGATCACGGCTTCGGCCTGCGAGACAGCCTCGTGGGCCGCTGGATCGATGCTGCCGTTGCCGATTCCACCGGCCTCGACGACGCCCAGGAGTCGGTCGAACCGAAATCCTGCGGCCAATACCTCCTCGGCGGCGCGAGCGTCGGTTATGGACTGGAACTGGGCTGTGATGTCGTACGCGGCGGGATGGTCACCGAGAACGTCAAGCGCGGCCAAGCCCAGCTTGGTATGGAAGACGGCGAGGCCGGGCATCGGGGCAAGTCTGCTGTAGATGTTGCCGAGTTGGTCGAGATCGTGCTCGCTGCCTCGGCACAATGCCGTCAGGCACGCGGCCACGGCAGCTTCGGTGTCGTCCCCAGGAACGGTGGCGTCAAGGAGTTCGAGGGCGCCTTCGATGTCGCCGCCAAGGGCGAGGGCGATGATGGCGACCTGACGGCCATCCAGCATTCGCGCGCCGATTCCGCGGTGGCGGACCAGGTGGCGGTAGGCGTCGTCCCACCGGCCGGCGGCGGTGTATGCGCGCGTGCCGTCAGTTAGCAGGACTGTCCACAGCCACGTGCGTGCGTCGGCATGGTCGAGGGTGAGGTCGGCTGGGATGACGACGCCCTCGACTCGCGTGGCCCGCCCGCGACTGACGGCGTCGTACAGGGGGTCAAGCAGGCCGATGCCCTCGCCTTTGCGGATGCGCAGCCGTACCAGGTTGACGACCGGCTCCAGCGGTAGTCGGGCATTGGGCACAGGGCAGTGCCGCAGGTGCGCCTGGGCATGCCGCACCGACCAGTCGCGAGCCAGGTCCGGGCGGCCCATGTCGGAGGCGTACAAGGCGGCTTGGTTGAGGACGGCGGAGGCCAGGGTGGTATCGCCGGTGCGGTGGGCCTGGGCGGCGAGCCGAGACAGCCCGGCGGCGCGCTCGCGTACGGGGCCGCAGACCGGGCGTTGCCGGGCGACGAGCGGGAACCGGCGGGCTGTCTCGGGGGTCATCGTCGGGTCAGCGCTCCCATACGACGGTCATCGGGTGGTGCTTGCGGGGCAGGACGAACCGGTCGGCCGTCGGTGTCTCGGGGTGGTCGGGGATCTCGATACGGACGGTGCGGTCCCGGTAGTCCTTGTTCCACAGGCGGATTTCGTCGGCGACCTGGTGGGTGAGTGTGGCGGATCCGTGGCCGATGACACCGACCTCGTACCGCCGTCCTTCCGGGGTCTCGACGGGCCGCAGGGTGAGGTAGGCGAGGTCGTCGCCGTCGGTGGTGGCCATCGCGCCCCAGCCGAACATTGGGGCGAGGACGCCGGATTCGACGAGTGCGCGGCCGTCGTCCTCAACGTTCATGCGCATGAGGGAGTTCGGGACGCGCAAGGACAGCCACAGGTCCAGCCATTCGAAGGACTCGTTGCCGGCGTACCGCACTTCGGTCCATACCTGGTGGCGTTCCTTGTCGAGGACTCCCTCGGTGACCTGGACGTCCTGGTCGCCGTGGACCTGGAGGACGATGCCGGGGGCGATGGGGACGTAGGTGCGAGCGTCGTCCCCGACCCCGCGCAGGGGCATGAACACCGCGAGTTGACTGTCGACGGACACCCATCGGTCACCGCGGTCCGTGTCGCGTTCGAAGGCGATCGACCGGGATGCGGTGCCGCGCAGGCGGATCGGAGCGACGAATCGCCCGCCGGGTTTGAGGCCGGACAACCAGGCGTCCTGCATTTCGAAGGCCCCGACCGTGGCGATGCCCCGGTGATAGAGGGCGCGTTCGGGATGGCCGAGGGCACCGTCCGCGCAGACGGCGACGACGTTCTTGGCGCCGGACGCGGCGAGGTGTTCGCGGGTGCCTGCCACCAGGTCGTCGTCGATGTCGACGGTCACGACGCGGCCGTCCGCGCCGACGATGGCGCCGAGCAGGGCTGCGTTGTAGCCGGTGCCGGCACCGGCTTCGAACACCGTGTCGCCGGGCTGGGGGGCGAGTTGTTCGAGCATCAGCGCCACGATCCCGGGTTGGGACGCTGCGGAGATCCGCACCCCGGATGCGTCGTGCTTGACGTAGACGGCTTCGTCGGCGTACGCGTCGTCGAGCGGTACACCGGGGAGGAATTCGTGGCGCGGCACGGTGCGGAAGGCCGCCTCGATCCGCGGCGTGCGCAGGGTGCCGTCGGCGATGAGATGGTCCACCAGGGCATTGCGCAGCGTGTTGGGTGATTCATGGAGAGTAGTCACAGCGGTTGACCTTAAGGGTGTCGGAGCGGCGGTCGTCGGTGGCCGCGGGGCCTCGTCGGAGTGGAAGACGGATGTGGCGGCGAGGTGCGCGAGGGTGGCTTGGTCGCGCGCGGTCAGGCGGGCGCGGTTGGCGTGGAAGATGACGTGGTGGGCCAGGACCGCCCGGAGCCCGCGCGTGAGTCGGCCGGTGTGCGCGAGCTGGGCGAGGGTTTCGCCGAGCGTCGTGAACCCGGCCGCCCAATCGGCTGAAACGACCGCATCGGGCCGGGCGTTCATGAGCACGCGTATCGCCTTGGTGTGCCGGGCAGTGGTCGGTGCGGGGCCGGGACGCAGGTAGCCGACTCGTTCCCACACGTCGGCCTGCTCGAACAGGTCCAGGCCGGCGCCGCGCATCATCGCCGAACACAGCAGCACGGCCGTTTCCCGTGCCCCGACCGCGGCAGGCTTCGAGGCAAGCAGGTGCAGGCTGTCGGCGTGGAACAGCTCATGCGCGGCCTGCATGGCCTCCGCGCCGCCAAATGCAGTCGGCTCGGGTTCGTACACCCCGTGGCACCAGCCGGTGATGAGGCCGTCGACTGCAAGCGTGTCGAGCAGGTCGGGAATGCCGCACGCCGTCTGGGAGCGATAGCGCAGCCGCCAGGGGGATTTGTTCATGAACCACCAGGCGGACAGCAGGCCGCCGGCCGTGGCGCTGCGCAGTGCGGGAGCGAGGACGTGCACGGTTAGGTGCCGCGCGCTGTCTGCGTTGTGGAAGTCGATGTTGTGCTGATGCCACACGGGGTTCCTCCCAGGGTCAAACGAGTAAACAGGTGCTCCACGGTGTGGCGGCGGGTTCACGGGCGAGATGCACTCCTACGTCGCCTTCCAGGAACGCGTAGGGCTGACCGGTCGGTTCGGCCTGAGACAGCAGCGTGGGGACCAGGGCGAGGAACGCCGTGGGATCGGGGGCGTCCTCGGCGGCGCACCGCGCGATGTGGGCCAGACCGGCGTAGCCGTGGCACAGCGACGCGTCGGTGATCCCGGTCGGGGTGGCGAGAGTGCGGAGCAGGATGGCCTCGGCGTCGTGCTGCCGTTCGATGTCTCCGAGGGCGAGCGCGGCCAGTTGCTGTGCGCGGGCCAGGCCGGCGCTCCCGTAGCACCACGAGGTGCGTTGGCGCGGCCGCGGCGTTGGTCGGTTGTTCAGATCGACGATGTAGGGCCAGACATCGTCGGCCCGCCAGCGGTCGAGCCAGACCAGGACACGGCGGATGGCGTCCCGTTGCCCGTCGACGGCCAGGCCGCGTCGGGTGGCGTGGGCCAGCAGCGCCAGGGGCCCGCCGATGCCGTGGGCAACACCGTTGTTGGCATGCCCGTGCGGATATCTGGTATCGGGCTGACCGTTCAGGCCTGAGGCGGTCCACCAGCCGGGCAGTTCCCACCCGTGGCAGTCGACCGGTTCGGTGAGCCGCACCAGGTACGTGAGGATCTCAAGGGCCGCGCCGGGGTCACGGTCCAACAGGTACGCGCCCAGGCCGGTGAGTCCGCGGATGACGTCGAACTCGGACAGCGTGGGCAGCGCGCCCCTGCCGATGCGGGCATGCGCGGCGACGAGTCGGCGCTTCACGTCGGTGCGGATCGCATCGTCGAGTACCCCGAGCGGCCCGGCGTACCGGCCCGAGCACGCCAGGACGTGAGCGAGGGCAGGTGCGCCATAGTAGAGGTGGCTGTCCGGACCGCGGGTGAGTTCGTGCTGGGTGATGTGGCTGATCCACGCGTGGGCCACACAGTGGGGTGCTTCGTCGCGGGCGGCCAGTTCCACGTACAGCAGGGCGACACCAGGGGCGCCGTGGGCGAGGGACTGCCGCCACCACGGACGGCCGGCCACGTCCGGGGGAACGTTCTCGGGCATGAGCAGGGGGATGGTCGTCGCCATCACCGTGCAGCCCACCGCAGGGCGGCAGCGCGGGCCAAGCGCCGCACCACGGCTTCGGCGTCCGGATCGATGCCGCAAGCACGCAGGAAGTGGGCATGCAGGAGCGACGCGAGCGCGCTTTTCGTGTCGCCGCCGCCAGCTTCTGCCCGTTCCCGGTAGGCGACCAGGGCGTTGTCGCGCTCACGCCAGGCAGTGACGAGACGCGTCCCGCCGGGTCTGGCGCGGAGCGCAGCCCAGTCGTCGGCCGGGTCGCACAGCCCCATGGCTTCCTGGTGAAGCAAGCGGGCAATTCTTCGCTCGGCCGTGCCGGGGGTGTGGCTTGCGAGTTGGCTCATGCCGTCGTCGATGCTGCCGGTGAACGCGGCGGCGATCGCCACCGAGTGAGCGGCGGCCAGCATGAGAGGGTCGGCGCAGGAGGTGTTGCCGAGTTGGGTGAGTACGGCCTGGGAGTCGGCGCGGAACACCTCCTCGGCCGCCACATAAGTGGCGCCGATGCCCCATCGCCCAGTCTCCGGATGGGAGGTGGCGTAGGTGATCTCGTGGAGCAGACCCGCCGTGTGCAGCTCGCGGAACCACCCGGACACGACACCGGCCGTCTCGCCGAACGCGAGCGGATTGGCGAGCGCGACGCGCAGCCGCAGATGGTGGCCGATCTGATCGCGGTGGCGGGTGAACCACCACGGTGCCGTGCCCTGCTGCTCGACAAGCCGGTCCAGCAGCGCTGGCACATGATCGACCAACACGCTGTCCTGCCGTTCGCGGTGCCCGTACAGGCAGGCGAGCAGGACGCGGCTGTCACCGGGGAGTTCGTCCACCGGGTGTGCGACGTAGGCGAGGGTCGACGTGGGTGCGGTCGGCCACGCGGGGGGCACCGCGGCTGTGAGGGGGACGACGATCTCATGGGCGCCGAACCAGCCTTCGTCGCCCGCCTCGGTGACGACGGCGTCCGCGGAGGCGGTGAGGTGGGTGCGGAGCAGGACTCGGTGGTTCGGGTCATCGAGATCGAGGGGCAGCTCGGTGTCCGACAGGCGCACCCGCGCCGGCACCCGATAGCGCGTCCGCCAAGCGCCAAGTGCCTCGTTCCAGGCATCCAAGGGCTCGTTCGATCCGGGGAGTTCTTCGGCGGTGATCCGCCACCGCGCGGGGCTGAGGACTACACGTCCCCGGCGCAACCGTGGCAGGAATGGCAGGTGGGCCGCCGCACCCCAGTCGAACGTCGTGACCTGGGCACAGTGGGCTCTACCGATCTCGGCGATGAAGCGCGCCAGCGGAGGTGTGTGCCGGGCCAGGCTGAGGGCGTGCGTGGCGGCGGCCTCGACGCGGACGCCCAATGCCGGGGCCGCGAGCAGCATGCGCTTGGCGTCGCAGCCCACCGCGAGGTCGGCGGCCGTGAGGACTGCCCGGTCGACCGGGTGCTCGCCGAGGGAGACCACGCGCGGCAACACCTGGAGAGCGCGGGCCACATGCGCCGTTGCGGAGTCGAGCGGCGGAAAGGAGAGCTGGACGGCCACTGTGTCCGGGTCGTTGCCTGGTACCTCGACGCGGTCCACGCCAAGAAGGTCGTGGAAGCGTCCCGAGAGCACCCCGACGCCGCGACTGACGGCAACCACCTCGACGCGGAACCGGCTGCGCGCAACAGCGTCTTCATCGGCGGCCAGCACCCGCACCGCCACCTCCAGATGCGGCGGCGGTCGAACTTCGTCCGAGGCGAGGGCATCGAGCAGTGCGGTGGTCACCACGACTTCGGCGTCACCGCGGGCCGTGGCGTGCTGGACCAGGGCGAGCAGGATGCGGTCGCGGTCCGACACCGGCGGCTGGGGGGCTGCGTCGGTTCCCGGGTACCCGTCCGGCCACCCGATTCCGCTGTCGGAGACGACGTCCAGGAGCGGCACCAGCGTGCCTTGCCCGTACCGTTCGAAGAACCGCCGGTGATAGTCCCGCCAGGCAGCGGTCCCGAATGGGAACCGGGACAGCCGCGTCAACCAGCCGGCGGCGTGCTCGACCTCGCGCCGCACTTCCGTCGGCAGCGTCAGACGGGCGTCATGACGAAGGTCAAGGGCCAGCGGATGTCCGCCCCCGTGGGAGACCGCACGCATCCGAGCGGCCAAGTCGCCCCGCTGCCGCCGGCCCGGGAGCCGGTTGTGCGCGGTCATCCGGTCGTGGATGTCCTGCAACGCTCCAGCCAAAACTGCGACTTCGTCATTGAGGCCCACATGGTGCAGCTCGGCGACGACGTGACCGAGAGCGTCGGCCACGATGGACGGCGCGTGCAATGAGGTGACCAGGACACGCAGAGACACCAGTTCCATCAGCAACGACGTCACCCGGTCGACGGGCACCGGGAAGTCCGCGGCGAGCTTGTCGCGCAAGTCCGCGAAACGAATAGGCGCCGACGCCGTCTCCACCGCGACCCGCACCGACCTCCGGTGTCTGAGGACCACATCCGCCACGCGGGCCGCGCCGGGGTCGCGCTGCGCCTGGTAGGGCAGCACCAGGTCGTTGCCGCGCACCACCAGCACCGAGTTCGCCACCACGGGCAGCCGTTCCAGTAGTTCGGGATATCCCTCCAGCCGTTCCACCACCGCGGCCAGCCACGGCGCGGACGCCCGCGCCCGTACCCGATGTCCGGCGCCGCGCGCCTGCTTCATGTCACCGAACCCGACCGGGGCGACACCGGCCAGCATGCCGAACGGAGCACAGCGGCCACCCATACGCAGCAGGTAGCGGCTGGTGGCGAGCGTGGCACGCCGTACGGACTCGGCAGAGCTTCGGTCGTGCAGTTCCCCGACGCGCTCCGCCAACGCCGCACTGGCATGCGCCAGCGGTTCGGCTACGTCGGCACGGCCCCAAACCGCGCGGAGCCAGGCAAGGACGGAGGCGCGGTCACCGGCGACCAGGTCCACAGGCGGCAGCTCGGGAACGCCCGCGGGCGCGCGCAGCATCGCGGCAGCACTGGAGTGGTACATGTTGATTCCCCCTGATCCGGGGTTGGCGTGGCCTTCGACGCTTCGACGAAG
>NZ_JBPKBH010000020.1:102742-151665 GCF_051388915.1 Yinghuangia sp. YIM S09857 | reverse complement strand
CCCCCCCCCCCCCCCCCCCCCCCCCCCCCGGCCCGTGACTCCGACGTCAGGCCACGTTCGTGGCACACGCCGTCGGACAGGAGCTACCGCAGTTGTCGTCGGTGACGTTGACCAGGCCTGCCGGATCGACCACCTCGATCAGCCTGATATCTAGCGGGGCGAACTCGCCCTCGGCGTCTTCGGTCTGAACGGGCGCATGCACGGCGCGCTCGACGATCTCGGTTGGGGGCATGGCAGTCCTCTTCACTTTCGACTCGGCCCGGCCTCGCAGAAGGGAGAGCCACCTGTACTCGGCGACAGGTCCGACCGGACGACACCGCATCGGGCGTGCATCAACGGTGGCGAATCTGAGGAGCTGAACTCCACGTTTTTCCAAGGGTTTCCACGACTTCAACCGTTCGGCGAGGTCTCGGCATGCTCCAAGGCCGCGAGAGCCTGCGCGATCAGTCGACGGGCCGTGGTGCCATACACGGCGGCGCGGCTGAACATGTCGAACGCGCGTACGTAGTCACGGACTTCGGACGGTGCCGTGACCCGCACCTGAGCCGTCAGCAGTTCGACCAGCACTACGGCGTCATCGAACAACTCGAAGGTCGTATCCATGGGGTATTCGCGTTCGACGTCGGTTGCCGGAATGACGCCGACCGATACAGCGGGCAGCGCGGCGACGTCGACGAGGCGACGCAGTTGCTCCCGCAACACTCCCACGCCACCGACACGGTGGTAGAGGGCAGCCTCCTCGATCACGAAGCCGAACGTCTTTCCGCGCCGACAAATGATCTTGGAGCGCTCCACGCGGGCCGCCGCGGACGCATCCGCATCATCAGGAGCGCCGTGGAATCGGCCATAGGCCACCATGAGGGCGTGTGCATAGTTGTACGTCTGGACGAAGCCGGGCAGGACGTCCGAGGAGTAGACCTTGAAGACCCGGGTGCGCCCGTAGAGCCGCTGAGGCTCGGTCTGGAGTCGCAGCATGCCGGAGCGCGTTTGCGTTCTCCACAGCGCGTACATCGACTCGACCTCGGTGGCCTGGGCGATCAGGTCGCGGGCCAGCTCCGGGACCCCGCACACTCGGCACCAGGCGTTGATGTCAGCCGGGCTTGGCGGAGTCTGTGCGTTGAGCAGGCGGGAGGACTTCGAGGGGTACCAGCCCGCCTGCTCGGCAACGCGCGAGGCGTTGAGGCCGGCCTCGGTCATGATCTGCCGTAGGCGCCCCGCAAGAGCCTCGCGGGCCTGTTGGGCGCTGCTGGACGGTGATTGGGCCATGTCGGGAGTTAGATCCGGAACTCCCCGTGCGGGGTGGCCCTGGCCCATGCGGTATCGAAAGCCATGAGCACCTGACGGACCACGGAGGGGTCTTCGACCGTGACGTCCTCGTCTTCGAGATACGTGCCGTTGCCGTCGAACATGAGGAACACCACCGCGCGCTCGTCGAACACCCACAGGTCGTTCGCCGGCACGACCAGATCGAGTGCATCGCGTCGCCCGAGCCAGCGAACGTCTTCCCCAGACCTGATTGTTGCCGCCGTGCCGGCATGCTCGAAGCGGATGTACTCGCTCGCCGGTGTCGACACCAGGCGCAGCCTGCGCACTTGGGTGCCTCGCGCGACCACAGCTGCCATCTCGTCATGGAAGGGCAGCCACCGCTGGCCGCACTCTTCAGGGGTCAACTTCCCGGCCTGCCATGCCGCGAATGTGTCGTCCTCGCCGCCGCCGGCGTAGTGGTCCCGCATCTCCAAGTGGGCGGCCCTGCGGCAGGACGACAGCAGCTCATCCCAATCCGGCACGCTGTTCGGCAAGCTCGCACGCCTCCCTGATCAGACCCGCCATCCTGGCGGGCACCTTCACGACAGTTTCCGATCCCGGTATCGGGCCGGTCGCCAGGCACGCGGCGATCTCCTCCGGGCTTGGGTTCCAGCCCTGCACCAGGATGTCGCCGGCTTCGTCCACCCAAGCGCTTGGGCAGCTCTTGGTGCCTGAATCCGGATCCTTGCCGATGAATGTAAGCGACATGACTCCCCCGATCTGCTTCGCGTTCCAAACATTTCCATGCTCGGCGCCAGCCGTTGGCGCCGTGTGCCACAGTCAATCCCGATGCGGCGTCTGCCGGAACAGTCGTCGCTGCCCTGATTCGTTTAACTCGTATACGGGGGCGGCCCGTGGCGCAGCAGGGGCGCAACGACCGACTGTTCGACGCGATTGCCTCGGCCGGTTTGACCTATGACCAGGTCGCCCGCGCCGTCCGCGAGGTCGCGGCGGAGAATGGCCAGGTGCTGCGGACGAACAGGTCCGCGGTGCATCACTGGGTCCGCGGGGTGACGCCTTCGCCTTCGGTGATCGCCTATCTGGTGGAAGCCCTCACGCGAAGCTTGCGCCGCCCCGTCAGCCGTGATGACCTCGGACTGCCGGGCGAACACGACGATCTCGGCCTCGCGGTCGGTCCCGACCCGATCGAGACCATCGTCCAGTTGGGGAGTTCGGACTTGAATCGCCGTCGTTTCCTCACCACGGCCGTCTTCTCCGCCGCCGCGTCCGCACTGCCCCTCGATCAGGCCCACGCCATCGGCGAACGGACCGCCACCGCCACGAGCGGGGGCATCGTCGGGCGCGGGGACGTGCAAGCCGTCCGGGACATAACGCGCATGTTCATGGACATCGACGAACGCCACGGCGGCCAGCACGGGCGCGCCGCGCTGGTGCAGTACCTGGTCTCGGACGTGTCCGCCCTGTGCCGGGGACGATTCAGCACCGACGAGGACCGCCGCCAGATGCTGTCGACCGCGGCCGTCGCCGTGCACCTCGCGGGCTGGAAGGCGTACGACGCGGGCGAACAAGGACTTGCGCAGCGCTACTACCACCAGGCGTACACCCTGGCCGCCGAGTCCGAAGTCGTCGGGCACGACGGGTTCGTCCTGCGAACCCTAAGCCAGCAGGGCATGAAGCTGGACGCGCCCACCCAATCCCTTGCACTCGCCGAGTCCGCGCTCGACCGTGCCCGCGGACGCGTCGACCCCATGACCGAGGCACTGTTCACCGTCACCCGAGCCCACGCACTTGCCGTCACCGGTCAGCGCAGCGACGCGGCACGCGAACTGAGCCGTGCCCACGCCTTGGCCGACAAGGTGCCCGAGACCGAACCGCCGTTCTGGGCAACCTCCTGGGGGCCGGCACACGCCCTGATCCACTCCCGGACCGCGAAGATCCTCGCCCACCTGCGAGACCACGCCAACGCCGCCGACTCCTACGTCCGCGCCGCCGCGCTCCGCCCAGCCGGGTACACCCGCATTTTCGCAATCGACCTCGACGGCCAAGCCCGCATGCAGCTCGCCGTCGGCCAGATCGACGACGCATGCCTCACCTGGGAGCGGTCCTTCGACGCGATGGCTGGCGTGACCTCCGCGCGGCTACAGGATGCGGTTACCGACGCTGGCAGGGCGGTACGGCCCTACACAGCACGCAGCCAGGCGGCGTGCCGACTCGAAGAACGGGTCGCTGCTTTCGCGTCAGCGTGAGTCGGGCCCGTCGCCCTTTCGCTCGTCCGAGACCGGCCTGGCCTGCATCGCGGGTACCGCGCCGCGGCCCCACCGTCCGCGTGGGTTGGCGAGAGGCACAGGCGACACGGTGCCGAGCGTAGTCGACTGCGCGCAGCGAACCCCCGCCACGGCGGACATCGGAACGGTGGCAGCCACGCGCATCCACTTGAGTCTGGAGCAGGGCCGCATGGCGGCGAGTGCGACATTGCCGTCGTACACGATGCAGGCGAGTTGATCGCGGCGGTTGCGACTGCGCCGAACGCTTTCAGACGGGTGACGATGTGCCCGGCCTCGTTGTGGCAGCGGCCGTGGGCGAGTTCCTACAGCTCGGGTAGATGTAGCAGTTCACGAAGGCGCCGAGCCGCGGACGGCACTCGCGTGGCCTTCCTCGCGTACCGCTCAGACGACTGGGCCTTGTTCACCTTTGACCTGAAACGGCCCGGCGCCATCCCGGTCAAACTCGGCGACATGCCCTCCTTCCTCGACGCTACCCCGCACATCGTCGCCTGGGAGTAGGCGCGGCCCCGATCTCCGCCGCGCGCTTTTCCGCTCGCGATCTACCAGGGGCCGGACGGGGCACCGTCCGGTTCCAGGCCGTACCGCACGATCTCCGCTGCGGGACATGTGGCCGTGGCTATAACGCGGGCGAGGTTCTCCAGTTCTCCCACGCCGCTGTCCACGGCCTGCCGGTACCAGTGCCTGGCGCCGTTCAGGTCTCCGGCTCTTTCTCGCATACGAGCCAGATCCTCGGCGACACCAGGAGCGTCTTCACTATCGACGAGTTGCGAGTAGAGGCGTTCGGCCGCATCAAGGTCCCCGGCCTCTTCTTTGACGAGGGCTAGCAGCCTTGGCGCTTCGGGATCGCCAGCATCGACCCCGTGCTGGGCCAGTCGCTCCGCTTCTTCAAGGTCGCCGCTCTTGATACGCATTTCGGTCAGGAATCCACGCGACCTGGCATCGCCAGCGTCAATGGCCCGCTGGTATAGGCGTTCCGCCTGAACCGGGTCTCCGGTGACTTCCTTCACCCAGCCCAACCAGCCAAGTCCGTAGGGGTCGTGGTCGGCGAGGTACTGGTACAACCGTTCCGCGCCCTCGTAGTCGCCGGCCTGATTCCGCAGGTCGGCGAGCGTCCCGATGGGCTCGTAGTGCCGGGCGTCGATCGCTTGCCGGTACAGCCGTTCGGCCCCTTCGCCGTCTCCTGCCTCCTCGCGCAACCGGGCCAAGGAGACCAGGGCGCCGAGTTCCTCGGCGTCGGCTGCCTGCCGGTACAGGCGTTCGGCGCGGTCGCGGTCGCCCGCCTTCTCCCGTAGTTCGGCCAAGAGTTGGAGCGAGCGGGTGTCACCCGCGTCGGCGGCTTCCCGGGCAAGACGTTCGGCTTCCTCCGGTGCACCGGCTTCCGCACGCATCCGCGCCAAGGCCCCGAGCGCGGCTCGGGTTCCTGTGCGCGCGGCCTCGCGGCAGAGCTCCTCGGCTCCCTCGTGGTCTCCTTCCTCCTTCCGCAATAGGGCCAAGGGCTCCCAGACATCGGGGTCACCAGCCTCGTGCGCCTGGAGGTATAGGCTGATGGCCTTGTCACGGTCCTGGCGTAGTCGTGTGGCGTAGTGCCGCGTGTCGGCCAGGTCGGCGACCAGCGTGGCGTCTCCGGCCTCGAACGCCTGCTGAGCGAGGTGCTCCGCGCGCTCGGATTGCCCGGTCTGGTCCCACATGTGCATCAGGTTCATCAGCGCAAGATCGAAGCCGGCGTCGGAGGCCCGCCAAAGTAGTTGTGCTGCCAGGTGGTAGCGGCCGCGCATGCGCGCCCGGTCCAGTTCCACATCGAACGCGGCGCCGTGGCCGAGGCGGTGGTGGCCGAGCTCGTGGGCGGCGGTGTGCCGCTGGGTGACGATGTTCAGCCGCGCGTTGAGCAGCACCGAGGGCTCCTCCGCAGCCCGGCCGGGCTGATAGACCCCAAACAGGGTGGGCATCGGACGGGCCAGGACATCGACGCCGGCGCGGGTGAGCGCGGCGTGGACGTGCACGTACCCGGCGCGGTCCACGCCCAGGTCGCGATGGGCCTGGACGGACGCGATCGCGGCAACCTTGTGGGCGACGTCCCAGTTCACCGCGCCGCCCCCGGGTCAGAGGCGGGCCCGGAGTCGGGTGCGGGCGCCGGCGGGGCGTCTGTGCCGGTGCCGGTGCGGCGGAACGCCAGGTACTCGGCGTACCGGGCCAGTTCGATCCGGTCGCCCTCGGTGAGCGTGGCGAGCGCGCGCGGCAGGCCGGCGAGGACGTACTCGCCGGGGTCGGCATCCTCCTCCTCGGCGAGGAAGTACGCGACAGGGCGCCGGTACAGGCGCGCGAACTTCTTCAGCTCGAGACTGTCCACGCGCCGTGCGCCGCGCTCAATGTCACTGATAGCGGTCCGCGGGATGCCGGTGCCGTCCGCGACGAACTGCTGGGACATGCCCAGGTAGTCGCGCATCGACCTCAGCCGACCTCCGAGCCGTTCCAGTTCCGGGTCACGGGGGCGGTCCTGGTCGCGGGAGCGTTCGGCGCGGGACGGGGTCATGGTAGTGCCCTTTCGTGGATCGCCTCCAGGACGGTGCGGGCGAACGAGCGTACCGACCGGGTTGAGGAAGCTGCCTGCGCATCGGCCGGGATCGTGACGCCGTAGCGCTCCTCGACGCGGGTGAGGATCTCCACGATGAGGACCGAGTCGACGGGGAGTTCACGCCCCGCCTCCTCGAGACTCTGGCGGACCTCGCCGACAGGCCGGTCCTCGAGTTCCGCGAGGAACTCCACGACCACCGTGACGATGTCGTCTTCGTTCGGACCCTTGGTGTTCAGCAGAATCCCCGATCGCCTGAAATCCCGACAGCAGTGTCCTACTGTACTACATTGGTCGGGGATTCCGACAGGGGTGTTCTACGATCCGACAGGAGTGCGCGTGGATTTCAAACGCTTCCAGCAGGCGGCCACCAAGACGCTGCAGCCCACCGCCCCGGGTGCGGACCCGGTCCTGGTGCCGCTGCTCGGCCTCGCCGGCGAGACGGGGTCGCTGGCCACGGTGTACAAGAAGCGCCTTCGGGACGGGCCGGGGTTCGAGGTGGGCAAGCACCAACTGCGCGAGGAACTCGGCGACGTGCTGTGGTATCTGGCCGCGCTCGCCGAGACCCTGGACCTGGACCTGGAGGACATCGCCGCGGCCAGTCTCGCCAAGGCCAACGACCGGTGGCGCGCCACCCCCGACGACCAGCTCCACCCCTTCGACCGGAACTTCCCCGAACACGAGCAGCTGCCGCGACGGACCACCTTGCACTTCACCCAGATCCCCGACGATGCCGGGCGCGTGCGGGTGCGCCTGGCCCGCGACGACGGAACCCCGGCCGGCGACCCCCTCACCAGCGCGTCGCGGGTCGAGGACGGGTACCGCTTCCACGACGCCTTCCACCTCGCCTACGCCGCGGTGCTCGGCTGGTCCCCGGTCACCCGGTTCCTCCTCGGATGCAAGCGCCGCAGCCATTCCGAGGTCGACGAAGCAGAGGACGGAGGGCGCGCCATCGCCATCGAGGAGGGCATCTCGGCAATGGTGTTCGCCTATGCGGCCCGGCACAGCTACCTCGACGGAATCAACCACGTCGACCACGAACTCCTCGCCACCATCGGGCAGATGACCGCGCACCTGGAGGTCAGCGTGTGCCGCGCCGCCGACTGGGAGGCGGCCATCATCGTCGGCTACACCGCATGGCGCGGGCTGTGCGCGGCTGGCGGCGGCTCCATTCGCCTCGACCTGGACGGCCGCACGCTGACCCTGCTGCCCTAGCAGCGGCCCTGGGCCGCGGCCCGCCCCGGACCCGTCGCGCGGGCGACGAGGATCACCCATCACCCTCTGCCCGGGAGTGGGGTAGGCGCGTTCGGCCGCCCCGCAGGCCGCATGGGCGTGTGTCGGGGCGGAGCGCCGTGGGGTCGAACGTGCCGAGGCCCACACGGACGGATCCGTGTGGGCCTCGGCACGAGCGGTTCCTACGTCGCGGCGGGCGGCGCCGCGGCCGTCTTCCTCGGCCGCCCGACGCTGCGCCGGGCGATCAGGCCGAGGTCGGTGAACGTGGCGTCGCTGTCGAGCGCCGCGAGAACGGGTGCTCCTTGGCGATGTGCCGCAGGNTCCCCCCCACGAGCGGTTCCTACGTCGCGGCGGGCGGCGCCGCGGCCGTCTTCCTCGGCCGCCCGACGCTGCGCCGGGCGATCAGGCCGAGGTCGGTGAACGTGGCGTCGCTGTCGAGCGCCGCGAGAACGGGTGCTCCTTGGCGATGTGCCGCAGGACGGTCTTGATCGCGAGCTCGTAGTTCGAGCGGGTCGCGCCCGAGGCGCCGGCCCGCCAGCACAGCGCGGGCTCGTCGGGGCGTCGGCAAGAGCGTCCTAATGAACGCGACCGCATCGGCGCTGGTGCGCCAAGGCAAGGGCCCGGTTGCTGTGATCGTCGGCCAGATCCGCGAGAGCCTGAGCAACACCGAACGGATGCGGGACGCGGACGACGAACTCCTCCGGCACCAGCAGGCGGCCGAGCAGCTACGCCAGGACGACGATCTCGTGCGCCAGACCGCAGCTGAGTTGGCCGATGCCCATTCGGCTTTGAAGATCGTGCCGTTGGTGTCCGGCTACCGGTTGGCCGAACGGGCCCTGACGCAGGGACGAACCGAGGAGCGACGAAGCCCCTCAAAGTTCCGGCGCCTGTGTCGTTTCCGGGTCGGGATTCCTCCGTTAAGGGTGACGGTTTCGTTCGGCCCTGACGGGCCGCCTCACCCTCGCGGAGGCCGTGGTGCGCGACAACGCCGAGCACAGTGAACTCCCCTCCCCCGCCCACGACTCCCCCGACAGGCCCCACCCGGGTGCCGTGTTGTTGCTGACGCCGGCGCAGGCCGCGGCGCGGTTGCAGGTGCGGGAGTCGTGGCTGCGGGCGAAGGTGTCCGCGCGGGTGGTCCCGTGCACCTTCGTGGGGCGGCATCTGCGGTTCTCCGAGCAGGACCTGGCCGACATCGTCGCCGCCGGACGCACCGAACCGCGACGCGGCCGCCGCAACCGCCGCGCGCCGTAGGCCGGGCTCCGGCCGCTCCGACCGGCCGGAACTCCGGTGCCGGGTCCCGGACTTGCCAGTGGGTGCCGAGTGGAGCGTCCATCGACGGCGACCGGCCCCCACCGGCGGTGTGTTGTCGCGGTGTCGGGGCGACCCCGAGTTTCCCTGGGAGGGGATCTTTCCTATGGCTTGGTCCGAGAAGCACGGCAGCACCTGGCGGGTGCGCTACCTCAAGGACGACGGCACGCTCGGCTCGGAGAACGGCTACCCGGACAAGGACGCCGCCGACGACCGCGCGGACGAGATCAACACCGAGCAACGCCAGGGCACCTTCGCCGACCCCGCGCTCGGCCGCACTCCGGTGCGGGACTGGGTGGACACCTGGCGCGAGACCCTCGACGTCGGCGAGGAGACCCGCAGCATGTACGAGAGCATCCTGCGCAACCACCTCCTGCCCCGCTGGGGCGACACGGAGTTGGCGGCGATCACTCGCTCGGCGGTGCGGATCTGGCGGAACGGCCTCGGCGCGACGTACGCGCCGACGACGGTCACGCACATCACCAAGCTGCTGTCGATGATCCTGGCCGATGCCGTCGACGAAGGACTCATCACCGCCAACCCCGCCACCGGCAGGCGCCGGGGGCGGAGGGCGCGGGTCAAGAGGCCCGCGCCGGTGTGGGCGGAACCCCGCGAAGTCCTCGCCGTCGCCGAGCGGATCCGGGAACTGGCCGGCTCGAACGCCTACGTCATGGTGCTCACCGCCGCCTACACCGGGATGCGGTGGGGCGAGACCACCGGCCTGCGATGGACCAACATCAACGTCGTCCGCGGGACGATCACCGTTCACCCGGAGGCAGGGTCGCTGCACGAGATCAACGGACGGTGCTTCCTCGGCCCGCCGAAGACCGCGGAGTCGGCCCGGGAGATCGCGATCCCGCCGTTCCTGGTCGCGCTGCTGGAGGCCGAACGCCAGCACACCGCCAACGGGTTGACCACCACCAGCCCGGACGGAACGGAACAGGTCGTGGACGGGGTGGTGTTCACCAGCCCGGACGGAGGGTGGTGGCGGCGGTCCACGTTCTCGCGGCGGTACTGGCGGCCCTCGGTGAACGGCGACCCCCGCCGCGGCTGGGGGCCGCTCAAGCCGGGGCTGACGTTCCACGGGCTGCGGCACTCGCACAACACCTGGATGATCGACGACGGGATCGTGGACGTGGCCAGGGCCCGGCGGCTCGGCCACCACGTCCCCGACAAGCTTCAGGACGTCTACGGACACGTCAGCGAGCGGCTGGTGCGGCGGATTGTGAAGAACATGGAGAAGCGCTGGCAGCGGACCTGGGAGCACGCCCATCCCGAGACCCCCGCTATTGGCAGCGCACGCCCGGGCAAGCTGTCAGCGGACACCACGAAGACGGGCAAGACGAAGGGGAAGAAGAAGGACAGGGACAAGGCCGATCGGAAGAAGGAACCCCGGGCGGAGGCCGGCGCCGGGCGTCCGCTTGGCCCGGCGTCAAGGGGTCATCTCCGTTCGACCGGGTACGACGCGGCTTGACGCGGTAGTGGGAGGAACGCCCCTCCCATCCGGCTCCCAGAACGCCGTCAGGGGCATGATCGCGAATCGCGATCATGCCCCTGACCTGCATAAACACCGTCGGGACGACAGGATTTGAACCTGCGACCCCTTGACCCCCAGTCAAGTGCGCTACCAAGCTGCGCCACGTCCCGGTGCTCGGTGGTCGAGCACGGAAACCATACCGCATTTGTGGGGGGACTCCGCCACTTGGTTGTTGGGTGGGGCGGGCGGGGGAACGGGGCGGGAGGGCGTGCCGGGTTCGGGCCGGGGGTTGGGGGCGTTGGTAGGCTCGCGGGGCCTGGACGACGTGCCTGCGGGGAGTGTTGTGAGCGATCAGCCGAAATGGGCCTGGTGGGTCGTGGGAATCGTGATCCCTGTGGTGGGGATTGTGGTCTCCGTTCAATTGGCCACGAACTCGGATTCGGATGACAAGGCGCAGGTGACCAATACGGCGCCGCCGCCGGTCTCGTCCACGGGTGGTAACCCCGCGGCGAATCCGCCTGCCGATCCTCCGGCGTCGGCGTCCGCTTCGGTGCCGGCGGCGGGTGGGGGGCCTGCCAAGGTGTTTGCGGGGCCGGTGCGGATCACGTTGAAGGAAGGCGCCTCGAACGTCGATCTCGACACCGCTTCGCCGACGCCGCAGCCTTCGGAGAAGGGGGCGGACGCATGGGTGGGCTTCAACCTCCCCGACCTGGCGATCAGCTCGACGAGTTCGGGGGACGTCATGGCTGTCGCTTCGCCGGATGGCGCTGAGCCGAGTCGCGATGATTGCAACCAGGCGATCGCCAAGCGCGGTTCGCATACGAGCGGCGAGCTTGCCCAGGGAATGCGTATCTGCCTTCAGACGGACGAGGGTCGGACGGCGTATTTGCGTATTACGAGTGTGCCGACGCGCGATGGGGTCACGTTCGAGGCCACGGTCTGGGAGTGAGGTCGGGAGGGCGAGTAACTCTCCGCGGCGCGGCGGACCTGGCGTTCGGATTCTGTTGGAATTGGGGGCCGCGGTAGCCCCCTGTTCCCCTGCCCGCGACCCGTCGTCGTGGCGGGACGCGGGTGCGAGCGGTGGTTGGGTCGTGTCTGCCGGATCTTTGTGCCGCTCCCGGCCTGTGGTGCCGTGCGTCGCCCGCCGGGCCTGGCGGCCCTCCCAGGCGCAGGCCCGAAGCTCGTACTCGGTCGCACTCGCAAGGGCCTGCAACGCCGCGCGGCGCGATGTCCAGGGGCCGTGAGCGGTGCAAAGATCCGGCGGACACGCGGCCTAGTCGACCTCCGCCGGGGCCTGGGCGAACTGGGATTCGTAGAGGCGGGCGTAGGCGCCGTGGGCGGCCAGGAGGGTTTCGTGGTCGCCCTGTTCGACGATGCGGCCTGATTCCATGACGAGGATGGTGTCCGCGTCGCGGATGGTGGACAGGCGGTGGGCGATCACGAAGGCGGTACGGCCGTCCCGGAGCCGGGCCATGGCGCGCTGGATGAGGACCTCGGTGCGAGTGTCGACCGAGCTGGTGGCCTCGTCCAGGACCAGGATGGTGGGCTGGGAGAGGAACGCCCGGGCGATGGTGATGAGCTGCTTCTCGCCCGCGCTGATGCCGGTGCCCTCGTCGTCGACGACCGTGTCGTAGCCGTCCGGGAGCGTGCGGATGAAGCGGTCGGCGTGGGCGGCCTTGGCGGCGGCGACGATTTCGTCGCGGGACGCGGCGGTCGTGCCGTACGCGATGTTGTCCGCGATGGTGCCGCCGAACAGCCAGGTGTCCTGGAGGACCATGCCGACCGCGCCGCGCAGTTCGTCGCGGGACATGCCGGCGGTGTCGACGCCGTCGAGGGTGATGCGGCCCGAGGTGACCTCGTAGAAGCGCATCAGCAGGTTGACCAGGGTGGTCTTGCCCGCGCCGGTGGGGCCCACGATGGCGACTGTACGGCCGGGCTCGACGGCGAGGGACAGGTCGGTGATGAGCGGTTTGGCGGGGGTGTAGGAGAAGGCGACGTTCTCGAAGGCGACGCGGCCGCGGAGTTCGGCGGGGCGGGCCGGGACGGCGGGGTCGGGGGTCTGCTCGTCCGCGTCCAGGAGCTCGAAGACGCGTTCGGCGGAGGCGACGCCCGACTGGATGAGGTTGGCCATGCTGGCCGCCTGCGTGAGCGGCTGGCTGAACTGGCGGCTGTACTGGACGAACGCCTGGACGTCGCCGATCGACAGCGCCCCGGACGAGACGCGCAGCCCGCCGATGACCGCGACCAGCACGTAGTTCAGGTTGCCGATGAACATCATCGCGGGCTGCATCAGCCCGGAGACGAACTGGGCGCGGTACGAGGCGTTGTAGAGCTTGTCGTTCTCGGTACGGAAGATCTCCGCCGACTCCTCCTGGCGACCGAAGACCTTGACCAGGCTGTGGCCGGTGTACATCTCCTCGATGTGCGCGTTGAGCTTGCCGGTGGTCTTCCACTGCTGGATGAACTGCGGCTGCGCCTTCTTGCCGATGCGTGCGGCCACGATGACCGAGATCGGCACGGTGATCAGCGCGACCAGCGCCAGCAGCCAGGAGATCCAGAACATCATGCCGAGCACGCCGACGATGGTGAGCAGCGAGAAGAGCAGTTGGCTCATGGTCTGCTGGAGCGTCTGGCCGAGGTTGTCGATGTCGTTGGTGACCCGGCTCAGCACCTCGCCGCGCGGCTGGCGGTCGAAGTATGCGAGCGGCAGTCGCGCGAGCTTGTCCTCGACCTGGGTGCGCAGCCGCTTGATGGCGCGCTGGAGCACGCGGTTGGCGATGCGCGACTGGATGATGCTGAGCACGCCCGAGCCGAGGGACACGAGAGCGGCCCAGCCGAGGATGACGCCGACCGAACCGAAGTCGACACCGTTCGGCCCGAAGGCACCGGAGAAGATCTCGTCCGTCGCCTCGCCCAGGATCTTCGGGCTGATCACGGAGAGACCGACGGCCAGGACGGCGAGGACGACGACGGCGTACGCCCAGCGCTTCTCCGGTTCCAGCAGCTTCAGGAGTCGCAGGCCGGACGCCTTGAAGTGCAGCGACTTCTCGGCGGGTTGCCCGCCCATGAAGCGGCCGGGCCCGGCCATGGGCTGCGGTCCGCGGCGCGGGGCACTGCCCTCGGAGTCGGCCCCGGAATGGGCCCCGGAATCGGCCACGGAGTCGGCAGTGGAGTCGTCAACGGAAACGGGAGTGGAAGCGCCACTAGTACCGGCACCGGCACCGGCACCGGCACCACCCGAAGCAGCATCAAGAGCGGGAGCGGCACCCGAGTCCGAACCCACGGCCGAGTCCGCGTCCCCCACCCCCTCCCGCGAAGCCGGTGCCGCGCCGTTGTGTTCCGACGTCGTCACGCCGCCTCCTCCTCGGTGAGCTGCGACAGCACGATCTCGCGGTACGTCGGGTTCGACGCCATCAGCTCCGCATGCGTCCCGTCCCCGACCACCTCGCCCTCGTCGAGCACGATGATCCGGTCCGCGTCGCGGATGGTGTTGACCCGCTGCGCCACGATGACCACCGTGGCGTGCGCGATCTCGCGCCCGAGCGCCGCGCGCAGCCGGGCGTCGGTCGCGTAGTCGAGGGCCGAGAACGAGTCGTCGAACAAATAGACCTCGGGTTTGCGGACGAGAGCCCGCGCGATCGCGAGCCGCTGCCGCTGCCCGCCCGACACGTTGGTGCCGCCCTGCGAGATCGGCGCGTCCAGCCCCTCCGGCATCTCCTCGACGAACGGCCGCGCCTGCGCGACGTCGAGCGCGTGCCACAGGTCCTCGTCGGTGGCGTCGGGGTTGCCGTACCGCAGATTGCTGGCGATCGTGCCGGAGAACAGGTACGGCTTCTGCGGCACCAGCGCGACGATGCGCGCCAGCAGCGCGGGGTCGAGCGTACGCACGTCCACGCCGTCCACCAGGACGGCCCCCTCGGTGACGTCCGACAGCCTCGGCAGCAGGCTGAGCAGCGTCGTCTTGCCGCTGCCCGTGGAGCCGATGACCGCGGTGGTCTCCCCCGGCCGCGCCGAGAAGCCGATGCCCCGCAGCACCGGCGCCTCCGCGCCCGGGTAGCGGAAGCCGACGTCGCGGAGCTCGACATAGCCGTGCCGCTCGACCGAGCGCACCGGCGCGACGGGCGGGACGACGGTGGAGTCGGTGTCGAGCACTTCCTGGATGCGCTCGGCGCACACCTCGGCGCGCGGCACCATCATGAACATGAAGGTGGCCATCATGACCGACATCAGGATCTGCATCAGGTAGCTGAGGAACGCGGTGAGCGCGCCGATTTGCATGTCGCCGTCGTCGATGCGGTGTGCGCCGAACCACATGACGGCCACCGACGACAGGTTCACCACGGTCATGACCAGCGGGAACATCAGCGCCATGATGCGGCCGACGCGCCAGGACACGTCGGTCAGCTCCTCGTTGGCCGCCTCGAACCGCTGCCGCTCGTGCTCGTCCTTGACGAACGCGCGGATCACGCGCAGGCCGGTGATCTGCTCGCGCAGCACCCGGTTGACCGTGTCGAGGTCGTCCTGCATCTTGCGGAACAGCGGGCGCAGCCGGGACACGATGACGCCGACGATGATGCCGAGGGCCGGGACGATCGCCACCAGCAGCAACGACATCGGCACGTCCTGGTTGAGCGCCAGGATGATGCCGCCCACGCACATGATGGGCGCGGACACCATGAGGGTGAACGTCATGAGCACCAGCATCTGGACCTGCTGGATGTCGTTCGTCGTCCGCGTGATGAGGGACGCCGCACCGAACTGCCCCACCTCGCGCGCCGAGAACGACTGCACGCGGTCGAACACGGCGGCACGCACATCGCGGCCGAGGGCCATGGCGGTCCGGGCGCCGAAGTACACGGCGCCGATCGAGCAGATGATCTGGAGCACCGAGACGCCGAGCATGACGCCGCCGGTCTTCCAGATGTAGCCGTTGTCCCCGCGGACCACGCCCTTGTCGATGATGTCGGCGTTGAGGGTCGGCAGGTAGAGCGTCGCGGAGGTCTGGACAAGCTGGAGCAGGACGAGCAGTCCTATGGCCCCGCGATAGGGCCTCAGATGGGCCCGGACGAGTTTGATCAGCACGCGGTCTCTCTCACACCCAGCGGATCTCGGCGGTCACCTGGCCTGGACCGTCCAGGCGAATCCGCGACCCGCGCGGGAAAAGTGGCACGCTGAAGCGCCCCGGCGCGCGGGCGGCTTACATGTAATCACCATGCAGCCGGTGAAGTCCCGTGGTTTTCGGCTCGGGCGGGAATCCCGACCGAGCTTTTGCCAAAGCCGACCGACGGGCCGCACGCGCCGGACCGGGGCCGGACGCGCGGATCTGGCCGGACGCGCCGGACCGGGGCCGTACGGGCCCGAGGCGCTGGACGCCCCGGACCGCGCGGCCCTCAGAACGTGACGACCGCCCGCGCCAGCCGTCCCGCCCGGACGTCCTCGATCGCCCCGTTGATCCCTTCGAGCGGAACGGTCGCGCTGATCAGCTTCGCGAGGTCGATCCGCCCGGCCGCCGCCAGGTCGATCAGGCGCGGCAGGTCGCGCGCCGGGAGCCCGCCGCCGCCCGCGCAGCCCTTGAGCGTGCGGTTGAAGAAGAGCTGCTGCGGCAGGAGGCTGATCGGCTCGTTCGGCGGGCTGCCGACCATCACGGTGGTGCCGCCGTCCCGCGTGGCCGCGAAGGCCTTGGCCAGGACGCCCGGTACCCCGGTCGCGTCGAAGGCGAAGTCGACGCCGCCGTCCACGATCTTGCCGACCTGTTCGGGCAGGTCGTCGCCGGACAGCAGCGTGTCGGTGGCACCGAAGGCCGCCGCAATGGGCAGTTTGTCCGGATTCACATCGGCGGCCACGATCCGCGCCGCCCCCGCGAGCACCGCGCCCTGGAGCACGTTGAGCCCCACCCCGCCGGCACCCACCACCAGCACGCTCGACCCCGGCGGCACCTGCGCCGTGTTGAGCACCGCCCCGACGCCGGTGATCACGCCGCAGGCCAGCAGGCAGGCCTGGTCGAGCGGCAGCGCGTCCGGCACCCGGACCAGGACCTCCTCGTTCACCACCGCGAACTCCGCGAACGACCCGATGCCGATGAACGGGTACGCCTCCCGCCCGTCCACCCGCAGCCGGGTCGTCCCGTCGCGCATCTGACCCAGCTGGGCCAGCCGGATCGGGCTGCGGCACCCGCTGTACGCCCCGCGCCGGCACGGCTCGCAGCGCCCGCAGTTCCCGGTCATCGCGATGATCACCCGGTCGCCGGGCGCCGCCATCGTCACTCCCGCCCCCACGCGCTCGACGACCCCCGCGCTCTCGTGCCCGAGGATCGCCGGAAGCCGCCGCGCGACCGGGCTCTTGCCGTCGATGGCCTTGAGGTCCGAGCCGCAGATGCCGGACGCGGCCACGCGCACCAGCACCTCGCCGGGCCCCGGCTCGGCGATCTCGACGTCGTCACGGACGGCGAGCGGCGCGTGGAATTCGGTCAGGACGGCGGCGCGCATACACAACTCCTCGGGTACGGCGGGCGGTTCGGTCCGGACGGTGGCACTCCGGCAGTGCCCGGGGGCCTCGTCGCATTGCCGGGCGACGAGGCCCCGCGGTTCAGAGCGCGGTCTCGGGCGCGGTCTCGGTCTCGGGCGCGGTCTCGGTCTCGGGCGCCCGCCCGGTCGCGTGCCCGGTCGCGGGCGCGCGCAGGCGCTGCACGGCGGCGATCGCGACGGCGGCCTGGTCGAGGTCGCGGAACGCCGGTACGCCCGCCCGCGCGCACGCGGCCAGCACCTCCTCGGCGTCGGCCGCGGGCGCGCAGTCGAGGTTGCGCGGCACCAGGCTCAGCCGCACGCCCCCGGGCCGGGACAGCCCGCGCAGCCCCTCGACCAGCGCGAGCAGCGGGGCGACGCCGGTGTCCGCGTAGCCGTAGTAGGACTGGACGTTGACGTGCAGGAGCGCGTCGGCGAAGTCCGTGGCGGCGAGCACCGGGTCGAGGACCTTGGCGAACGAGTCGGTGCCGGTCGCGGGGCCGAGCGGGATCTCGACCGGGTTGACGAGCGAGGTCCCGGCGCCGTAGCCGCGCTCGCGCAGGGCGCCCACCGCATCGGGCGGCAGCGGGCGTACGGCCAGCCCGGCGCGGTCACAGGCGTCGGTCGCGAGGACGGAGGCGCCGCCGCCGGGGCCGATGACCAGGACGCCTGATGCGGGCGACGCCCGTGGCGTCGGGGCGACCGTTCCGGACGCCGCGGCCCCCGGCGCGCCCGTGTCCGCCGCGGTCGGCCCGGGCGCTCGCGCTGTGCGTGATCCCGAGGTTCGCAAATCAGGCTTATCGGTTGATTCTGATTCCCTCGGCTCCGTTCGCGACGGTCCCGCCCCCATGTACCGCTGCATCATCGCCAGCACCGCAAGGAAGTCCTCCAGCGTCTGCACCACGCTCAGGCCCGACGCCGCGCTCAGCGCCTGCCACATGCGCGCGTCGCCCGCGAGCGCGCCGGTGTGCGATGCGACGGCCCGCGCGCCCTGCCTGCTGAGGCCGCCCGCCAGGACGACGACCGGCTTGCCGTGCGCGCCCGCGCGCAGGACGGCGCGCGCCAATCGTTCACCACCGCCGGTGCCTTCCAGGTACATGCCGATCACCTCGGTCGCCGGATCGTCGACGAAGTGTTCGACCAGTTCCGCGGCCCCCACATCGATCGCGTTGCCGATCGTCACAAGCCCGGAGAAGCGCAGGCCCCGGCGCGTGCCCGCCGCGACGATGTCCCCGGCCAGGCCGCCGCTCTGTGACACGACGCCGACGCCGCCGGGCTCGGCCGACACGCCGAGCTGGAACGTCTGGCGGCCGGACGGGGCGTACACACCCAGGCAGTTCGGTCCGAGCAGGCGTACCCCCGCGCGCCGGGCGGCGGCCAGCAGCGCGTCCTCCAGGTCACCGGCGCCGGCCTCCCCGAAGCCGCCGCTGACGACGTGCACGAACCGGGCGTGTCCGGCGGACGCGTCCACCAGCGCCGGAGTGGCCGCGGCGGGGACGGCGACCAGCAGGTAGTCGGCGCCGCCCGGGATGTCCGCGACCGAGGGGGCCGCCGGGACGCCGTCGATCGACGCGGCGGTCGGGTGCACCGCGTACAGCCCGTCCGTCCAGCCGAACGCCCGGTACGCGGCCAGGAACCGGTTTCCGAACGTGGTCTTGGCCGTGGACGCGCCCGCGACCGCGACCGTGCGCGGCGCGAACAACGGCGCGAAGTCGGTACGTTCCCGCGCGCCGGATGCACTGTGCTCACTCGATTCGGTGAGTGCCCCGCCCGGCCCCGACGTGTCGCGCTGTTCGCCGCCCGATTCGGACTCGGCCGGTTCAGCCGACTCGTGTGAGCGGGAGGGCTCCCCGGCCCCCTCACCCGCCCGCCGCCGCAAGATCAACCGAGCGTCGACCGCGACGGCCCCCTCCGCCGTCGCGATCACCGGGTTGCACTCGAACTCGTCCGGCTCGAACCCCGGGTACGCCGCGGCGACCGCGGCCGGCAGCCCGTCCCCGTCCAGCGCGTCGACGAGCGAGGCCAGTGCATCCAGGTCGACCGGCTCGGCCCCGCGCGCCCCGCGCAGCGCCGCGGAGCCCGGCATGGCGGCGAGCATCTCCGCACCGAGCGACCCGCCCGGGAACCGTCCCGGCACAGAGCCCGACCGCTCGCCCGTTCGCCCGCCCGGCCACTGGCCCGCCCGCTCGCCCGTTCGCCCGCCCGACCCCGCACCCGAACGCGTGCCCGACCGACCGCCCGACCGGGCGAGCCGCACGACCGCCTGGTCCAGCGTCTCGGCCAGAGTTCCCCCGAGTCCGAGCAGCATGGCGTCTCCAAACGGGCCTCGCACGCGGCCGACGATCACCTCGACGCCCGCGGCCTGCTGTTCCTCGACGAGCCAGCCGTCCGGGACCACACCGTGGCCGGCCAGCCGCACCGCCATCGCCCGTGCTTCCGCCGCCACCGACGCGGCGTCGAGGCCGAGCCGCACTGCGCCCATATCGGTCTTGTGCACCAGCCCCGGCCCGTAGGCCTTGAGGACCAACGTGTCGCCCAGCTCCGCCGCGGCCTTCGCGACCGCGTCGGGGCCCTCGGCGTACGGAACCGCGGTGCCACGCGGCACCCGTACGCCCAACTCCGCGAGCAGCCGCTTGACTTCGTGTTCGGGGACGAGAATGCGCGAGTCCTCCGCGCCCGCGCTTTCCGGAGCATTCCCCGGGACACGCTCCCCGACAACGTGTCGCCCCGCCGAATCGGCGGCGCTCACGCCCCCGCCGCCCGCCGGTACGCCGCGCGGGCCACCACCGCCATCGCCTGAGCCTCCGTCAGGACCGGCTCCAGCAGTGCCGCGTCGACCTTCGCCGCCAGATCCACGCCGCCCGCCTTGGTGAGCATCTCGGGAAGTCGCGTACGCAGCCGCCCGAATGCCCACGCGAGCATGTCCCCGCCGGCGGTCACGTCGAACGGCACGACGTTGTTGACCACTTCGCCGTCCGGTCCCGGCCGGTGGTTGTAGTGGTAGTGCGGTTCGCCGTCGAACAGGTCGAAGCGCAGGTACTCGTGGCCGTCCTCGGCGTCGAACACGTGCACCGAGACGCCTTCGTCGGCGAAGCCGCCGACCGGCGACTTCTCCTCCAACTCGGCCAACTGCCCGGCGTCTCCTGCGTACGCCGCGCGCAGGTCGTCGGGGGTGACGTCGCGGTACTCGACGCCGATGCGGAGCGCGCCCGCGTCCAACACGCGGGTGTTCTCCGCGATCGGCGGCTGCGGCGGGATGCCGTACACCGTCCCGACGGTCGGGCCGGTCTCGAACGTGTCGCTCACGGTGTGCCTCCCGGCGGGTTCGGTGTGTCGGTTCGCGGCGCGGCGACGCGCGTGAACACCTCCAAAGCCGTGCCGCCCAGCAGCCGTTCCCGCGTGTCCTCCCGGAGATCGAGTTCGGCGATCTGGGCAAGTGCCTTGCCGTGCGCGACGGTTGGGAAGTTCGTGCCGAACATGACCTTGCGGCGCCCGGGTCCGGCGAGGAACTGGTGCACCGACGCGTGCCAGTGCCGGGGCGGGTACGCGCCGGTCCCCAGGTACACGTTGGGGAACTTCATGGCCATCGACACCGCCTCGTCCACCCACGGCCAGCCGGTGTGCGACAGCACGAACCGCACGCTCGGGAAGTACAGCGCGGGACGGTCGATCCCGATCGGATGGCCGCACTCGCTCGCCATCAGCCCGCCCGAGGTCCCGGCCTGCATGGCGACCGGGATGTCGAGGTCGGCGCACATGGCGTACCAGGGGTAGTAGTCGGCGTGGTCGAAGCGCCGGTCCCAGCTGTGCGTGTGCAGGTACAGCCCCGCCACGGTCGGGTCGTCCGTGATGCGCGCCCGCGCGTCGGCGACCCCCGCCATGCCGCGGGACGGGTCGACCACCAACAGGGCGGCGAAGCGTCCGGGGTGACGCTTGGTCAGCTCCGCGTACTCGTCCCATCGCATGGCGTAGTGGTCGTAGTCGCGCGGGTCCACGGCCGCATGCGCGGACAGGTCGCCGGTCGGCAGCAGGACGGCGGCCACACCGTGCGCGTCCATCCGGGCCACCATCGTGTCGGCGTCGCAGAACGCCTCGTCCGGGCCGCGCCGCACGCGCACGTTGATGCCGGTGGCGGCGATCGCCTCGTCCCAGAGCGCCTGGCGGTCGGGGAAGAAGGCGTTGCACAGGTAGTCGACGACCACGGGGGACCCGGCGGACACAGGGGACACCAGGGATGCGGAGGACGCCGGGGATGCGGAGGACGCCGGGGATGCGGAGGACGCCGGGGATCGGTCAGCGCTCATCGCGGAACCTCTTGAGCTTGGGCGAGACGTCGACCCCGGTCCACCCGTCCAGTGCGCCGGGAGCCGCGATCTCGGCGCGGATGCGGACGCCGAAGCGCTCGCGCAGGGCGTGTTCGACGCTATCGGCAAGATCCGGACGCGCCTCCGGGTCCCCCTCGGACACCACGTGCACGACCATCTCGTCCCTGTTGCCCTCGCGTACCGCGCGCACGAAGTAGTCGGGTGCGGTGCCCGGCACCGCGGTGGCGACCTCGCCGACGACCTCCGGCCACAGATTGACGCCGCGCAGCTTCACCATGTTGTCGCCGCGCCCGGCGAAGGGCCCGATCTTGCGCAACCACGATCCGCACGCGCACCGGTGACGCGGCATCAGGTGCGAGAGGTCCATGATGTTGTAGCGGAACTGCGCGCTCCCGGTCTTGTACAGCTCGGTGACGACCAGCGCCCCGGTCTCGCCGTCCGGCAGCCGCTCGCCG
Source organism: Yinghuangia sp. YIM S09857 (assembly GCF_051388915.1). Taxonomy (NCBI): domain Bacteria; kingdom Bacillati; phylum Actinomycetota; class Actinomycetes; order Kitasatosporales; family Streptomycetaceae; genus Yinghuangia; species Yinghuangia sp. YIM S09857. The sequence continues at coordinate 130,247 of NZ_JBPKBH010000020.1, read as the reverse complement.
GTCTCCGGGTCGACGACCTGCACGACGAACGCGTCCTCGAACACGTGGAGTCCGTCCCGCGCCTCGCACTCGACGGCCACGGTCTGGACCTCGTGGAAACCGTACGTGGCGAAGCACGGCAACCCGAACGTCTCCTCCAGCAACGCCGTGTCGCCGATGTTGGGAATCGCCTTGAGCGCCAGGTCCTTTCGCGGGTCGAGCCCCATCTCGCGCACGACCTCGGCGAGCCGAAGCACGTAGTCGCCGGTCGTCATGATGGCCGTCGCCCCGTATTCCAGGGCCAGTTCGACCTGCTTGCGGCTCGACGTCACGTTGCCGGTCGAGGCCGTGATGACCACGCAGTTGAGCCACTGGTAGGCCGCCTCGTCGAAGGAGAAGGCACCGTTGTGGGTGCCGTACGACCACGAGTTGACCACCACGCCGCCGGGCCGCACGCCCTGCATGTAGAGCTGGCGGGCCTCCAGGATGCCGCCGACCGCGCGGTCCCAGGCGGTGTAGAAGGTCGGACGGGACGCTCCCGTGGTCCCACCCGACATGTAGAGCCGCATGGGCTCGCGTACCGCGTCGCCGGGCACCACGCCCTGGTAGTCGCCGTACGGCGGCGCCGCCTCAATGCTGCGCCGGATGTCGTCCACCGTGTACGCCGGGGCCCGCCACAGGTCGTCCAGCGTGCGCAGGTCGCCCGGAGCGAACCCGGCCTCGTCCCAGCGCCTGCGGTGGAAGGGGATCCGGTAGGCCTGGTCCGCGCGGTGCCGCAGCCGGGCGAGTTGCACGCGCTCGATCTCCTCGGCGGAGGCGAGGTACGCGCCCTCGAAGTACTCGGGCGGCGGCGGGTACCGCCGCGCCGCCTCCTCGAAGTCGACCGCCTGGTGCGCCCGCCGGATCCCCTGAGACACCGTCAGACTCCGTACACTCGGGCCGCGTTCCCCGACAGGATGCGCTCGGCGTCGGACTCGTCCAGGCCGCGCGTCAGTTCGTCGGCGATCTTGCGGGTGTCGGGCCACAGGCACACGCTGTGCGGGTAGTCCGTGGAGAACATCGCCGCGGCGGCCAGGTACGGGTACCGGCCGGACCTCACCAGGTCGAAGCCGACGCGGTCGTCCAGCACCGTGACGAAGACCTGCTCCCCCAGCACCCGGCTGGGCGGGCTGCTCACCTGGAGGGTGCCCATCGAGTGCTGGTTCTCGAACTGCTCGTCCATGGTCTGCGCCCAGAACGGCAGCCAGCCGAAGTTCACTTCGCCCACCACGAGGCGCAGCCCGGGGTGCCGCTCGAAGACGCCGGCGAGCGTCATGTACGTCAACTGCCGTGTGGACGAGAAGAACCGGTGCACGGTCCCGGCCGCGCTGAAGTTGTTGTTCGCGACGTTGTCCCAGTCCGTCTCCTGCGGCCTGCCGCCGAAGGTGCGGTGGTACGTCAGCGGCAGCCCGTTCCGCTCCGCCGCGGTCCACAGCTCTTCGTAGTACGGGTCGTGGTACGGGCGTTCCGGATTACCGGGCAGGAACGCCGCCTTGGCGCCGGCCGCGAGCACCCGGTCCAGCTCGGCCGTCGCCGCCGCCATCCCGTCGTCCACCGGCAGCATCGGCAGGCCGACGATGCGGGACGGGTCGGCGGCCTGGAACTCGTCGAGGATCCAGTCGTTGTACGCGAGCATGCAGGCCTGTGCCAGGGCCCGGTCCGCCGCCTGGTAGGTGAAGATCGCGTTCGCCGGGTAGACCACCGAGACGTCCACGCCGTCCAGGTCCATGTCCGCGACGTGCGCGGTCCCGTCGTAGTTGCCGGGCAGGATGTCCTCGAACCGCAGCCCGGAGGCGACGTGTTCGTCCTTGGTGCGACCGGCCATCGCCTCGACGCCGTACGTGCGCTTGGGCGGCTTCCCGTCGAAGCTCCACCCGTCGCCGCCGTCCGGGCCGCGCATCAGGCGCGGCGCACGGTCCCGGAACTCCGCGGGGACGCGGTCGAATACGTGCGGTGGCTCGTTGACGTGGCAGTCGGCGGAGATGATGCGCGGGGTGGTCGACGGGGCCATCAGTGGTCACTCGCCTCGGTGAACGAAGTGGGCAGGTAGCCGTCCGGGAACCGGTAGAACTCCACCGGGTTGTCCCAGAGGATCTTGCGCTTGCTGTCGTCCGACAGGATCTCCGGGCCCTGGCCCAGGAACTCCGAGGTGGTGTGCGGGAATTTGGAGTCCGGGTGCGGGAAGTCGCTCTCGAAGAGGATCCGGTCGTCCCCCATCCACCGCACGACGTCGGAGACGAACGGGTCCTCGCACTCGGTCGAGATCCACCCGTTGCGCCGGAAGTAGTCGGTCGCGCTCATGGTCAGCTCGGGGAACTCCCGTTCCCCGGCCATCTCCAACTGCTCGTCGATGCGGTGCAGCCAGCTCGGCAGCCAGCCGCACCCGGCCTCCAGGTAGGCGACGCGCAGCCGCGGGAACCGCTCGAAGACGCCGTGCGCGATCATCGACGTGATGACGCCCATCGTCTCGAACGGGTGCACCACGGTGTGCCATTCGGTGAACGTCCGGTAGCGGTCGTGCCCGAAGGACTGGCCCTTGAGACCCATGAACTCGTGCGTGCCGAACGCGACTCCGAGGTCCTGGAGCAACTCCCAGAGCGGATCGTAGTAGCGGTCGCCGAGCGTCCGGCCGTCGAACAGGTTGGGCCGGGCCCAGAAGCACCGTGTCCCCAAGTGCTCGTGGGCGTAAGCCACTTCCTCGACCGCCCGGCCGATGTCGACCAGCGGCACCGGCCCGGACACGTGCACGCGGTTGCCCGACGTCTCGCGCATCTCCTGGCCCCAGCGGTTGTACGCGCGGGCCATCGCGGCCTGCAACTCCGGGTCCACACCGTCGAACCACATGTCGTACTCGGGACCGTAGATCACCGCGAGGTCGATGCCGTCCCGGGCCAGCGCGCTCGCCACGCGGTCGCCGGTGAAGCCGTTGACCAGCAGGTCGTCGCCGTAGATGCGGCGCATGTCGTCGGTGGTCCAGTTGATGGCCTCCTGGAAGCGGCCGTAGACGATGGTGTCGTGCTGCGTCCAGCGCCCGTCGACGGTGACGGGGTTGTACGTGTCGAACTCCGGGAATGGCTGCCGCCGTCCGAAGCGGTCGCCGTGCTTCTTGTCGAGGAACCGCGTCCACAGGTCCCGCGGATAGATCACGTGGGCGTCCGCGTCGAAGACCTTGTATCCGTTGCGCATCGCGAGACCTGCCTTGTGGTGGGGGTGTGGCCCGGGTCGGCGGGGGTGCCGCGGAGGGCGTGCCGCGAGGTACGCCCGCATCCTGCCCAGCGTCGCTGAATTAATCAAGCAGTTGACTGAATAATGCTCCAGCGGAGGAGGGCTGCGGGGGGCTCTCCCAGCAGGTCGGAGAACCCGACGCGGACCGGCGCACCGATCTCCAGCGCCGGGTCGTCGGGCGGTCCGTCGTACGCTCCCGGCAGCACCAGGTCGGGCTGCTCGTCCATGCGCACGCTGAGCACGACGTACGGCGCGGGCACGCCGGGCAGGAAGCTGTGGTGGTTGACGATCCAACTGGTGATCACGCCGCGCCCGGACGCCGGGAACCAGCCCCATCCGAACGAGCCGCAGTCGTTGCACATCGCGCGCGCCGGCCACCGCCAGGTGGCGCACTCGCCGCAGCGCTGGAAGACCAGTTCGTGCCGGGCCAGCGCGGCCCACCAGGCCGCCGAGTCCCGGTCGACCGCCGGATGCGGCGGTCTGGACGGCTCGGTCATGCGGGTTCCTCTCGCCGCAGGATGAGCGCCGAGCAGGTGCCACCCACATAGCCGGGCTGACCCGTCGTCAGCGCGACGGTGGCGCCCGGGACTTGCCGGTCCCCGGCCTCGCCGCGCAACTGACTGGCCGCCTCGGCGACGTGGTTGAGGCCGTGCACGTACCCCTCGGAGAGGTGCCCGCCGTGGGTGTTGACCGGCAGACGTCCCTTCAGGCCCGCGTGGCCGTCGGCGTAGAAGCCGCCGGTCTCGCCGCGCGGGACCAGGCCGTAGTCCTCAAGTTGCAGGGGCACCAGGAAGGTGAACGCGTCGTACAGCTCGGCGATGTCGATGTCGTCGGGGCCGATGCCGGCCGCCGCGTAGAGCCGCGGGGCCAGGTCGGCCGCCGCGCTGACGGTCGGGTCGGCCCGGCCGTTGGAGAAGAGTGTGTGCCCGCCGCCGGTCGCGGCGCCCGCGATGAGCACCGGCGGCTTGGCCAGCGCTCGGGCCCGTTCGGCGCTGGTGACGACGACGGCAACGGCGGCGTCGGTCTCCAGGCAGCAGTCGTAGAGCCGCAGCGGCTCGGCGATGGGGCGGGCCGCGAGGTAGTCGTCCATGGTGAGCGAGCGGCGCATCATCGCGCGCGGGCTCAGCAGCGCGTGCTCGCGCTGGGTGACCGCCACCCGGCCGAGGTCCTCGGACGTCGCCCCGCGCGCGTGCATCCAGGCGCGGGCGAGCATCGCGTACTGCTGCGGCGGCGTGGCGTAGCCGTAGGGCAACTGGTACTGGAACTCCAGCGCGTCGGGCGCGGCACGGCCGGTCCCGCCCATCCGGAACTCCGAACGCGCGTTCACGGCACGCCAGCACACCACCGTCTCGGCCATGCCCGAGGCCACGGCCGTCGCGGCGTGCGCGACGACCTGGTGCGAGGTGCCGCCGCCGCCGAACATGTCGAGGTGGTAGCGCAGGTCCTTGACCCCCAGCGCCTGCGCGACGAGCACCGCCTGCACCGAGTCCCCGACCCGGTGGCAGGCCACCCCGTCGACGTCGGAGAGCCCGAGCCCGGCGTCGTCCAGGGCCGCGGTGACCGCGCGCAGGGCCAGCGTCAGCGTGCTGACGCCGGAGTTTCTGGAGTACTCGGTCCACCCGACCCCGGCTATCGCCGTGCGGTCGCGCAGGCCGCTGCGGAGGCGCGTCATGGTTCGGCAGCCAACCGCAGACGATCGACACAATCAAGTCAAACGACTGTGTGAATCATGGGGAGGTCGGGGATCGGGGAGGCCGGAGATCGGGGAGGGCAGCGGCGGGGATCGGAGGACAGGGGGTGTGCTACGGGGCCGCGACCGCCGCCAGGGTTTCGCGGAGGTAGCGCCAGGCGTCCTCGGTGTCGCGTGTACCGGTGTGGGGCGCCCGGAAGGTGGCGACGAATTCGGCGGTGTCGGCGAGGAGCCAGCGCAGGCGGTAGAACGCCAGGGCGGCAGGGTCGACCACGCGGCGCGCAACCCGCTCGTAGCGGTCGAGGTCGTCCTGCGTGCGGACGACATGCCACAGGTCGCGCTCGGGCACCGCGAGGCCGACGGTGTCCCAGTCGACCAGGTACGGGCGGTCCGCCGCATCGCGCATCAGGTTGCCCGGGTGCGGTTCGCCGTGCGTGACGACGAGCCGCGCGTCCGACAGTCGCGCGGCGTGCTCCAACCGCTCGGCCCCCTGGTCGAGTTCGACGAGGCGGCGGCGCAACGGCCTGGCGTACCGACCGAGCAGCGTGTGGGCGGCTTCGGCGCGGGGGCCGGTGTTCCGGGGCTCGCCGCGGGTCGCGACGTCGGCCAGTGCGGACTCCAGGTCGGCGCGGGAGGGAAGTCGTACGGCGGCCACCGGGGTTGACGCCGGAGGCTCCGCGCGGTGCAGGCGGGCGAGGAGGTCGATGACCAAGCCCCGCTGGGCCGCGTCGGGTTCGTCGCCGAAGTCGCCGGACTTCGCGGCCACGTGCGGGAAGACGCTGAGCGCGTACCGGTCGCCGAGGCGCAGCACCGTCTCCCCGGTGCCGGACGCACGCAGCGGCGGTACGGCGAACTCCAGTCCCCCGGCATCCGGATCGGCCAGCGTGGCGGCGGTGTCCATCGCGCGCCGGAGCCCGTCGAAGGCCGCGTCCGGGTCGGGGCCGCAGTGCGCCTTCTCGGCGAGGTCGGCAACGGTGGCGAACCACCGCCTCCCGTCGGCGCCTTCGACCGTCCAGTGGTGGTCGCCGAAGCCGACGGGAGCGTACGCCGACACGGCGGGCTCGATCCCCCACGCCGCGAGCGCGGTGTGCAGGCGGGTGTCGTCCAGGTCCGCGGGTCGTTCCTTCATCCTCCGAATCTACGATCCTGGTCGGGCGGATGGCGAAGACCTTTCCGGCGGTGGAAGCCGGGTGGCCCCGTTCGGTGCGGCAGACGCGTCGCCCGGTCGCCCGTTCAGCCCAGCAGTTCGATCATCACCGACTTCTCGCGCGTGTTCTCCAGCACCGAGTCGTGCCCGTAGCCGCTGTCCCCCATACCCGCGAACGGCAGACCGCCGCCCAGGCGGCGGTAGGTGTTGACCCAGATGAAGCCCGCGTGCAGGGCCGCGGTGAGACGGTGGGCGCGGGCGAGGTCCTGCGTCCAGATGCCGGCGGCGAGGCCGTAGGTCGTGTCGTTGGCGATCCGCACCGCCTCCGCCTCGTCCTCGAAGGGGATGACGACGGCGACCGGTCCGAAGATCTCCTCGCGGCAGACGCGCAGGTTGTTGTCGGCCGCGCGGAAGAGGGTCGGTTCGACGAAGTAGCCCTCGGCGTACGGGGATCCGTCCTCGAACAGGGCCGCGCCGTGACGTCCGCCGAAGACCGGGGCCGCGCCCTCGGCGACGGCCAGGTCCAAGTAGCCGGTGACGCGGGCGTATTGCTCGGCCGACACGATGGGACCCATCGTGGTGGCCGGGTCGAGGGCGTCGCCGAGCACGACGTCGGCGACGGCCGCGCGCATCCGGTCGAGGAACTCGTCCAGGATCGACGCCTGGACGAGGATGCGGGTGCCCGCGTAGCAGACCTGTCCCGCGTTGCCGGTGTAGACGGCGGTGGTGGTGACCCCGACCGCGGCGGCGTCGAGGTCGGCGTCCGCGAACACGATGTTCGGTGATTTGCCGCCGAGTTCGAGCGCGAGCGGCTTGAGGTGGTCGGCGGAGGCGCGCGTGATCGCCTGCCCCGTCTCGGTGGAGCCGGTCAGGCTGATGCGGTCGACGCCCGCGTGCCGCACGAGCGGGTCGCCGACCTCCTCTCCGAGGCCCGAGACGATGTTGAGGACACCGGGCGGCAGGACGTCCGCGATCAGCTCGGCCAACCGTAGCGACGACGCGGACGCCTGCTCGGCGGGCTTGACGATCGCAGTGTTGCCGGCGGCGAGCGCGGCGCCGGCCTTGGCGGTGAGGGTCGGGAGCGGGGCGTTCCACGGGATGACGCCCAGGACGACGCCGTACGGCTCCCGGCGGGTCAGGCCGACGGTGGTCGGGCCGATCTGCGTGCTCATGCCCCGGACCGCCGCGTCGCACTCCCCCGCGAAGGCGCTCCACATGTACGCCACGCCCGGCAGGTCGCCGCCGCGCACGTCGCGGATGATGCGGCCGTTGTCGCGGGCCTCGGTCTCGGCCAGCTCGGCGGAGTTCTGGGCGACGACGCGGGCAACCTCGCGTAGGTACATGGCGCGGCGTGCCGGCGGCAGCGCGGACCAGGCGGGGTACGCGCGGCGCGCGGCGGCGACGGCGGCCTCGGCGTCCTCCCCGGTCGAGCGGGGAACGCGGGCCCAGACCCGGCCGGTGGAAGGTTCGACCGAGTCGATGCGGCGGCCTCCGGCGGCCGGGAGGACCTTGCCGTCGATCAGGTTGCCGAACTCGCGCACGGCTCCGGGCACGCGGTCGCCCGCGTTGCCGGTGGTGCCGTCGGTGCTGCCGTCGGTCGTGCCGTGCTTCGTCGCCATCGAGCGGTACCTCGCCGTCCGTAGTGCGTCCGTAGTCCGTCCGTCGCATACGCGTGGTCCGTGCGTCGCTTTCGCGCAGTCCTTGAGCGGTCCTCGCGCATTCCTTGAGCAGTCGTTGAGCGGTCGGTGCGCAGTCCGTGTGTCGTTCGTCCCGCGGGCCCGTTCGTGTGCCGCCACTGCTCCGCCACACGGCCGCGGCGGAGGGCGCTCGGACACCTGCCCCCGGCCCGCACCTCGGTTCTAGCGCGCCGGGGATGCCGGTTCAAGGCCGCCGCAGGGCATTATTCAAACAGTCGATTGATTTATCTGCGAGCTCGGGCGGGATCCCCCGCAATGTGGGCCTTGTCTGTTGGATGCATACATGCAAGCATCCGGCCCATGCCCGCCGACCGGCCGCCCGAGGACCCAGGCCGCTTCCCGGAGGACTCCGCGGAGGCGATGGTCAGCGCGTTCATCACGCTGGTCACCGACGTGGACCGGACGCCCGCGTACCGGGCCCGGATGGAGGGCTCGGCCGGACGCCCGCTGCCGCGCTCGGCGATCTCGATCCTGTTCGTGCTGCACCGGCACGGCCCCCTGGGGGTGAAGGAGATCGCGGACCGGCTGGGCGTCGAGCAGTCCACCGCTAGCCGCCAGATCCGACCACTGGAGGACCAGGGCCTGGTGGTGCGCGAGGGCGATCCGCGCGACGGCCGGGCCGTTCTGCTGCACCTGAGCGAAGAGGGCCGCGAGACACGCGAGTTGATCCGCCAGGTGTGGCTGCGCGACATCGCCACCGTCTGGGCCGACTGGGATCCGGGCGACCGCGAGCAACTGGGAGCGCTGCTGACGCGGTTCCGGGACTCGTACCAACGGCTGCGCGACGCGCGCGGCGAGAGGTGAATCGGAGGTCGTATGCACATCGCCTACACCCCGGAGCAGGAGCAGCTCCGCCGCGAACTGCGCGCGTACTTCGCCGGGATCATGACGCCCGAGATGCGCGCCGAGGCCGCGTCCGAGGGCGAGGCCATGGACCGGGACAGCGCGTACTGCAAGGTGATCCGGCGCATGGGCCAGGACGGCTGGCTCGGCATCGGGTGGCCCAAGGAGTACGGCGGGCAGGCGCTCACCAACATCGAGCAGCTCATCTTCCACGACGAGGCGATGGGGGCGGGGGCCTCCATCCCGCTGCTCACCCTCAACAGCGTGGGCCCGGCCATCATGGAGTTCGGGTCGGACGAGCAGAAGGCCTTCTTCCTGCCCAAAATCCTCGCCGGCGAACTGCACTTCGCGATCGGCTACAGCGAGCCGGGGGCGGGGACGGACCTCGCGGCGCTGCGCACCAGCGCGGTGCGCGAGGGCGACGAGTGGGTCATCAACGGGCAGAAGATGTGGACTTCGCTCGCGAGCGTGGCCGACTACATCTGGCTCGCGGTCCGCACCGATCCCGAACAACCGCGCCACAAGGGCCTGTCGGTGTTCTGCGTGCCGACCGACACGCCGGGCTTCTCGTGGAGCCCGGTGCCGACGCTGACCGGGCAGACGACGACGGCGACGACGTACGACAACGTCCGCGTGCCGCACTCCGCGCTGGTCGGCGCGCCGGGCGACGGCTGGAAGCTGATCACCGGCCAGCTCAACCACGAGCGGGTGGCGCTGTGTTCGGCGTACGGCCTGCAACTGCTGGTGAACCAGACGCACCGTTGGGCGCGTGAGGTCGAACTGCCGGACGGTACGCGGCTGATCGACCGCGAGGTGGTCCGGCTCAACCTGGGGCGGCTGCACGCGCGGACCGAGTACCTGAAGCTGCTGAACTGGAAGGCGGCATGGGGGGCCGACCACGGGGCGAAGTTCGGTCCGGCGCAGGCGTCCACGACGAAGGTGTTCGGGACCGAGCTGTACGTCGAGGCGTACCGGATGCTGATGGACATCCTGGGCGAGGAGGCGTACCTCACCGGCGCCGCGGCGGAGGACGACCTCGGCGGCCAGATCCGCGCACGCGTCGAACGCATGTACCGCATCTGCCTGATGCTCACCTTCGGCGGCGGCACGAACGAGATCCAGCGCGACATGATCGCGATGCTCGGCCTCGGCATGCCGCGCCCGCCCCGCTGATCCTCTTCCCTTGACTACCGCCTGGAGTTCCGCACCATGACCGACGAACAGTCCGCTCCCCCGGTCCTCGTAGAGCGCGACGGCCACATCATCGTCATCACCCTCAACCGCCCGCAGGCGCGCAACGCGCTGACCAGCGAGATGATGGCGATCCTCGAAGACACCTGGGACCTGGTCAACGAGGACCCGGACATCCGCGTCGCGATCCTCACGGGCGCGGGCGGCGCGTTCTGCGCCGGGGCGGACCTGAAGAACATGAGCAAGAGCGCGCCCGGCGACGCCTTCAAGGGCGACGGCGACGGGACCAAGCTCGCCCTCGACATGTCCGTCATGAAGTGGATCCTCAAGGGCTTCACCCTCAAGAAGCCGCTCATCGCGGCCGTCGAGGGCCCGGCGATCGCGGGCGGCACCGAGATCCTCCAGTCCACCGACATCCGCGTGGCCGGCGAGTCGGCGCGCTTCGGCGTCTCCGAGGTCAAGTGGGGCCTGTTCCCGCTGGGCGGCTCCGCCGTCCGCCTCCGCCGCCAAATCCCGTACACCGCGGCCGCCGACATCCTCCTGACCGGCCGTCACTTCTACGCCCCCGAGGCGAAGGAACTGGGCCTGATCTCGCACCTGGTGCCGGACGGCACGGCCCTCGACAAGGCCAAGGAGATCGCCAACACCATCGCCGCGAACGGCCCGTTGGCGGTCCAGGCCGTGCTGCGCGTCCTCCGCGAAACCGACGAACTCCCCGAGGACGAGGCCTTCAAGATCGAGTCCGAGATCGGCATGCGGGTGTTCCTCTCCGAGGACTCCCGCATCGGCCCCCGCGCCTTCGCCGAGAAGAAGACCCCGGAGTTCAAGGGCCGCTGACGCCCCGTCAGCCCAGGGAACACCCCCGACCCGTCGCATGTTGAGAGTGTCACGGGCCGTCCACGCGAATCCGCTCCGTGGGCGGCCCGTCGCCATTCCGCAACTCCGGCTCGACGGCGGATTCGCTTCAGGAGGCGGGAAGGCCGAGGTGCAGGTGGGAGGGGAAGGCGGCTTCGGAGGCGGACTCGACGGCGATTTCGAGGGCGCGGCGGGCCAGTGGGGAGTGGGTGCGTCCGGCACGCCAGTGGAGGTAGATCTCGCGGGGTGGGATTCGGGGGCGCAACTCGTGGACGGTGAGCCGGTGGTCGGCGAGGACGTCGCCGCCGAGGACGGCCAGCCAGGGCAGGACCGCGGAGCCCATTCCGGCGCGAACCATCGACAGGAGGGTGTCGTTGACCGCGCTCCGGAACACCACCTGCGGGCGGGCGCCGTGCCGGGAGATGGCCTGTTCGACGCGGGGCTGGTCGCAGGTCAGCGGCCAGGCGACCATGGCGGCACCGTCGAACCGTTCGAGCGGGACAGGACCGTCGGGGAAGGTCCCGGCGGCGGCCACGAGCAGGTACGGGTCGTCCAGCAGCTTGAGGTGTTCCAGGCCGCCGTCGAGCCGGGCGTCGAGGCGGCCGTCGTAGAACAGCAGGTCGAGGTGGCCGATCCGGGGCTGGTCCGGTTCCTCCTCGGACAGCCGGATGTCGCAGCCGGGGTGTTCGTCGCGGAGGCGGCGTACGAGTGAGGGCAGGATCACGTTGGACACGCTCTGGAACGTGCCGATGTCGACGCGGCCGCCCCCGGCGTTGAAGCGGTCCACGGCATCGGCGAACGCACGTGCCTTCGCGAGGAGTTCGCGGCCCTGGTCGAGGACCACGCGGCCGAGCGGGGTGAGCTGTACCGGCTTGGGGCCGCCGGGGCGGTCGAACACGCGTCCGCCCACCGCCCGCTCCAGAGCGGCGATCTGCTGGCTCACCGTCGACTGCGTGTACCCCAGGCGGGCCGCGGCCCGGCCGAAGGAGCCCTCCTCGACTATGGCGACCATGGCCGCCAGATGACGCAGCTCAACGTCGGTCACGAGCTTCAACATAGCGACATCCATGGGGAGAAGCGATTGATCCGATCGGGAATCATCGTTTTTCACGATGGGTGGGAGGGCTTTAGCGTTTCCGGCATGACCTCACGTCAAGTGCACGGTGAGCAAGGGTTCCGGCGCGACAGCGCGGAAGCCCCCGCCGGGGCGTGCGTACGAAGGCGCAAACGTTACGCGGAAGGAGACCTCTCGTGAACCGCCTGCGATCCGCTTTGTGGCTGCCGCTGTTCGACGACCTGGCCGACCCCCTGGCGGTGGCGCGCCTGGCCGGCGAGGCGGAGGAGGCGGGCTGGGACGGCTTCTTCGTCTGGGACCACGTGCGATGGCGTGAGCCGGTTCGCCTCGTCGCCGACCCGTGGATCACCCTCGCGGCGGTCGCCACGGCCACCGAACGGCTGCGCATCGGCCCCATGGTGACGACGCCGGCCCGGCGGCGACCGGTGAAACTCGCGCGGGAGACGGCAACGCTGGACCGCTTGAGCGGCGGGCGCCTCACGCTCGGAGTGGGCCTGGGCAGCGACCGCTTCGGCAACGAACTGTCCAAGACGGGCGAGGAGTTGGACGCCCGACGCCGGGCCGCCATGCTGGACGAGTCGCTGGAGATCCTGACCGCCGCGTGGTCGGGCGAGCCGGTGCGGCATCACGGCGAGCACTACACCGTGGACGACGTCAGCTTCCTCCCCCGGCCGGTGCAAGAGCCGGGAATTCCGGTGTGGGCGGCGGGACTGCCCGGCAACGTCAAGCCGATCAGGCGGGCAGCCCGACTCGACGGCTACGTCCCGGCGAACTTGACGAGCGCGTCTCAACTGGCCGAGGTTGTCGGACTGTTGACGGAGCTTCGGGGCGGCGAGATGTCCGCGTACGACATCGCCGTCGGACTGACGCCGGACGTCGACCCCCGGCCGTACGTGGAAGCGGGTGCCACCTGGTGGCTGGCCGCGTTCGACCCTGGCGCCGGCATCGACGCCGTCCGCGGAGTGCTCCGCGACGGACCGGTACGGTGACGGCCGCGATGCCCTTCGACTACGACGGCGAACTCGTCTGCTATCAGCGGCGCTTGCATTCGGTCCTCGACATCGGTCCCGACGACCTCGTCCTGGACGTCGGATGCGGCACCGGCCAAGCCACCCGCGAAGCAGCCCGCGTTGCCTCACGAGGCAGCGCCCTCGGCGTCGACGTCTCGGCCCCGATGCTGGAACGCGCCCGTCGGCAAGCCGAGATCGAGGGCGTAGGCAACGTGGAGTTCCTCCAGGCCGACGCTCAGTCGCACCCATTTCCGGCCGAGCATTTCACCGTGGCGTTGAGCCGGTTCGGCACGATGTTCTTCGCGGACCCGATGGTCGCCTTCACCAACATCGGGCGAGCACTGCGCCCTGGGGCGCCATTCGTCCAATTGGTATGGCAAGCCCGCGAACACCAGGAGTGGAGCACGGCGATCCGTGCGGCGCTGTCCAGCGGTGACGACCGAACGCCGTCGGCCGACGCAGCCTTCTCGCTCGCCGATCCGAAGACGACGGCCGACGTGCTGACCTCGGCCGGCTTCACAACCATCGAGGTCACCGACCTGCACGAGCCCGTCCACTACGGCGCGACCGCGGCCGAAGCCCGCGAATCCGTGCTCCAGTTGCTGATGGCGGCGGAGTTGCTATCGGACAAGGACACGGCAGTACGCAGGAGCGCCATGACCCGCTTGGACGCAACACTCGCCGCTCACGACACCGACAACGGAGTCTGGTTCGACTCCCGAGCCTGGCTGGTCACCGCCCGCCGAGGGTAAGGGAATTGGCGCCAGGCATAGGGCGCAACAGTGAGCTGCGGCCCGGGCACGCGCTAAAAGTCCCGCACGTGGACCAGCCCAAGCCATCTCCGTAGCCTCGACGCATGTCGCTGCACCGGCGCCAGGGCGGCTGCTCTCACGCCAACCCTCGCGTCGGCTGATCGCAATGGCTTGGTTCGTCATCTCGACGCATTTCTTGGGCGCGGTGTCCGAGTGGCTGCTCGTGTGCCAACGCCCCTCCTGTTTCACTCACTTCTCCCTCAGCCCGCGCGCAGCACCTCCATCAGTGCCAACGACCGCTCTGGACTGGCGCTCGCCCCCACTACCTACTATCCAAACAATCGCGCATGACGGCGAGTTCGTGTAAGTGCATGCATGGCCAAGGCAGCACGGCGATTGGCGCGGATGCCAAGAGCCGGGCTGACGAGGGCGGTTGGCGGCGGTTCCGCCAGGCCGCCGTCTGCCTGAACGTCAGGGCCGACGGACGAGTGCGGCCGTAGGCGGTCATGTCGTCCATCCGGATTCGGCGTAGACGACTCCGGCTGCGATCGCGGCGAGGGCGCCGGCGGTGTAGGGGACGGTGTTGGGGGGCAGGGCATCCTGCGGCCACCAACCCAGTTCGGTGCAGCGGTCCGGCTCGCAGTTCTCGGCGCGCCCGGCATAGCCCTCGACACCGAAGAACAGCTGGATCCGCGCGTGGCCGTCGTCCGGGTCGCGCTGGTGCAGTGCGTGCAGGAGCCGGAGCGCATCGGGGTTGACGGCAATACCCAGTTCCTCGCGGGCCTCGCGCGTCGCGCACTGCTGCGCCGATTCCTCCTCCAGGTGACCTGCGGGAACATGCCACTGTCCTGCACCGAACGCGGACGTTGCCGGGCGCAGGCCCAACAGGACCCGGCCGCGGCGGTCGCGGATGACGAGGTGGACTCCGACAACGATCCGATGGCGCATGTGCCGCTCCTCCCGTGATGTCGAACATCCGTTCCAACGACGGCGGGTTCGGCGGGTTACGGCGGGGTGCGAGGTTTCGGCGGTAGCGAGTCAGGCGAGGAGGTCGAGGGTTGCTCGCATTGCTTCCTCGGGCAGGTTGGGGTTCCCACCCGCACGTAGGGCCAGCCCCCGGGTGCCGAAGAACTCGATCAGCCGGTCGACGGACAGGCGAGGATCTTGGGCCATGGCCGCCCGCACTCCGAAATCCCGGTCGTGGCTGAGGGCTTCGATCAGCTCGGCAGAAGCTTCCGGATCACAGGCGGCCAACTCGCGGGCGGTCGGGGAAGGATCGTCGGCCAAGCGCCTCAGTCCGCGCGCCTTGAAGGCCGGGGCCCGCCGCAGTGCCCATCGGTCCCGGTAATCGGGGTCGGTGGCAAACTCCAGGAGTACGTCCATCGGCGCTGCGGGGTGGTGTCGGCACAAGGCCAGTCGCACCTCGCGATCGCCGTCGGCGCCAGCACCGCCACGTCGTCGGCGGACAGTGTCGGGCTCCTTGCAGCGCCGCGTCTCAGAAGCACATGTCCTGAATTCGCGCACTGGCTCATGACGGTCGGAGATCCCAAATTGTTCTCGATCCAGGGCACCGGGAGGTCCGACAACCAGTTATCAAGACCCGGCCCGAAGTCAACAGCCAAGCGCTGTTCGTCGGTGAGGTCCTGGCGTACCGAAACTGCCAGGCGAACAGTGACGTCGTCATCGCGCCCCAGGCGCGCAACGGCGACCGGGTGCAGGGTCGGGTTCTGTGCGGCGGCGCGCTTGGTCCGGCTGTCGCCGGTGTTGACGAGTTGCGCGGATACTTCGGCGTCGAGGACGCAGTGCGTCGCGACGTCGAGCTCGCCGACGCCGGCGCGCAGCAGCGCCCTCGCCGCACCGCTCTCGCTTTTGTCCCTCATGAGGAGAGCCGCGAGCCGAACTTCCCGGTCGTCATCGGCGATGAGAGCGTCGCGTGCGGCGGGGTCGAGGACGTCCCAGTAGCGTCGGCAGACATTCTCTCGGGTGAGGGCGTCGTCGTCGCCGACGAGTGCTTCGGCGAGCAGCGGCGGCAGGTCGGGGCTGCATGCGATCTGGCTGCGGACGCGGGCGTCCTCGTCCCGCGCCAAGCGTTCCAGCAATGCGGTCGGCGCGGGTCGGTGCTCTACGGCGGCCCGTGACGCGCCTTCCGCCAACGTGAGCCGGACTCCGAAGTGCGGGTCCTTCTCCAGGCGTTCCCGGTCCTGCCACCGCATCTGGAGGTTGCCTGCGAAGGCCATGCGGACCGAGGAATCCTTGTGGGTCACCAGCGCATTGATCACGCCGACTGGCGCCGCCGGTCTCCCGGAGACCGCCAGGGCGAGCCAGCGCGGTCCGGACAGCATGCGGAGCAGAACATCCTCCGGCGCGGCGGGATTGATCGCCACGGCGCGGAGTTGCTCGTGGACCAGTTCTGACATTCGGACTCACGTTTCGTCGGGCACAGGATTGAACGCCACCAGGTTCGGTTTCAGACGGCGGCGATGACCGTACCGGAGGCATCAAGTCGGTGTGCACCGCACGCGCAGGGCACGGAGGCCGGGGCCTCGCCGCCTCTCTAGGCACAGGTGAGGCACTGGGTTGGAGGTGGGACGGGCGACCGGCCTTGCGGTGGGATGGGGGTGTCTGGGCCAGGCGTTCAGTTGCTTTCGTGTCGGACCGAAACGCGAAGGATGCCGCATGTACGACGTCATCGTTGTCGGTGCCCGCTGTGCGGGGTCGCCGACCGCCATGCTCCTTGCGAGGCGAGGGCACCGGGTTCTCGTGCTCGACCGTGCCACGTTCCCCAGTGACACGGTTTCGACCCACTACATCCACCAGAACGGCCTTGCGCGGCTGCGGGATTGGGGGTTGCTGGACGAGCTGAGGGCCACCGACGCCACGCCGATCCGGGTGGCGCATTTTGCCTATCGGGACATCGCGATGAGTGGTTTTGCGGAGCCGGTGGACGGCATTGACACCACGTACGCGCCGCGGCGGGCGGTGTTGGACGAGATCCTGGTGAACGCCGCGCGCCGGGCCGGGGCGGAGGTTGTCGAGGGGTTCGGGGTGTCGGACCTGGTCTTTTCCGAAGGACGGGTGGTGGGCGTACGGGGTCATGAACCGGGCGGTCTTGCACGGGAGTTCCGTGCCGCGATCGTGATCGGGGCGGACGGGTGCCGCTCGGTGGTGGCGAAGGCGACCGAGGCCCAGGCGTACAAGGTGGTCCCGGCCACCGGGGTCAACTACTACGCGTACCACAGCGGCCTGGACTGGGCGTTGGAGCACCGGGTCGGCTTCAACGGGATCTGGTGCGGGGGTTGGCCCACCAACCACGGGCTGACCGTGCTCGCGGTGATCTGCCCGAAGGCGCGGTTCAAGGAGTTCCGGCGGGACGTGCCGGGCAACTTCCAGGCGACGTTCGACGAGGTCCATCCGGAACTCGGTGCGCAGTTGCGCGAACAGGGAGAACGCGAGGGCGACTTCGTGGCCATGCCGCACGCCGACAACTACTACCGCCACCCGTGGGGGCCGGGTTGGGCGCTGGTCGGTGACGCCGGGTACCACAAGGACCCGTACCCGGGTTTCGGCATCACGGACGCCTTCATGCACGGCGAGATCCTGGCCGAACGCCTCCATCAAGCCCTGTCCGGGGAACGGTCGATGGACAGCGCACTCGCCGAGTACCACAAGCTGCGGGACGAAACGAGCGTCCGCAACTATGAGTTCACCACCAAGCTGAGTGCGTTCGGAGAGCTGTCCCCGCGCCTCAACGCGGTGTTCGGTGCGATTCAGCGCAGTCCTGAGTGGACGACGAAGCTGTTCGGGCTGTTCGCCGGAGGCGTCGAGCATCACGAGATCTTTTCGCGCGAGGCCATGGAGCGGCTGTACGACGACACGGGCGTCCCGGCGGCGGACCGCGTGTACGCCTAGCGCCGCCCCCGCCGCGACGCCGCGACGCCCCGCCGCTCGGCCGCTCGGCCGCTCGGCCGCTCGGCCGGCCCGACGCTCCGTCGCCACAAGACGTCCCCGACAGGCGGTCATGGCGTATTGATATCGACGGTCCGACCGCAGGCATCCGGCGACGGCACTCCTCGAACCGCCCAAGGTCCGGACCCGTTCAGGGGTGTAAATAGTTAACTGAGTCCATTAACCTCCGGGCCATGCTCACACCACGGGAGTTGTTGACCACCACCCGTTCCGTGCGGCTCAGGCTGGACCTGGAGCGGCCGGTCGCGCGGGAGACCGTCGAGGAGTGCCTGCGCGTCGGGTTGCAGGCGCCCAACGGGTCGAACCTCCAGCTCTGGAACTGGGTGCTCGTGGACGACCCGGCGATCAGGGCGCGGATGGCGGAGATCTACCGCGCCTCGATCGACGACCAGCAGCGCATGTCCGCCGAGGCCGCGGCCGCCGGTCGGCCGTCGCGGTACCCGAAGACACCGCAGCAGGAGCGGATCTCACGGTCCGTCATGCACCTGCGCGACCACCTCCACGAGGTGCCCGTCCTGGTGGTGCCCACCATCGCGGGGCGCATGGACGGGGTCTCCGTCTTCGAACAGGCCAGCCTGTGGGGCTCCGTGCTGCCCGCCGTCTGGAACTTCATGCTCGCGCTCCGCGCCGAGGGCATGGGCAGCGCCTGGACGACGATCCACCTGCACCGCGAGCGCGAGATGGCCGACCTGCTCGGCATTCCGTACGAACGCGCCACCCAGGCCGGGCTTTTCCCGGTCGCCTGGACGCTCGGCACCGACTTCCGCCCGGCCGACCGCTCCGGCGCCGAGCGCGCGATCCGGTGGAACCACTGGTAGTCGACGATCCGGTCCGGCAGTCACCACGGAGGGAATCCAGCATGCCCAACTACTCGGACACCGAACTGCGCAACATCGCGTCCGTCAACAAGATGTTCGAGGCACCGCGCGACTTCGACCGCGCCACGCTGTTCGCCGACGACGCCGTGTGGTGGAACGGCCTGCCGATGGTCGGGCGCGGCGGGGAGACCGAGCACCGCGGCATCGAGGAGATCCGCGCCATCCTGCGCGGCTCCGGCGGGCAGGGCGGGGCGCGCACCACGGAGACCGGGGTCGACCCGTACGACAAGTCCACGTTCCGCTTCGAGGACGTCGTCGTGCTCGCCGACGGGGACTGGGCGATGCGGCAGCACACGATGCACTCGACCACACTCGGCGGGCAGGCGTACACGAACGTCTACTGCTTCGTGTACCGCTTCAACGACGCCGGGCTCATCCAGTACCTCACCGAGCACTGGAACACCTGGCACGCGGAGCGCGTCCTGTTCGGCAACTACCGCGTCGAGCCCGCACACCCCGGAACCTGACCGAACGGGCGGCGCGGGCTCGTCGTAGGGTCGGGTGCCGTGACCGGATCATCCTCCCCGCGCCTCGACGAGACCGCGAGCGCCTACGACGCCGTGGCCGAGCTGTACGCCGACCTCACCCGCGGCTACCTGGACGGCTTCCCGCTCGACCGCGCCATGCTCGCGGCCTTCGCCGACTCGGTGAGCTCGGGCAGAGCCGGCCGCTCGGGCGACCCGGCGGGCGACCTTACGGGCGTCCCGGACTACCCCCGCGAAGCCGACCACCCCCGCGACGCCAACCGGTCCGTCGCCGAACTCGGCTGCGGCCCCGGATACCTGACGGCCCATCTGCGGGACCTCGGGCTGGACGCGTTCGGCATCGACCTCTCCCCCGCCATGATCGGCCTCGCCCGCGCGGAGTACCCCGGTGTGCGGTTCGAGGTCGGGTCGATGGACGCCCTTGATCTCGCCGACGCCTCACTGGCCGGGGTCGTGTCGTGGTACTCGGTGATCCACGCCGAGCCATCCGAACTTCCCCGATACTTCGCTGAGTTCGGACGGGTGGTGGCCCCCGGCGGACATCTGCTCCTCGGCTTCTTCGAGTCGGAGGGCGAGCCGGTCACGCCGTTCGACCACAAGGTGACGACGGCCTACCGGTGGCCCGTCGACGCTCTCGCCGGACTGGCGACCGAGGCCGGATTCACCGAGATCGGCCGCATGCTGCGCGAACCCGGCGACGAAGAGCGTTTCCGCCGCGGGCACTTGCTCATGCGCAAGGGCAACTGAGCGGCCCCGGGAGGCGATCCCGTGATCCGACGCCACTCCGACCTGCTGCGCGACCTGGCGACCCGGCTCCCGGTCGAGGACGCCGTGGGCCTGCTCGCACGCCTGCCCGCCGCGGAGCGGCACCGGGCCCTGGCCGGCGGGCTCCCGGACTGGGGCGAGCTGCGCGAGGC
Source organism: Yinghuangia sp. YIM S09857 (assembly GCF_051388915.1). Taxonomy (NCBI): domain Bacteria; kingdom Bacillati; phylum Actinomycetota; class Actinomycetes; order Kitasatosporales; family Streptomycetaceae; genus Yinghuangia; species Yinghuangia sp. YIM S09857. The sequence goes on along the minus strand of NZ_JBPKBH010000020.1, from coordinate 110,498 downwards.
CGTCGTCCGCTGGGTCGCCGCGCACGGCGACGCCGCCAGTCAACTCGCGGCGATCGGCGCCGTCCCGCAATACCGTTTCTCCCGCCGCGACTTCGTGGTGGCCCTCGCGGACGCGGCCGACCCGGGCGTACGCACCGCCGTCTACCTCCACCCGGAGGCCGACCCCGTGCTTCGCCGCCGCATGCTCACCGACGGGCCGTACGCGCATTCCGTCCCGGACACCCTCCGCAAGACGCTGCTGGCCACCCGCTCCCGGCACCTGCTCGGCCCCGCACGCGACGCCGCCGACCCGGCCATCGCCCGCCGCGCCGCCGGGTTCGTCCGCGGGCCGCGGTTCCAGCCGCCGCCCCGGACGCCGAAAGCCGTGCACGCGTGGCTGACCATGGCCGTCCCGCAGCGCAACGATGCCGGGAAGAGGGCCGGCCTGCCACCCCGGCTCGGCCCCCGCGCCCGTCGCGTACGCGCACGGCTGGCCGCATCGGCGCTGGAACTGTGGACGGCGGCGGACTGGCAGGAGCTGGCGGCCCTGCACCGCGAGCGGCCTCTCGACGCGATGACGACGAGCCGCCTGGCCGGGCACCCGGCATGTCCGGCGCACGCCGCCCTCGAACTACTGCGGTACGCCCCACCGGCGGGCTTCTTCGAGATCGCCACCCACGCGATCGTGTCGGGCACGCTCACCTGGGACGACCTGCGGAGGCACGCGGTGCCCGCCGACGCCGTGCTCCGCACTTTCGCCGCGCAGTCGCTCACCGCGGACCGGAGAGCGGTTCTCGGCACGACCGAGACCACGAAGCACCTTGTCGAGCAGGTACGTTCCCGCGTCGGCGACGACCCGCGCCGCTGGTGGGCCCTCCTGGTGCTGCTGCGCCGCGAGTTCACCGGAACGATCGGCGAACTCCTCGATGCAGCCGTGGCTTTGGCTGCGCAACCCGACAACGTCGCATGCCCCGCGGCGACCGAACCGGCAGGCTCCCCCTGGACGTTCCTGCTCTCGCTCGCGGCCCCCGAGAGCGCCGTCGCGCTGGTGCCCGCGATCGCCGAGATACTCTCGACCTCGGCGGCCGCCACCGACGGCGAGCCCGAGACACCGGCCGCCGAAATGCTGCGCACCTGGGCCCTGCAACCCATGCCCGCCGGAGTCGTCGACGGCTTCTTCGCGACCGCGAGCGTCTGCCAGTTGGTGACGCTGGCGCAACGCTTCGCCCGCTTGGGCGCGCTGACGGACCGTCTGCTCCGACTGGACGAACCGGCCGTCAACGCGGCGCTCCTGACGAGCCACCACCTCCCCGCGCACATCCGGCGCCGCGTCCTGTCCGGGACGAGCTTCGCCACCGGCCGCCCCGGAAGCCTGGCCCTGGACAGCTCGCTCACCGACACGACCCGGCCGCTCCCCGGGTGGCACGACAGCAATATCCGCGTGCTCACGCACAACGTGACGACGATCGCGGAGGCGCTGCGCGCCCGCAGGAACCTGCGCGTCGCGTACCAACTCGCCGGATGCCGCCGCCTGGTGGAACTCGGGCATCTCGAACTGGCCGCATCCTTCACGGCCCGCACGGAGCGGGCGCACGGCGCGCTGCCACACCCCGCGCTCGCCGAGGCCCTGCGCCGCCCGCTGGCCGTCGGCGACCGCGGCGCCGCGCTCGACGCCCTCCGAACCCTGGCGGACAACCTCTTCCGCCGATTCCTCACCCTCCCGGACCCCGAAGAGTTGGAGGCGTTCCTGGAGGTCGAGGACGCCCCGGACTGGGCGGTGGTGGCCGAAGAGATGCGCGTACGGCCGCTGTCCCCGGACATCCTCGCCGTGCTGGCCGAGCACGGCCACGACATCCCCGACGACCTCGCCCGCCTCCTGCTCACCACCGCCCCCGACCGCTGCGCGCCGCACCTCGCCCACCGCTCGACCGAACTCGCCCGGCTCGCACTGGACATCACCCCGCTGTCGCAGGAGAACAGCGGTCGACGCTTCCCGGCGCCGTGGCTCGCACCGTGCCTGGAGAAGGGCGTGCTGAGCGCGGCGGAGGTGGTGGCCCGCGGCCGACCCGCCGGGAGCGTTCTGCGCGCGTTCCCCGCCCAGGTCAACCCGCACCTGCGGGCGGACATGGACGCCGCCATCCGGGACCTGATGGCCCGCCACGGACCGTTCACCGTCGACGCGTTGCAGGTCGTCGCGGTGCTCGCCGAGGATTTCGCCGGCACGTTCGCCGAGCTGCTGGACACCGCGATCGCCGCAACTGCGTCTTGAGGGTTCGCGGGGTGTGTGCTTACCTGCCCGAGGTTCCGCAATGATCGACTTGCACCCGGCGTCGCGATCGAGTCCTTCGGCGCGCCCGTGCGCCGGGCTTCCCGAGGAGCGAGGCATGGCCACCCCGACGAAGGAACAACTCCTGCACTGGGCCGAACAGTTCGTCGCGCTGTGGAACGCCGGCGACAAGGACGCCTGGGTCGCCAACTGGCGGGCCGTCGCCCCCGGCGACTTCCGCATGCTCGACCCGGTGGGCACGCCGGAGAAGCACGGGTTCGACACGTGCGCCCTGGAGGGCTGGGACCTGTTCCAGTCGGCCGTACGCCTGCGCCACCACCCCGGCACGGTCTACGTGTGCGCCAACGAGGTCGCGTGGGTCATGGAGAACCACTTCTCGGTGCACGGGGTCGAGCGGATGAGCATGAGCGTCGAAACGTATCGCTTTGAACCCGACGGGTCGGTCGTGATCCGGAATTACTACCGCCTGCCGGAGGCGTCCGACGGCGAGATGGCGGAGATCTTCGAGACCTACCAGCCGACGCACCAGCCGGGGAGCTGAGCTCGCCGCCGATCTGCGGCAGGATGGCGCGATGCGGGCCGGGACATCCGCCGGCCCGCGAGCGAGTACGCGCGCCGCCGGGGTCGTGCGGGGAGGGCCGGGCATGTCGATGGCCGGGAAGACCGGAGTACCGGTGAACACCTCGCGACGGCGCACCGCCGCGCTCGCGGGCGCGGCGGCAGCTGTCCTGCTGCTCGCGTCGTGCAGCGACAGCGGCAAGGACAACGGCCAGGACAGCGGCGCCCGGCCGGGCAACACGGCACCGGTCGCGGAAGGCCCCGCGACAGGCAACCCGCCGACACCCGCCGGGACGCCCCCACCGTTCGGCAGCGACCTGAAGGACTACTGGTCGGGCCGCGCCAATCTCTCGGTCTTCCTCTGCACCCGCACCGACCCCCCGCAGGGCGGCTGTTCGGGCGGGGCCGTCACCGAGGGGCAGAGCGCGGAGATCCAGCGGGTGCTCACGAACGCGCCCGGTGTGGCGTCCGTCTCCTACGAGAGCAAGGACAACGCCTACCGGCACTTCCGCGAGATGAACAAGGACTCGGCCCTCGCCGCCAACCTCACCCCGGACCAGTTCCCCGACTCGTTCCGCGTCCGGCTCACCGACCCCGCGCAGTACGCCGCCGTGGAAGCCCTCGTCCAGGAGACCCCCGGCGTGCAGGACGTCAGGCCGATCGCCTGACGGGCCACCGCGTCGAACAACCGACCTCGGCTCAGACCGCGGCAGGGCGTCGGCCCCCGAGCGGCACCACCAGCGGGACTCCCGCCACCGGGCATTCGATGACCTTGGACTTGAGCCCGAAGACGTCCTCGACGAGTTCCGCCGTCACGACCTCGGTCGGCGGCCCCGCGGCCACCACCGCGCCGTCGCGCATGGCGATGAGGTGGTCGGCGTACCGGCACGCGTGGTTGAGCTCGTGCAGGACCATGACGACCGTGCGCGCGTCGCTGCGGCCGAGGTCGGCGACCAGTTCCAGGACGTCGACCTGGTAGGCGAGGTCGAGGTACGTGGTCGGCTCGTCCAGCAGCAGGACGGGCGCGTTCTGCGCGAGTGCCATCGCGATCCACACGCGCTGCCGCTGGCCGCCGGACAGTTCCTCGATCCGGCGTTCGGCGAGCGCGGCGGTCCCGGTGGCTTCGAGTGCGGCGTCCACGACGGCGTCGTCGTCCCTCGACCACTGGCGCCACCAGCGCTGGTGCGGGGTACGCCCGCGCGCGGCCAGGTCGCGCACGGTGATGCCGTCCGGCGCGGTGGGGGTCTGCGGCAACAGGCCCAGTTTGAGGGCGAATTCGCGTGCCGAGAGGGTGGAGACGTCGGTTCCGTCGAGGTGGACGGCGCCGGTCTGCGGCTTGAGCAGCCGGGCCAGCGCCCGCAGCGCCGTCGACTTCCCGCACGCGTTCGGGCCGACGAGGGCGGTGACCTTGCCCGCCGGGATCTCCAGGTCGAGGCCGGTGGAGACGGTGCGGGAGCCGTACGCGAGGGTGAGTTCGCGCGCGGACAGCGAGAGCGACCGCACGTCCGGCACACCGGCTTCGCCGCTCGACGGGCGCGGCACGGTGCCCGAGGAGCCGGTGTCCTTGCGCACACCGATGCCGCCGCCGTCGGGCACCGTACGCTCGGTTGCGGTCTCTGACGCCATGTCAGCCTCCCTTCCCCACCCGGTTGGTCCGGGCGAGCAGCCACATCAGGTACGGGGCGCCGACCGCGCCGGTGACGACGCCGACCGGGAGTTCGGTCGGCGAGAACAGCGTGCGGCCGACCAGGTCGGCGGTGAGGATCAGCACCGCGCCGGTGAGCGCGCTTGCCACCAGCGGGATTTCCGCGCGTCCGGTGAGCCGCCGGGCCACCTGGGGCGCGCCGAGCGCGACGAAGCCGATCAGCCCGGCCGACGCGCAGGCCATCGCGGCGAGACAGGTCGCGAGGACCAGCAGCACGATCCGCGCTCCCCCGATGCCGATGCCGAGCCCGCGGGCGGTGTCGTCGTCGAATTGCAGGAGCTGGTACGCCCGTCCGAGCGCCAGGACCGGCGGCACCAGGATCAGCAGCCCGAGTCCGACCCACTTGACGTGCGTGTAGTCGCGCCCGTTGAGGCTGCCGGTGAGCCACACCATCGCGCGCGACGCCTGGTCGATGTCGGCCTTGGCGAGCATCCACCGGTTGAGCGCGATGAGCGCGCCCTGCATCGCGAGGCCGACCAGCACGAAGCGGTAGCCGGTGATCGCACCGCCGCGGTAGGCGAACACGTAGATGGCCGTCGCGGTGGCCAGCGCCCCGCACAGCGCGCCGAACGGGACGCCGCCGTACGATCCGGCCCCGGCCGCCGTGACGCCGCCGAACAGGATGCTGGCGATGGCGCCGGTGCCCGCGCCCGCCGAGATGCCGATCAGGTCGGGGCTCGCCAGCGGGTTGCGGGTGACGGCCTGGAAGACCGCGCCCGCGAGGCCGAAGGCGACGCCGACCAGGACGCCGGTGAGGGCGCGCGGCAGGCGGAGTTCGCGTACCACCAGGGTGCTGTCGCCGGAGCCGTAGCCGAACAGCGCGCCGAGGACCTGGTCGACGGACAGGTTGCTGTACGTGCCCAGGCACAGGGACAGCACCATGACGGCGAAGCCGAGCACGACCAGTCCGCCGTTGGCGGCCAGCACGCGCGGTCGCAGCAGGACCCCCACCGGGCCCGCGGAGAGTTTCACTTGGTGCGCTCCTTCAGGCGGCCGCTCTTGACGAGGGCGACGAGGAAGGGCGCGCCGATGAACGCCGTCACGACGCCGACCTCCAGTTCGGCCGGGCGCGCGACCAGGCGTCCGATGACGTCGGCGGTCAGCACGAGGGTGGCGCCGGCCAGTCCCGAGCACGGGATGAGCCAGCGGGCGTCCGGGCCGACGAGGCCGCGCACGATGTGCGGGATGACCAGGCCGACGAAGGTGATCGGTCCGGCGGCGGCGACCGCGGCGCCGGTGAGGAGGATCACGGCGAGGGCGCCGAGGGCGCGGGTGCGGCGTACCGGGGTGCCCAGGCTGCTCGCGAGGTCGTCGCCGAGGGCCAGGGCGTTGAGGCGGCCGGCGAGGAACAGCGCGAGGCCGAGACCCGCGACGACGAACGGGCCGATCTGCCAGCCGAGGTCGTCGTCGCGCCCGGCGAGCGAGCCGACCGCCCAGCTCCGGTACTGGTCGAGGGTGTTGACGTCGAGCAGCACGAGCGCGTTGGTGAAGGCCTCCAGCAGCGCGGTGACCGCGGCGCCCGCGAGGGCCAGTTTGGCCGGTGTGGCGCCGCCGTAGCCGGTTCCGCCGACGACGTACGCCAGGCCGCCCGCGACCGCGCCCATCAGGAACGCGAACCAGATGTACTGGTACGACGCGGTCCAGCCGAACAGCCCGATCGCCCCCGCCACGCCGAACGCGCCGCCCGCGCTGATGCCGATGAGCCCGGGGTCGCCCAGCGGGTTGCGGGTGATCTCCTGCGCGATCGCGCCCGCGACGCCCAGGGCGAGGCCGACGAGGAGGCCGAGGACGGTGCGCGGCATGCGCAGGTCGAGGACGACGACGGCGTCGCCCTCGCGGCTGCCGCCGAGCGCCGCGAAGACGTCGGAGAGCGGGACGTTCTTGGTGCCGATCGCCAGGGAGGCGAAGGCCGCCACGACGAGCGCGCCGAAGAGCACCGCGGTGGCCACCGCGTTGCGGCGTGGGCTGCGACGCGGGAGGGGCGGTCGGGCGGCGGGAGCGGGCGGTGCGGATCCGGCCTTGAGCATTGCGGGCACGGCTAGGAAGGTAAGCCATGCCTTATACCGACGTACACCCCCCCTTGTTGTCGGTATTTAGGCAAGGCTAACTTTCTTCCTCGAAGGAGACGTTAGGTAGCCCTTACCTGACGCCCCGGTTGGAATCCTGCCCCCTGCACCTGGAGATCCCCCCATGAGTACCGAATCCCGACGCTGGCGCTCCAGAGTCGCCGCGGCCGCCGTGGCCGCCGCACTCGCGGTCGGACTGGCCGCCTGCGGCGACGACACGAAGGACGACTCCGCGTCCACGGGCGCGTCGGCATCGGCCGGGACCGGCGGTCAGGCGGCGGGGGGCGCCGACACGAACGCCGGATTCCCGCGCACGATCACGCACGACAAGGGCACCACGGAGATCAAGGAGAAGCCGAAGCGCATCGTCGCGCTCGACAACAGCCTGGTCGAGGCGGTCGTGGCGCTGGACCGGCCGCTGGTCGGCGGCATCGGGTCGTACCGCGACCAGAAGGGCTTCCCCGCGTACCTCGGCGACGCCGTCAAGGACACCAAGGACGTCGGGCCGCTCGACAGCCCCAACCTCGAACAGATCCTGGCCCTGAAGCCGGACGTGATCATCTCGGCGACCGTGCGCCACGAGGCGTTCTACGACCAGCTCGCCAAGATCGCGCCCACCGTGTTCGTCAAGACCACCGGGCCGACCTGGAAGGACAACATCAAGCTCGTCGGCCAGGCGCTCGGCGAGGAGCAGAAGGCGACCGAGAAGCTCACCGCGTACGAGACCCGCGCCAAGAAGATCGGCGACGCGGTCAACGCCAAGGCCGGCAACCCGACGGTCTCGGTGGTCCGCTTCCTGGACGGCCCGACGCGCATCTACCTGCCGAAGACGTTCAGTGGCATCGTGCTCGCCGACATGGGCATCGCGCGTCCGGAGAACCAGCGCGACCCGGAGAAGTTCAGCATCGAGATCAGCGAGGAGCAGATCGGCCTCGCGGACGCCGACTACATCTTCGTGACGTCGTTCTCCGGCGGTGAGGACCGCAAGGCCAGGTTCCTCGCCAACCCGCTGTGGCAGCGCCTCAAGGGCGTCGTCAACCAGCACGTGTACGAGGTCGCCGACGAGATGTGGATGACCTCTGTCTCGCTCCAGGGGGCACACGTCATCCTGGACGACCTGGCCAAGAACTTCGGGGTCGACGCCGCGAAGTAGCCCGACGT
>NZ_JBPKBH010000020.1:95634-102591 GCF_051388915.1 Yinghuangia sp. YIM S09857 | reverse complement strand
GCCGTGGAATGTTCCTCCACGGCCCCCGCCGCCGCCCGGACACGGTCGTCCGCAGAACTGGAGAGACGTTTGCAGCTCCACTTAGTGGCCCTGAACCCGACCGACTCCGTCACCGCGGGCTTCCTGCCCGCCGCCGCCGAACTCGGTCTGGAAGTCACGGTGTTCACCGACCGGGCGGAACCGCACAAGGCCGCGTACGCGGGATCCGACGCGGCGCCCGCGCGCATCGTCGAGTGCGACGTACGCGACTTCCGGGCGCTGATCGCCGCCATGTCGCACGAGCCGTCCCCCGACGCGGTGTTCGGCAACAGCGACCACCTCCAGTCCCAGACCGCCCTCGCCGCGGACTGGTACGGCCTGCCGGGCAAGGACTGGCGTGCGGCGCTGCGGGCCAAGAACAAGGCGCTGATGCGGCGTCACCTCGCGGACGCCGGAGTCGACTCCGTGTGGACCGCCGAACTCCCCGGCGACCTGGACCCGGGGGTGCTCGCGGCGGTCGACGTGCCGTTCCCGTGCGTGGTCAAGCCGCGCGAGGGCGTCGCGAGCGAGGACGTCTACCTGGTCCGCAACGAGCGCGAACTGCTGGCGCGCTGCCGCGGGATCCGCGAGCGGACGCCGGCCGTCGCGCTCGTGGTCGAGGAGTTCCTGCGCGGCGACCTGCGCACGCTGGAGACGCTGGGCGACGGGCAAGTGCGGTACGTCCTCGGCGGGTTCCGCACCCGGGTGTCGGCGCCGCCGACGTTCGTCGAGGAGAGCATGGCCTTCGACGCGGAACCCGACGCGGCGGCGGTCGCGCAGGTGGAACGCGCGCTGGACGCCCTCGGGGTCGGCTTCGGGGCGTGCCACACCGAATATGTGGTCGCCCCGGATGGCCGGGCGCGCATCGTGGAGGTCAACTACCGCATCATCGGCGACCAGTGCGACCTGCTGCTGCGGGACTTGCTGGGGCTGCCGGTGTTCGAATGGGTGCTGCGCGTGCACCTCGGCGAACAGCTCTCGTTCGCCGAGGGTTTGGCGGCGGGCTCGGGCGCAGGGCGGCGGGCCCGAGTCGAGTACGTCTGCGCTCGGGCGGGCGGCACCCTGGTCGCGGCGCCCGCGGCCGAGGACCTGGTGGACGACGGCGTCGAGTTGGCGTACCGGCCGCTACGTGCGGTCGGCGTGACAGCTCCGCTCACCGGGACCAACCGCGACTACCTGGGCGTGGTGCGGGCGGTCGGCCCGGACCAGGGGCGGACCGACGCGGCCGTCGCCCGGTTCGTCGCCGCGCGTTCCTGGGAGATCCGCCCGTGAGCGTGTCGGGCGAACGGCCCGAGGACGAGCTGTGCGTACGCATCCTCGACGCCTGCCTGCGCGAGGACATCCACGGCCTGCGCAGCCGCGGAACGCTCGTCCGCCGCGCGGACGGCCTCTGGCTGACCATGTCTTCGGGATCCCGAACCGCCGAACTCCCGGTGCGCCGGGCCTCGTTCCTGTGCGATCTGGCGGCCCGCGGACCGGCCCTCATCGAGGACGGACGACGGCTCGTCGGACTCGACGCGCTGCTCGGCTTCCTCGCCGCCGGGACCGGTCCCGAAGACGCCGACGACGCCGAGGGGTTCGCCGCCTTCGCCGACGAATGCCGCGCCGCGCTGGCGACGGTACGCCTGCACGAGCACCACCGCGGCACCGTCTTCGCGCGCCTGGCCGGGCAGCCCGCCCGGGGCATCGCGGGGAGCCTGGTGTACGACGCGGTCGCCGCGTACCACGACCATCCCGCCTATCCGACGGGACGCTGCCGGGTGGGTCTTCCGCAACGCCAACTCCTCTCGTATGCACCCGAGTTCATGCCTCGGTTCGCCCTCCGTTGGGCCGTCGTCCCCCGCGCGGCGGCGACCGTGCGCGGCGAACTCCCGCCGTGGTGGCCGGCACCCGCGCACCTGGGCCTGCCGGACCGGTACGACGCGTCGCACCTCGCCTTCCCGGTCCACCCGTCGACCGATCCGCGCGCGGTGGCGGCGGCCGTACCCGGTCTGCGGCACGCGGACGAGCCGCATCTCACCGTCGCGCCGACGCTGTCGATGCGTTCGGTGGTGCCTCTCGACCACCCCGAGGAGCACCTCAAACTCCCGCTCGCCACCAGCACCCTCGGGCTGCGGAACAAGCGCACCATCACCCCGGGTTCGCTCGCCGACGCGGCCGCCGGAACGCACCTGCTCGGCCTCGTGCTCGACGCCGAGCCGCGGTTCCGCCACCGCGTCCTGATCGCCGACGAAAACACCCACGGCCACGCCGGACACGAACTCGCGGGGTTCCTGCTGCGCCGCCACCCGCCCGGACTCGACGGTGCGCGCGTGGTCTCCGTCGCCGCGCTCGCCGCGGCGGGCCCGGGCGGGCGGATGGTCGTGGAGTCGCTGGCGGACGAGTACTTCGACGGCGACCCGATCGCGCTGTACGACGCGTACCTGTCCCTCCTCCTGGACTGGAACGTCACGCTGTGGCTGCGCTACGGCATCGCCCTCGAAGCCCACCAGCAGAACACGTCGCTCGTGCTGCACCGCGACCGCGGCGGGCGTACGAGGCTACGCCTGCTGGTCAAGGACAACGACAGCCCCCGTGTGCTGCCCGGCCGGGCGCGAGCACTACTGGGGGACGCGGCCGACGCCGTGCCGTTCCACGATCCCCGGATCCCGGTCGCGGACGGGCGGCCGCTCGCCGACCTGTTCACCACCATCACGATCCATCTGTGCGCCGCCGCACCGATGTTCGCGCTCGCCGCGGCGGGACGGGCCGCGCTGCCGGGGCTGACCGCCCTGCTGCGTGCCCGACTCGACGCGGCAGCCGTCCGGCACGCGGACTCCCCCGACTTCCCGCTGCTGCGCGAACGGTTGTTCGCGGGGCGGCCGATGCCGGTCAAGCTCATGGTGACGGCCGGTACGCTGCTGGACAAGGCGCGCTCCGGGGCGTCCGACATCAACAAGCACTACGCGTGGACCGGACCCGACTACCTTGCCCCCCAAGCCGTCTCCGTGCCGGTTGTGCGGCGTCCGCCCCCGGCCGGGGGCGCGATGGGCGGCGAGACGGCGCAGGGGCCGTCCGCGAAGGAGTTACATGCCCGATGCCGCGACCGCCGCAGGCCCGTCGATCCCGCCGGGCCGAGCGCCGGACAGCCGGCCCCCGCAAGTCCCGACGGCCGACGTGGCGACCACCCACACCCTGCTGAACTGCCTCCTCCGTGAAGTCTCCGGACCCGAGCACCAGGCCGCCGTCGCCGACGGGCACCTGCTGATCCGCCTCCCCCGCGCCGACGCCCTCATGCGCATCCGGGTGCGCCGCACGTCACTCACCGGCGCGCACCGCTTCCACGGACCGGCCTACCGCTTCCACGGCCCCACGCACCGGCACGGCACCCGCGGCTGGCGCGAGCTGGCCTCCCACGAGGTCGCCGAACTGGTCTCCGCCGAGCTGGAGTTACGCGGCGGGACGGCCAACGGCGAGTTCGTCGGACAGGTCGCGTCCAGCCGCGACACCATCGCCGCGGTCCTCGACCGGCGCGCCGACCGGGCACCGGCCGCCGGCCGCTATCTGGAGTCCGAACAAGCCCTGGCGTTCGGACACCGCTTCCACCCCGCGCCCAAGGCGCACAGCGGTACGGCCGCGGACCGGGTGCGCCACGGGCCGGAGACCGCCCGGTCGTTCCCGTTGCGCCTGCTGGCGGTCCGCCGCGACCTGGTGGTCGAGGACGCCGCCCACCCCGACGCGCTCGCGGCCGTGGACGCGTTGGCGCCCGTACCCGAGGGCCACCGCCTGTTGCCGGTCCACCCCTGGCAGTTCGGGCTGCTCGCCGGAAACGCCGCTCTGCGGGCCGCACTGCGGGACGGGCGGATGCTGGATCTCGGCGTCGGCGGACCGGAGTTCGCCCCCACCGCCTCGGTCCGCACCCTGGCCGGGGATGCCTGCTTCCTCAAGTTCAGCCTCAACCTGCGGATCACCAACTGCGTGCGCAAGAACGCCTCGTACGAGCTCGCGGGCGCCGTCGCCCTGACTCGGATCCTCGCCGACCCGGTACGGCGGACCGCGGCCCTGCACCCAGGGTTCGCGCTGCTGGCGGAACCGGCGTACCGCAGCGTCGGCTTGCTCGGCACGGCCCTGCTCGAAGGGCTCGGGGTGATCGTGCGGGACGGCCTGACCGCGGCTGCCGAGGCCGGAACCCCCTTACTCGCGGCGGCCGTTGCCGACGAATACGCGCTCTCGGACGCGCACGTCTCGCGCCTGCTCCCGGACCCGACCCCCGAACGCCTCGCGGCGTGGTGGCAGGCGTACCTTTCCCTGCTCGTGCCGCCGGTGCTGACTCTGTTCTTCGAGCACGGCGTGGTCCTGGAACCGCACTTGCAGAACGTCCTGGTCCGCGTGGACGGTGAAGGGCAGCCGGTACGGGTGGTGTTCCGCGACCTGGAGGGCGCCAAGCTGCTCCCCGACCGGCACGGCCCGGCCCTGGCGGCGCTGCCCGCCGACGTCGCGGCGGCGATGACCTATGACGCCGAACGCGGCTGGAACCGTGTCGTCTACTGCCTGGTCGTCAACCACATCGGCGAGATGGCCGCGGCGCTGGCGGACCTGTGCCCGGCAGCCGAGCCGCGGCTATGGGGGCAGGTGAGACGCGTACTCCTCGACTACGCCCGGGACTTCGGATGCCCTCCGCCGCTGCGCGCCCTTCTCTCAGGGGTCCCGCTGCCGGCCAAGGCCAACCTGATGACGCGCTGGCAGCGCGCCGCGGACCGCGAGGCCGGGTACGTGCCGCTGCCGAGCCCCTTGGGCGCGGCCTTCCTCGACGGCGCACACGGCTCGGACGTCAAGGAGGCGCAGCCATGGGAGGCGTGAGCACCGGCCAGGCGCAAATCCCGGACACGGTAAGGTCGTTCGCCGACACGCTCGCCGAACGACGGCTCCCCGCCTACGTCCACGACCTGTCCGGCCTGCGCGAGCACACCGCCGCGATCGCCGCCGCACTGCCGCCGGACGTCGAACTCCACTACGCCGCCAAGGCCAACCCCGACGCCGGGATCCTGCGCGCGGTCGCCCCGCACGTGCACGGGTTCGAGGTCGCGTCGGGCGGCGAGTACGCCCACGTGCGCGAGGCCGTCCCCGGCAAGCCGCTCGCGTTCGGCGGGCCGGGCAAGACGCCCGCGGAGCTGACGCACGCGATCGAATCCGGCGTCCACCGCCTGCACGTCGAGAGCGAACAGGAGGCATACCGGGTGGCCGCCCTCGCGCGCGCCACCGGCCGCACGGTCGAGGTGCTGCTGCGCGCCAATCCACCCCTCGACCTGCCGGGCGCGGGGAACGCGCCGCTGACGATGGGCGGGCGCCCTACCCCGTTCGGCATGGACCCGCCGGTGCTGGACCGCTGCGCGCGGCTGCTCTCCGACGAGCCGCGTGTGCGCCTGCGCGGGCTGCACGCGCACCTCGCCAGCGGGCTGGGCGCGGACGACCTCGCCGAGTCCGCGGCCAGGCTGCTGGCCTGGGCCGACACGTGGGCCGAGGGCAATCGCGTCGACCTGCGAGAGCTGAACGTCGGGGGCGGGATGGCCGTCGACTACCGAGACCCGGGAGCCCGGTTCGACTGGCCGGCGTACGGCAAGGCGCTGGGCGCGCTCGTGCGCCCGGACGGCCCGGTGCTGCGGATCGAGCCGGGCCGGGCGATCGCGGCGTACCACGGCTGGTACGTGACCGACGTGCTCGACGTCAAGCACAGCCGGGGCGAGGCCTTCGCGGTCGTCCGGGGCGGGACCCACCACCTGCGCACCCCGGCGGCGCGCGGGCACGCGCAGCCGTTCGCGGTGCTGGCGCGCGACGGATGGCCGTACGCCTGGCCGCGCCCGGCCGCCGCGGGCGAGCCGGTGACCGTGGTGGGGCAGCTGTGCACCCCGAAGGACGTGCTGGCCGCGCGCGTCCCGGTGCCGGGCGCGGTGCGCGCGGGAGACCGGATCGTGTTCGCGATGGCCGGGGCGTACGCCTGGAACATCTCGCACCGCGACTTCCTCATGCACGCACCCCCGACCTTCCACTATTTGGCGGGGGCCGGGGGGCGTACGTAGAGTTCAGCGGTTGGGCGTCGCGGTATCGAGCACGGAAACGGCAGAGGGCATGACAACGAGTAACGACGAGGCGCCGGGCATCGACCCCGAGCGCCTGGCCGTCTGCCTGGCCGTCCTCGCGGAGCTCGACGGGCTGCCGACCGAGCACCCCGACGCGGTGCGCGTACGCGAGGCCACCGCGCACATCTTCAAGAGCGTCAAGGAGCGCCGCCGCGCCGACCGCAAGGCCCGGATCCAGGCGGCCGACCACGCGGTCATCGCGGCCACCGCGACCGGCTCGCCGGACCGCATCGACGACGAGACGCAGGGCATCCCGATCAGCTCGTCGACGGTCGGCGAGCTGGCCGGGATACTCCAGCGGGCCCGCGGCTGCTACATCTGCAAGCAGAAGTACGTCGAGGTCGACGCGTTCTACCACCAGCTCTGTCCCCCGTGCGCCAAGCTCAACCGCGAGCGCCGCGACGCGCGAGCCGACCTGACCGGGCGCCGCGCGCTGCTGACCGGCGGGCGGGCGAAGATCGGGATGTACATCGCGCTGCGTCTGCTGCGCGACGGCGCGCACACGACGATCACGACGCGCTTCCCCAACGACGCCATCCGCCGCTTCAAGGCGATGCCGGACAGTGACGAGTGGATCCACCGGCTGCGGATCGTCGGCATCGACCTGCGCGACCCGGCCCAGGTGATCGCGCTCGCCGACTCGGTCGCGGAGGCCGGGCCGCTCGACATCCTCATCAACAACGCGGCCCAGACGGTGCGCCGGACTCCGCAGGCGTACGCCGCGCTCATCTCCGCCGAGGAAGGGCCGCTCCCGGCAGGCGAGTTGCCCGAGTCGATCACGTTCGGCCACATCGCGGGCTCGGGGCACGTGGCCCTGCCGTCC
>NZ_JBPKBH010000020.1:93218-95539 GCF_051388915.1 Yinghuangia sp. YIM S09857 | reverse complement strand
CACATCGGGGGCTCGGGGCACGTGGTCCTTTCGTCTGCGCTGCCGCCTGCCGCCGCGGCGGCGGTTGCCCCGGCGTCCGACCTCGACCCGCACGCACTCACGGCCCTGGCGCTGACCAGCGGCTCGGCGACACCGGCCCGCATCGAGGCGGGCACGGCGATCGACGCGGGCGGACTGATCCCGGACCTGGACGCGTCCAACAGCTGGGTGCAACGCGTCCACGAGGTCGACCCGATCGAGCTGCTCGAAGTGCAACTCTGCAACGTGACGGCCCCGTTCATCCTGGTGAGCCGCCTGCGCCCGGCCATGGCGGCGGCTCCCGCGCGCCGCAAGTACGTCGTGAACGTCTCGGCGATGGAAGGCCAGTTCAGCCGCGGCTACAAGGGCCCCGGCCACCCGCACACCAACATGGCGAAGGCCGCGCTCAACATGCTGACGCGCACGAGCGCGCAGGAGATGCTCGCCGACGGCATCCTCATGACCGCGGTCGACACCGGCTGGATCACCGACGAGCGGCCGCACCCCACGAAGATGCGTCTGGCCGACGAGGGGTTCCACGCCCCGCTCGACCTCGTCGACGGCGCGGCACGCGTCTACGACCCGATCGTCCGCGGCGAACAGGGCGAGGACCTGTACGCGTGCTTCCTGAAGGACTACGCGCCGTCCCCTTGGTGACGCCGCGTCAGCCGGTCCGACGGCCGCCGGCCGGCCACGCGGTCGCATCGCCACTCGGCACCCGTCATGCCGCGACCGGGACCACGCGGCCACGCCACCGCCGAAGTCACGCGAACACGCTGAACTCGGGCCGGGGCCGCGGATGTTCGCCGCGGAGTGCCAGCAGGGAACCGTCGGCGGTCGAGACGTAGACCGTGCCGTCGGCTGCGGCGGGCAGGCAGGTGGAGCGGCCGAGCGGGTACTCCCACCGGAGTGCGCCGCTTGTCAGGTCGACCGCGTAGAGGGTGGCGTCGTGGTCGTCGTAGCCCACCGAGTAGGCCGTCCCGCCGTCGATGGCCACGCCGCGCGAGGCGAGGCGTCCGGGGGCCGTGAAGGTCCAGGCCACCTCGCGGCGCTTCCGGTCGACGGCCACCATGGTGTACCGCCACTCCGGGCCTGCGGCCCGTGTCGTCGGCGACAGGCGGCAGGTGGTGCCGACCACCCATTCGTCGGTCACCCCGATCACGCCGGACCACTGCCGCTCGGTCCCGACGGTCCATCGGACCGCCCCCGTCTCGGCGTCGAGCGCGGTCAGGGCGTCCGCGGTCACGAACAGAGTGTCGCCGTGGGCCGCCAAGTCCTGGACAGGGCCGACCACTTCGATCTCGCCATGGCGTACGTGCCTGCCGGTCGCGACGCCGAAGCCCCGTATGGTCCCGACGTTGCGGTGGTCTTCCGCGACGAGGACGTACACCCGGTTCCCGACCACCACAGGGCGGCTGCGCGGGGTCGATACGCCGGGAAGGCGCTCAACCCAGGCGTGTTGCGGGCCCGACGGAGTCAACTGCCATGCGTACAGCCCCTCCTCTGCGACGAACACCCGTCCGTCGGCCACCGCGGGGGTGGTGTCGGCCCAGCCGCAGTACGCCCCGGAGGGGGCGTAGCGCGTCCTGTCCGGGTCGATGCCGTGGACCCACCCGATTCCCGCCTCGCCCGAGGCGCGTTCGGCGAACGCCACGAGGTCGAGGCGGCCGGAGCCGCCGGCGTAGAGGACCGTGCCGTCGGATACTGCCACGGCGTTGCGGCCGGAGCCGCGTGACATGACGCCGGTGTACCAGTGCTCGCGGCCGGTCGCGGCGTCGAGTGCGCGGAGTTTCGCGTCGGCGACGGTGAAGCAGTAGACCTGGTCGCCGTGCAGGGTGACGACAGGGTCGACGGGGCCGTCGGCGTCGTACCGCCATCGTGTCGTCACGTTCGCCTGCGCGGTGTCGGTGTCGGTGTCGGTGTCGGTGGCGGTGTCGGTGTCGGTGTCGGTGTCGGTGTCGGTGTCGGTGTCGGTGTCGGTGTCGGTGTCGGTGTCGGTGTCGGTGTCGGTATCGGTGTCGGTGTCGGGGCTGGAAGGGACGTGGGGAGGCGCGTCGGCCGAGGGCAGGCCGTCGAGAAATCCGCGGAACACGGCGAAGTGCTCCGGCGACCACGAGCCCGCGATCGGATTGCGGTGGCTGTGCCGACCGTTGTTGGTCCAGCTGTGGACCGGGTCGGGCCGCCAGACGAAGTCGGAGACGTGCAGCACCAGTCGTCCGGCGAGTTCGGCGGCGTCCGCGGGGTCGACCATGCCCGTTGCGGTCCACGCCTCGGCGAGGCTCCGCTCCGCGTCGGCGGCCTCG
>NZ_JBPKBH010000020.1:79745-93143 GCF_051388915.1 Yinghuangia sp. YIM S09857 | reverse complement strand
GCGTCGGCGGCCTCGGCCGCCGACGTGGCCCACGTCACGGGTGCCAGCAGCGGCAGCACGAATTCGCTCGGGAGCGCGGTGCCCTCCGACTCCTGGCTCCCGCCGAGGCAGGCGGCTACCCGGTGGGCTTCCGGCCACCGCAGGATGGGCAGGTGGAAGTGCGGGTCGTCGTACCCCAGGCTGATCCGGTCGCCCCCGTCCGGGGTGGTGAGCCCGTGGAAGACGCCGGGCGACGAACTGAACCGGATCGACCAGGTGTGCCCCGAGGGAAAGGGGATGCGGAACAGGGCGCCGGCGGCCATCGCCGCCTCCATGGCCTCGTCCTCTTCGTCGTCGTCCATCTCGTCGGTGATGACGTCGTACGGGTCGGGCCCCCACAGCCCCTCGTGGTCGAAGTCGGGATCGTCGCCCAGCACGCGGGTCAGGAACGCCCCGCCGGACTCGTCCTCGGTGTCGGCGATGCGTCCGCCGTAGTAGGAGGACCAGAAGGCCGGTCGGCGCAGGACGGCGGCGAAGTCGGTGAGGACGGGCATGGGACGACACCGTAGCCCGCGGTCCGGACAACGGTGCGACCGTCCGCGCCCCCGGTCGGCGCGCGGAATCGGGACTGCACATGCGGACGTGTTGAAGCCGTCGCCTTCCGGTTCTAATGTGCGCTCATCAATCGTCGTCGCGATTACGGAGCCGCTCGTCCATGAGTGCCACGAACCCGCATGCCGGACTGCCGATCACCGACGACGATGCGGCGATCGCGGCCGCCTTGGAGGACGTGAGCGTCCCGACGCTGCTCCTCTCCCTCGTGCACATGACGGGCGACCCGTCGTACATCCGCGGCCCGATCCGGCCGCGGATGCTGGTGCTGAACGAGGTGCAGGGGTTCCTGCCTGCGGAGGAGCAGGCCGAGGCGCGGCGGATGGCACTGGAGGCCATCAAGGCGTACCGCGACGGCGGGTGTGTGCTGCCGCCTCCGCCGGGGCCGGAGCTGATCCGGGAGATGATGAGCTGGGTGGCGTGCGAGGACGTGCCGGAGGAGTACGTCCCGATGCTGCTGGAGGAGATGGAACTCGACGGCGTCGACGCGCGGCGCGTGGAGGTGCACGCGGACGCCGCGGCGCGCGAGGCGTTCCCCGTCGTGGTCATCGGCTGCGGGCAGTCGGGCCTGCTGGCGGGCATCCGGCTGAAGGAGGCCGGGATCCCGTTCACCATCGTCGAGAAGAATCCCGGCGTGGGCGGCACTTGGTGGGAGAACTCATACCCCGGCTGCCGGGTGGACGTCGGCAACCACTTCTACTGCTACTCGTTCGAACCCAGCGACCACTGGACCGAGTTCTTCTCCCAGCAGCCCGAACTCCAGCGGTACTTCCAGGACGTGATGAAGCGTCACGCGATCGAACCGCACATCCGCTTCAACACCGAGGTCGAGGGCGCCGTCTGGCACGAGCCGTCGGCGACCTGGCAGGTCACCGTGCGCACGCCCGAGGGCACCACCGAGGTGCTGACCGCGCGCGCCGTCATCTCGGCGGTCGGCCTGCTCAATCGGCCCAAGATGCCGGACATCCCCGGGATGGCGGACTTCGAGGGCCCCGCGTTCCACTCCGCCCAGTGGGACCACGCGGTCGACTATCGCGGCAAGCGCGTCGCGCAGATCGGCGCGGGCGCGAGCGGCTTCCAGATCGCCCCGACCATCGCGCCGGACGTCGCCCACCTGACCGTCTTCCAGCGCACCGCGCAGTGGATGTTCCCCAACCCGAACTACCACGAGAAGGTCGGCCCGGGCGTGCGCTGGGCCATGCGCCACCTGCCCTTCTACGGCCGGTGGTACCGCTTCCTGATCTTCTGGCCGGGCAGCGACGGCGCGCTGATGAGCGCCCGCATCGACCCCGAATGGCCGCACCAGGACCGGTCGGTCAGCGAGCGCAACGACCTCACCCGGCGGATCTTCACCGACTGGATCACCAGCCAGGTCGGCGACGACCCGGAACTCCTGGCGAAGGTGCTTCCGGACTATCCGGCGACGGGCAAGAGGACCCTCCAGGACAACGGCAGTTGGCTGCGCGCGCTCAAGCGCGACAACGTCGACCTGGTGCGCGAGGGCATCGCCCGCATCGAGAAGGACGCCGTCGTCACCGCGGACGGCGAGCGCCACGAGGCCGACATCATCGTGTACGCGACCGGCTTCCAGGCGAACCGCTACCTCTACCCCATGCACATCGTCGGCCGCGACGGAGCCGTGCTGGCCGACCAGTGGGGCGACGAACCGAACGCCTACCTCGGCATCGCCGTACCGAACTTCCCGAACTTCTTCTGCATGTACGGCCCCGGGACCAACCTCGCGCACGGCGGCAGCCTGATCTTCCACTCCGAGTGCCAGATGCGCTACATCGCGGGCTGCATAGACGAGTTGGTGCGCAACGGCCACCGCACCCTGGAACCGCGCGCCGAGGTCACCGAGGCGTACCACGCCCGCCACCAGACCGAGATCAGGAAGCTGGTCTGGTCCCACGACACCATCAAGCACTCCTGGTTCAAGAACCGGAGCGGCGACATCCACACCGTCAGCCCGTGGCGCCTGGTGGACTACTGGGAGTGGACCAAGCAGCCGGACCTGGCGGACTTCACGGTGAGTTGACGCGCTCCCCGCCGCCACCGCGAACTGCCCGCAAGTTGCAGGCCGGTTCGAAGGTTCCGTTCGTCCCCGACCGGGCTACAGGGCGAGTTCCATGCGTTGTTCGACGGCGTCGACGCCCCACTTCCGGGCGGGTTCGGAGTGGGTGAGGCGGAAGCCGGCGGATTTGTAGAGGTGGTGGGCGGCGTCCAGGCCGGCGACGGTCCAGAGGTAGACGCCTGCCGCGCGGCGGGCGCGGGCCTCGGCCATCGCGGCCTCGAAGAGGGCGCGGCCCAGGCCGTGCCCGCGGGCGCGGGGGTCGAGGAGGACCCAGCGCAGTTGGTACCAGCCGGGGGTCTCGTCGCCGCGGGTCAGGCCGGTGGCGCCGACGACCTCGCCGTCGAGTTCGGCCACCCACAGGCGGCCCGCGTCATGGGTGCCGTCGCGGTCCCAGGCGAGCCAGAGGTCGGCGAGTCCGGCGGCGACGTACGCCTCCATCGTCGCGTCCATGCCGTACTCGCGGGTGTAGAGCACGCCGTGCAGGGCCGCGACCGCGCCCAGGTCGCCGGGTCGGGTGCCTTCGCGGATGCTCGCCGGGGCGTTGGCCATGGGTCTATCCTCCACTGAAACACTCGTTTCAGTGGAGGATAGACCCATGGCCCTGGATACGGAACCCTCGCCCCGGCAGCGCGAACTGCTCGCCGCGACGCGGGCGTATGTGGCGGAGAACAACCTCAGCGACCTGTCGCTGCGCCCGCTGGCGGCCGCTATCGGGTCGAGTCCGCGCGTCCTGCTCTACCTCTTCGGGTCGAAGGAGGGCCTGATCCGCGAGGTGCTGGCGGAGGGGCGCAAGGAGCAGTTGGACCTGGTCGAGCGCGCCACCGCGGAGGCGGACGGCCCGCGCGCGGTCCTGGAACTGCTGTGGCGGTGGGTCACCGACCCGGGCCACCGCACGGTGTTGCGCATGTTCTTCGAGGGGTACGTGCGGGGCTGCGGTCCGCAGGCCGCCACGGGCCCGTGGACCGGCTTCGCGGCGGCGTCCCTGGACGACTGGCTGCCCCCGCTCGAACGCCTGCTCGACGGGCACCGCATATCCGCCACGCTGGCCCTCGCGGTGATGCGGGGGCTGCTGCTGGACCTGCTGGCCGACGTGCCGGGCGAGGGCGCGGCCGCGGCGGCGCGGGCCACGGAGACGCGGGTGGACGCGGCGTGGCGGGCGTTCCTGGACGATGCGTTCGGCCCCGACCCGGCGGACCGGGACTGATCGAGCGCGGCCCGGTACGCTCCCCCCGACCGGCAGCCTCCGGTCCCTGACCCGACCGCCCGCCCGATCGGAGCCCGTCCGTGCCCCGCCTCCCGCGCCGCACCGCCGCCGCAGGCCACGGCGACACCGCCGTCACGGTGCCTGTCGAAACGGGCGCCGCCGCGGACCAGGACACCGACGCGACCCCGGGTCCGACCCCGGCCGCCGCGTCCGTACCCGATCCGCGGCCCGGCGGTCCGCGCGCGGGCGACGCGCCCGCGAAGTCCGCGGCTCCCCCGGGACGCGCCGAGAACCCCGGCGGCAGCGGCGGGCGGCCGTCGTACGCGCACCTGTCCTGGCTGCGCGTCATCGCCATCGTCGCCGTCGTCGCCATCCACACCACCGGCATGACGATGACCGACGCGGGTCTGCGCGGCAGCGCCGTGTGGTGGACCGCGGCGATCGTCAACGTCGGCTCGACGTGGGCTGTCCCGGTGTTCGTGATGATCAGCGGCGCGCTGCTGCTCGGTCCCGCCCGCGACGGCGAGGACGCGGTCGGGTTCTACCGCCGCCGCCTCGCACGCATCGCGGTACCGCTGGTGTTCTGGCACGCGTTCTACATCGCCTTCAAGATGTGGGTGAAGGACTACCGGCCGACGGTCGAGAAGGTCGTCGGCGATCTGCTGCTCGCCAAGACGTACACGGCGCTGTACTTCTTCTGGCTGATCCTCGGGCTGTATCTGCTCGTGCCCGTGCTGCGCCTCTTCCTCGCACACGCGTCCGCACGCGACCGCCTCCTGGTCACCGGGATCGCGCTCGCGTTCGGCCTCGGGGTGCAGATCACCAACGCGTACATCAACGTGCGGCAGCTCGGCGGACCGGCGTTGCGGCTGACCGCGCCGACCTACTTCCTGCCGTACATCGGCTACTTCATGCTCGGCTACGTCCTGCGCGACGTCGTGCTGACCGCCCGTCAGCGCCTGGTCGCGGCGCTCGTACTGCTGCTGGTGCTCACCGAGTTGGTCTGGCAGCACACCCACGCGGCGGACCTGCCGCTGGACTTCGCGGTGGCGCTGCCACCCAACACGCTCGGTGCGGCGGCGGCGCTCTCGTCCGCGCTGGTGTTCCTGCTGGCACGCGGCACGCTCGACCGCGGCGGCCGGGTGGGGAGGGCGGCGAGCGACCGCGTGCTGGGCGTGTTCGGCTGCCATCTCGCGGTGCTGTACGGCCTGCAACGCTGGTTCGGCATGCCGGACGGGGCCACCACGCTGCCGGGCCTCGCGCTGCTGCTCGGCGGCACCCTCGCCGCGTCCTTCGCCATCAGCTTCGCGGCGTCCAAAGTCCCGTTGCTGAACAGGGCGTTCTAGGGCGCTCAGGACCGCCGGACTGAACCAGACGACTGACCCACAACCGATGCGCCGTTCGCGACCCGCGGGGGCTTGGCAATAGGTTCTGCGCATGTTTCCGACTCAGGACCCCTACGGCCCCCAGCAGTACGCCCCCGCACCTGGGCAGGGCACACATTCGCCCTGGATCGTCACCATCGCGACGGCGGTCGTGGCGCTCGCACTGGTCGGAGGACTGCTCGCGTCGAGCGGCGACGGCAGTGAGAGCGGCATGCCCGTCGCCGCGCCCGGCGACATGCCGAGCGCGCGCGTGCCCAGCGGCCGGCCCACGGACCACCCGACCATGCCGTCGTTCACCGCGCGGCCGAGCGGCCCCAAGACCCCGGGCAGCCGTACGCCCACCGCGGCGCCGAAGACGACCAAGGCCGGCGACTGGGACACCGCCGAGGGCGACACGGACCCGTTCACCACGGCCGAGTGGTTCCCCGCGGTCGGCGACTTCTCGATCCAGAAGCGGCCGTACGTCCAACTCGCCCAGGACGAACGCAACTGCACCGCCGCCGAGCCGGCCATGCGGTCGCTCTTCTCCGACGACTGCATCGGCGTCATCCGGTCGTTGTGGACCACCGCGAACAAGAAGTACGTCGGCCAGTTGTCGGTCATCTCGCTCACCGACAAGGCCGCGGCCAAGTCGATCCAGAACCGCCTGTCGGCCGGGCAGAGCAACGGCGCCTTCGTACAGTTCGTCACGCCGCCGTCGGGGTCCGGCGTGCGGTTCTCCGAGCGGTACCCGACCTGGGTGGGCACCACGACCGCCGGCCACTACATGATCGTGACCGAGGTGGCGCTGACCAACGGCGGGGCCATCGACGCGACGGCGAAGCAGATGTACGACGACCTCTACCTGGTAGCCGGGGAGCACATCAACGCGCAGATCTGGGAGTGACGCCGGCCGCCGACCGCGGCGCCCGGGCCCGGGGGCCCGGGGTCCCGGCAGGCGGTCCGGGACGCAGACGGCGGGCGCGGCACACGCGGTCGACTCGGCACGCGGTCGACTCGGCACGCGGTCGACTCGGCACGCGGTCGGCTCGGCACGCGGTCAGCTGGGCGGCGTCAGGCGTCCGGCAGCACGTAGGCGCCCGTCCTGAGGCCCGCGAGCACACGCGTCGCGGTCTCCTCGGCCGTCCAGCCTGTCGAGTCCACGACGTGCGCCTCCAACTCGGCGAGTCCGGAGAACTGCCTGTGCAGGGACCGCACGGGCTCGGGGGCGGTCAGCGCGCTGTCCCCAGTACGCGTGGTGGCGCGGTGCAGGGTGGTCTCCTGGTCCGGGCGGAGCACGACGTACTGCATCGGGACACCCGCCTCCGCACGCGCCTCGCGGTAGGCGCCGAGGAACCACGGCCCCACGATGCCGTCCACGACGACCGTGTAGCCGCCCACCGCATAACCGAACGCGGCGCGCGCGAGCACCCCCACCACGACCTCGTTCTGCCGGTGCGCCTCGGGCCGGTAGGCGGCGATGGCGCCCCGCCTGATGTAGTGCCAGAAGTCGTCGGTGTGCAGGTGGACGCTCGGCTCGTACGCGTCGGCCAGCAGCCGCGCGACGGTGCTCTTGCCGGCGCCGGGCGGGCCGGTCAGCACGATCACCTGGCCGTGCCGCCCCCGATGCGTACCCGTGTCCCGCGGTCCGGCGAACGTCATCGCCCGGTCCTCCCCGCTGCCGTCGCTCCCGGTGTCCGTCCCCATGTCCCTTTGTCCTTTTGTCCCTTTGTCCCCGTGCTCGTGACCGCGCCTGCGTGCGGTTCCCCCTCACCGCCCGCGGGCCCTCGCGCGGCCGCGCCCCGGCGTTCGCGCCGGCGCGTCCGTACCGCACAAGATCGCCATCATGGCAGCCCGGTCCGGTGGTCGCCTCCGGATATCCGTGCTCAAGTGAGAGAACCGTGAGGACGTCCTGCCCGCGTGCGCGGGCGCATTTCGGGAGGTGGCGCGTGGCCGTTGGCGGCCTGACCGGACCGGGAGCCGGGATGTCGGCCGGGCCCCGCGCGCCGCGGACGTAACCCTTATGGAGGAACAGCTCCCACCCGATTACCACGCGGGCCTGGCGTCGCGGCTCAACTGGCTGCGCGCGGCCGTGCTCGGCGCGAACGACGGCGTGGTGTCCACGGCGGGCCTCGTCCTGGGCGTCGCGGGCGCGGCGGGCTCGCGGTCGACCATCCTGACGGCCGGTCTGGCCGGGCTGCTCGCGGGCGCGCTGTCGATGGCGGCCGGTGAGTACGTCTCGGTCAGCACCCAGCGCGACGCCGAACGCGCGGCGATCGAACGGGAGAAGCGCGAGCTGCGCGACGAGCCCGAGGCGGAGTTGGCGGAGCTGATGGCGGCGTACCGGGCCAAGGGCCTGTCGCCCGAACTCGCCCGTCAGGTGGCGGTGGAGCTGACCGCGCACGACGCGCTCGCGGCGCACGCCGAGACCGAACTGCGCCTCGACCCCGACGAGCTGACCAATCCGTGGCACGCGGCGTTCGCGAGCTTCGGGGCGTTCGCGGTCGGCGCGCTGCTGCCGCTGCTGGTGATCCTGCTGCCGCCGGACGGGTGGCGGGTGCCGGTGACGGTGGTTTCGGTGCTCATCGCGCTGACGTTGTTCGGGTGGGCGAGCGCGCGGACGGGCGGTTCGCCGCCGCGCGCGTCCGTGTTGCGGAATGTCGCGGGCGGCGGCGTCGCCATGGCGGTCACCTATGTGACGGGCACCCTGCTGCACGTTGGCGGCGTGTGAGTGCTCGCCGGAACAGCCTTTCCCAGGCTGTCACTTCCGGGGTTGCCGCGTTCCGGGGCAGTCACTTTTCTGGGCTGTCACTTTTCCGCGCGGTCACTTTCTCAGGACGTCACTTTCTCAGGACGCCAGGTTCTCAGGACGCCACTTTGCCGGGACATCATTTCAGTTGCGCGTAGCGGTCCAAGGCAGCCTGGAAGGCCGAAGGCCCCACGTTGAGCGGTGCGGTGAACGGATCGCGGAGCTGGAAGACCAGCAGCACGCCGAACCCCACCACGGCGCCCGCGAGTCCGAGCACCGCGATGTTGCGGACGTTGGCGGTCATGCCGACGAGCGGTGGATAGACCAGCACGAGCAGGCCCGCCGCGATCATCACGGCGAACAGGATGGGCGGTGAGACCGAGTCGAGGTCGGCGAGCCGGGCGTAGCGCTTGACGTAGACCTCGTCGAGCGCGGCGGAAGTGGCGTCGTACGCGGCCTCGCGCCGCTCCGCCGGGACCGCCGCCAACGCGCTCTGCACGGCGTCCAGTTGCTGCCATGACGTCGGCGAGGCGCGGTGCTTGGCGAGGTCCGGCCACTCGTCGTCCACCACCGAGCGCGTGTAGACGGTGATGGCCTCGCGGACCGGATCGCGGTCCTGCGGGGCGAGTTCGCCCGCTCGCGCGTACGCCTTGGCGAGGACGCGGGCCTCCTCGTGCGCGTGCGACCGCACCACGGACTGGAGTTGCCAGGCGCCGACGATGAGGAAGCCGGTCACCAGGACGAACGACGAGAGCACGACGCCGCCCGCGAAGGTGAGCGCCTGCGGGGTGAACGAGCCTTCGACGCTGCGTGCGCTGCGGCCGAGCCACACGGCCGCGCCGACCGCGATTCCCGCGCCCAGAACGGTGCACAGCGTCCAGATCACGATGGTGAGCGTCATGATGACGGCCTCCCGGTTCCGCCGCGGCCGTCGCCGCCGCCTCGGGTGACGGCGGCGAGCGCCGCGGGGACGATGGCGAGCAGGAGCGCGAACCCGAGCCAGGTCGCGAGGTCCCACACGCCGCTCTCCTCCTCCGGTTCCGCGACCGCGACGGGCCGCCTGGTCGGGACGGGGGCCGGCATCGGTGTGGGCGGTGGGGGCGGGGTGGTGGCGACCGGCTCCGGCGCGGGCGGCGGGGGTGGCACCACGCGGTCCACCGGCTGCGGTACGGCGGGGCGAGGCGTGGGCGGGGGCGCGGGACGGGACGGCGGGGGCGGCGTGGGCGGCGGTTTCGGCGCGGCCGCAACCGGGGGCGGCGGCGGGGGCGGTGTCGGCTTCGGCGGCGGAGGTGGCGGCTGCGGAGGTGGTGGCGGGTTGAAGTTCAGCCCGACGTTGTTGTCCTGGTTGACCACGCCGCCGCCGGGGTCGTTGTTGTGCTGGACGATGGTGATGCTCGGCGACGGCTTGCCTACCGGTGGCTTTGAAGCGGTCGGCTTGGCGAAAGGTGGCTTCGGCGGCGGTTGCGGAGCCGGTGATTCCGGGGGCTGCGCTTTCGGCGGCTGCACTGTCGACGACTGCGCTCTCGGCGGCTGCGTTGTTGGCGGTCGCGCTTTCGACGGCTGGGGCTTCGCTGCCGCGGCAACCACCGGTGCCGGGGCGGAAGATGGCGTCGATGCGGGGGCCGGACGTGGGGCCGGGTCCGGGCACGGGCAGGCGCAGTGCGCCCGGCCGGGCAACGGCACGGCGGCGAGCGCGCGGGCGACAGCGGACACCGGTTCACCCATCCGGGTCGGCAACCGGCCCGACCGGAAGCCGGTCTGATGATCCGTCAGAACCCGGACCACGGAGGTCGGTTGGGCAACAGGTCGGGATTGCGGCGCGGATGGCGCGGGCAATGCGGCGGCGGGATGGGCGACGGCGGCCAAGGCGCAGGCCGCGAGGGGCACCGCGCCGAGCAGCGCGCGCGGGGCCGGACGGGCGTACTTCACAAGCATGAGCACAGAGTGGGCGACGCACGGGTTGGTCGGAACGAGATCGCCGGAAGATAGCCCGTTCGTGTAACGGCCGCGCCGCATTGTCACGTTCTGCTGCTTTCAACCACACACTTTCGTGTTATTGATCACGATCTTTCCCACCACCCAGGATGGTTGGCGCGAGCCCGAGTTCCCGCTTCTCGGGCGGTTCCAGGGGAGGTCATGTCTGATGACGGTCGACGCGGAATACGACATCGAGGCGAACGGCGGAGACGCCCGGCAGAGCCTCGGAACGGCCGCGGCACGCAACCTCGCCACGACCACCAAGTCCGCTCCGCAGATGCAGGGCATCAGTTCGCGGTGGCTGCTGCGCATGCTGCCTTGGGTGAACGTCGCGGGCGGCACTTACCGGGTGAACCGGCGCCTGTCCTACTCGGTGGGCCGGGGGCGGGTGAGCTTCTCGCAGACCGCCGACACGGTGCGGGTCGTACCCCCGACGCTGCGCGAACTCCCGCTGCTGCGCGGCTTCGAGGACGAAGACGTGCTCGCCGCGATCGCGGCGCGCTTCCGGCAGCGCGAGTTCGCCGCCGGCGAGGTGGTCACCGAGGCCGGGCAACCGATGGACCAGGTGCACCTGGTGGCGCACGGCAAGATCAACAAACTGGGGGACGGCAAGTACGGCGACCAGACCGTGGTCGGAGTGCTCGCGGGGGGCGACCACTTCGGCGACGAGGCGCTGGTGGAGGAGGACGCGCGCTGGCCGTACAACGCCACCGCGTCCACCTCGGGAACGCTGCTGTCGCTGCCCCGCGACGCGTTCCAGGCGCTGGTCGACCAGTCACCCGAACTGCTGGTGCAGATCGCGCAGTTCCTGGCGAGCGCGCAACAGTCGACGAACCGGCACGGCGAGGCGGCGATCGAGCTGTCGGCGGGCCACGAGGGCGAGATCGACCTGCCCGGCACGTTCGTGGACTACGAGCTGACGCCGCGCGAGTACGAACTGAGCGTGGCGCAGACGGTCCTGCGCGTGCACAGCCGCGTCGCGGACCTCTACAACAAGCCGATGAACCAGATCGAGCAGCAACTCAAGCTGACCGTCGAGGCGTTGCGCGAGCGCCAGGAACACGAGCTGGTCAACAACGCGGAGTTCGGGCTGCTGCACAACGCGGACCACGAGCAGCGCATCCACACGCACCACGGCCCGCCCACCCCGGACGACCTCGACGAGCTGCTGTCGCGCCGCCGCGACACGTCGCTGTTCCTGGCGCACCCGCGGACCATCGCGGCGTTCGGGCGCGAGTGCAACCGGCTCGGGCTCTACCCGGACACGATGCAGTTGCACGGCAGCAGCGTGCCGGCCTGGCGCGGCGTCCCCGTGCTGCCGTGCAACAAGATCCCCATCCAGGACGGCCACACGTCGAGCATCATCGCGATGCGGCTCGGTGAGGACAACCAGGGCGTCGTCGGGCTCCACCAGACGGGCCTGCCCGACGAGTTCGAGCCGAGCCTGTCGGTGCGGTTCATGGGGATCAACGAGAAGGCGGTCATCTCCTACCTGGTGAGCGCGTACTACTCGGCGGCCGTTCTGGTGCCGGACGCGCTCGGCGTGCTGGAGAACGTCGAGATCGCCCGCCCGCGCGACTGATCCGCCGGGCCCGCGGACGGGGTACGGCCGCCGCGCGCGGTCGTACCCCCGCACCACCCTGACCCTTCCGACCCCAACGACCCTCCGCGCGGACGACGCGCGGGATCACGCACGCAAAGGGGCCGTCATGAGTTGGTCCGGATTCCTCATCATCCTCGGGGCACTGGTCGGCGTGGCCGTGTGCATCTACGTGGTGCAGCGGTTCGTCCCCCACCCGCTGCGCGAGCAGCACAACGACGTCGCGGGGTTCATCTTCGCGGCGGTGGGCGTCCTGTACGCCGTCCTCCTGGCCTTCGTGGTGATCGCGGTGTGGGAGAACCACGCGGCGGCGCGCGAGACGACGTTCAAGGAGGCCGACGAACTGGCGGGCCTGTACTGGGTCTCCCGCGAACTGCCGCTGCCGCTCGGGGCGGAGCTGGAGGCGCAGACGCTGGACTACGCAAAAACGGTCATGCACAAGGAATGGCCGATGATGACCGACCACAAGAGCAGCCCCGAGGCCACCGCGCTGGTCTACAAGCTGCGCGAGGGCGTCATGTCGTACACGCCCGGCGGGCCGCGCGAGGAGGTGCTGTACGACCGCGCGGTGAACCACCTGGAGAACATGGCCTCCGCCCGCCGCGAGCGCCTGAATCAAGTGGACGAGGACGTGCCCGCGCTGCTGTGGGTCGCGCTGATCGCCGGCGCGGTGCTGACGATCGGCTTCACGTTCCTGTTCGGGCTGTCCAACACCTTCACGCACGGCCTGATGGTGATCATGCTGACCGGGCTGATCGTGGTGTCCCTGGTGGTGATCAGGGAGATGGACTTCCCGTTCAACGGGGTGACGAAGATCGATCCGACGGCCTTCGAAGTGTTCCTCGACCGGCTGCCACCACCCAGGACGGCGTAGCCGCAGCGGGCATCACCCGCGACCGCGCGTCACCTGGAGCGGCGCAACCGGGGCAGGCACGGGGGCACGGGGGCACCGGGCACGGGGCCACGGGGGCACCGGGCCACGGGGGCACCGGGCACCGGGCACCGGGCACCGGGCACCGGGCACGCGGGACGGGGGCACGGGGGGCACCGGGCACGCGGGACGGGGGCACCGGGTACGGGGGCACCGGGCACGGGGGCACCGGGCCGGGCCGGGTGCCGCCGGGCCGGCCCCGTGCCTCGCACGGCGGCGCACCCGTCGTCCGTCCCCCGACCGCCCTCCCGCTCTCCTTGCAACCTGACGAGCCGTCACTTACCGTCGCGAAGCAGGGGCCCTATCGAGGAGGCGGCATGGCAAGGATCGAGATCCCGGACGGCGACACGCCCGAGGTGGTGCGGGCGCTCAGCCTCGCCCCGCACTTCGCCGAGGTGGCGTGGGCCTACGAGCAGGCGGTCGCCAAGAGCCCTCTCGACCGGCGGCTGCACGAGCTGGTGCGCATGCGCATCGCTGTGATCAACGAGTGCGTGGTGTGCCTGAACTGGCGCAACAAGGACTGGGGTGTGAGCGAGGAGGAGCTCGCCGCGGTCGGGGAGTACGCGGACAGCGACCTGTTCTCGCCGCTGGAGAAGCTCGTCCTGGAGTACGCCGAGCGCTTCGCCACCGAGTCCGCGCGCATCGAGGACGACCTGCTGGAACGCCTGGTCGAGCACCTGGGGGCGGCCGGGGTCACCGACCTGACCCTGGTGGCCGGCAAGTACCTGGCGATGGGCCGCTTCATGCAGGTCCTGGGCCTGGACCAGGCGTGCAACCTGGTCTTCGACGACAGCGGCGAGCTGGTCGTCACGACGGCCTGAGCCGTCCGGGCGGGTCCGCGTCGGGACGTCCCGGCAGCCGTCCGGCCACGTGCGCCGTGCACCGCGAGCGAGGAGGCTCGCGGTGTA
>NZ_JBPKBH010000020.1:36201-79629 GCF_051388915.1 Yinghuangia sp. YIM S09857 | reverse complement strand
CCCCCCCCCCACTTGCGTGCGGCGGTGGGGCGGCGGGGCCGCCTCAGTACCTGCGGTCCACCACCGCCCCGGTCGCCGCCGTCCACACGATGTACCCGCCCTGGAAGTTCGACCGCCGCCCGCCCGGCACCGCGAACTCGTCGCTGGTCGGGAACCCGAGGTAGGACCGCTCCGCGCCGCGTGCCGTCCACCGGGTCTGGATCAGCCCGTGCACCTCGTGCGCGCCGGACGGGGGCGACCAGTGGACGACGCCGCCCTCGAACGCGTTGTAGCGGCCCCGGCCGTCCGACGTGGGCGCCTCGTCGGTGGTGGGGAAGCCGAGGAGGCCGCCGTCCCAGCCGAACTGGCCGTACTTCGTGAAGATGGCCCCGTACACGCTGTGCGCGCCCGTCGAGGGCTTCCAGTAGATCGCGCCGTTCTGGAAGTTGTTGTAACGGCCCACCCCGCTGCGGGTGGTGCCCTCGTCGGTCGTCGGGTAGCCGTTCGGCCCCAGCTCCCAGCCCATGGCCGCCCATCGGGTCCGGATCGCCCCGTAGACCAGGTGCGCGCCGGTGCCGGGCGTCCAGTACGACGAGGCGCCGTTCGCGAAGTGGCTGAACCGCCCGATGCCGTCGGGGGTGCGCGTCTCGTCGGTGACCGGCGCGCCGAACACCGGGGCGCCGCCGCCCGCAAGGTAGTTCGTGAGGATCATGCCGTGCACCTCGTGCACGCCCGCCGCCGGTGTCCAGTAGGCCCGCCCGCCGGTGAAGTCCCGGTACCGCAGCGCGGCGTCGCCGGTCTCCGGCCCGGTCGGGGCGCCGAGGAGCGTGCGGAAGCCGGCGTCCGCCGCGTACCGCCGGTCGATCGGCGTCCGGTAGGTCGTGGTCAGCGTGACGTCGCCGTCCGGCATCACCAACTCGCGCGACCGGGGCGCGCCGTCGGTCCACGACGCGAACGTCGCGACCCCGTCGACCGCGACCTCGGGGGCGATCACCGTGACGCGCGCCCCGACCGTGAGCGGGACGCTGCGCACCGGCATCGCGTTGACCGTCACCGCGGCGGGCGTCTTCCCCGCGATCGTCAGTGTGCGGAGTTTGGGCTTGGCCGTGTAGGTGGTGCGGGCGACGACCCCGTCCGCGTCCGTGGCGGTCGCGGTGATGACCAGGCTGGTGTTGTCGCCGTGGTCGGTGAACGGCTCCGCGTACGCCGGACCGTCGTACGACGTACCGACGTGGTCGTGGCAGTACGGGCCGCTGCAATGCAGGATCGTCGACGTCCAGCGGATCGCGAGCGGACCGCTCTCGACGTCGGTCGCCGTCGCGCTCAGGCGCACCGGATCGCCGACCTTGAACACCGTTCCCGGCGGCGGCGCGGTGAGCGTCAGCACCGGGGCGTTGTTCGCCGGGACGACGGTGACGTCCGCGGTGTCGGCGGCACCGGAGGGGTCGCGCACGGTCAGCCGGGCGGTCAGCGGGCTGGTGCCTGGCGCCGCGTACGTGTGGTTCACGCGCATTCCGGTCGCGGTCGTACCGTCGCCGAAGTCCCAGGTGTAGGTGAGCGGGTCGCCGTCCAGGTCGGTCGATCCGCCGCCGTCGAAGGTCACCGTGCGGGTGGCGGCGTCAGTGGTCGTGGCCGCCTGGGCGGTGGGCGCCCGGTTGCCCGGGGCGTAGACGAGGCGGCGCATCTTGGCGCCGACGATGTCGGCGTACACGATGTCGCCGTTGACCGCGGTGCCGAACTTGACCGGGGCGCCGATGCCGGAGCCGAAGCCGCCGGGCTCGGGGGCGCGGGTGAGGTTGCCGGCCGCGTCGTACCTGAGCGTGTAGAGGCGGTTGGAGCTGTAGTCGCCGAAGAAGTACGCGCCGCGGTAGGCCGCGGGGTAGCTACTGCCGGTGTAGACGACTCCGCCGGTGACGGCGGTGCCCTGCGGGCCGTGCACGTACGTCCACAGCGGCTTGGCGCCGCCGACGCCGCGGCAGGCCGCCAGGTCGGTGTACCCGGGTGCGGCGGCGTCGCCCTCGCGGCACGGCCAGCCGTAGTTGGAGCCGGGCCGGATCAGGTTGACCTCTTCCCAGGTGAAGTAGCCGACGTCGCCGAGCAGCGGGGCGCCGGTGGCGGGGTCGAGGCTGAAGCGGAAGGGGCTGCGGAAGCCGTACGCGTAGGTCCGGCTGCGCCACGACGAGGGGTTCGCCGCATCGTAGAAGGGGTTGTCCGGCACGCCGCGCCCGTCCGGGTACATGTGGATCAGCTTGCCGTAGCCGGTGGTGAGGTCCTGCGCGCGGAAGGCGAGCGGATCCACGAAGCGGTAGTCGGCGCTGTCGCCGATCGACACCCACAGCGTGCCGTCGGGAGCGGCCACGATCGTGGTGATGGTGTGCGTGTGCGAGTTGGCGACCAGGTCGATGAGGATGCGCGGGCCGGTGAGCCCGGTCGGCTCCCCCGTACCGGCGACCGTCCATGCCTCCAGGCGCAGGTGCCACACGCCGCCGACGGTGACGACGCGCGAGGTGTAGATCGTGCGCGAGGTGCCGTAGTCGTGCGCGACGGCCAGGCCGACGAGACCGAGGTCCTGTTCGGTCTCCACGTCGAGCTGGGCGACGGTACGCGCGGTGCCGGCCGCGGAGACCCACGCGATGCGGCCGTTCTTGCCGGTGGTGAAGTAGCCGCCGTCGGGCGTCCAGGCGAAGTCGGTGAGCAGTTCCGATTGGCCGGTGGGCATGTCGCGCAACTGGAACCCGGCCGGCAGCGCGGGCGCCGCCGAGGCGGTGCCGCCTCCCCTGAGGACGACGAGGGGGATGGCGAGGAGCGCCGCGAGCAGGAAGGTGAGGACGGTGTTTCCGGGTCGTCCACCGGATATTCGGCCGGTCTTTTCGTCCATGGAGGCCCCCAGTAAGGACATACGCCTGCGTAGTGCGTATGACGCTCCTGGTGGGGCGCAGGGTTGTGCTGGTCCGGGCGGTTTCGCCGGTACGCGCCGGTAGCGGCTGCCGGCCGGTGGCGGGTTCGGTCAGCCGACGGGCACGGATCGGGCCGTCACATGGGACGCTGCCGCCGCCGTATGCCGGGCGGCGTTGCGGCGGTGCAGGGCGCCCACCCAGTCCGCCGCCGCCTCCGCCTGCCGCATCGCGCTCGGGGCGACGCCTGGATTGCGGATCAACTCCCGTACACCATGGTCCAGTTGGGTTCGCCAGGCGCCGAACAGAACGGTCGCGCTCTGGAACGCGGTCGGGACGGAGTGACCGTACTCCCGCATGAGCACCGCCACGAGCGACAGGCGCCGGCCCGTCTCGACGGCGTGCGGGTAACCGGCCAGATCCTCGTCCACCCCGTTGAGCAGAGCGGCGAGTTCGCCGAGCGGCGGTACGCCTTCCGCCTCCCGCCCGCCGGGTCCGCCGGGTCCGCCGGGTCCGCCGAGCGCGGGATCGAGGCGGTGCAGCACGGTGAGCGTCGGCACGGTCGTACGGTCGGCCCGGTTGTCGAGGAACTCGGCCAGGCCCGGCGGCGTGTCGGCGGACAACCACTGCTGCTCGCGGCAGGCGGCCGCGGTGTGCCGGGCCAGCGCGTCCGCGAGTTCGGGCAACAGGGCGGCACCGTCGGCCGCGACGATGCGCTCGTGGATGTCGGTGAGGGCGAAGTGCAGCGCGTCGGCGCCCGTCGTACAGCCGTCCTCAAGCACGGAGACGAGGGAGGCGCTGTAGTCGGCGTCCCATCCGGCGGTCTCCGCGCGGTCGGCGAGTACCGCGAGCCAGGTCGCGAACAGCGCTCCGATGCGCAGCACGCCCACGGGAGCGTCGCGCATCACCTCGGCCACCGGGGCCACCGGGCGCGTACGGTCCACTTCACCGCCGTCGGCCGCCGCGTGCAGTCCGGTGCGCTGCGCCCACGCGCGCGCCTCGACCGCCACCGTCTCCGCCGCGGGATGCGGCGCAACGCGCGGACACCGCGCGCCCACATGCGCCATCGCCTCGGCGACCAACGACTCGACGTCGCCCCGAGGCACGTTCAGGCCCTTCTTGCACTGATGGCCGGCTTCATGGCCAATGCCCTGCCACAGCTACGCGCCCCCGAAACAACCCAAGCCAAGGACACACTCGTCCGGCCCAACCCGCGCCATCCCCCAAGACGCCAACCGGGCGACCCTGCTCCCCCACCCCAACTCGCACTCGTTCCTCAAAGCCGCGCCAAAACCTCCTCCACCGCCCGAGCCACGGCAGCCTCCGAACCTTCCCGATCCTCCCCCTCCCCCAGGACCGCGTCGGGGAGTTCCGCCGCCCAGGTGACGGCGGCGGCGGGGAGGTCGCCGTACAGGTGCGGGAACAGCTCGCCGCCGCGCGACGGTTCCCAGCGCAGGCCGTCGCCGAGCCGGTCGGCGTCCACCGCCAGGAGCGTGAGCCCGGTACGTCCGCCGAAGTGGCGGCGCGCCGTCCCACCCAGCTGCGAGGCCGTCGAGAAGTGGATGAAGCCGTCCTCGCGATCGACCTCCGATCCGCCGAACACCCCGGCGGCTTCGGCGGATTCCCACTCCCGGGTGGACAGCAGTTTGTAGATCAACGAAGGGTCCATGAACGGAGCGTACGGCGTATGGTTCGGCCATGGCTTTCGACCCTGCGGAGACCGAGCGCGAGTTGGCGCGGCTCGGTGCGGCGAAGTATCTGCTCCTCACGACCTACCGCAAGGATGGCAGCCCCGTGCCGACACCCGTATGGGTGGCACGGGACGGGCAGACCCTCGTGGTCTGGACCCGCACCGTCACGGCCAAGGTGCGCCGACTGCGCCGCGACCCCCGAGTCGAGTTGGCCGAGTGCACCTTCAAGGGCGCCCCCCTGGGCTCCGGCATCGCCGGCACCGGCCGAGTCCTCGACGACCCGGCCGACTGCGACAAGGTCCGTGCCCTGATCAAGAAGAAGTACGGCCTCACCGGCTGGCTGACCGTACAGAACAGCGTCCTATGGCGAGGCCGATCCGGAACCTTGGGCATCGAGCTGACCCTCACCCCCTAACCCCACCTGCCCCCACAACAATCGTCACCCCCCGGCGCGCGGCCGCCCCCCTCCGACCGCGCGCCACACCCCCCAAAGACGCCAGCCGCTCCAAGGCCCCATTCTTGAGCGGACACACAAGACCAGCGTCGCGCAGATCATCAGGATTGCCGCGGTTCGCCTGCCGCATCCCGGAAAGCCACGGTCAGGGCGGTCACGGGCGTCAAGTCCTGACCACGCTCCGGGGGGACGACCCACCGCAGCGCCTCCCCCGCAACGCTGCCGACCCAGACACCGGCAAGGCGCCCCGGTTGTCGATGTACCGGCACCAGCCGCGCACTTGCGCATCCGGGGCACCGCCGACGGTGCGACACCACGCGTCCTCCGACCCCGGGCCGACCAACCACGCCCGGCGCCGGGAGCGCGCAGCAAGGCGTACCGCCGTTGGGAACCTATTGGGTGAGTTCTTCGTGGATGGCGGTGGCGAAGGTGTCGACGTCGGATTCTGTGGTGTCGAAGGCGGTCATCCAGCGGACTTCGCCGGTGGATTCGTCCCAGGTGTAGAAGCGGAAGCGCTTCTGGAGGCGTTCGGTCGCCTCGGCGGGGAGGGTGGCGAAGACGGCGTTGGAGCGGACGGGGCGGGTGAGGGTGACGCCGGGGATGGTGCCGACGGCTTCGGCGAGGCGGGTGGCCATGGCGTTGGCGTGGGAGGCGTTGCGGAGCCAGAGGTCGCCGGCGAGGAGGGCCTCGAACTGGACGGAGACGAAGCGCATCTTGGACGCGAGCTGCATGGAGAGTTTGCGGAGGTAGTCGACGCCGCGTACCGCGTCCGGGTTGAGGACGACGACCGCCTCACCGAACATGAGGCCGCTCTTGGTGCCGCCGAAGGACATGATGTCGACGCCCGCGTCGGTGCTCAGGGCGCGCAGCGGTACGTCGAGGGAGGCGGCCGCGTTGGCCAGTCTCGCGCCGTCGAGGTGGACGAGCATGCCGTGGTCGTGCGCGTGGCGGCAGATCTCCGCGATCTCGTCGGGCGTGTAGACGGTGCCGAGTTCGGTGCTCTCGGCGATGGACACCACGCGGGGCTGCGCGCGGTGCTGGTCGCCCCAGCCCCAGGCCTGACGGTCGATCAGGTCGGGGGTGAGGCGTCCGTCCTCGGTCGGCACGGTGAGGAGCTTGAGGCCCGCGACCTTCTCGGGGGCGCCGCATTCGTCGACGTGGATGTGCGCGCTCTCGGCGCAGATGACGGACTCCCAGCGGCCGGTGACCGCCTGGAGCGCGACGACGTTGGCGCCGGTGCCGTTGAAGACGGGGTACGTCTGGGCACTCGGGCCGAAGTGCGCCCGGAACACGTCCTGGAGGTACGCGGTGTAGGCGTCCTCGCCGTACGCGACCTGGTGGCCTTCGTTGGCGAGGGCGATGGCCGCGAGGATCTCCGGGTGCACGCCCGCGTAGTTGTCGCTCGCGAAGCCGCGGGCGGCGGGGTCGTGACGGCGGCGGGCGTCGGTCCGCCCGAAGGGCGCGGTGTCGGTCCGCCCGAAGGGCGCGGCGGCGGTGCGGTTCGGGGTCCGCGCGCCGGGAGTCGCACGAGGCGCTGCACCGGGAGTCGTACCGGGAGTCGCACCAGGGGTCACTGCGTCAGGCACAAGCGCTGTCCGTTCACGTCGTCGGTGGGCCGGTCCCACAGGGCGGCGATTTCTTCGGCGAGGTCGGCCACGTCGGTGTAGCCGGGGAACTTGGCGTCGGGACGCTCGACCCGCAGCAGCGGCCACACGAGCGCCTTCACGACGAGGATCGCCGCCGCCGGGCCGTCCAGGGGTTCGGCGCCCACGCCGTCGCCCGCGGGGCCGTCCACGGCGCGGTCCTTGCGGAGTCGGCGGAACGAGTCGGCCATCGCGAGGGTCCACGCCTCGGCCGCGGCCTTCGCGGCGGCGTACCCCGCGTTCCCGGCCGTCGGCTTGGCCGCCGCGGTCGCGGAGATCAGCACGAAGCGGCCGTGCTGGGCGCGCGCCAGCGCGTCGTGGAAGGCGAGCGAGGTGTTCTGGACGGTACGCACCAGCAGACGGTGCAGGAACTCCCAGTCCTCCAGCGTGTTGTCGGAGAAGTCCTTGCCTCCGCGCCAACCACCCACCAGGTGCACCAGGCCGTCCACGCGCCCGTGCCGCTCCTCGATCTCGTCGGCCCACGCCCGCGTCG
Source organism: Yinghuangia sp. YIM S09857 (assembly GCF_051388915.1). Lineage (NCBI taxonomy): Bacteria > Bacillati > Actinomycetota > Actinomycetes > Kitasatosporales > Streptomycetaceae > Yinghuangia > Yinghuangia sp. YIM S09857. Next base: position 72,475 of record NZ_JBPKBH010000020.1, on the reverse strand, counting down.
CCGCCGGGTCGGTCAGGTCGACGCTCGTGCCGTGCGCCCGCCCCCGCGGCGCCAGCGCGACGGCCTCGTCGAGCCGGTCCCGGGCGGCGTCTGCGGCCTCGACGACCGCGCCGGCCCGGGAGAGCCGCCGTACGGCCGCCTGCCCGGCAGGTCCGCCGGCGCCGGCCACCGCGATCACGGAGCCCTCGGGCAGCAGTCGGAATCCGTCGGGGGTCATCGGTCGGTACCTCCCACGATGCCCCGAGTGGATGCGATGACGTCGGCGAGCCTGCGCCGCAGGCCCTCGTAGAACATGCTCAGCGGGAACTCGTCGGGCAGGACGGCGTCGACGAGGTGTTTGGGCGGCCCGTCCAGCGGCAGCGCGTCCGGCCCCTTGGCCCAGGTGGAGCCGGGGTGCGCGGGGACGTACGCCGTCACCAGCTCGTAGGCGGCCATCCAGTGCGCGACGCGCGAGCGGTCCACACCGCGACGGTACAGCTCGTCGACCTCGTCGCCGAGCGCGATCACGGCGGCGGTGACCTTGTCCCAGCCGACGGTGAGTTTGCCGTCGTGCCACTCGACGACCCCCGCGCGGTGGAGGTACGCGAACAGGAGCTGCCCGCCGAGCCCGTCGTAGTTGCGTACGCGCCCACCCGTCACCGGGAAGCGGAACAGCCGGTCGAACAGCACCGCGTACTGCACGTGCCGCGCGGTCGTGATGCCGACGCCCTGCCGCTCCAGCGCGACCGCCTCGCGGAACGCCGTGAGGTCGCAGCGCAGTTCCTCCAGCGCGTACATCCAGAACGGCATGCGCTGCTTGATCATGAAGGGGTCGAACGGCAGGTGGCCGCGGCCGTGCGTGCGGTCGTGGATGAGGTCCCACAGCACGAACGCTTCCTGCGCGAGTCCCTGATCGTCAATCAACTCGGTGGCGTCCTCGGGCAGTTCGAGACCGAGGCTGTCGGACGCGGCGCGCGTGACGCGGCGGAACCGGGCCGCCTCGCGGTCGCAGAAGATGCCGCCCCAGGTGAAGCGCGGGACTTCGCGCACCGCGATGGTCTCGGGGAAGAGCACGGCCGAGTCGGTGCCGTAGCCGTCGGTGAAGTCGACGAAGGCGATCGGCACGAACATCGGGTTGTCGTACTGCGTGGACTCCAGCGCGGCGAGCCATTCCGGCCACACGACGCGGACCAGGACGGCCTCGAAGTTGCGGTCCGGGTTGCCGTTCTGGGTGTACATGGGGAAGACGACAAGGTGCTCCAGGCCGTCGCGGCGGTCCAGTTCGGGCCGGAAGGCGAGGAGCGCGTCGAGGAAGTCGGGCACCGCGAAGCCGCCTTCGGCCCAGCGCCCGAGGTCTCGGACGACCGCGTCGAGGTACGCCGCGTCGTGTGGCAGCACCCCGGACAGCTCCACGACGGCGCCGCTGATCTCCGCGGCCAGCTCGTGCGCGCGGCCCAGATCCTGCGCCGTCCCGTCGATCGAGCCGTCCGCGGACTGCATCGCGCGCAGCTCGGCGACCGCCACCTTGAGGCGCGGCCATGCGGAGTGTGTCGCCGCGGATCCCGTCGGGGCGGGCCGGACGGTTGTTGCTGTGACCATGACACCCCTCGTAAGCACATCGACAGATTGTCGTCAAGGAATCATAAATCCGAAGATTCTTCGGTTTCAAGTCGCTATAACGGATAATTCTCTTGCCAAAGCCGCCTGCGACAGTCAAGGCGAAGCAATACCCCCGATGCGGCCGGGCCTTGCGCACCCGAACACCTGACGACTTCTTGACGACTACTTACAGTGAACGGGCCGCACGGCCGCCCCGCGCGCGCTAGGCAGCCGTGGGAGTGAACAGCGCACTCGCGGTCACCGGACGCAGCCCTCGCCCCCGCAGCCCGTCGAGGAGTGCGGGCAGTGCCGCAGTCGTGCCGTCGTGCCCAAAGTGCAGGCTGACCACGTCCCCCGCCGCCACCTGGTCGAGCACGTTGCGCACCACGGCTGCCGGGCCCGGCTCGGTGTGGTCGCGCGAGTCGAGGCTGTACGCGAGGCACGTCGGATACCCGGCGCGGGCGGCCTGCGCCTTCACGACGGCGTTGGCGTACTGCGTCTGCGATGGCCGGAACCAGCGCCCGCGCGAGCCGGTCAGGGCGGTCAGCCGGTCGGCGCACGCGGCGATCTCGCGGTACGCGGTCTCCGCGTCCATAGCGAGCATGTCGAGGTGGTGCTCGCTGTGGTTGCCCAACTCGTGCCCGCCCGCGAGCACCCGGCCGGCCATCGCCGGGTACTCCCCCAGCCAGGTGCCGACCGCGAGCACGGTGATCCCGACGCGTGCCCGCTCCACCACCGCCAGCAGCCGCTCCACTCCGGCCGGGTCGCCCTGGCCGTGGAACGTGAGAGCCACCTCCGGCCGCCCGGTGGCGGCCCGGGCCACCTCGGGGGGCATGGCGGCGGGCAGGGGCGGGAGGTCGTGCGGGCCGGGGGCGTCAGCCGCGGCGGGCGGCGGGGCGGAGGTGCCGGGGTGCGGAGCGGCAGGGTGCGGGGCGGCGGCCGAGCGTACGGAGTCCGGCGTACCGGACGCCGCCCCGCCGCCCCGCCCGGCGGCGGGGTCGCCGGACCCGCACCCGGCCGCGACAACCCCGGCAGCCGCGGCCGCAGCACCCTTGATCAGACTCCGTCGGTCGACACCCATGCCGGAACGCTAGGCGCCCCGCGCGGCCCGGCCCCCGCGACACGGCCTGCCCCGGCGCGCAGATCAGCCGAACGAGTCCACGGCCGTCACTGCCCACCGCCGCGCCGCGGGGTCCATCGCCGACGCGGTTGCCGAGCCTGCCGCCACCGGGGGCGTTCGGATCGACGGCGTGAAACCCAAGAATGTCTGCACATCCCCGTCGGGTTGCCTGCGGGCCGTGGTGCGTGTGCTCGCAGGGCGCGGCCCGCGGCTCGGCCTGGGTTTGGCTTGGATTTGGCCTGTGTTTGGCTTGGGAGGCCGTCAGAGCCCGGCGGCAAGGGTCGTAACGCCGCGGGCGGGCGTGCCACTTGGGAAGGCCGTCAAGGCCCGGTGGCATACCACGGACCGCGCGCCCGGCGGGGCTGCGACAACACGACCCGGCGCCGGCGTGCACCCGCAGGGCTCGTCGAGCAGTGGAGCGTCAGCCGTCGACGTCCAGCGCCGTCCCGTACAGCCGCGCCGCCTTGAGGCGGATCACCACGCGCCGTTCGGCCACCTGCTGGGCGAAGAAGTCCGCGGGATCGGCCGGACGGGCCGCATCCGGGAGCATCGCGAGCAGTTCGCGCCCGATCTCGTCCCCGGGGACCGAGGACGGCCCGGACACCTCTGCCTCGCCCTCCGCGACCGCGAACTTCCAGTGGTCGTCGGTGGATACGTGTACCGCGGCGCGCGGGTCGGCGCGGATCTGACGGACCTTCACGCGGTCTGCGGTCGTGGAGAAGCGGACGATCCGCGCGTCCGGGTCCCAGGCGTACAGCATCGTGGTCAGGTGCGGGTGGCCGTCGCGCCGGACGGTGGCCAGCGTGCCGAACTGCCGCTGGGCGAGCAGCGCGGAGAGCGCATCGTCGGCCAACGCGCGTGGGGCGGGGCCGCCTTGATCATCAGTCATACCGACCGGCAACCGCCCGCCGCCGGGGGCTATTCCGGCCGTCCGGAACGCGCGGGGCCGATCGTCTTCTCGAACCAGTGGTGCGCGTACGGCTCGTCGTTGAACGCCGGGACGTCCCGGAAGCCGAACGAACGGTAGAGGCCGATCGCGGCGGTCAGCGTCTTGTTGGTGTCCAGGCGCAGGACGTCGCGGCCCTCGCGCACGGCGCGCTCCTCCAACTCCGCGAGGAACCGGCGTCCCAGGCCCAGACCGCGCGCCTGCGGGGCGACCCACATGCGCTTGATCTCGGCGGGGGCGTCGGCGGGCAGTTTGAGGCCCGCGCAGCCGATGGCCACGCCGCGCAGCCGGGCGATCACGAAGACGCCTTTGGGCGACCGGAGTTCGCCGGCGTCGGGGAGCAGACTGCGGTCCGGGTCGAAGCCGGTGTCGAAGCGTTCACCGAGTTCGGCGAAGTACCGGCCGAGGCAGACGTGGGCGTCCGGGTGGTCCGGGTCGACGTCGTCCAGGACGACCGTCGCGGCGGTCAGGAGCCGGTCGACCTCGGCCATCGCATCGACGAGCCGGGCGCGCTGGGCCGGGTTGAGCGGGCGCAGCAGCGAGGCCGCGAGGGCGTCGCTTCGGACGTCCAGTGCGGCGCGCTCGGCCCGGCCCGCGTCGGTGAGGCGGACGGTGCGCACGCGCCGGTCCCGCGGGTGCGGCGAGACGGACACCAGGCCGTCCGCCTCCAGCGACCGCAGGAGGCGGCTCACGTACCCGGAGTCGAGGCCGAGTCGTTCGCGCAGGCGGCGTACGTCCTGCCCCGCCTCGCCGACCTCCCACAGCAGCCGCGCCTCCCCGATCGGCCGGCCCCGACCCAGGTACTCGTCGTGCAGTACGCCCACGCGCTCGGTGACGGTGCGGTTGAAGCGCCTGACCTGATCGATCTGCTCGCCGTCCATTCTCTGACTCTAGTCAGAGAATGGACGGAAGGCATCCCCGTCCCGCCTCCTTCCGTCACCGAAACCGCGCCAGAGCCGGCGCGCACGCCAAAACGGGCGCCCGCTGCCAGACCGGCGCCTTTACGCCGGCGATGCCCGGCGTGTTGTGCCGGGCGAGCAGGCCCGAGAGGATCGCGGCGTCACCAGGCCGGTGCCTTCACATTGGCGATGCCGAGAGTGTTCGTGCCGGGAAGCAGCCCCGAGAGGATCGCGGCCGTCAGCAACGGGACGTTGAGCTCGATCAGCCGGTCGATCTCCGCCGGACCGAGCACCCGCCAAGGTGCGGAGGCGAGTTCGTCCGTGCGGCGCTCGATCCGGTCGCGCAGTTCGCGGCCCTTGTCGGTCGCCGCGCCGTCCGCGTCCACCATCCCCCGAGCCCGCAGCCGGTCCGCGGCGGCCTGCCATTCCTCGTCGCTCCACTGGCGGCTCGCGAACGTCTCGACCGGCGCGGCGCCGATGGCCGCGAACGACACCAGCGCCTCGCACCCGTCGAGATCGTGGTCGACGAGGCTCGCGATGTGACCGTCTCCGCGGTGCTCGCGCAGCAGCGAGATCGCCTGCCACAGGACCAGGTGCGGCTCGTCGGGCCACGGCAGGTCGGCCGTCGCGGCGGCGAGCGGGCGGCCGACCGTGTCCGCGGACTCGGCGGCGCGGCGTACCAGCGCGGCGAGCTCCGCCAGCCCCGGCGTGTCCAACTCGTCGGGCATCATCGCCCGGTACATCCGGTCCACACCGCGCAGCCGGGCTTCCAGGACCCGCGCGGGCTCGGCGACGTGCCACGCCGACTGGACGTGCTCGGCCACCATCGCGGGGCTGAAGCTGTAGAACGCCGCGGTGACGAGGCACGGGCCCGCGGCACCGAGCGGGGCGGCGCGGAAGGGGAAGTACGCCGGCCAGCGCGTCTCGGTGGCGTAGCCGAGCCCGGCCGCCTCCTCGAACACCTCGGGGGCGTAGAAGAACGGGGCGAACACCGGTTCGAGCTGGTGCCAGAGCCGCCGCGCGGACTGCCAGTAGTAGACGTCGTCGGTCATGCGGTGGGCCTCGCAACGGGAGAGTGCCGGGGATGGTCCGGGGCCGGTCGCCCGTGACCGATTCTGCAACCTGATGCGGCGGCGGCATCCGAACACACACACGCGTATGTCCACAAAACGCGGACTCCCCGCGCCGGAGGCGCAGTGGGCGCGGCGCCGAGGCCGTGCGCTCGGGTGCCGGGCCCGGGTGCGGCAGTCAGGCCCCGAGCCCGGGTGCGGCAGTCAGGTGCCGGGCCCGGGTGCGGCAGCTCAGGTTCCCGGGGCCGCCGCCTCAAGCTCGGCGACGCTGCCGGACATGATGGTCCGCACGTGCTCGGTGATGTGCTCGGCGGGCCAGTCCCACCAGGCCACCGCGAGCAGGCGCTCGACGTCGTCCTCACTGAAGCGGGTGCGGATGACGCGCGCCGGGTTGCCGCCGACGATGCCGTAGTCGGGGACGTCGGCGGTGACCACCGACCCCGAGGCGATGATCGCGCCGTGGCCGATCCGCACGCCGGGCATCACCATCGTGTTGTAACCGAACCACACGTCGTTGCCGACGACGGTGTCCCCCCGGTCGGGCAGGCCCGTGAGCAGGTCGAAGCGCTCGGCCCAGGAACCGCCCATGGTCGGGAACGGGAACGTCGAGGGGCCGTCCATGCGGTGGTTGGCGCCGTTCATGATGAAGCGCACGCCGGTCCCCAGCGCGCAGAACCTGCCGATGACGAGCTTCTCCGGGCCGTAGTGGTACAGCACGTTGCGCGTCTCGAACGCTGTGGGGTCGTCCGGGTCGTCGTAATAGGAGTACTCGCCCACCTCGATCAGCGGGGACGTCACCAGGGGCTTGAGCAGCACCACCCGCGGCTGCCCCGGCATCGGGTGGAGTTGCGTCGGGTCGGCGGGCACGGGCACGGCGGTGGATCCTCTTCGGTGGTACGGGGTGGGTTCGGTTCTGATGATCACCGTACTGCGGCCGCGGGCGAGCCCACCTCGGGATTTCCGCCGCCTCGGCTTTTGCCCGCTCGACTTCCGCCGCCTCGGGTCCCGGCGCCCCGAACCGGCGCCCCAGGCCCGGCGCCCCGAACCCTGCACCCGCGGTCAGAGGCCGTACGTCTTGGCGATGATCTCCCGCTGGATCTCGCTCGTGCCCCCGTAGATGGTCGAGACGACCGTCGCCCGGACGTGCCGCTCCATGTCGTACTCCGTCGCGTAGCCGTAACCGCCCATCATCTGCATGCCCTCCAGGGCGATGCGCTTGGCCGTCTCGGTCACCTTCAGCTTGACCATCGACGCCTCGCGCGGCAGCAGCCGTGCCGGGTCCTGGTCGACCTTCGCGGCCACCGAGTAGACCAGCAGCTCGCAGCACTCCAGTTCGGTAGCCAGGTCGGCTATGCGGTGTGCGAGCGCCTGGAAGCTGCCGATCGGACGACCGAACTGCTCGCGCCCGCGCACGTATTCGAGGGTGTCGTCGAAAGCGCGCCGGGCGGTGCCGAGCATCATCGCGGCCAGGATGAGGCGTTCGGTGTTGAGACCGCCCATGAGCTGGCGCCAGGCGTGGTCGACCTCGCCGACGACGGCGTCCGCCGGGAGCTCGACGTCGGTGAAGAACAGGTCGTTGACCTCGCTGCCGCCCATGGTGTCGATGCCGCGGACGTCCAACCCCGTTACCCCGGCCGGTACGTGAAACATCGTCAGGCCCTCGTGCTTGTCGCCGCCGGTCCCGGTCCGGGCGATCAGCAGGATCGAGTCCGCGAAGTGCGCGTTGGAGCACCAGGTCTTCTGCCCGTTGACGCGCCAGCCCTCCGAGGTGCGTTCGGCCCGGCAGGTGAGCGCGCCGACGTCGGAACCCGCGCCCGGCTCGGACATCGAGATCGAGAGCACAGCGCCGTCGCAATAGCGCTTCAGCACCGCCTCGCGCTGGGCCGCGCTGCCGAAGCGCTGGTAGACGCCCGCGGTGATGCGGGACGGCCCGTGCCCGCCGATCGGGGCCATGCCGTACGCCGTCTCCTCCAGGAACAGGCAGGCGTCCACCATGCCCCCGCCGGCACCGCCGAACTCCTCGGGCAGGCCCACGCCGACCCAGCCGAGCCCGGCCATCTTGCGGTACAGCGCGTCGTCGTGGGTACGCGTGCCTCCGCCGGTCAACTCGCGCCTTCGTTCGCGCGAGCCGCACTCGCGACGCACGAAGTCCCTTATGGCGTCGACAAACGCCTGCTGCTCTCCGGTGATGGTGCGTGCCATGATCGCCCCCTGGTCGCCGTCGGCCGTACAAAGATACATTCGGCGTTGACTTGTGTCATCGTGCCGCGGACGATGAATGCGTGGGTCCGACGTGGGCCCGAAGTTCACCCGACTTGGGCCCGACGGACCGTCAGAGCACATGCTGAACAAGGAAGTTGGTGGCCATGCAGGACGATGCCGCCCCGCGGCGCGGGTCCGAGGTGTGGCGCCGCTTCGGTGACATACGCGGACTCGGGCTGACCGCCCACGTCCTGGCGATGCAGATCGCGCACCCGGTGGTCGGCGCCGGGGTGGTCGACCACTCCGACTACCGGAGCGACCCGTACGGCCGCTTCAACCGCACGTACCTCTCCATCACGACCGTCGTCTACGGCGGCCCCACGCGCTCGGCCGCCGAGGCCGAACGGCTCCGGATGCTGCACCGCCGCATCCGGGGGACGGATGAACACGGCCGGAAGTACCACGCATTGGACCCCGGGGCGTACGCCTGGGTCCACCTGACCCTCGTCAAGGCGGTCGCCGACGCGCACGCCATGTTCGGGCGGCCCATGACCCGCACCGAACTGGCCGTCTACTACGCCGAGAACATCCGCCTGGGACGCCTTCTCGCTGTGCGCGCCCAGGACATGCCACCGACCTGGCCGGAATTCCTCGACTACTACGACGACATGGTTGAACACACCCTCGAAAACACGCGGGCGCTCCGCGAGTTCCTGGACACGCTGCGCCGCCCTGCCAAACCGAAGGCGCTGCGCCGCCTCCCCGACGAGCGCTGGCGCCAACTGACCGGCCCCACCGCCCGCATCACCTACCTGACCACCGTCGCCGCGCTCCCCGAAACCCTGCGCAAGCGCTGCGACCTGCACCTGACGCCGGAGGAGCGCCGCGAGGTCGAACGTTTCGCCCGGCGCGTCCGCACCGCCACCGGCCTCATCCCGGCCCCGGCCCGCCGGGCGCCGGCGGTCCTGGTGCCGCGCATCCACCCGCTGCTGCCCGGGCAGCGCACGCGAGCCGACGCATCAGGCCGCAGTACCATCGGGAGCCGATGAACACCTCGCGCACCGCCGTTCTCGCCGACGCGCTCGCGGCGGGCGACTCACCGGACCCCACCACCGAGCGCATCCTCGACGCGGCACGCGACCAGTTCGCGACCTTCGGCCTGCGCCGCTCCACGGTCGAGGACGTCGCGCGCCGCGCGCGGGTCGGGCGGGTCACCGTCTACCGGCGCTTCGACACCAAGAACACCCTCGTCGAAGCCGTGCTGGTACGCGAATGCCGGCGCTTCCTCGCGGCGTTCGACGCCGAGGTGGCGGCGCTGCCGACGATGGAGGAACGCATCGTCGCGGGGTTCGTGGTGGCGCTGCGGGACGCGCGGACGGCGCTGATCGGCCGTCTGATCCAGTTGGAGCCGGAGACCGCGCTGCCCTTTCTGACGACGCGCGGCGGTCCGATCCTGGGGGTGATCCGCGACTACCTCGCCGCGTCGTTCGGGCGGGCGCCGGACGCCACCGCGGTCGACGCGGAGGAGGGCGCGCAGGTGGCGGAGATCTTCGTACGGCTGACGGTGTCGTTCCTGCTCACTCCGCAGAGCATCGTGCCGGTCGACGACGAGGCGCAGGCCCGCGAGTTCGCCCGGCGGTTCCTGGCGCCGATGGTGACCGGACCGGCGAACGGCCGGGCCCGGCCGGGTAGAAGGACCGGCAAGCGGTCCGGCGACTGAAGCCGCGTCGAATCCGCGGTCGGATCCGCGGGTCGGGTCCGCGGGTCGGGTCCGCGGGTCGGATCAGGGGGTCGGATCCGGGGCTGGGATCCGGGGTCGGATCCGAGATCGGATCTGCGGTGCCGCTCGCTTCAAGGCTGCGCACCGATCTGCCGCAGGCCAAACGTTCCGCCTCCGCGGGCGTCCGGCCGAGGCGTCGTGAAGGCCCGTCGGAAGCTGCGGCGGCACGTCCGCTTTCCTCCTGGAATCCCCCTGAATTGCCGTGCGGAGAAGGGGTTCTCCCGCTCAGCGGCAGGGTCCTGATCATCCGTAGGATCCTCCCCCGTGATGACATCCAAGAAACGAAGGATCGCGGCAGGGTTGGGGGCCCTGCTCATGGCCGCCGCCCTGGGCGGGGCGACCCCCGCCGCCGCCGACCCCGACAACGGGCCCGGCACCGCGCCGCCGCCCAAAGTGGACCTGGTCCTCGACCTGAGCGGGTCGATGAACCAGAACGACGCGGGCGGCGAGACCCGGATCGCGGCCGCGAAGAAGGCGTTCAACGAGATTCTGGACTCGCTGCCGGACGACGCGCTGGTCGGCCTGCGGGTGCTGGGGCAGGGGAACCCCGGGAACAACAAGGCCGCCGGCTGCCAGGAGACGATGCAGCTCGCGCCGGTCGGCAAGCCGGACAAGGCGGCCATGAAGACCGCCGTCGCGGCGCAGCGGCCGACCACCGGCTGGACACCCATCGGCCTCGCCCTCAACAAGGCCGCCGAGGACCTGGGCAAGGAGCAGGGCAGCCGCCGCATCATCCTCATCACGGACGGCGAGGACTCCTGCGCGCCGCCCGACCCGTGCGACGTGGCAAGGCAGTTGGCCGCACAGGGCCTCAACTTGGTGATCGACACGCTCGGCCTGGTACCGGACGACAAGACCCGCAAGCAGCTCACCTGCATCGCCAACGCCACCGGCGGGACGTACACCTCCGCCAACAACGCCCAGGAACTGTCGGAGCGCGTCACGCAGTTGGTCGACCGCGCCGTGGAGAAGGCCGAAGAGGTCACCATCCCCACGGTCGTGCACGGCAGTCCGAACGGCTGCGCCGACGCCCCGCTGCTGGGCCCGGGGGTCTACAACGACCGCGAGGAGTTCGCGCAGCACCTCTGGTACAAGGTCCCGCAGTTGCCGGGCCAGGAGTTGCGCGCTTCGGCGACGGTCGGCATAGACCGTCCGGTCGCCCGCGACTACGACGTCACCATCACGGCGGTGACCGAGGACGGGCGTGACCTCGCCCGGCACACGGACGCCGGCAGCGGACGCATGGACGCCCAATCGGCCGGCCTGCGCTACTCGTTGCCACTCAAGGGCGACGACGACCCGGAGCCGAAGGACGCGAAGATCACCTGCCTGATGGTGAGCACGGCGTTCCACGGCGGACCGGGCGCCGCGCAGAGCCCGGGCATGCCGGTCGAGTTGCTGATCGACCTGGTGAAGGCGTCGGACGCGCAGGCGGCCGACACCCACGGCCTGGGCCGCGGCTGGATCTTCCTCGGCGTGCTGGCCGGCGTCGGCCTGGTGGCGGGTCTCCTGTTCGGCTGGATCGTCCGCTTCTTCGCGGGCATGCGGAGGGCTGTGTGATGCGTAACCCGAACAACTCCACCTCTGCCGAACGGCGTTCCCGCCGAGCGAGCACGCGCCGCGCCCGCGTGCTCGGACTCGCCTCCCTGGCCGCGGCGTTCGCGCTGACCGGCGGTCCCGCGGTGGCGGCGACCGACGACCCCTCGCCCGGCGGCTCGGGTTCCGGACCGGGCAACGGCACGTCCGCGACCAACGTCCTGCCCGGCACGTCGTTCCTGACGGCCGGGAAGATGGAGGCCGACACGTCGACGACGACCTCGGGTTCCGTGGGCGAGTACATGTACTGGTCGTTCCCCGCGCTCGCCGAGCAGGACGTGGCCGCCAAGGTGACGCTGACGCTGCCGAACGACCTGAGCTCGGCGACCACTTGGCGCGTCGACGTCTTCGACGGCATACGGCGGCACCAGCCGTGCGCCTCCGGGCGTCCGCAGGTCTCGGCGCCGCCGCCCGAGACCGAGGTGCGGATCGACTGCGGGCCGCGCACCATCCGCCCGTGGTCCGAGGCGTGGTCGGCGGATCCGCTGCCGGGCACTTACTACGTGCGCGTCTCCGCCCTGGAGTTCGACGAGAAGGACGTCGGCCGCAAGATAGGGGTCAAGCTGGAGCTGTCCGCCAAGGGCGGCGGCGACTCGGGGCCGGACGCGGGCCAGGACGACGCGCTCAAGGCGCCGCTCGTGCCGGTCACTCAGGCGGGCAAGCCGCTCCAGCCGGGGCAGGTCGCGGAGACCCGCAAGGTGACGTTGGCCGGGTTCGACAGCGGCGACGACGCGTGGCTGTCGGGTACGACGGGCCGGTGGGTCTGGACGTCCGCGGGCGGCGTCGTCGCGATGCTGCTCGGCGTCGGCGGCTACCTGTTCTCCCGTCACCCGCGGCGCTGGTTCCGGTAGTCGACGGCACGAGGTAGCTAGACGCCCGGGCGGGAGGCCACTTCGGCCTTCCGCCCGGGCGTCCTTTCGTCCGGCCCGCGCCCGGACGTCTCCGCGCACTCAGATGTCGCCGGATTCGCGCACTCCCCCGCGCTGCGCGAACTCCAGGAATGTGCGCGCCTGCCGGCCGGTCGCCTCGGCGGTGTGCACGAGCGCGACCGCCCGCAGCAGCGGGGGGTCGAACGAGCGGACCACCGCGGACTCGCCGAACACCCCGAGGGCGATGTCGCGGTACCAGAGCATCGAGCCCTCGCCGTTGAGCACCGAGGCGATCCAGTGCACACGGTCGTCGGTCTCCACGACCGCCACCGGACGCACCCACAGGCTGGCGAACATGGCCTCCATCTCGGAGCGCCGCCCGCTGCCGCGCGTCGGCATGGCCATGCGCAGCCCGTCGAGCATGGACCACGGCATCGGGTCGGGCAGTTCCTCGGACGGCGGCGAGACGAGGACGACTTCGTGCTCGGCGAGGCGGTGCGAGCGCAGGTCCTGCGGCAACGGGGCGTCGACGAGGCCGAGCGCGCTCAAACCGCTGCGGACCGACTCGAAGACGTCCTCGCGGCTGAGGCAGCGTACGACGTCCACCGAGACCCCGGGGGTCTCCGCCTCGAACGCCGGGACGATGCGGCCGGTCAGGTCGACGGCGAGGGTGTGCGTGGTGGCGATGCGCAGGCCGTTGACCCGGGCCGCCTCGGCGGCGCGGCCGACGTCCTCGATGGCGCCGACGGTGTCGAGGACGGTGCGGGCCAGCCGGACGACGCGCTTGCCCTCCGCGGTGAGACCCACGCTGCGTCCCTCGCGGACCAGGAGTTCGCCGCCGAGCTCGTGCTCCAGCGCCTTCAGGGCGCGGGAGAGCGCCGACTGCGCGACATAGAGGGCTTCGGCCGCCGCCGTCATGGTGCCGTGGTCGGCGACCGCTATCAGGTAGCGCAACTGCTGAAGAGTCACATGTCGCAGATTAACGCGTCGTCCTCGCCGACAAACAGGTTTCCGGGAATTCACCGAATATTTGCGGAGCGGCCGCCCGGTTCCGTACGGTGGCCCGCGACGGACGCCGGGTAATCGTCGGCAGGCGATAAACGGCACGCATTTTGGGCAACGAACCATGCCCGGAATGCATAGATCACCGGGCGGTTCGGGATGGCCGGCGGCCTGCGGCGGTGCGCTGCCGCAACGCCGCCCGACTCGCGACATACGCATGCGTATGGTCGCCCTCGCGTTTGCCCTGGTCAGAACGTGTTCTAGTGCGAATGCCCTGGTGGGACTCGGGTATCCGGTCCGACCGAGGTGGTCGCGGGGCGGTCGGCCCCGGTCCGGCGGGTGGTTGCGGACGGGGTCGCGGGACCGCCCTTGACAGCCCCGGACGCCGCCCGCACGATACTTCGTGCCGATCCGACGAAAACGATTCCGGTTAATCCGCGCACCATCCAGAAATGCCACCGCACCATGCACACCGTGTTTATCTCGGGGTGCCCGGTGTTTGTTTGAGCGCTGTTTTTCCCCATGAGCCGTCGCCGACTCGCGAGCCATTCGTGAAACCCGGCGCACGGCCGCCGTGCACGCCCGGGAAGGAGCCGCACCCATGGCGTCGGAGACTCTGCGTCGCAACCTCGTCCTCGCGATCGGACCGTTCGAGGAGCCGAACGGACCGCTCGCCGCCGCAGCCCACCGGGCCGGCGCGCTCGGCGTCGTCGACCTCGGACGGGACCGGGCGAGGGCGCTGTCGGCCATCGCCGAGGTGACGCGTCGCCCGGACCGCTCGTTCGGCGTACGGGTGCCCGTCGGCTGCCCGGTGGCGCCGACCGAACTCCCGGACCCCGCCGATGTGGTGGTCCTCGCGCACGGCGCCCCGTGGCGGGTGGCCGACGCCGGACCGGGCCGTCGGGTCCTCGTCGAGGTCACTTCGCCGGCCGAGGCGCGGGCCGCGGCGGCCGAGGGCGCGCACGGCCTCGTCGCGGTCGGCCACGAGGCGGGCGGGCGGGTCGGAGACCTGACCACGTTCGTCCTCCTCCAGCACCTGCTGGCGGACCCCGAACTGCGGCTGCCCGTCTGGGCGAAGGGCGGCATCGGCCCGCACACCGCCGCCGCCGCGATCGCGGGCGGCGCGGCGGGGGTCGTGCTGGACACGCAACTCGCCCTGCTCGCGGAGTCCGCACCGTGCCTGCCGGACCCGGTGGCCGCGGCACTGCGGTCGATGGACGGCGGGGAGACCGCCGTCCTGGAGGGACACCGGGTGTACACCCGGCCGGATCTGCCGCTGCGTCGGCTTGCGGACGCGGCGGCGGCGCTCGACGGCGTCGGGTCGGCGTTCGGGGCGCGCGGCCTCGATCGGCAGTTGCTCCCCGTGGGACAGGACGGAGCGCTGGCCCGACGTTTCGCCGAGCGGTACGGCACGACCGGACGGACCGTACGGGCCGTCCGGTCGGCCGTCACCGCCGCCCTCGCCGCCGCCGTGCGGCACCGACCGCTGCTGCCCCGACCGGGCGGCGAACTGCCCGTCGTACAAGGACCGATGACACGTGTGAGCGACCGTGCGGCGTTCGCCGCCGAAGTCTCCGCGGGCGGTGGACTGCCGTTCCTGGCGCTCGCGCTGATGGACGGCGCCGCCACCCGTGCGCTCCTGGAGGAGACCGCCGAACGTCTGGACGGGCGGCGCTGGGGCGTCGGTCTGCTCGGCTTCGCCCCGGCCGAGCTGCGCGAGGAGCAGTTGGCCGCGGTCGCCGCGGTGCGCCCGCCGTTCGCCCTCATCGCGGGCGGACGCCCCGACCAGGCGGCGCCGCTGGAGGCCGCCGGGATCCGCACGTACCTGCACGTCCCGTCACCCGGACTGCTCGACCAGTTCCTGCGCGCGGGCGCCCGCCGCTTCGTCTTCGAGGGCCTGGAGTGCGGGGGCCACGTCGGGCCTCGGGCGAGCTTCCCGCTGTGGGAGGGCCAGTTGGACCTGTTGCTCGAGCACGCCCGGCGACACGGGAGCGCGGCGGATCTGGACCTGCTGTTCGCGGGCGGCATCCACGACGCCCGGTCCGCCGCGATGGCCGCCGCCGCGGCCGCACCGCTGGTCGAACTCGGGGCGCGCATCGGTGTGTTGATGGGCACCGCCTACCTGTTCACCGCGGAGGCGGTGGCGGCCGGGGCCATCCTGCCCGGCTTCCAGGACGCAGCCGTCGCATGCGAAGCGACCGAACTGCTGCAAACCGCGCCGGGCCACGCGACGCGCTGCGCGGGGACTCCGTTCGTGACCACGTTCGCGGACGCACGGGCCGCGCTGGAGGAACGCGGCGTGCCCGCCCGCGAGATGTGGGCCGAGTTGGAGGAACTCAACCTGGGCCGCCTGCGCATCGCCAGCAAGGGCGTCGTCCGGGGCGACCGGGGGCTCGTCCGCGTCGATGCGGAAACCCAGCGCCGCGAGGGGATGTTCATGCTCGGTCAGGTCGCCGCGTTGCGGTCCGGCCCGACCACGGTGGCCGCCCTGCACACCGAGGTGACCGAGGGCGCGACCAGCCATCTTGCGGAGTGCGCGGCCGCTCTCGGAATCGTCGAGGAGGAACCGGTGCCCGAGGCCGAACCCGTGGACGTGGCCATCGTCGGCATGGCGTGCGTCCTCCCGGGCGCCGCCGACCTGGACGCGTTCTGGCGCAACGTGCTGCTCGGCGCCGACGCCGTGACCGAAGTCCCGCGCGAACGCTGGGACCACGACAAGTACTTCGACCCCGAGGCGGTCCGCGATCCGCTGGGGCGGACCCCGTCCAAGTGGGGCGGCTTCGCCCCCGCGATCCCGTTCGACGCCCCGGCGTACGGCATCCCGCCCGCGTCGCTGGCCGCCATCGAGCCCGCACAACTCCTCGCCCTGCACGTGGCGTCGCGGGCGCTGGACGACGCGGGCTACGGTGGGAGCCGGGAGTTCGACCGCAGCCGCACCTCGGTGGTCTTCGGGGCGGAGGCCGGGACCGACCTTGCCGGGGCGTACGGCTTCCGCTCGCTCTACCCCGCCTACTTCGGCGACCTGCCGCCCGACCTCGACGCGCAACTCCCCAGACCCACCGAGGACTCCTTCCCCGGCGTGCTGGCCAACGTCATCGCGGGCCGCATCGCCAACCGTCTCGACCTCGGCGGGGTCAACTACACCGTGGACGCCGCCTGTGCGGCCTCGCTCGCAGCCCTCGACCTGGCCTGCAAGGAACTCGTGCAGGGCGGCAGCGACGTGGTGCTGTGCGGCGGGGTCGACACCCACAACGGCATCAACGACTACCTGATGTTCTCGTCGGTGCACGCCCTTTCGCCGTCCGGCCGGTGCGCGACCTTCGACGCCTCCGCCGACGGCATCGCCCTCGGGGAGGGCGCCGCATGCCTCGTGCTCAAGCGCCTGGCCGACGCCGAGCGCGACGGCGACCGCGTGTACGCGGTGGTCAAGGCCGTCGGCGGCTCCAGCGACGGGCGTTCGCTGGGCCTGACCGCGCCCCGGCCGGAGGGCCAGAGGCGGGCGCTGGAGCGGGCGTACGCACGCGCCGGGGTCTCACCGGCCGACATCGGTCTCGTCGAGGCGCACGGGACGGGCACGGTCGTCGGCGACCGCGCCGAACTGGAGACGCTGACCGAGGTGTTCACGGCGCACGGTGCGTCGCCCGGCAGTTGCGCTCTCGGATCGGTCAAGTCCCAGATAGGCCACACCAAGTGCGCGGCGGGACTCGCGGGACTGATCAAGGCCGCGCTGGCCCTGCACCACGGCGTACGCCCGCCAACCCTGCACGTGCGCGAGCCCAACGCCGCGTGGGACGCGGGTTCCAGCCCGTTCTTCTTCGACGGCCGGGCCCGGCCGTGGGCCGAGGATGATCCGACCCGACGCCGCGCGGGGGTCAGCGCGTTCGGCTTCGGGGGCACGAACTTCCATGCTGTGCTTGCTGGGCACGCGGCCGCGGCGGGCCAGTGCGGGGCGGGGCCGCTCGGCGGTTCCGTGATGACCGACTGGCCCGCCGAACTCTTCTGTTTCGCGGGCGAGGACCGCGCGGCCGCGGAGCGCGCCATCGACGCCTTCGCTGTACTGCTGGACGACCGTGCTCCGCGGACACTGCGCGGACTTGCCGCGCTGGCGGCGGAGGCGGTCGGGTCTGCCGGGACGCCCGTGCAGGTCGCGCTGGTCGCCGGGGACCTGGACGACCTGCGGGTGAAGCTGGGCCGGGCCCGCGACGGCGCGGACGACCCGGCGGGTGAGGTGTTCCGCCGCCGCGGCGACCGCGAGCCGGGTCGCGTCGCGTTCCTCTACCCGGGGCAGGGCAGCCAGCGGCCGGGCATGCTCTCCGACCTGTTCGTGGCGTTCCCGGGGCTGCGGGACGTACTCGTCGAGGCCCCGTCCGCGACGGTCGAGGCGATGTTCCCGCCCGCCGCGTTCACGGCGGCGGCGCGCGAGGCGGCGCACGTGCGGATCACCGACACGCGGACCGCACAGCCCGCGCTCGGGGTGGCCGAGGTGGCCCTGACCCGGCTGCTGGACCGGCTCGGGATCCGGCCCGACCTCGCAGGCGGCCACAGCTACGGCGAGTTGGCGGCGCTGTGGGCGGCGGGGGCGTTCGACAGCGCGACGCTGCTGAGGCTCTCCGCCGCGCGGGCCGACGCGATCCTCGGGGCGGCGGGCGACGATCCGGGTGCGATGGCCGCCGTCAACGCGCCGGCGGACCGGCTGGCGCCGGTGCTGACCCTGCTCAACCTGAACCACAGCCTGTCGCCCGGCGGCAACGGCGCCGGACCGCGGGTCGGCGTGGTGGCGGCCAATATGAACACGCCTTCACAAACTGTGATCTCCGGCCCGACACCGGCACTTGAGGCGGCGGTCGCCGCGCTGGAAGCCGAGGGGGTCCAGGTGCGCCGGCTGCCGGTGGCCTGTGCCTTCCACAGCCCGGTCGTCGCCGGCGCGTCCACCGAACTCGGCCGCATGCTGGCAGAGTTGCCGGTGTCGGCACCGTCCTTCCCGGTGTGGTCCAACGGCACGGCCGCCGCCTACCCGGCGGACCCGGACGGGGTACGGGCCCTGCTGGCCCGTCAGGTCGCCGAGCCGGTGCGGTTCGTGGAACAGATCGAGGCGATGTACGCGGCTGGGACGCGTACCTTCGTCGAGGCGGGCCCGGGACGGGCCCTGACCGGAATGGTTCGGGCGATCCTCGGGGACCGCCCGCACACCGCGGTCGCCTGCGACGTACCGGGCGAGTCCGGGCTGCGGCGACTGCTCGCGGCGTGCGCCGAACTGGCCGTCACGGGAGTGCCTGTCGCGCTCGGCGAACTGACCCGCGGCCGGGTCACCGCCGCCGACACGCACCCCGCACCCCTGCCCGCGTGGCGGGTGGACGGCCACCTGGTGCGCACCGCGGACGGGAATCCGGTCGCGGGCGGGCTCCGCCCGGCGGAACCGGTCGCGCCTCCGGTGGTCGTGCAGGCCGCCGGAGGCGCGACCGGGGCCACCGCCCGGGACGCGCGCGAGAGCGCCGTACTGGAGTACCTCGCCGGGGCGCGGGAGTTGGTGGCCGCGCAGCGGGACGTCCTGCTGGGGTTCCTGGGCGCGGCACCGCAGCCGCCCTTGAGCGCGCTGCCGACTCCGGTGGCGACGGCTGTGACCGGTCAGGCTGTGCGGCCTGAGGAAGCCACCGTCGTGCGGGCCGCCCCCGCAGCCTCCTCGCCGGATGGCCCGGCGGTTGCGGCGGCCGCGGAACTCCTGGACTCCGAAAGCGCGTTGGACGCCGTACTCGATGTGATCGGCGCACGGACCGGCTACCCGCGCGACATGCTCGACACCGGCCTCGACCTGGAGGCGGACCTTTCCGTCGACTCGATCAAACGCACCGAGATCATCGGCGAGTTGGCGGTGCGGCTCGACATGCTCGACGAATCGCTGGTCGAACGGCTCGCGCGGGTGAAGACCATCAGTGCGATCGTCGAGGGTCTGGTCGAACACGCGGGAGCCGGGCGGTCGGATGCGCCGAACGGGTCGGACGGGTCGGACGAGCTGCGCGGGACAAGTGGGGGATCGTCCGGTGGTCGCGTGCCTGATGCGTCCACCGTACTGTCCACCGCCCTGGTTGAGCTGGAACAGCCATCTGTGGCACCGGACTTCCATGCCCCTCCCCGGTCCGCACCGGCGACCACGAGCCGGTGGTTCGCGGACCCGCGTACCACCACCGACGGGGCCTCCCGGAACCGGGCGTTCGGCGGCATGCCGACCGAACGAGCCGCAGAAGACGGCAGCGACGACGGCGTCCCGGTGCGGCACGTGGTCGAGGTCGTCGAGTACAGCGTGACTCCCCCGGACGCCGACCGCATCGCCGAAGCGATCGCGGGACGTTCCGTCGTCCTCCTGGCCGACGCACACGGCATCGCGCTCGCTCTCGCCGACCGCCTGGAACGCCTCGGTGCGGCGGTGCGCATCGCCGAGCCCGGCCAGCCGCTGCCCGGTCCGGGGGTGGACGCGCTCGTCCACCTCGGGGCTCTGCGTGCCGACGAAGTCCCGGTCATTCTTGATGACTTCGCGCTGCTGCGCGACGCGCTCGAAGGCGGCGCGAGCCATGTGCTGCTGGCCACCGGCTGGGGCGGGACGTTCGGCCGGGCGGCAGGCGAGGGCGGCGCCTCGGACGCGGCGTGCGCCGGAATCGGCCTCGCCGGGTTCGGCCGTACGGCCGCGCAGGAGTACCCCGAGGCGGTGGTCCGCGTCGTGGACGTGGACGCGAAGGACGAACCCGACCTGATCGCCGGTCGACTCCTGGCGATGCTGGCGGAGTCCCCGACGCCGGGGGGCCCGGTGGTCGTCGGACTGCCCGCGGAGACCGAGGACGGTTCCCGCGGCTCGGTTCGGCGCGCCCTCGACGTCCGGCCCGCCCCGCTCACCGACGGCAACGCCGTCCTCCCCGGCCTGACACGCGACTCCGTGCTCCTGCTGACCGGCGGTGCGCGCGGCATCACCGCCCGCGTGGCGGCCGGGCTCGCGGCCTCGTACGGCTGCCACGTCGAACTCGTCGGCCGCACCGCCGACGCCGGTCCCGAGGACCCGGCGATCGCGGCGGCGGCCGACCGGGCGGGGCTCCGGGCTGCGCTCATCGCGGCCGGGATGCGGAAGCCCGCCGAGATCGAGGCCGAGACGGCGCGGGTCCTGGCCCGGCGCGAGGTACGGGCGACGCTGGACTCCCTCGCCGGAGTGGCCGCTTCGGTGCGCGTGCACGCGGCGGACGTCCGGGATGCCGTGGCCATGCGGGCGGTGGTGGATGACGTGTACGCCCGGCACGGCCGCCTGGACGGTGTCGTGCACGGCGCGGGCGTCCTGGACGACCGGCTGCTGAAGGACAAGACCGAGGAGGCGTTCGCCCGGGTCTTCACGACCAAGGTCGTGGGCGCCCGTGCCCTGGCGGACGCGCTGCGCTCGCACGCGGCGAGCGGACGCCCCAAGTTCGTGGTGCTGTTCGGCAGTGTCGCGGGGGTCTTCGGCAACCGTGGCCAGGCCGACTACGCGGCGGCCAACGACGCGTTGGACGCTCTCGCCCACATGTGGCACCGCTCGGCCGGGACCGACGCGGTCGCCGACCGGGTCGTCAGCATCGACTGGGGGCCGTGGGCGGCCGAGGGCGGCGGCATGGTGACCGCCGAACTGGAGCGCCACTACGAGCGCATGGGCATGCCGCTGATAGCCCCGGACGCCGGGGTCGCGGCGTTGCTGGCCGAACTCGCGTCGGGCGGAGCCGCCCAGGCGGTCTACCTGTGCCCGCCTCGCCCCGGCGCGGGGGACGTGGCCATGGCCTCGGCCACCCCGAGCGAGGATTCGGAGGCCGGACGATGAGGCCGCGCGGTACGGGCGTCGGGCGTCGCCGAGGCGCGTGGGCCGGGCTTATCTGGGCCGGGCATACGCGGGCCGGGCGTGCGCAGGCCGGGCGTACACGGGCCGGGCATACGCGGGCCGGGCGTGCGCAGGCCGGGCGTACTTGGGCCGGGCGGGCGCGGGGTGCGGCATGAGCAATCGCCGCAACCGCGACGGCGGTCCGAAGCCGACCGACGCGGCGATAGTCGGCATCGGCGCGGTATTCCCGGCGGCACCGAACGCCCCGGCATTCTGGGCCAACATCGAGAAGGGCGTGGACGCCATCACCGACGTCCCGCCGAACCGCTGGGACCCGGACGTGTACTTCGCCCCCGACGCGGCCGTCGGACCGGTGCACGCCGACCGGTTCTACTGCCGGCGCGGCGGATTCGTGGACGACTACGCGGCCTTCGAGCCCACCCGCTTCGGCATCATGCCCTCCGCGGTGGACGGTGCCGAGCCGGACCAGCTCCTCGCGCTGCGCACCACCGCCGAGGCTGTCGCGGACGCCGGAGGCGAGGCACGCCTGCCCGACCGGGAGCGGATCGGCGTGGTGTTCGGACGCGGCGGCTACATGGGTGTGGCCACCGCGCGGCTGGACCAACGGGTGCGTACCGCGCACCAGTTGGTGTCGGTGCTGCGGCAGGTGGCGCCCGAGTTCGACGAGGCCCGGCTCGGCGCCGTCCGCGAGGCGTTCCAGGCGGCGTTGGGGCCGGAGCGCCCCGAGTCGTCCATCGGGCTGGTGCCGAGCTTCACGGCGTCCCGCATCGCCAACCGCCTCGACCTGGGCGGTCCCGCCTACACGGTGGACGCGGCCTGCGCCACCTCGCTCCTGGCGGTCGACCACGCCGTGGCCGAACTGGCGTCGGGGCGCTGCGATGCCGTCGTCGCGGGTTCCGTGCACCACTGCCACATCGCGACGTTGTGGAGCGTCTTCACCCAACTGCGGGCGCTGAGCCCGGCGATGCGGATCCGACCGTTCGACCGGTCGGCCGACGGCACGCTGATCTCGGAGGGCACGGGCGCCGTGGTGCTCAAGCGCCTCGCGGATGCCGAGCGGGACGGCGACCGGGTGTACGCGGTGGTGCGCGGCGTCGGCGTGGCCAGTGACGGCCGGTCCGCGAGCCTCATGAGTCCCCTCGTGGACGGCCAGGTGCGGGCGCTGGAACGGGCCTGGCGCATGGCGGGGTTGGACCCGGGATCGCCCGGCGCGCTCGGCCTGCTGGAGGCGCACGGCACGGGGACGCCGCTCGGTGACGAAGTCGAACTGGAAACCCTGGCACGAGTGTTCGGCAAGGACGGACCGAGTGTGGTCCTCGGTTCGGTCAAGTCGATGATCGGCCACGCGATGCAGGCGAGCGGCATGGCCGGACTGCTGAAGGCCGTGTACGCGGTGCACCACGCGACGCTGCCGCCCACCCTGCATGTGCAGGACCCGCATCCCGGTCTCGCGCGCACGCGCATGCGTACGATCGACGCGGCCGAGCCGTGGCCCGCCCGGTCGGGTATGGTGCGCCGGGCCGGGGTGAACGCGTTCGGCTTCGGCGGCGTCAACACACACGTGATCGTGGAGGAACCGCCGGCCACCCGGGCGGCGGCGCTCCCGACCACGGCACTGAAGCCGTCGCCGCAGCCGCCCGCGGCTCCGGTTCCGGTTCCGGGTGCGCCCGTCATTCCCGGCAATTCCCGCCTGGTGACCTTTGCCGCCGGGGACCTCGGCGAACTTACCTCCCTGTTGGACGACTTCACCGCACGGATCACCGCGGGCCCGGTGCCCGGGTCGACCGGCGAGGCAAGCGATGGTTCCCCCGGGGGTGTTGCGCTCGGCAGCGGACCCTGCCGACTCGCGGTGGTCGACCCGACGCCCCGGCGCCTTGAACTCGCGTCGCGCGTGGTGGCACGCGGCGAACCGTGGCGCGGTCGTAGCGACGTATGGTTCACGCCGCGTCCGATGCTGGGCGGAACGTCCGGACCCGGCGGCGACGCGCTCGGGCAACCGGGGAAGGTGGCGTTCCTGTTCCCGGGCCTGGAGCCGGAGACGCAGCCGCCGCTGCACGACGTGGCCGACGCGTTCGGCCTCCCGCGCCTCGCCGAGCACGACACCGACGAGATCGTCGGACGTGCGCTCGACGCGCTGGGCAGCGGCCGCCTCCTGGCGGCGGCACTCGAACGGCTCGGCGTGGAGCCGGACGTCGTCGCCGGGCACAGCCTCGGCGAGTGGACGGCCATGGTCGTCGCGGGGATGTACCCCACGGCCGCCGTCGACGTGTTCCTGGACTCGCTGCGGCCGGGTGCACTGACGGTGCCCGACCTCGTCTACGCCGCCGTCGCGTGCGGAGCGGCCCGGGCGAGCACGGCCTGTGAGGCGGTGGGGGGCGTCGTGGTGTCCCACGAGAACTGCCCGCATCAGTGCGTCGTCTGCGGTCCGGCGGAAGGCGTGCGGCGGGTGCTCGACCGGTTGCGCACGGACGGCGTGCTGGGCCAAGAGCTGCCGTTCCGCTCGGGGTTCCACACGCCGATGTGGGAACCGTACCTCGGCCAGGTGCGCGACGCGTTCGGACGCCTGCCGCTCCGCGAGGCGCGCGTGCCGGTGTGGTCCGCGACGAGTGTCGCCCCGTACCCCGTCGAGGCCTCCGAGGTACGCGATCTGACGGTCCGGCACCTCCTGGAGCCGGTGCGGTTCGGAGCGCTGGCCGAGAGCCTGTACGACGCGGGGGTCCGTGCCTTCGTCCAGGTCGGGGCTGGCAGCCTCGGCGGATTCGTGGACGACACGCTGCGCGGCGCGGACGTTCTCACGGTGGCCGCGCACGACCCGCGGCATCCGGGGTTCGCGGGACTGCTGCGGGTCCGGGCCGCGCTGTGGGTGGAGGGGCGCGACGTGGCCGCCGCACCGGATTCCGCGGCTCGCGCCCCGACCAGAACACCGGAGAAGGAGCGGCCGGGACGCGCGGCACCGGTCAACCCGGCAGCCCACGCGCCACGCCGGGCGGGCCCGACCGTACAGCTCGACCTCGGTTCGCCGATCGTCCGGCTCGCCCCGGAGAACCTGCCGGTCATCCAACCGCCTCGCGGGTCACGGCCGCTGACGAACGATCAGTCCGACGATCCCGTCCTGGCCGCCTTCGCGGCGGCCCTCGACGAGGCGGGCGACGCCGTCATCCGCACGGTGGACGCCTGGCGGCCCGCCGCACCCGACAAGCCACAATCGCAACCGCCGCCGCCCCTCTCCCCTGTCCCCGCCCCCGCCCCCGCCCCCGCAAGTCCCCAACGACGCACCCAACTCCGTGAGTTCTCGCTGCGCAGCCTCCCCTACGTCGCCGACCACTGCATCTACGAGCAGCACGACGCCTGGCCCGAGGACTCCGACCGCTTCCCGGTCGTACCGATGACCACGCTGCTGGAACTCACCGGCGAGGCGGCCCGCACACTGGTGCCGGGCCGCGTGGTCGCCGGGTACCAGGACGTCCGGGCGCTGCGCTGGCTGCCCGTCGCGCCCGCGACGAACGCCGAGGTGACCGCGACGCGACTGGACGGTGACCGCGTCCGGGTGGAGATCGCCGGATTCACCTCCACGGTCGTCCGCCTCGCCGCATCCCCTCCGGAGCCGATCGCCCCCGACCGGACACCGCTGACCGGTGAGCGTCCCGCGCCCGTCCGGGCCGCGGCCCTCTACTCCGACCGCTGGATGTTCCACGGCCCGGGGTTCGCCGGTGTCGACGAGGTCACCGCGGTCGCCGAGGACGGCATCCGCGGGGTGCTGCGCAGCCTCCCCGCGCCGGGCGCGCTGCTCGATGCCGCCGGTCAACTCTTCGGCCACTGGATGCAGTTGAGCCTGCCCACCGACCGACTGGTCTTTCCGGTCTCAATCGAAGAGGTGCGGCTGTACGGGCCGCCGCCACGCACCGGCGACCGCCTTCTCGCGACCGCGCGGATCCGGCGGGTGACCGCCACGACCGTGCTCGGCGACGTCGAACTCCGCGACCCCGGCGACGGGTTGGTACGCGCGCAATTGCTGGGATGGACGTACCGCCGCTTCGCCGCCGACGAACGCGTGTGGCCGATGAAGTTCACCCCGCACACCACCGGTGTCGGCGAACCGCAGCCCGAGGGCTGGTGCCTGGTCCGCACGCGCTGGCCGGACGCCGCCTCCCAGGAGTTGGTGATGCGCCGCTACCTCGGGGCGGACGAGCGCGAGGAGTTCGCGACCAGGCGGCCGCGCACCCGGTCGGGGTGGCTGCTGGGCCGCATCGCCGCGAAGGATGCCGTGCGCGGCCACCTGTGGGCACGAGGCGAAGGCCCCATCTACCCCGCCGAGATCCGCGTGCGGAACGACGGCGACGGACGTCCGCTCGTCGAACGCCTGCCGGTAGGTGAGGAGTTCCGGTCGAGGCATCATGCCCTGCACGTATCGATCGCGCACAAGCACCGCCTCGCGGTCGCCCTGGCGGACCGGGTCCCGGTCGGCATCGACATCGAGTCGCTGTCCGAACACCCCGAGTCCCTGGAGCGGGTCGCGCTCGCCCCGACCGAGCGCGACCTGCTCGACCGGATCGCCGCGGACGACCCCGGCGCCCGGAATACGTGGCTGGTGCGGTTCTGGTGCGCCAAGGAGGCCGCCGGGAAGGCGTCCGGCACCGGACTCGCCGGCCGCCCGGCGGACGCACGCGTCGTACGCGTCACCGAGGACCGTCTGTTCGTCGCAGGCCCCGATGACACGCTGCACACGGTCCGCACCCGGATCGTCGCCGACGACGGCGATCGCCACGTCGTCGCCTGGACCGTCCCGCACAACCCCGTCCCCTCAAGCCCAGTGGAGTCGCCGTGACCACGCAAACCGCCGAATCCCGTGCCGAGACCGCCGGAAGCAGCGCCCGCGCCGACGCCATCCTCGCCGACGTGGTCGGCCTTCTGGTCGAGGTCGTGGGCGACGAGATCCTCGTCGCGACCTCGATCGGCCGCGACAGCGCGTTCAACGAGGACCTGGCCGTCGAGAGCATCGAATTCGTGGCGCTCGCCGAGAAGTTGGAGCAGCGGTACGGCACGCGCGTCGACTTCATGGCGTTTCTCTCGGAGTTGGAGATGGACGAGATCCTGACGATGACCGTCGGCACCCTCGTCGACCACATCGCCGCCTGCCTCGGCAACGAACCGGACCGCATCTCCGGGGAGGTGTGAGGCGTGGCCGACGTCCAGGCGAACGGCCTGCGCTTCCACGTCCAGCACCTGCGCGGCGGTCGGTCGGCCACCGACCCCCCGACCGTGGTGCTGCTGCACGGACTCGTCCTCGACAACCTGTCCAGCCTCTACTACACGCTCGCGCCGCCCATCGCCCGCGCCGGGTTCGACGTCCTGCTGTACGACCAGCGCGGCCACGGCCTGTCCGACGGCTCACCGAGCGGCTACGACGTCGACACGGCCGTGGACGACCTCGCGGCGGTGCTGAAGGCGTGCGGCGTCACCGGCCCAGTGCACCTGCTCGGCAACAGCTACGGCGGTCTGATCGCGCTGCACGCGGCATACCTGCATCCGGAGTTGGTGCAGAGCCTGGTGCTGGTCGAGGGCCAGTGCCTGGATCCCGCGCACAGCGGGCACCTGCCCGGCGCCGAGGGCTATGCGGGCGGCTGGGTCGAGGACGTCGCGAACACGCTCAACCTCATCGCTCTGGGACTGGAGTGCAATCCGCTCGACGGCGATCTCGCCTCTCGCGGCGCGCGCAAGGCCGCGCGGATGCGGGCGGGTGCGGACTCGCTGCTGAATCGAACCACGTTGATCGAGGACATCTCGACCGTTCGGCTGCTGACCCCGGGCGAGTTGGCGCAGGTGCGGTGCCCGACGCTCGCGCTGTTCGGCTCCGCGTCCGACCTCGTGGCGTCCGGGCCGGTGCTGGCGTCCCGGCTGCCGAACTGCACCGTGGAGGTCTTCCCCGGGGCCGCGCACGCGCTGTTGCGGGACGCGCCAAAGGAGTTGCTCGCCTCGGTGCTGCGCTGGCTGGAGACGCACTCGCCCGCCCCGGCCCGAGCCGGGGCCCTCCGCGATCCCGGCGGCTTCGGCGGGCCGGGCCCGAAGGCGTCGGGCGAGGACACGGCATGAGATGCCTGTTCGTCGTGCCGCCGTTCGCCGGGCACGTGAACCCGACCGTCGCGGTCGCCGCGGAACTCTCCGGCCGCGGCCATCAAGTGGCCTGGTGCGGACCCCCGGAGGTACGGCGGATGCTGCCGCCGGACGCCGTCCTGCACCCGACCGGCGGAGCGCCGGAAGGGGGTTACGCGCACCTGCACGGCCGGTGGAGCGACCACCGCGGGGTGAACGCCCTGCGGTTCCTGGTCGAAGAGGTCCTCGTCCCACTCGCCGAACAGATGCGCCCCGGCGTCGACGACGCGATCCGGGCGGTACGACCGCACGTGGTGGTCAGCGACCAGCAGGCGTTCGCGGGGGCGATCGCCGCCGAGCTGCACGGGCTCCCGTGGGCGACCTCGGCGACGACCTCGGTCGAATTCACGCGTCCCTTCGAGGGGTTCCCGAAGGTGCACTCCTGGGTCGGCGAACGTGTGCGGGCGGTGGCCGCGGACGCGGGGCTGGACGACGGCTGGGACCCGCGCTTCTCCGGACACCTGGTGCTCGTGTTCTCGACCCCGGTGCTGGCCGGCGCGGACGACGCGTTGCCGCCCCACCACCGCTACGTCGGACCGGCGTTCGGCGCGCGACCCGCTCCTGTCTCCTTCCCCTGGGAGCGGCTCGCCGCCGACCGCCGCCGCGTCCTGGTCTCCCTGGGAACCCTCAACAGGGAGGCCGGGACGCGGTTCTACCCGGCCGTCGCGGAGGCGACGCGCTCGCTGGCGGACCGTGTGCAGGTCGTCATGTCGGTGCCGGGCGGCCTGCTGGGCACGTACGACGGGCACGTGCTGGCCCGGGAGTTCGTCCCGCAGCTCGACCTGCTCCCGCACCTGGACGCGGTGGTGACGCACGGCGGCCACAACACGGTGTGCGAGGCACTGGCGTTCGGCCTGCCGCTGGTCGTCGCGCCGATCCGCGACGACCAACCGCTGGTTGCCCAGCAGGTGGTGGCGGCCGGGGCGGGCGTGCGCGTGCGCTTCGGGCGCGCGCACGTCCCGGAGATCCGCAAGGCGATCAGCGACGTGCTGGACAAGCCCGACTACCGCGCGGGCGCCTTGCGCGTGCGCGATTCCTTCTCCCGGGCAGGCGGCGCGAGTGCGGCGGCCGACGCCTTGGAGGAACTGGAGGCCCTGCCGTGAACACCGGTTTCGACCCGTTCCCGTGGCTGGCGCTGATCCTGCTTGCCGTCGTGGTGCTCGGTACGCTCCGCGCCCGGCGGCGGCTGCGTGCGCTGCCGAGCCTGGCGGCGGAGGCGAATTCGCAGCAGAAGCCTTCACCGAGCCTCACCACAACCGAAGTTGACGACGCGTCGGCGGCGGACGAGTACCGGTGGCTCACCGCCGCCGGGGTGCGCCCCGGCCGGGAACTCACCGCGGCGGCCGCCGCGTACGCGCGCCGCGAGGGCCTTCTCGTGCTCGACCTCGTCCCGGCGCACCTGCCCGTCGAACCGCTGCTCGACCTGCTGGGCGACGTCGACCCGGCGCGGTTCCGCGACGATCCGGTGGCGACCGGGCGGGGTGCGTACCACGCCCTGCTCGTCCACCGGAGTGTCCTGGAACGCGCGTTGATCACCCCTGAAGACGGCCTTGAGTCGACCGAACTCATTGACACGACAGCCCTGTTGAAGCAGTTTGCACCGCGGGAGATGGGCCACGTCGTGGCGCCGGGGATGACCGCGGGGGCGCCGGATCCGCGTGCCGCGAAGGCCCGCATGCGGGCGTTCGGGGCACCGCCGGCCATCGCGTTCACGACACTCCTGGGCCAGGCGGGTGCGTTCGCCGGGGCGACGTACGCGACGCCCTTCTGGGGGCTGCTGGCGCTCGCCGCGTGGTGGGTGCAGCCGTACGCGGTGCTCGTCGGCCGTACTCCGGCGCGGCCGCGGGGCGTCCATCGCGACGTCCCGGCCCGCCCCGCACTGGCCGTGTACCGGTGGGTGCGGGGTGTGACCGGCCCCGCCGCCCCGGCCGAGCCGACGCCGGAGGAACTGGCCGCGATGCGCGCCCGCTACGCGGCGGACGTCGCGGACGGCACCGGCCGCTTCTTCGAGGAGCGCCGCGACACCTGCCCGTGGTGCGGCTCGAACCGCCTTGCGGTACGCGTCCGCACGAAGGACCGCCTCCAGGGGAAGCCGGGGCGCTTCACCCTCGAACAATGCCGCGGCTGCCGGGTGGTCTTCCAGAACCCGCGGCTGTCGCCCGACGGACTCGACTACTACTACCGGGACTTCTACGACGGTCTCGCGGCGCGCGGCGCCGCGGCGATGTTCGCGACCATGTCCCGGCAGTACCTGGGACGGGCCCGACTGGTGCGGAGGCATGCCGCCCCGGGCCGCTGGCTGGACGTCGGAACCGGGCACGCGCACATGTGCCTGGTCGCCAAGTCCGAGCTGCCGGACACCGTCTTCGACGGCCTCGATCTGGGCGGCGGCGTCGAGGAGGCGGCCCGGCGCGGGTGGATCGAGCACGCGTACGTCGGGCAGTTCCCCGACCACGCCGATGCGCTCGCGGGCGCGTACGACGTGGTGAGCATGAACCACTACCTGGAGCACGCGCGCGACGTGTTCGCCGAACTCGACGCCGCCGCAAAGGTCGTGCAGCCCGGCGGCCACCTGCTGGTCGAGATCCCCGACCCGGAGTGCTGGTACGCGCGGCTGCTGCGGCGGCGCTGGCACCCGTGGTTCCAGCCGCAGCACCAACACCTCGTGCCGCTGGTTCGATTGACCGAGGCGCTGGCGGCACGCGGCTTCACGGTGGTCGAGGTCGAGCGCGGGCCGGCGCACCAGGGCGGCATGTTCGTCGCGGCGGTCAGCCACACCGTGACCGCCGTCGCGCCGAATCCGCGGCAGCCGTGGATCCCGGCCCGCCCGACGCTGCCGCGCCGGATCCGACGCGTGTTCGGCGTCGCCGTGTTCGTCCCGGTCTACATGGCGGCCGGGGTGCTGGACGCGTTGACGTCCCTCGTCGCGCGGAAGTTCGGACGTGCGGGCGGGAGTGACGCGTACCGCCTGCTGGCCCGCAAGGACCCGGGCTGAGTGCGTCGGCGCGCGGCGCGGTCCCGACTCGGAGAATCCCTCGTCCCCTCGGAAGGAACGTCCCGATGCAACTGATGGATCAGCGGGATGCGGAACCGGTCCTGCGGGTCGTCCCGTACACCTTCGCCCAGGTCTTCGGATACGCACCCGCGGGGGTGTGGACCGCCCCGTACGCGCTGCGGCTCGCCGGGGTGCCGGGCCGCGGCGGCATCGTCGCGGCGGTGGGGTGGCAGGTGGTGGTGGCCGCCGCGCCGCGCACGGACGGGAGGCTGCGCGCCGGTTCACTCAACCGGCCCGGCGACGCGGTGGAGGTCGAGGCGCGGCGCTCCGGCGACCGTCAGGTGCCGCCCTGGGCGGCTCCCCTGGTCGAGGCCGTGCACGCTCTGGCGGGCATCGCGCCGCCGGACGCGGGGCTCGACCTGATCCTGCACGCGGACCTCCCGGAGGCGGCGGGCCTCGCGCCGTCGGCCCCGCTGACCTGCGCGGCGGCCCTCGCGTGGACGTCCTTCCACGGCCCGCAACTGCCCGTCGCGGCGCTCGACGCGCTGCTGCGCAACGTCGTCGGCGCCCCGGACGACACCGCCGACGCCGAGGCCCTGCGGTCCGCGGTGCTGTACGGCCGGGACAACCGCGCGCTGATCGTGGGACCGGTCGGTCCGACCGGAGAACTGCCCCTCGACCTCGCCGCCGCGGGGCTGCGGGTGATGCTGGTGATCCCGCGCGACCGGGCCGTGCCGCAGACCGGAATGGCCTCCGTCGTCGAGTCGTTGCGCGGCGCGCGGGACGAGACGGAGCGCGCGCAGCGCATGGAGGCGTACCTACGGGACCGCGAACTCCCGCGGGCGCTCAGCCTGCTGACGGCCTCTCACCTGTCGCGTGTGCCCGGGTACGGCACCGGGTGGGCGGCGGCCGACGCGACCGTGGACGCGGTCAAACTCGCCGGCGCGGTCGGCGCGCGCCTCGCGGGCGGGGTCGGCAGCGCGGCGGTGGCGGCGTTCGTCCCGGCGTCCCTGCTGTCCGGGGTGCGGGCGGCCGCGGTGAGCACGTTCCGCGAGCGGGGCCGCCTGACCCCGCGGTTCCTGACCGCGGCGGGCGGGAGACCGGCCGGGACGGTGACATGAGCGCCGGTCCGCCGCCGTCCTTGACTTTCCTATCGGGAAAGTGAGACGCTCACTTTCCTAACGGGA
The DNA here is from genome assembly GCF_051388915.1 of Yinghuangia sp. YIM S09857. Taxonomy (NCBI): domain Bacteria; kingdom Bacillati; phylum Actinomycetota; class Actinomycetes; order Kitasatosporales; family Streptomycetaceae; genus Yinghuangia; species Yinghuangia sp. YIM S09857. The sequence goes on along the minus strand of NZ_JBPKBH010000020.1, from coordinate 41,235 downwards.
AAGTGAGGACCTGCCGTGGACATAACACCGGAACAGGCAGCAAGCGCCCTCGACGACGCCGACCGGGCCCGGCGCCGGGTCGCCGACGAAGTCGGCCTCCCCCGCGCCTACTGGTGGGTCATGGCCGCCGCCTGGGTGCTGCTGGGCGTCCTGGGCTCGGTCGGCCCGCGGTGGCTGGCCGGGATGGCGACGGTCGTCGTCGGCAGCGCACACGCCATCGCGGCGTCGCGGCTCCTCGGCGGACGCCACGGCACCGGCGGGCTACGGGTCAGCCGTGCCGTCGCCGGTCCGCGCGTCCCGCTCGTGGTGGTCGGCATGCTGGTCGCCCTCGTCGCGGTCACCGTCCTGGCCGCGCTCGTGCTCGACGCCGACGGGACCGAGCACGCGTCGATCTGGGCCGCGGTGCTGGTCGCCGCCGTCGTCGGATTCGGCGGGCCGGAGATCCTGCGCGTACTGCGACGGTGGGCCCGGGCATGACGGAGGCGCGCTTCGACGAACTGATCCACCCCAGCACGCGCCTGACGCTGATGGCCACGCTGGCCGCGGCCGACTGGGCCGAGTTCGCGTACCTGAAGGACCGCCTGCAACTGTCCGACTCGGCGCTCTCCAAGCAGCTCGCCGCGCTGGAGGCGGCCGGCTACCTCAACACCGAGCGCCGCCTGAGCGGCAGCCGCCGCAAGCTGTACGCCCGGCTCACCTCGTTGGGACGCGAGTCCTTCGACGGCCATATCGCGGCGCTCCAGGCCATCCTGGCGGACGCGGCGGCTGCCGCGCCGCAGGCTGCGGAGCCGTCCGCCGACTGACGGCGGGCGGGGTCGGGCGAGCCCGCCCGCGACGGCGTCCTCGACCGGCCGGGTGAGCGCAGGGACGGGCGGCAGGCAGACCCCTGCCGCCCGGCCCCACTCTGCTCATCCGGCCGTCAGAACCACGTCACCATCCAACTGAACGCGGTGGTCCCGGTCTTGCCCGCGCTGTCCCGGGCCGTGACCGTCACCTGGAAGGTGCCGACGCCCCAGACCGATCCGGTCACCGCACCCGTACTCGCGTCGACCGAGACACCGAACGGCAGCCCGGTCGCCGAGTAGGTCAGGCTCGCCCCCGGTGTCGAAGGGGTCGCCTGGATCCGGAAGTCGGCCTTCTGGTTGAACTTCGACGTCTTGTCGCCCGGGTCCGTGACGACGACCTCGCCGCCCGGTGCCGGGGCCACCGTGAGGGTGACGGGCACCGACGCCGTGCCGACGCCGTTGGTGGCCGTGAAGACCGCGTCGGACGTACCGGCGGCGGCCGGCGTACCGGACAGCACGCAGGCGGGCGAGAACGTCAGCCCCGCCGGGAGGCCGGTCGCCGAACAGGTCGGCGCGGGGTTGCCGGTCACGGTGAACGGGACGTTCACCGGCTTGCCGACCTCAAGGCCGGTCACCGGGGGCACGGTGATCGCGGGTGGCGTGGTCCCCCCTCCGCCCGGGGTCACGGTCCACACGAACGCGCGCTGTGCGGTGCCGACCGAATTGCTCGCGGTGAGCACCACGTTGCGGGTGCCCTGCGAGGTCGGCGTGCCGGCCACCAGGCACGACGGGCTGACGGACAGGCCGTCCGGGAGTCCGCTCGCGGTACAGGTCGGGGCGGGCGAACCGGCCACCTGGATCTGGAGTTCGACGTTCGCGCCGACCGAGGTCACCTGGTTGCCGGGCGGGGTGATGACGGGCGCCCGGTCGCCGCCACCGCCGTCACCGGGGATGGCCTCGGGTGGCAACGGCACCTTCCACACAGGGCTGTTGGCGCCCTCGGTGCCGACCAGAAGGGCCATGCCGTCGGGTGTGTACGTCAGCGACTCGCCCTGCGACACGCTGGGCAGCGCGAACTGGGCGATCTGCACGCCGGGGGCGGTGAACACGTACGCGTTGCCGTAGTCGCGGATGGTGAAGGACCTGCCGTTCGGCGCGAAGCCGCCGTCCGTGCCGGTGAGCGGCGCGTCGCCGACCCGGGTGAAGGTGTTCGTGCCGGACGCGCTGAGCGTCGCCGGACCCTGGTAGACGCCGCTGGCCCCGGTGCCGAACAGGATCTTCGTGGCGATGTAGAGCCGGTTGTCGCGCGGGTCGATCATGAGCGTCTCGGCGTCGTGCCTGCCGTCGGCGTACGAGACCGCGAACGTCGTGGGCGTCACGGTCTGGTTGGTGAGCGTGTCGGGTTCGGCGAACCGGTGGATCCTCAGATCGGAGCGGGCCGAGAGGTTGTCGCCGATGTCGCCCACGAACACGGCCGGACGGCCCTGGTCGTCCTTCCCGACGCTCATCGCCTCCCAGTCGGAGTTGGTGGTTCCGGCGACGGTGAAGACGGCGCGGACCGCGCAGGTTGCCGCGTCGAGGGCGAAGACCTCCGTGGAGTTGCCGCTGTCACCGTGGGTGTACATGACGCCCGGGTGCTTGAGGCTCATCGCAAGTCCGCTGGACTCGTCGATGCGGGCGTCCCCGATGGTGCACACGGTGGCGGGCGGGTCGGCGGCATGCGCCGGCGCCGCCCCGAAGGTCGCGCCCGTGAGGGCGGCGACGACCAGAACGGTGAAGCTGCGCCCGGCCGTTCGGCCGGTGCGTCTGCGGTGCCCGGTGTGTTGTGCCATGGCTCCAAGGGAATGAGCCCGCGCTCCTCCCGGTCCAATGCCGGTCCCGCATCGACCCATGACGGCGCCTCATGGGTTCCGGAAGGCGGAACCGGGTGTGACCGTTTCGGCATCGGTGCATGTCGTCTCGGTCGGGGTGCCCTCCGGCCGTGGGCGAAACTCCTGGTCAGAGCGCCGGGTTCGGGAGGGCTCCGGCGGTCCGCGAATTCCCGTCGTTGACCCGGCACGCGGTCCGCACGACCATGCCCGCGGTGGCCTGGCCATCCCTCCGCCATGCCCCGGCGCAGCCTCCGTCCGGCGCGCACGAGCAATGTCCCCATGCCCGTTCGCAGTGCCAAGCGATGTCACGGGCGACCCGACCGGGTCGCCCGGAAGGTCATCATCAAGGAGGCAACCGTGCTCAGACGAGCGCGCCGGTCGTGGTACGCGAAGGTGACGGCCGTCCTGGCCGGAACCGCCGCGGCGGCCACGGCAGGCATCGTGGCGCTGACGGCCGCACCGGCCTCGGCAGCCACCATCCCGCAGTTCGACCACGTGGTGATCGTCGTCCACGAGAACACCAACTACGAGGATGTCGTGGGCAACACGCGCGAGATCCCGTACATCAACACGCTCATCGGCGGCGGGGCGTCGTTCACGAACTTCCACGGCGAGGTGCACCCCAGCCAGGGCAACTACTTCGCGATGTTCTCCGGAGCCACGCAGGGCGCGACGCTCGACCAGTGCCCGGAGCCCGGGTCGCCGTACACGGCCGACAACCTCGGACGCCAACTCCTCGACAAGGGCAAGACGTTCGGCAGCTACAACGAGGACTGGGACGGCAATCCGGCGACGTGCAAGGTGGACAAGTACGCGCGCAAGCACAATCCCTGGTTCGCGTTCAGCAACGTGCCCGTCGGCACGGCCAAGAAGATGTCCGACTTCCCCAGCGACTACAGTCAACTGCCCACCGTGTCCTTCGTGATCCCGGACCTGTGCAACGACATGCACGACCTCGGGTGCCGGACCACCGGTGACACCTGGACGAAGAACAACCTCGGCGGCTATGCCGAATGGGCGAAGAACAACAACAGTCTGCTGATCGTGACGTGGGACGAGGACGCGTTCCGCTCGCAGAACCAGATCGCCACGGTCTTCTACGGCGCCCATGTGAAGCAGGGCACGTACGGCACCAACTACAACCACTACAACATGCTCCGCACCCTCCAGGACATGTACGGGCTGCGGACGTCGGGGCAGTCGACCAACGTCCCTGCCATCACCGAGGTTTGGGAGACCACGCCCACCGATCCGCCGGTCGTGGCCAACCCCGGACCGCAGGCGTCGTCCGTCGGGCAGTCGGTGAGCCTGCCGCTGCAAGTCTCCGGCGGGACCGCGCCGTACACGTGCACGTTCACCGGGCTGCCGCCCGGGCTGAGCAATCCCGGCAACGGCTGCACCGTGCAGGGCACGCCGACGGCCGCGGGCACGTCGAATGTGTCGGTCACCGCGAAGGACGCGCAGAACGTCGGCTCGGCGGCGGTGTCCTTCCCATGGACCGTCTCCAGCGGTCCGGTGGCGCCTACCGTCACCAACCCGGGGCCGCAGAGCAGTTCGCAGGGCCAGCCGGTCGACGTGCAGGTCCAGGCGTCCGGCAACCCGGCGCCGACGTGCACCGCGACGGGGCTGCCGACCGGGCTGTCGATCAGCCCGTCGTGCCGGATCACCGGGACGCCGACCATTCCCGGTGACAGCAGCGCGACGGTCACCGCGACGAACAGCCAGGGCAGTGACAGCGAGACGTTCACGTGGTCGGTCACCACGGGCGGCGGAACCGCGCCCACCGTGACGAGCCCCGGCAACCAGTCGACCCAGGTCGGCACGGCCGTCAGCCTCCAGGTGCAGCGGACCGGCACGCCCGCGCCCACCTGTACGGCGACCGGCCTGCCCGCCGGACTGTCGATCAGCGCGGGCTGCCTGGTGACCGGCACGCCGTCCACCGCGGGCAGCTCGAACGTCACCGTGACCGCGGCCAACTCGGCGGGCAGCACCAGTGCTTCGTTCACGTGGACGGTCACGCCGGCGCAGACCGGCGTCCAGGTCGCCGATCCGGGCGACCAGACGTCGAAGTTCAACCAGAAGGTGGACCTCAAGCTCCAGGTGAGCGGCGGCACGGCGCCCTACACCTGCTCGACCTCGGGGCTGCCGTCCGGTCTGTGGCTCAATCCGTGGACCTGTCAGATCAGCGGAAGTGCTTGGGGCGTCGGCTCGTTCACGGTGAAGGCCACCGCGAAGGACGCAGCGGGCGCAACTGGCAGCACGTCGTTCGGGTGGACGGTGGCGTGGTTCTGAGCGCTTGTGGGGCTCTGACCGCGCAACTCCCCTGACTCGACCCACCCGACGCCGCCGGCCGGTGCGCGGGGCCGTGCCACGGTCCC
>NZ_JBPKBH010000020.1:0-36111 GCF_051388915.1 Yinghuangia sp. YIM S09857 | reverse complement strand
GGGGCCGTGCCACGGTCCCGCGCACCGGTCCAGCCTCCGCTTGGTCCGGGAGCACGCCATGTACTTGTCCTCCAGTCGCAACGGCGATCTGAGCACGGGAGTTCGCGGTGACCCGGAGTCCGGGGCACCGCCGGATCCGCCACCGGGGCCGCCGGACCCGCGGTCTGACCCACCGTCAGAGCCCCGGTCACAACGGGAGTCGCGGCGAACTCCCGAATCGGCCCGCTGTCGCCGCTCTGCCCGCTCTCCCCGCCCTCGCCGCCGAGTCGGCCTGATCGTCGCCCCCAACGTCGTCGCGCTCGGTGTGGTCTCCTTCGCCACCGACGTCTCCGCCGAGATGGTGACCGCGGTCCTCCCGGTGTACCTCGTGCTCGGACTCGGCCTGTCCCCCCTGGCGTTCGGCATGCTGGACGGCCTCTACAACGGCGCCACCGCGTTCCTGCGCATCGCGGGCGGGCACATCGCGGACCGTACGCGGCGGCACAAGCCCGTGGCCGGGTTCGGCTACGGACTGTCCGCCGCCTGCAAGTTGGCCCTCCCGGCGGCGCACTCGGTGCCGGTGATCGGCGCGGTGATCGCGGCCGACCGGATGGGCAAGGGCGTACGGACCGCGCCGCGCGACGCGCTGATCTCGCTGTCGACGCCATCCGGCGCGCAAGGCAGGGCCTTCGGCGTACACCGCGCCTTCGACACGGCAGGCGCGCTGCTCGGGCCGCCGGCGGCGATGGCGGTGCTGTGGTTCACCGCGCAGGCGTACGACGCGGTCTTCGTGGTCAGCTTCTGCCTCGCGGCGTTCGGCGTTCTGCTGCTGTGCCTGTACGTGCGCGAAATCCCCTACGCACCAAAGCCGGAGGCGTCCAAACCCGTGACTCCGCGTGTATCTGTCGCCGCCCCGGCGCGGCCGCGGCTGCGCGAGGCCGTCGGGGTGCTGCGCGTACCGGCTTTCCTGCGCGTGTGCCTGTACGCGCTCGTGCTCGGCGCCGCGACGATCGGCGACGGCATGGTCTACCTGCTCCTTCAGCAACGCGTGGACCTGCGACCGCACTTGTTCCCGCTGCTGCCGTTCGGCACCGCGCTGGGGTTCCTGCTGCTGGCCGTGCCGGTCGGGCTCGTCGCCGACCGGGTGGGCCGGCTAAGGGTGTTCCTTGCGGGCCATGTCTTTCTCCTGTGCTGCTACGCGGTGTTGCTGGCGCCGATGCCGCGCGGCGTGCTCGTCGTGCTTCCGCTGGTCCTGCTGGGCGTCTTCTACGCCGCGACCGACGGCGTCCTCATGGCCGTCGCCGCACCGCTCGCGCCCGAACGGGTGCGCGGCGGGTCGCTGGCACTCGTCCAGACCGGCCAGGCGGCGGGGCGGGCGGTCGGGGCGGTGGCGTTCGGCGCCGCCTGGACCGCGTGGGGACCGCGTACCGCCCTCGTCGCCGCGACCGCGGTGCTGGGGGCGGCGTGCGCCGCGACGGCCGCCGTGGCGTACCGCTGCCGTCGGCGCGGTGCTTCCCGCGCACCTTTGCAAACCTCCCGTACCCTCCCGGAGGACGCCCGATGACCCGCACCTCCCGTACTGTCGTGCTCGCCGTGGTGACCTCGCTGCTGATCGGGGTGGCGGTGGCGTACACGCTGCACGCCGCCGGCCGGTCGGAGAGCGGGCCGGAGCAGGAGCTGAGCGAGGTCACCCTCGACGAGCCGGGGCGGATCGTGTTCCGGACGACGATGGCGGGCACCGGACGCGACCACCTGGCGGCCGTACCGCTGTCCGACACCGGGAAGGACGACGGCGACGACGGGCGGCGGATCTCGCCGACCTCGTGCCTGGTCTTCCACGCCGCGAAGGGGACCGGCGTGTGCCTCAAGCTCGCCAACGCGGCCCTGCACACGTACAACGCGGTGATCCTGGACAACCGCCTGCTGCCGGTGGACAGCCGCGAGATGGCCGGGACCCCGTCGCGCGCCCGGGTCTCGCCGAGCGGTCGGCTGGTCGCGTGGACGTCGTTCGTGGGCGGCGAGTCGTACGCGGGACTGGACTTCTCCACCCGCACGGCGATCCTCGACCGGCGTACGGACACGCTGCACAACAACCTGGAGGACTTCGCGATCATCCGCGACGGCAAGCCATACAAGGCCGCGGACGTCAACATCTGGGGCGTCACCTTCGCCGCCGACGACAACCGCTTCTACGCCACCGTCGCGACCGACGGCCACCGCTACCTGGCCGAAGGCGACCTCGCCGCGCGCACCCTCCGCACACTACGCGACAACGTCGAATGCCCGTCCCTCTCACCGGACGGCACCAAGCTCGCCTACAAGAAGCGCGTCGACGGCACGGCTCCGTCCCGCCCCTGGAAGCTCTTCACCCTCGACCTCGCCACCGGCCGCGAGACCCCGACCGCCGAAACCCGCACCCTCGACGACCAGGCCGAATGGCTCGACAACGACACCGTCCTCTACAACCTCCCCGGCGACCTCCGCGCCGACGTCTGGGCGACCCGGGCCGACGGCACCGGCACCCCGGCCCTGGTCCTCCGCCACGCCCTCACCCCAGCGGTCCTGCGGCCTTGAGCTCCGCTGGCATGCTGCTGGCTGCGCTGTTGTCTACGTTCGGGACGTTTCCGAAGAAGCGCTGACTGTCCTCAAGGTGCGCGCTGCCCAGGCGAGACAGTCGCTTCAGTCGTATGTACGCGACGTGCTGGAGCGTGAGGCAGCTATGCCGACACTCGAAGAGGCCGCCGCGCGCGCCGCCGCGGTCGCGGCGCTGAACGCCACGAGCGGTCCCTTCCGCACCGCGGATGTCCTCGACGCGATCGACGAGGGGCGGTCGCGCCGATGATCGTGATCGATTGCAGCGCATTAGTACAGATGTACACCAATCCCGGCCCGGTCGGAGTCGCGGTGCGCGACCGTGTCGCGAAGTCCGTCACCCTGCTGGCACCCATCCTGGTGGACATCGAAGTCGCGTCGGCACTGCTCGGCATGGCACGCGGGGTTCGCGGCGGTCGACCGAAGCTCACGCAGTCTGCCCTCGACGCGGCCATGAACGACTACGCGGGACTTCCACTGCGGCGCATGGAACACCTGCCCCTGCTCGCACGCATTCGCGAACTCTCCCCGAACATGTCCGCCTACGACGCCTCGTATGTCGCCTTGGCAGAGCTGTACAACCTGCCGCTGGTGACCAGCGACGCCCGTATAGCCCGCGCGGGAGTCGCACGCTGCACCATCGAAACGATCACCGACTCGGTGACCTGAACAGGTGAACAACGGGGGAGGCGAAGCGACTCACACTCGTGCGGCCCGAAGGCCCCCAATGACGCCCCGCCGAGCACCTGTTCGCGGCGCGAGGCGGGGCGGGTCCGGTGGGGGTTCGGTGCGGGACGCGCCCGAGTCGGCAGGGTGGGGGGCGGGGTCCGGAATATCCGCTGGTGGTTGTGGGGCCCGGCATGCCTATCCTTGGGCGCGTATGGATACGCCGTCTGCCTCCGCGCCGCTCGCTGATCTGCGGGCTCGATTGTCCGGTGTGACCCTGCGTGACGAGCGTCGGCTGGCGCGGCGGATCGACGGGGCGCGCCGGGTCCGTGACGCCGGGGCGCGGGCCTCCATCGTGGCGGAGTTGGCCGGGGAGGTCGAGGACGCCGAGGTACGGGCCGGGCTGCGCGCCGCGGCCGTGCCGGAGATCGCGTACCCCGAGCAGCTCCCGGTGTCGCAGAAGAAGGACGACATCGCGGCGGCGATCCGGGACCACCAGGTGGTCATCGTCGCGGGCGAGACCGGGTCGGGGAAGACGACGCAGCTTCCGAAGATCTGCCTGGAGCTGGGGCGCGGCGTGCGCGGGCTGGTCGGGCACACGCAGCCGCGGCGGCTCGCCGCGCGCACGGTCGCGGACCGGATCGCGGAGGAGCTGAAGACCCCGCTCGGGTCCACCGTCGGCTACAAGGTGCGGTTCAACGACCAGGTGTCGGACGAGTCGCTGGTCAAGCTGATGACGGACGGCATCCTGCTGGCCGAGCTCCAGACCGACCGCGACCTGCTCCAGTACGACACGCTCATCATCGACGAGGCGCACGAGCGCAGCCTCAACATCGACTTCATCCTCGGCTACGTGAAGCAGCTCCTGCCCCGGCGGCCGGACCTGAAGGTCGTCATCACGTCGGCGACGATCGACCCGGAGCGGTTCTCGCGGCATTTCGGGGACGCGCCGATCATCGAGGTGTCGGGGCGGACGTACCCCGTCGAGGTGCGCTACCGCCCGCTGGTGGCCGACGAGGCGCACGAGGGCGAGGGCGACGACCGCGACCAGGTCCAGGGGATCATCGACGCGGTCGAGGAGTTGCAGCGCGAGGGGCCCGGCGACGTGCTGGTGTTCCTGTCCGGCGAGCGGGAGATCCGCGACACCGCCGAGGCGCTGACCAAGCGCAACCTGCGGAACACCGAGATCCTGCCGCTGTACGCGCGCCTTTCGTCCGCCGAGCAGCACCGCGTCTTCCAGCAGCACAGCGGCCGCCGCGTCGTGCTCGCCACCAACGTCGCGGAGACCTCGCTGACGGTACCCGGCATCAAGTACGTCGTCGACCCGGGGACCGCGCGGATCTCGCGCTACAGCCACCGCACCAAGGTGCAGCGCCTGCCGATCGAGGCGGTGTCGCAGGCGTCCGCGAACCAGCGCAAGGGCCGCTGCGGGCGCACCTCGGACGGCATCTGCATCCGGCTGTACGCCGAGGACGACTTCCTCGCCCGCCCGGAGTTCACCGACCCCGAGATCCTGCGCACCAACCTCGCCTCGGTCATCCTCCAGATGACCGCCATCGGGCTCGGCGACATCGCCGCGTTCCCGTTCATCGACCCGCCGGACCGCCGCAACATCAAGGACGGCGTCGACCTGCTCCAGGAGCTGGGCGCGATCGATCCCGCTCAGACGGACGTACGCAAGCGCCTGACGCCGGTCGGCCGCAAGCTCGCGCAACTGCCGGTCGACCCGCGCATGGCCCGCATGGTGCTGGAGGCCGAGCGCAACAACTGCGTGCGCGAGGTGATGGTGATCGCCGCGGCGCTGTCGATCCAGGACCCGCGTGAGCGGCCCGCCGACAAGAAGGAGCAGGCGCAGCAGCAGCACGCGCGGTTCGTCGACAAGGAGGCCGGGTCGGACTTCCTGACCTACCTGAAGCTTTGGGACTACCTCCAGGAGCAGCAGAAGGAGCGCTCGTCGTCGGGCTTCCGACGCATGTGCAAGCAGGAGTTCCTGAACTACCTGCGGATCCGCGAGTGGCAGGATGTCTACAGCCAACTGCGGCAGACCGTACGGCAGATGGGCATCCGGCTGAGCGACCAGCCGGCGGACGCGCAGCGCATCCACACCTCCATCCTGATCGGGCTGCTGAGCCACATCGGGCTGTACGACGCGGCCAAACGCGAGTACGGCGGCGCGCGCGGCACGCGCTTCGCGGTCTTCCCCGGCTCGTCGTTGTTCAAGAAGTCGCCGCGCTGGGTGATGTCGGCCGAGCTGGTCGAGACGACGCGGCTGTGGGCGCGCGTCAACGCGCGGATCGAGCCCGAGTGGATCGAGCCGCTGGCCGAGCACCTGGTGAAGCGCAACTACAGCGAACCGCACTGGGAGCAGCGGGCGGGCGCGGTGATGGCGTTCGAGAAGGTGACGCTGTACGGCGTGCCGATCGTCGCGCAGCGCAAGGTGAACTACGGGCGCATCGACCCGGAACTGTCGCGCGAACTGTTCATCCGGCACGCGCTGGTGGAGGGCGACTGGCGTACCCACCACACGTTCCTGAAGGAGAACCGGGCGCTGCTGGACGAGGTCGAGGAGCTGGAACACCGGGCGCGGCGGCGGGACATCCTCGTCGACGACGAGACGTTGTTCGAGTTCTACGACCAGCGGCTGGGCAAGGACGTGGTGTCCGGGCGGCACTTCGACACGTGGTGGAAGAAGACCCGGCAGAAACAGCCGGACCTGCTCAGCTTCGAGAAGTCGATGCTGATCAACGAGCGCGCGGGCGGGATCGACGAGGCGGACTACCCGGACTTCTGGGTCCAGGGCGACCTGCGGCTGCCGCTCACCTACCAGTTCGAGCCCGGCAACGCCGCCGACGGCGTCACCGTGCACATTCCGCTGGCCGTCCTCGGCCAGGTGGTGCAGGACGGGTTCGACTGGCAAATCGCGGGCCTGCGCGAGGAGTTGGTGACCGAGCTGATCCGCTCGCTGCCGAAGTCGCTGCGCCGCAACTTCATTCCGGCGCCGGACGTCGCGCGCGCCGCACTGGCCCGCATGACGCCGCGTCAGGAGCCTTTGCCTCAGGCCCTCGCACGCGAACTCCAGCGCCTCAAGGCGATCCCGGTCCCGCCGGAGAGCTGGGACTTCGACCGCATACCGGAACACCTGCGGATGACCTTCCGCGTCGAGGACGACCGGGGCAAGCCGCTGGCGGAGGGCAAGGACCTCGCGGAGCTGAAGCTGCGCCTCAAGCCGAAGTCGCAGGCGACGCTGTCGCGCGCGGCCGACACCGTGGAACGCACGGGGCTCAAGGAGTGGGGCGGACTCGGCACCCTGCGACGGACGTTCGAGTCGACGCGCGACGGGCACCCGGTCAAGGGGTACCCGGCGCTGGTCGACGAGGGCGACAGCGTTGCGGTGCGCGTGTTCGAGACGGAGGCGGAGCAGCAGGCCGCGATGTGGCTCGGCACCCGGCGCCTGCTGATGCTGGGCGTGAACTCGCCGGTCAAGGCGATCGCGGGACGCCTGCCCAACCGCGCCAAGCTCGCCCTCAGCCACAATCCGCACAAGGACATCGCGGACATGTTCGAGGACTGCGTCGCGTGCGCGGTCGACAAGATCATGTCCGACGCGGGCGGACCGGCCTGGGACGCCGAGGGATTCGCGAAGCTGCTCGCGAAGGTGCGCGCCGACCTCCCGGCGACCACCGAGGACACCGTGGTCAAGGTGGAGCGCATCCTGACCGTGCACCACGCGCTGGAGGTCAAGCTGAAGGGCACCACGAGCCTCGCACTCGTGCCCGCCCTGACGGACATCCGGGCGCAGCTCGGGGGTCTGGTGCACCGCGGCTTCGTCGCCGAGACGGGCTGGCGGCGCCTGCCGGACGTACTGCGCTATCTGCGGGGTGTGGAGCGGCGGTTGGCCAAGCTGCCGAACGACCCGCACGGTGACCGGCACCGGATGCTGAAGGTGGCGGACCTGGAGGAGGCGTACGCGCGGCGCCTCGCGAACCAGCCGAAGGGGCGCCCGCCGAGCGAGGAGCTGCGGCAAGTGCGGTGGATGATCCAGGAGTTGCGGGTCAGCTACTTCGCGCAGTCGTTGGGGACGCCGTATCCGGTGTCGGACAAGCGGATTCTGAAGGCGCTGGAGTCGTAGGGACTGGAGTCGTAGGCGCTGGAGTCGTAGAGGCTGGAGGCACAGGCACAGGCACAGGCGCCGGCGCCTTGGTGCAAGCCGGGTCGGGGGTTAGGGCGCAGGGGCTGGGGCGGGGCGGCCCAGGCGTTCGGACCGCCGCGGGTGCGGCGGCAGCGGCGAGGAGCAGGTGCGGCAGGCGGAAAGTCCTTGTAAGTACCGGAGTTCTCCCCTACCGTCCGCCGTCGTGGGACACACACGCCGCACGTTCGCGACGCTCGGTACGGTCCTCGCGGCACTCGCCGCCTTCCTGGTCTCGCTCCCCGTCTCCGCCCACGCGGATCCCGGCGGACCGGTGCCGGTCGCCGAGGGCCCGGTCACCGGCCCCGGTACGCCGTGGGCGGCGATCACCGACTCGGGCGAGGCCGCCGCACGCGGGTACGGCGAGCGCGAGTACTTCCTTTCCGGGACGGCGACTTCGTACCGCCGGGTGGGAACGTGGGACGCGTCCGGCCGGTGGGCCGCGGAGCCGGACACGACAGCGGCGTACAAGACGCGCATGCTGGTGCGCACGCCGAACGACACGGCGCGCTTCAACGGCACTGTGGTGGTCGAGTGGTTCAACGTGAGCGCGGGCTTCGAGACCGCGCCCGACTACCAGTTCATGCGTGAGGAGATGCTGCGGCGCGGGTACGCGTGGGTCGGCGTCTCGGCGCAGGCCGCCGGGATCAACGCTCCCCCGGGGCCCTTCGGCCTCGGCGGGCTCAAGTCCTACGCGCCGACCAGGTACGGATCGCTCAGCCACCCCGGCGACGCCTACTCGTACGACATCTTCACGCAGGTCGCCGCGGCGCTGCGGGTGACCGGGCCGGGCGACCTGCTGGGCGGCCTCGGCGACGGGCGCCGGATCATCGCGAACGGCGAGTCGCAGTCGGCGTTCCGGCTCACCACGTACGTGAACGCCGTGCAGCCGCTGACCGGGGCGTACGACGGCTTCCTGATCCACAGCCGCTTCGCGTCGGCCGCTCCGCTCGGGGGCGGATTGCAGGAGCCCGAGATACCGGTGGCGTTCATCCGGCCGGACGCGGGCGTGCCGGTGCTGGTGACGGAGTCGGAGACGGACGTACCGCTGCACCTGGCGGCGCGTCAGGACGACTCGGACGCGTACCGGCTGTGGGAGATGCCCGGGACCTCGCACGCCGACGCGTTCACCGGCGCGACGGCGATCGGCTGCGACAAGCCGGTGAACTCGGGGCCGCAGACGTACATGATGCGTGCCGCGCTGCGCGGGTTGGCAGCCTGGACCGAGGGCGGCGGGCCGCCGGCCTCGATGCCGCGGATCGAGGTCGACGGGGCCGGGACGGTCGTCCGCGACACGTTCGGCAACGCGCTCGGCGGCATCCGCACCCCGCAACTCGACGTGCCGATCGCGGCGTTGCGCGGGGACGGCAACTCCGGCCCGAACCAGTTCTGCCAACTCGTCGGCACGACGGTCCCGTTCGACGCCCCGACGCTGCGCGCGCTGTACCCCGAGCACGCCGCGTACGTCACCGCCTTCGACTCGGCGGCCCGACGCGCCGCCGACGCGGGCGGCATCCTCGCCGACGACCTCCCTGCCCTGCACGAGGAGGCCGACGCCGCACCCGTCCCGCCGCCGCCCTCCGGGGCGTTGGCGCAGCACGTCGAAGGAGAGGTGCGCCCCGGCCTGCTCGCCATGTCGCAGCAGTCATCCGGCGTCACCCTCGCACCCACGACGATCGACGGCACTCGGAAGACCGTGACGGGGCGTCTGAACACCGTGGCCGTGCGCGATTTCCGCGGCTCGACACTCGGCTGGTCGCTGACCGGCCAGACCACCGACTTCACTTCGACCACCGGCGGCACCATCCCCGCGGAGGCATTCTCCTGGACCCCCGCGTGCGCCTCAGGAAACCCCGATATGCCCAGCCGCGCAACTCCCGGCTCTTCCGGACCACTTCCCGCCAACGGCGCTCTGTGCACCCAGTCGGAGAACCCCCGCGGACAGGTCTCCGGCGGCGAGTTCACCGCGGATGCGCAACTCGCCTTGCAGATACCGGCGTTCCCGCTTGCCGGGGCCTACACCGCAACCCTCACCCTGACACTGATCTGAGCCGGGTCAGCAGCGTCATCCCTTGCGCCGCGGCTTCCCTCGCCCAGCGCCCTTGCCACGGGACTGCGGCGCAGCCTTCCCGGCTGCTTTCCCGGCTGCTTTCCCAGCGGCCTTCCCGGTCCCCGACCTCGGCCGCGCCTTCGCCGGGCTCTTGGGCTGCGGCGGGGTCGGCTGCCGGCCGCGCGAGCTGTTGACCGTCCGGCCGCGCACGATCCCGATGAACTCCTCCACCAGGTCCGTGGTCTCGCCCTCGCGCCACGACAGCGCGACGCGCGACTCCGGGGCGTCGGTCAGCGGCCGGTACGTCAGATCCTTGCGGTGGTGCAGCCGCGCCAGCGACTGCGGCACGGCCAGCACGCCGACGCCGGCCGCCACCAGCTCGATCGCGTCCCCCGTCGTCGCGGGCCGCTCGATCGCGGGCGTCCCCGGCAACCGCTCCCAGGCCAGCGTGTCGTCGAGCGGATGCAGGACGACATCGTCGGCCAGGTCCGCGGCGGTCACCTCGTCCGCCGCCGTCACGACGTGGTCCTTGGGCACGACGACGACCGTCGTCTCCGTATACAGGGGGATCGCGCTCAGCTCGGTGCGGTCGACCGGCAGGCGTACGAGCCCGGCGTCGGCTCCGCCGTCGCGCAGCAGCCCGGCCGCCTCGTGCGCGGTCACCGCGACCAGTTCGAGCGGGACGTCCGGCACACGCTCGTGCCAGGTCCGCACCCACTTGGCGGGCGTCACCCCGGGAACGTACGCGAGCCGGAACGAAGCGGGTGTCTCCGAGCCTGTCACCCCGTCAGGTTACCGGGCGTGATCCGGGAGGCCGCGCATGCTCGCTACCCTTGGCGCCATGACGTCGCACAAGACCGCCCAGACGATGAAGCCCGCCACCGCGGCGAAGAAGCTGGGCGTGTACCTCCAGGCCACCCCCGCCGAGTTCCAGGAGGGTGTCGTCTCGCGCGACGAGCTGAACGCGCTCCAGACCGACCCGCCGGAGTGGCTGCGGGAGTTGCGCCGCAACGGACCCCACCCGCGTCCCGTGGTGGCCGCGAAGCTGGGCGTGTCCATCGCGGGCCTCGCCCGCGGCGGCGTGACGGAGGCGCTGACCACCGACGAGATCGAGGCGCTGAAGGACGAGGCGCCGGAGTGGCTGACGCAGGAGCGCGCCACCCAGGCCGAGGTCCGCCGCGAAGCCGCGCGCCTCAAGGAGCGGCAGGAAGAAAAGCAGGCCAAGCAGGACGCCCCGACCGAGCGGCCCGCCGCCAAACGCCCCGCCAAACGCCCCGCCCAGCGCCCCGCCGGGCGCGGCAACCGGCGGTAGCCCCATGGCCCTGCCGATAGCCGAGCCCTCCGAACGGTCCGAACCCTCCGAACGGCCTGAACGGCCTGAACGGTCCGAGCCCGCTGCCCACTCCGCCCCCTCCCCGCGCCCCTACCGCGTCACCTTCGTCTGCACCGGCAACATCTGCCGCTCGCCGATGGCCGAGTGGGTCTTCCGCAAGGTCGTCGCCGACGAGGGGCTGGCCGACCGGGTCGAGGTGGACAGCTCCGGCACCGAGGGCTGGCACCGCGGCAAGCCCGCCGACCACCGCACCGACGCCGTCCTGCGCGCCGCCGGTTACGAAACCGGCCACGCCGCCCGGCCCTTCGACGCGCGGTGGTTCCCGGCGTACGACCTCGTCGTCGCACTCGACGCCGACCACCACCGCGAACTCCGCCGCCGCGCTCCCGACGACGCCTCCCGCGCCAAGGTCCGCCTGCTCCGCGAGTTCGACCCCGAGGCCCTCGACGACCTCGACGTCCCCGACCCCTACTACGACGGCCCCGAAGCCTTCGAACACGTCCTGACCCTGATAGAAGCGGCCGCCCCCGGCCTCATCGCCCACATCCGCGGCACATGGAAGCCATCGACCTGACCCCCACCCAGCCGCCGACCCAGGGCCACGTGTGAGATGCCACGGATGCCGACTGACGGCCCCCACGCTTCGGACAGGCGCACGCGGCGCCTGCGGAGCACCGACCGAAGCGCCACAGCGACTGGGCATACGCGCTGGGATGTGGACGCGGAGATCGCCGCGATCGAGGCCGAAGACCCGCACGCATTCGACGAGGTCGAACGAGACCTCGACGCCCGCCTCGCCGCCGAGGCCGCGAGCGGGACGTAGGACGGGACGTGAGCGACGTGCGGAATGCCCCGGCTTTCGCCCGCCGGCGTCGCATCGTGGTCGTACGATGACGATCGACGGGTGCCCGGCGGTGGTTTGAGTCGGACCGTACGACGTCGCAGGACGATGGCGGAGGCACGGGTAGGAGCGCAGCCGCTGGACGACGGCGAGTCCGCGACGATTCCGCAGCCGCCGATGGAGGCGAACGCGTTGCGCGTCGCCGTGGCGCGCCTGCTGCCCGAGGAGTCCGCGACGTTCGAACACAAGTACCGCGAGGCGTGGGACAACGCCTACCGCACGTCCAGCACGCAGCCGATGCGGACTTTCCTGGTGGACTGGTCGATTCGCGTCGCTGTCGTTCGCGTTCCCGAGCGCGCTCGGCGCTGGCGGAACCTTGAGCACCTGTCGATGACCGCGCCCGACAGGACCGCGTCACGCGCGGCGTCGGCGGAGCTCGGCAAGTTGCTGCGCGAAGCCGAACACGAGGTCCTCGGCCGGTGAGCACATGGCAGACGACGCGGTCGGTCCGGGGGTCCGGACCTGGCCGCGCCGTCGTTGCGGGGGTTGGGAGGGTCACCCCATGTGGACCGCGCCTCCTTCGGAGGGGAGGGCGTCCTTGCCGGCGTTGACCAGGAGAGCGGCCAGGACGGCGCCGACGACCATGATGGCGGCGGCCCAGCCGAAGGCCTGGGTGTAGCTGTCCAGGCTCGCCTCCACGAAGACCTGCTTGGCGACCGCGGGGTCGCCCATCTGCGGGCCGGCGTTCGCGGCCTTGTCGGCCATGGAGTCGTCGAACGCCGAGGTGGCGATGCTGTTGAGGAGCGCCGTGCCGAGGGCGCCGCCGACCTGCTGGACAGCGTTGATCGAGGCGCTGGCGGCGCCCGCGTCGTGGCCGGTGATGCCGATCAGCGCGGTGCTCGCGACCGAGGTGAACACCAGGCCGAGGCCCAGTCCGATCAGCACCATGCCCGGCAGGACGTCACTCAGGTATTGGCGCTCGGTGGAGATGAAGGTGAGCCAGAACGTCCCGCCCGCGGCCAGCAGGGAGCCGACGATGAGCGGGATCCGCGGGCCGATCTTGGGCAGCAGCGCCGCCGAGGCCCCCGCGGTGATGAACACGCCGATGGTGATGCCGAGCGCGCCCGCGCCCGCCTTCACCGCGCCGTATTCGAGCACGACGCGCATGTAGAAGATCATGAACAGCGTCGAGCCGATGAACGCCGCACCGACCAGCAGCATCACCAGGAGCGCGCCGCCGCGGTTGCGATCGGCGACCACCCGGAGCGGCAGCAGCGCGTGCTGCGTGCGGCTCTCGATGACGGTGAAGAGCACGAGCAGGACGACGCCGGCGACCAGCGAGACGACCGTGATGCCGTCGGTCCAGCTCTCCTCCGCGGCGCGGGTGAAGCCGTACACGAGGGCGGCGAGGCCGAGGGTGACGGTGATGGCGCCGGGGATGTCGTACCGCGTGTTGCCCTCGGCGCGGCTGTCCTTGAGGATCGGCATCGCGGCCATGATCGAGACGATCGCGATCGGGACGTTCACCAGCAGGGTCCACCGCCACGACGCGTACTCGGTGAGCACGCCGCCGAGCAGCAGGCCGATGGCCGCGCCGCCGGCGGAGATGCCGCCGTAGACGGCGAACGCCTTGGCGCGCTCGCGGCCCTCGGTGAAGGTGACGGTCAGGATCGCCAGCGCCGCGGGGGCGAGCAGTGCGCCGAAGACGCCCTGGAGGGCGCGGGCACCGAACAGCATGGCCTCGTTCTGCGCCACACCGCCGAGTGCGGACGCGGCGGCGAAGCCGGCCATGCCGGTGACGAAGGCCTTCTTGCGGCCCCAGAAGTCCGCTATGCGGCCGCCGAGCAGGAGCAGTGCGCCGAAGGAGAGCGCGTACGCGGTGACGACCCACTGCTTGTTGGCGTCCGACATGCCCAGGTCGGTCTGCGCGTCCGGCAGGGCGACGGTGACGATGGTCGCGTCGAGCACGACCATGAGCTGGGCTACGGCGACGACGACCAGCACCCACCAGCGGTTCGAGGACTGGCCCTCGGGCGCGCCCTGGGGTGTCGGTTGGGACGGATCGAGAGTGGCTTGGGACATGGAGGTACCCCCGGTGCGGGTTTCGGTGGAGTTCTGTCCGACCGGACCGGTTGCGGGCCCCGGGTCGGCAATGGTCGCCGAGCAGCTTCGGCTGACGGGTGGGTCGACGGACGGATGGGTGGGTGGGTCGGATGACGGGTCGTTCGGCTGAACTGTGGTCGGCTGTCGGTCCTACGGATGTCGGCTTACGGGTGTCTGACGAAGGGGACCGTCTAGCTGTGAAGGAGTGCGGGCAGGACCACGGAGTCGATGACGTCGTTGAGGTACGCCTCGGTGGCCTGCTCGCCGTCGCAGAGCGGTCTGTTGAGGACCGCATGGACGAGGATCCCGCCGCAGTGGTCGGTGGCGGCGGGCCTGCGGGCCAGCTCGCCGCGGGCGACGGCCCGCTGCACGAGGGCGTCGAAGGCCTCGCGCTCCGGCTGGATGAGGACTTCGCGGAGCATGTCGCCCAGCTCCTGGTTGGTGATGACGGCGTGGCTCATGGACGCGAGGAGCGCGCCGTCCTCGCGGGCGAATCCGGCGAGGTGGCGGGCCACCGAACGCAGGTCGCCCTCCAGGGAGCCCGTGTCGTCGCCGCCGAGGCTGACCGGGCGCAGGTGGGCGAGCGCGTGGATGACCACTCCGGGCTTGCCCTGCCACTGGCGGTAGAGGGTGGCCTTGCTGGTCCGCGCGCGGGCGGCGACGGCGTCCATGGTCAGCGCCTCGTAGCCGACCTCGCGCAGCAGCTCGATGACCGCGTCGTACAACTCGCCGGCACGCTCCGGCGTCAGCCTGCTGCGTCGCTCGGGCGTCGTCGCGTGCTCGGTCGGCATTCCGCCCCCTTCCGTTGTCCTCGGTGAGCATAACCCATCGAAACGAAACCGTTTCGTACGGGAGGTGCCTTCCGGAGCCGACTCGGTTAACGGGAACCGGCGGGGATCCGACCTGATTCCCCGTCAGGAAGGATTGGTCGCATTTTTACGGATGAAGAGCGCGGGAGGCGGCGTCCGGGGAGGAGAGGTCGGCAGGAGCGGCGACGGTAGCGCTCCCCCCGGGGATCCCGCGAGGGGCGTCACAGACGGGCACGGCATCTCGTCACATGCATGACGAAGAAGTCATGGACTCGTGAAAGGCTTGCCGCGAACGGCAGGACAGCCGCCCATGGCCCCTCCCCCGGAAGCCCGCCCTTGGCGACACGACACCGGTGAAGGTGGCACCTTGACCGGGTCGGCGCGGAGGACATGGGAGGCTTGACATGTCGCAGGCACCGCCGGGCGTGGTCCCCGGCGATCCGTTCGTGGAAGGCATCATCCGGGCCGTCGACCTTCGGGAGCTGCACGACGCGACGTCGGACGGCTTCCAGCACGCGCTAGGGCGCGAGATACCCGTCAACGTGTACGGCTCCCACCTCCGTAGCGCTCAGGAGGCCGCAATAGCCGGCCTACACTTTGCGCGAGTCGCCCGGGGCAATCCGACGTTCACGGGACTGTTCACCGAGAATCCGCGGGCCGGCGCCGAGGGTTCGCCCGCTTACGCATCATTCCGCACGGGTGAGGTGGTGCTCAATCGCCGGTTCTTCGGCGAGGACGGCCGCACCGCCTTGCTGAACATAGTGGACCAGCAGTTGGGCGCCAACCTGCCCGAAGTTCGTGAGCTGGGCGCCATTCCCGTGGTCCTCCACGAGGTCGCACACACCAAGCACTACGAGATGATGCATACGGCCAAGGACCGCCTGACGAACTTCACCGAAGCCGACCATGCCGCGGCCGCTGCCCTGCGTCCCAAGCCTCCCCTGTTCGACGTGGAAGGCTCACCGGAATCCGCACCATCGGCTCGAAATGCAGCCCTCTTGGAGCGGCTCGCGGGCGCGCAGGCTCCCGCCGCGCACGTTCCCCGCGAGGTGTCGGCGATTACGATGCCGATGCTCGTCGACGCCTTCGGCGGGCACCGCGTCATGAGGAACAAAAAGGAGATAGCCGCGGATGCCGTTATGCATCTCGGCATCCAGGGAGACGACGCACCCCTGGCAGTCAAGCAGATCGCGGGCCAAATTCTCGACCGCGAACTGACCTACGCGCTCATCGCGGGGGCGCCGGGGCTCCGAGCGACCGCCTCCGAGATGAGTCGCCGTCTGGACACGGGCAGTTGGGAGGCTGAATCCCTCGGCGTGCATACTGCGCCGGAGGCGAACCGCGAGCACGCACGGGAGTCGGTCCGCGTCAGGTCACGCCCAGACGTTGATCAGTGGCGGACGGCGGCCGTCGCGGCCGCCGGATTCCCGCGTGAGTCCGCACCGCCGCGGCCGCAGCACCGTCCCGCACTGGAGGCGCCACCGACGCGGTCGATGCTTGAGCCCGCATCTCGCAGGCTGCCGGCCGTACGCGCTACCGAAGGGGCACCTCAGTCTCGTGCCGCAACAGTGGGGTTCAGCGCGATCACGCCCCCGGCTCGCGGCTCGGAGACGAGCCCCGGCCAGGCCGGGGTGTCTCCGGCTTCGGGTACCGGCGACGTGGGGAGGCAGCCGGACACAGGCCCCGGGAAATCCCAGCGAGCCCCGGGATGGGATCTGGACCAGGGCCTTGGGAACTGAGTCGCGTCCCGTTCGGCGGGCGCAGGGCGCGCCCTCGTCCTTCAGGCCAAGTCCTCGATGAACGCTGCTAGTTGCGCCAGGTTGCGGCATTCGACCATCGGGACGATCCGGTCGTACGTCGACGACGCCGAGTCGCCCGTGTCCCAGTCCCGCCGCGGTTCCGGGTTGAGCCAGTGTGCGCGCCGGGCGGTGTCGGCGAGGCGGGTGAGCGCCGGGAGCGCCAGTTGTCCGTAGTTGGAGCGGGCGTCCCCGAGGATGAGCAGTGCGGTCTTGGACCCCACCACCTCCGGGTAGCGCTCCGCGAAGAGTTCGAACGCGCGGCCGTAGTTCGTGCGGCCGCTCACCCACACGAGATCGGCCTCGGAGGTCATCCGTTTCATCGCGTCCGCCACGTCCACCCCCGGCGCGAAGTAGCCGGTCACCTCGTCGAGGTTGTCGATGAAGGCGAAGACCCGGACCTTGCTGAACTGCTCGCGCAGGGCGTACGCGAGCAGCAGCGTGAAATGCGCGAAGGACGAGACCGAGTCGCTGACGTCGCACAGCACCACGAGTTCCGGCTTGTGCGGCCGCCGCGGGCGGTGGAAGGTGCGCACCGGCACGCCCCCGGTCGACAGCGACGCGCGGACCGTGCGCCGGAAGTCCAGCCGCCCGCGTCGCCCCGCCTTGTGCTTGACCGCCAGCTTGGTGGCCAGCCGCCGCGCCAACGGGTGGACGGCGCGCCGCAGTTCGGCCAGATCGGCGCGCGTCGCCCGCAGGATGTCGATGTTCTCCAGCGGCGGACGCACCGCGACCTTGGCGACGCGCTCGACCGAGGTGTCCTCGGCCAGTCGCCGCCGGACCTCCGCGGTGATCATGTCCTGGAGCGTGCTGATGCGGTCCTCAAGGGTGCGCCGCGCGGTGCGCTCCGCCAGACCGCCGCGCTCCTGCCCGGCAAGCACCGCGCGCAGCAGCCCGGCCATGAGGGTGCGGGGGTCCAGCGCGGCGCCCACGGTGTACGCCGACCAGGTCTGCCGCGGCGCCCCCGACGGGGACCTGCCGTACGCCGCCACCGCCTCCCGGACGAGCTGCCGCATGCCCGCCTCGTCGCCGTCCAGCAGCAGGTCGAACAGCCGCTCGCGCATCTCGTCGGCCACCGGGTCCGGCGGCCGCGGCCCGCCGCGCGGACGCTCGGGGCGCTCGGCCGGCGGCCCCGCCGCGCCGTCCCCGATAGCGGCCGGGAACCACAGGTCGAAGAGTGTGTCGAAGGTCGCGCGGTGGGTGGGCCGCTTGACGACGGTCGCCGCGTACGCCGCCCGCATCGCCTCGCGGTCGACCAGGTCCAGCACCGTCAGCGCCCGCGCGGCGTCCAGGCCTTCGGCGAGCGAGACCGGCAGCCCGGCGCCGCGCAGGGCGTCCAGGAAGCCCACGTGCCGTTCGAGCAGGGCCATGCCGCTACCCCAACTCGGCGGTGGGAAGGCCCAGTTCCTTGGCCGCGCGGGTCTGGTCCGACACGTGCTTGAGGACGACGCCGAGTGTGCGCGCGATGGCGTCCTCGTCGAGGGCGTCGGCCTGGAGCGCGAGCAGGGTCCGGGCCCAGTCCAGGGTTTCCGCGATGGACGGCGACTTCTTGAGGTCGAGCGCGCGCAACGTCGCGACGGTGCGCACCAGTTGCTCGGCCAGCGCCTCGGTGATGCCCGGCACCTGGGCGAGCACGATCTCGCGCTCGCGCTCCGGGGTCGGGTAGTCGAGGTAGAGGTACAGGCAGCGGCGCTTCAGGGCCTCGGACAGCTCGCGCGTGGCGTTGGAGGTCAGCACGACGAACGGGCGGCGCACCGCGCTCACGGTACCCAGTTCGGGGATGGTCACCTGGTAGTCCGACAGGACCTCCAGCAGCAGGCCCTCGACCTCGACGTCGGTCTTGTCCGTCTCGTCGATGAGCAGCACGGTCGGCTCGGTGCGGCGGATCGCCGTGAGCAGCGGCCGGGCCAGCAGGAACTCGTCGGAGAAGATGTCGTCGTGGGTGTCGGACCAGTCCTGGCCCTCGGGGGTGGCCTGGATGCGCAGGAGCTGCTTGCGGTAGTTCCACTCGTACAGCGCGCGGCCCTCGTCGAGCCCCTCGTAGCACTGGAGGCGCACCAGGTCGGCTCCGGTGGCCGCCGCGACGGCCTTGGCCAGCTCGGTCTTGCCGACGCCCGCGGGGCCCTCGACCAGCAGCGGCTTGCCGAGGGCGTCCGCGAGGAAGACGGTGGTGGCGATGTGCCCGTCGGCCAGGTACTCGCCTTCGGCGAGGCGGCTCCGCACATCCTCCGGAGAGGCGAACAACGACGTCACGGCGGCTCCCTCGGCCTGCGGACTGACCACGTGCAACTTGACTAGGTCAAATGATACTGCGCGGTCATCGGGTGCCGTAGGTCGTGTCCGGCGGACGCGGCCTAAACCCGCCCGAGCGCGGCCGTCCGCAGCTCCACCAGCAGGGCGCCGACCCGGTCGCGGTCCGGGTGATCGGGCAGCACCGAGTCGACCGCGTCGAGCGCCGCGATCTCCCGGTCGAACAGCGCCGAGAACGCCTCGGGGTCGTGCGCGGCCAGCTCGCCCGCCGCGAAGAGCTCGTCGCGCTGCGCAGTCATGTCGATCACCAAACGGCCGGTCGCGAGCAGGCCGTACGCCTGGCGCAGCAGCCGCAGGCAGTGCCTCCCGTGCTTGGCGGTGCGCCGCGCGGTGTCCGCCGAGAAGCCCTCCTTGCCCGCCTCGTGCCGCGACAGCAGCTTGCGGGACTGCTGGAGCGCGTAGCCGCCGTACGCCCCGCGCACGCCCGGCGTGGACAGGAACGCCTCGCGGGCGGCGACGAGTTCGCGTCCGGCCTCGGTCGTGACGACATAGGAGTCCAGCCACAGCAGCTCGCTCACCGTCGGATTGCCCTTGAGGGCGAGCGTGGCGAACTTGTACAGCTCGTGCATGGTGACGTCGGGGTGCGTGGTGACGCGGGAGCCGGTCAGCACGGCCGGCCCGCTCAGGCCGAACAGGTCGGCCGGCTCGGCCATGTAGACGCCGAGCCGGTCCTCGTCCGATCCCTCGGTCGCCAGCCCGTACGCCGTCGACCCCACCACGCCCACCAGCAGTTCCCCGGTCATCGCACGAGTATCGGGGACGACCGGCGCCGGAGCGTACGGCTTTTCAGCGGTTCGCGGCCGCGACGATCATCAGCGTGCCGAAGATCACCGCGAAGCCGAGCACGTAGACCGACAAGCGGATCCACATGCCGTTCTCGCGGCTCTTCTCGGACTCGGTCCTGGCCATGGCGGCCTCCTCTCATACGGCGGCGGGGGCTGGGTGCGCGGCTCGGGTGCGGCGCGGGCACAACGCCGCGGTCTCAGCGGCGGCCGGTCTCAGCACCGCGGTCTCGGTGCGGCGGTCTCAGCACCGCGCTCTCAGCACCGCGGTCTCGGTGCGGCGCCGCGCGGGCAACGCCGCGGTCTCAGTGCGGCGGAGCCGTCGGCACGCACGCGGTGAAGGCGACCATCGCCGGCGCGGCGTGCACCATCAAAAACTCGACCGGCACGTGGTCGTCGGCGGACTCCATGACATGCGGCGTCGCCGAGTCGAAGTGCGCGACGTCGCCCGGCGCGAGCAGGTGCGTGGTGCCGTCCAGGGTCAGGCGGAGCTGGCCCTTGAGCACGTGCAGCCACTCCTCCCCCGGATGCACCCGGGCCGGGCCGGTCGCGCGGCCGGGCGGGACGCGTACCCGCAGCGCCTGCATGCCCCGCCGCGGGCTCCCGGCGCGCCAGTATGTCCAGCCGTGTGCGTGGAAGGGCTCCGCGCTCTTCGCGCGGATGACCGTCTCCTCGCCCCCGGCGCGCTCGCCGAGCAGGGCCGCGACCGTGGTGGAGTACACCCGCGCGAGGGTCAGCAGCGCGGGCAGCGACGGCTGGCGCCGCTCGTTCTCCAGGCGGGAGAGGTAGGCGATCGACAGGCCGCTCACCCCGGCGGCGTCCTCAAGCGTCAGCCCGTGGCCGAGCCGGGCCTGCTTCAGACGTTCGCCGAGGCCCGGTGCGGCGGTCTCGGAGACCGGTTCGGCAGAGGGCTGCGACACGGAGGTTGTTCCGGGCATACCATCACGCTAACCAGCTGTCTACCACTCTGGCAATTTTTTTGCCCAGGAGGCAAAACCGATGGACATAGCCCTGCTTCAGGCGCAGTCGCAGCTCATCATCAGACAGAACTTCCGCCTGATGGTGAACCAGTACGTCGTGCACCTGGTCAACCCGGACGGGACGCACGGCCAGGTCGTCGCCTACGCCCAGCAGAAGCGCGGCAAGCTCAAGGAAGAGGTCGTCCTCTACACCGACGAGTCGAAGGCGTACGAACTGGCCCGCTTCAAGGCCCGCCAGATGCTCGACATCCGTGCGCAACACGATGTCACCGCGGTCGACGGCACTCCCCTGGGCATGTTCTCCAAGAACATGAAGAAGTCTTTCATCCGCTCGACCTGGCACCTGGAGCGCCCGGGCGCCGAGCGCTCGACCGGCCAGGAGCGCAGCCTGTTCGGCGCGATCCTGCGCCGCCTGTGGGGCCTCATCCCGTACGTCGGCGCCTTCCTGCCCGCGCCGACGTACCACTTCGACTTCGTGGGCGACGACACGCAGACGCCGATGCTGCACATCGAGCGCCAGATGAAGCTGCGGGACCAGTACTTCGTGACGTTCACCGACCCGACGCTGGACCGTCGCCTCGGGCTCTGCGTCGCGGTCGCGATGGACGCCATCCAGAACCGCTGACCGGCGGGCCGGTCCCCCGCTCCTCCCCCCGACCGGCTCCGCACCCCGTACGGGCCCCGCCGCAGCCGCGCGGCGAGGCCCGTTCCGGCACGCCCCGGCCCAGCACGCCCTGATCCGACAGGACCCGGCCCGACGCGTCCCGCGCTCAGACCGCCTCGTCCTCGGGCACCAGCACCGGCGTGTCCACGCGCAGCACCTCGCCGCGGAAGAAGCGCGGCGAACGCCGGGCGGTGACCTCCATGAAGACCACGCCCAGCAGCAGGACGCCGACGCCGATGACGAACACGCTGCCGATACCGCCCACCGAGCTGCCGCTGCCGTAGTCGGGGCTCCACGCGTCGATCAACGTCTTGACGAAGATGGCGCTCAGCATCAGGCCGCCGACCAGCGGCATGACCCCCTTGATGAACAACTCGCGCGCGGACCGGGTGAGGTCCTTGCGGAAGTAACGCACCGACGAGAACGCGGTCAGCGCGTAGTAGAAACAGATCATCAGGCCGAGCGCGGCGATCGTGTCCTCCAGCACCGAGGTGCTGACCAGGGTCATGACCGTGTAGAAGACGCCGGTGACGATGCCCGCCGTGACCGTCGCGAAGCCGGGCGTCCTGAAGCGCGGGTGCACGCGCGAGAAAGCGGGCGGCAGCGCCTCGTACGTCGACATCGCCAGGGCCGTGCGCGCCACCGGGATGAAGGTGGTCTGGAGGCTCGCCACCGAGCTGGCCAGCACCGCGACGAACAGCAGGATGCCGAGCCCCGAGCCCATCACCGGGTCGGCGAGCTTGGCGAAGATGTTCTCGTCGTCGGTGTTGAGGCCGAGCCCGGTGTCGCCGACCCCCGCGACCATCAGCGTGGCGATGCCGGTCATGAGGTACGCGCACACGATGACGACCAACGTCACCATCGCCGCGCGCCCGGGCACCTTGGCCCCGCCCGCGGTCTCCTCGTTCATGGTCAGCGCGGTGTCCCAGCCCCAGTACATGAAGATGGACAGCGACAGGCCCGCGGTCAGCGCCGCGAAGTTCTCGATGCCGAACGGGTTCAGCCACTCGAACGAGAACGACAGCGACGTGTCGAAGTCGCCCGCCTGCGCCTTGGTGATGGCCATCACGACGAACAGCGCGAGCACCGCGAGCTGGAGCGCGACCAGGATGTACTGCACGCGCTTGGTGACCGTCATGCCGCGGTAGCTGATCGCGGTGGCGACGGCGATGAAGAGCATGCAGGTCGGGATGTGGACGGCCTTGTTGTCGTCCCAGCCGGCGATCCAGTCGCTGTTGAACAGCTCGCCGAGCGTCAGGTAGAAGAACGACGTCCCGATGCCCGCCAGGTTGGACAGCACGATGATGGTGGCCATCACGAGGCCCCACCCGCACATCCAGCCGACGCGCGGGCCGAACGCCTTGACGGTCCAGGTGAAGGACGTCCCCGCGTCCGGCACGACCTTGTTGAGCTCGCGGTACGCGAACGCGACCAGCAGCATCGGGATGA
This sequence comes from Yinghuangia sp. YIM S09857, assembly GCF_051388915.1. Classification (NCBI taxonomy): domain Bacteria; kingdom Bacillati; phylum Actinomycetota; class Actinomycetes; order Kitasatosporales; family Streptomycetaceae; genus Yinghuangia; species Yinghuangia sp. YIM S09857. The sequence goes on along the minus strand of NZ_JBPKBH010000020.1, from coordinate 13,571 downwards.
ACCCGATGAGGAAGATGGCCGGGAGGTGGACGCCGACCTCCCGCACGGTCGGCCCGAGCGCGCCGGTGAGGGTGTAGACCGGGGCCACCGTGGAGATCGCGACGACGACGCTGCCGGCGAGGCCGATGGCGTTGTGGCTGAGGCCCTTGTCCTTGATGTCCGCTTCACGTCGGTAGTGGAGCTCGCCCGGGCCGCGGGGTCCGTCGCCGTGCCGACGGGTGTTCTGGTCTGTCACAAGCGACCAGACTAAATCAGGATCGACGGACTATTGACCACCACGCCTGCGGTTCCAAGGACAAAACCGGACAGCTGCTTGCGGGTCTGAGACAGCTGTCACGCTGCGGCCCGTGCCTGACGGCGGTGCGCGGGAGGTCCCGCTCAGACGTCGACCAGGTCCTCGGGCCGGATCGGGATGCGGGCCAGCGGCCGCCCGGTCGCCGCCCGGATCGCCGCCACGACCGCGGGCGCGGCCGACACGGTCGGGGCCTCGCCGACCCCGCGCAGCCCGTACGGCGCGTGCGGGTCGGCCAGTTCCAGCATCGCCACCGGCATCGACGGCGCGTCCGCGATGGTGGGGATCAGGTAGTCGGTGAACGAACCGTTCACCACCAGGCCGTCGCGCACCACGATCTCCTCGGTCAGCGCGAGGCCCATGCCCTGCGCGCCGCCGCCCTGGATCTGCCCCGCCACCGCCTGCGGGTTCATCGCCCGGCCCACGTCCTGTGCGGCGGCCAGCTCGACCACCTTCACGATGCCCAGCTCGACGTCGACGTCCACGACCGCGCGGTGTGCGCAGAACGTGTACTGCACGAAGGCGTCGCCCTGCCCGGTCACCGGGTCGAGGGCGTGCGTGACGCGGTGGCGGTACTCGGCGGTGTGTTCGACGACCCGCCCCGCCAGCACGTCGGCGAGGTCGTCGAGCACCGCCCCCTCCGCCGCGACCACCCTGCCGCCGACCAGCCTGCTGTTGGACGGGCGGTCCGCGAGGCGCAGCACGTCGTCGCGGACCAGGCGGCAGGCGTCCCGCACCGCGCCCCCGCTGACGTACGTCTGCCGCGACGCGGACGTCGACCCCGCCGAACCGACCGCGGTGTCCGCCGGGTGCAGCACCACGCGCTCGACACCCAGCTCGGAGCGGGCGATCTGGGTCCACACGGTCACCCCGCCCTGCCCGACCTCCGCCGCCGCGGTGTGCACGGTGACGACCGGCTCCCCCGCGACCTCCTCCAGGCGCACGCGGGCGGTGGAGTAGTCGTCGAAGCCCTGTGAGAAGGCCACGTTCTTGACGCCGACCGAGTAGCCCACCCCGCGCCGGACGCCCTCGCCGCGCGTCGACCACGAGTAGCCGCCGGGCAGTTCGCGGTGGTCCTCGGACGACTCCGGCAGCGGCATGCCGCGCACGATGCCGAGCAGTTCGGCGACCGGCGCCGGGGAGTCCAGCACCTGCCCGATGGCCGTCACGCCGCCCTCGGCGAGGGCGTTGCGCTGCCGGAACTCGACCGGGTGCAGGCCGAGTTCGGCGGCCACCCGGTCCATCTGGCTCTCGTACGCGAAGCACGCCTGCACCGCGCCGAAGCCGCGCATCGCGCCGCACGGCGGGTTGTTGGTGACCATGCCGATCGCCTCCAGCGCGACGTTCGGCACGTGGTAGGGCCCGATGCCGAGCCCGGCCGCGTTGCCGACCACGGCGGCCGTGGTCGAGGCGTAGGCGCCGCCGTCCAGGACGATGCGCGCCCGGACGTACACGAGCCTGCCGTCGCGGTTGGCGCCGTGCTCGTACTCCAGCACCGCCGGGTGCCGGTGCACGTGGCCGAGGAAGGACTCCTCGCGCGAGTAGACCATCTTGACCGGCTTGCCCGTGTGCAGCGCGAGCAGGCAGGCGTGCGCCTGGAGGGTGATGTCCTCGCGCGCGCCGAACGCCCCGCCGACGCCGCCGAGGGTCAGCCGCACGCGCTCCTCGGGCAGGCCGAGCACCGGGGCGAGCTGGGCGCGGTCGACGTGCAGGAACTGGGTGGCGACGTACAGGTCGACGCCGCCGTCCTCGCCCGGCACGGCCAGCGCCGCCTCGGGACCCAGCGGTGCCTGGTCCTGCATGCCGATCGTGTACGTGCCGCGCACCACGACGTCGGCGCCCACCCCGTCCGGGTCGCCGCGCCGCACCGGCTGGCGCGACACGATGTTGCCCGGCCAGTGCGGGTTCACGGTCGGCGCGTTCGGGGCGAGCGCCTGCGCTTCGGTGACCACCGGTTCGAGGAGTTCGTACGCCACCTTCACGCGCGCCGCGGCGCGGCGCGCGGTCTCCGGGTGGTCGGCCGCGACGACCGCCACGGGCTCGCCGTGGAAGCGCACTTCGTCGGAGGCGAGGACGGGCGTGTCGGCGACTTCGAGGCCGTAGAGGTTGCGGCCCGGGATGTCCTCGTGGGTCAGGACCGCCTCCACGCCGGGGGTGGCCAGAGCCTCGCCGATGTCGATGGCGAGGATGCGTGCGCGGGCATGCGGGCTGCGGACGGTGGCGCCCCAGAGCATCTGGTCGGCCCACAGGTCGGAGGCGTACGCGAAGGAGCCCTTGACCTTGAGGATGCCGTCGGGACGCTGAGGGGTGTCGCCGATGCCGCCGGGCGCGGGCGGCGCGGTGGTCGGGCGCGATGCGGTGGTCGGAGTGTCCACGCGTTCCCCCTGGAATGGCCGGTGGCTGACCGGTGGCTGGTGGCCGGTCCCTGGTGTCCTACCCCTGGTACCCGTCCCCGGTGCGGTGCCTCCAGTGAACTCCCCGGACCTGCCCTCGGGAAAGCGGCAGGTCACCCGGGTGGACGCGCGGCACGGTCGGGCGGCGCGGTCGGGCGGCCGCGGTGCCGCTCGCCCGGAGGGCGGGGCCCGGGCCTCGCGGCGGCCTTCACCTGGCGTGCGGGAGGCCGTACAGTGCCTGCACGGATGGCACTGCGTGCCAGTTTGACACCGCGTCCAGGGGGTTCCGCCCATGCCGCTCAACGCCGAGCTCGCCGCGTTCCTCGATGCCGTCCCGCTGCTGCGCTACGAAGGCGAACCCGCCGCGTTCCGCGCCAAGATGGACGCCGGGATGGGGATGCGGCCGGTGACGACCGAGCTGCCGCGGGTGGCCGACCGGACCGTCCCCGGCCCCGCGGACGCCCCCGAGCTCGCGGTGCGCGTCTACGCCCCGAGCGACGAACCGGGCCTGCCGGTCACGGTCTTCTACCACGGCGGCGGCTTCTGCATCGGCAGCATCGCGAGCCACGACCCGGTCGCCCGCAAGATCGCCGCGGACGCGAACTGCGTCGTGGTGTCGGTCGAGTACCGTCTCGCGCCCGAGCACCCGTACCCGGCGGCGTACGAGGACGCGTACGCCGCGTACGCCTGGGCTCGCGAGCACGCCGCGGACATAGGCGGCGACCCGGGCCGCGTCGCGGTGGCCGGCGACAGCGCGGGCGGCTCGCTGGCCGCCGGGGTCTGCCTGATGGCGCGCGATCGCGGCATACCGCAGCCCACTTTCCAGCTCCTGTGGTACCCGGGCACCGGACTCGACGCCGGGGCGCACGCGTCCAAGCCGAACGACCCGCTGCTCCCGGCGGCCGCGCTGGCGTGGTTCGCCGAGCACTACTACGCCCGGCTGAGCGACGCGCAGCGGCGGGAGTACGCGGCGGTCGGCCTCGTCCCCGACCTGTCCGGCCTCGCGCCGGCGCACATCGTGGTGGCGGGCGAGGACCCGCTGCACGCGGAGGGTGTCGCGTACGCCGAACGCCTGCGCGAGGCGGGCGTGCCGGTCGGGCTGGACGACCACGAGGACCTGAGCCACGGCTTCGTCAGCTTCGCCGACTTCGTGCCGCCGTGCGCGGAGGCCGCGCGGAGCTCGTACGCCGCGCTGCGCGACGCGCTCGCAAAGGGCTGACCGGACGGCCGCGCCGCGGCTGCGTCCCCCGGCGGGCGCCTCGAACGGCACCGGCCGGGCGCGGGCACCTCGGGTCGGCACCGCGGCTGGTGACGGGCGCGGCCCTCAGTCCGAATCGGCCCGCGTGAGGGCGATCAGCGCCACGTCGTCGCACGTGCCTTCCGAGTAGTCCGCAAGGTCGTCGCGTACGAACTCGGCCAGCACCGCCGGGTCGACGCGGTCGCGGCCGCCGAAACGCACCCACAGCCGCTCCTCGATCGGGTAGAACGCGCCCTGCGGTCCGCGCGCCTCGCTGACCCCGTCGGTGTGCAGGACCAGGACCTCGCCCGGCCCGAGCGGGTGCGTGCTCGCCCCGGAGCGCGCGCCCGCGGCCGGGTCGGCCAACACGCCCAGGCCGAGCGGTACGCCGGGCCGGGTCGCGAGCCTGGTCACCCGCCCGCGGCTGAGCAGGATCGGCGCCGGGTGCCCGCGGTCGACGACGTGCACCTCGCGGCGGTCGTACGGGAACTCCAGGAGCAGCGCGGTGACGAACAGCTCGCCGTCCGGCTCGGCGGCCGCCCCCGCGCGGCCGTCGGTCTCGCGGACGAGGCGGCGTTCCATGTGGTCGGCGAGTTCCGCCAGGTCGGCGATGCCGTACGCGGCGTCGCGGAAGCTGCCGAGGACCGTGCCGACGTGCTGGATCGCGGGCAGGCCCTTGCCCCGCACGTCCCCGATCACCACGCGCACCCCGAACGGCGTCTCGACCAGGTCGTACAGGTCGCCGCCGACCAGGGCACGGCGGTCGGCGGCCTCGTAGTACCCGGCCGCCCGCACCGGCCCGAGCCGCGGCGGCACCGGACGCAGCAGCATCAGTTGCAGGGCCTCGGCGACCGAGTTGGCCAGCACCAGGTTGCGGGCGTCGCGCCGCCGCTGCCGGGCGAGTTCGACGCTGACCGCGCCGATGATGGCGGTGGCTATGTAGAGGCCGACATGGTGCAGTTCGTCGAAGTGGTCGTAGCGCCACGCGAAGAGGACCTCCAGCGCGAGGGACAGCACGACGAGCGCGGCGACGGTCCGCGGCGGGCGCGTGAAGGCGGCGAGCACCGGCACCGCGATCAGCAGGAACCCCGACGCGAACTTGGTCGGCAGGGCGAGCTCGAACGCCACGTCGAGGAGGATGACCGCGAAGGGCGCCCACCGGACCCAGGTCGCGGTGGGCGGCGACGCCGGGGTGCCGAGCCCTCCTGCCACGGGGGGATCGGGGGTCGCCTTGGTGCTCACTCACCTCACGATATAGGGATTTGTCCCTTTGTCGTCGCACAGCGTGTCCGGCTCCGCGTCCGGGTCCTTGTCGGCTCCGCGTCCGGATCTGTGTCCGGATCTGTGTCGGCTCCGCGTCAGGCCCCGGCCGGCCGTGCGGCGGCTTCTGGTCGGCCCGCGTCGGCACCGCATAGGCCCGCGTCGCCGCCGGGAGCCGCGGCGGATGCCGCGGCCCGGCGACGGCGCGGTCACGCCCCGATGGCCTGCCGAACGGCCTTGCCTTGCCCGGTCAGATCCCCGTCACCGCGGCATCATGCCTTGTCACCGCGGAACTCCCGACTGAAGCTTCGGATTTCCGCGGCGCTGAAGTTCTCGTGGTCCTCGCCGTAGGCGGTGACCCCGTCGAAGGTCCACGAGGTCAGGCAGTTGACCGTGAACAGGTTCGGGTTGAGGAAGAAGCCGAGGCGGTTCTCCGTACGGCCGTCGGCGTGCAGTTCGCGCCCGAGCTCGTCGATGCCCTCCAATACGACACGTGTCGCCCAGCCGGTCACGTCGTCGCGTTCGACGACCTCGCGGCGGCCCTTGGCGAGCTTGGCCCACACGCCGTCGCGCAGCACGTAGCCGTGGATGGCCACGCAGCCGCTGCCGAAGTCCATCGTGATGGCGTGGAACGCGTCGCGGTCGGAGGCCGTGGCGTAGCTGTAGCCGCCACGGCGCGCGGGCGAGGTCATCAGGCCCTGGCCGAACTGCGAGCGCACGCCCCAGGAGCGGTCGCGGAAGCCGTACGAGTCGACCGGGATCACCTCGCCGCGCATCACGATCGTGCCCTCGTAGCGGCCGGGCTGGTCGACGTGCTTGTCGCCGAGGTAGTGCGGCGGCAGGACGCCGGTGAAGGTCAGGTCGACGGAGATCTCGTCGCCCCCGTCCGGGTCCTCGTAGCGGACCTGGTAGACCTTCTGGGGTTCCAGGCAGCGGTACGAGATGCCGTTCGGGAGGGTGATGTCGGTGAGCGGCTGGTCCGGGATCGGCAGGTGCCAGAAGTTCTTGGCGTACAGCGCGTCGTGGATGTACCGGCCGGTTTCGTCCCAGAAGTAGGCGCCGCCGGCGGCAACCCCCTGGTTCGCCCGGAAGAACGGGTAGAGCTGGCCCGACAATTTGCGCTCGGGAACCGTGAACGTGAACCAGCACGTCTCGGTCCAGTACGGGTCGTCGCTCGTCGGCGGGTGGAACTCGTCGTCAGGGTGCGTGGTCGTCATAGCGCCCTCAGTACTACGAGTACTTGTCAAGGTCAACCAAAAGCACTGTGCAGGGTGGAGCAAGCGTTGGAGACGGTGTCGCTGCAAGAGCTCTGGGACCGGGTGGTCGGCACCCAGCCCGACCCGCCGCGGTGGCTGATCGCCGCGACCGGCCTCGCCGCGGTCCTCGCGGTGCTCTACCGCCCGGTGTGGCGGCCGCTGCGCACCGTCGTCACGATCGCGCACGAGGGCGGCCACGCGGCGGCGGCGCTGCTCACCGGGCGCCGCCTCACCGGCATCCGGCTGCACTCGGACACGTCCGGCGTCACGGTCTCGGTGGGCAAGCCGACCGGGTTCGGCATGGTGCTGACCGCCTTCGCGGGGTACGTCACCCCGTCCTTCCTCGGCGCGGGCGGCGCGGCACTGCTGGTGCGCGGGCACATCACCATGACGCTGTGGGCCACGCTGCTCTGGCTCGCGCTCATGCTGCTGATGATCCGCAACCTGTACGGCGCGTTCGCGCTCATCCTGGTCGGCGGCGTGGTCTTCGCCGTGTCCTGGCTCGCCGAGCCGGACGTGCAGGCCGGATTCGCGTACCTGCTGGTGTGGTTCCTCCTCGCCGCGGGGATCCGCCCGGTCATCGAACTCCAGCAGTTGCGCCGCCGACGCCAGGCCCAGTGGTCGGACGCCGACCAACTCGCCACGCTCACCAAGATCCCCGGCGCGGTCTGGGTCGGCCTCTTCGCCCTGATCGCCGCAACCGCCTTCGGCACCGCGGCAGGCTGGCTGCTGGCCTAGGACCGCGGCACGACCGCCGCGACGCGCGCGACACCGTGCGACCTGCCGGATATCCGCGAAACGATCGGGCCGTGCCCCTGTCGGCGCGCCCGCGTATCGTCGCCGTCCGCGGCCGGGGCGACCCTGGCCGCTTTGTGGCGGGAGGACGGGGACGTGGCCGACACATCCGGGGAGTTCACGGCGAATCCAGGGCGGTACGCGTATGCGCGCGCCGAGCACGGTGGCCAAGGACGCCCGCCGGAGCAGGCCGTCGAGCTGCACCTCCGGTCGGAGACCGGGGTCGCGCACGGGGAGATCCCGCAGGACGCGCTCGACGCCGTGGAGGGCTTCTGGCTTCGGCTGGCCCGTCCGGCGGACTTCTCGATGCTGGGCCGCCTCGGCGGACTGAAATGGCTCGTGGTCCAGGCCCCGGTGCCGATCGACGTCGGCGGGCTGGTGGCGGCGCTCGCGCCGACTCCGGTGCGGAGCCTGCACCTTGAGGCGCCGGTGTCCGACGTCGCGCCGATCGGCGCGCTCACCGGCCTGACCAGTCTGCTGCTGAGCGACACCCTCGTCACCGACCTCTCACCGCTCAGGGCGCTGTCCGCGCTCGACGACCTGGTGGTCGCGAACGGGCCCCTCAGCGACCTGACGCCGCTGCGCGGCATGGGCCTCGGGCGGCTGTACGTCCGGCGCACGCAGGTTGCCGACCTCACGCCCCTGCGCGGCATGCCGACGTTGCAGGTGCTGGGGCTGTCCGGATGCCCCGTCGAGGACCTGTCGGTGGTCACCGAACTCCCCGCGCTGCACCACGTCGGCCTGGCGGGGACGGCGGTCACCGATCTCGGCGACCTGCCGGAGCGGGCTCCGGGCGTGACGTTCGAGGGAATCGCAGACTCCGGCGCGGAGGCCGCGGACTCGGAGGCGGCACCGGACGCCGCCGCGCAGAGCGGCGCGGCGGACCTGATCGCCGCGTTCCGGGCCGGCGACTTCGGCGCCAAGTGGTCGATGCTGGCGCGGCTCATCGCCACGCGCGACCACGAGGCCGTCCAGGAGGCGCTGCGCCACCAGACGCAGGCCGCGGTCTCGGTGCGCGGGCTGCTTCTGCAACACGGCCGCGGCGACCTGCCGTTCGCCGCGAACCCGTGGAACATCCGAGCCGACGCCGGACTGACCGACGCGCTCGACCACGTCTGGCGGCCGCTCGCGGACCGCGCACCCGGTTTCGTCGCGACGATGCACGCCCGCACGCTCGGCCTCGCACTGCTCGCCGACGACGAGACGGGGGACTTCTCGCTCGCGTATCTCACCTGGGGCAGGGACGCGGACCGCGGCGGCAGTTCGGTGCTGCCCTGGCACCAGGCGGGCCCGCCCGTCCCACTCGACGACTTCGCCGGGCCGCGCGACGACGCCTACATCCAGGTGGTGGTCGGCAGCGCCCCCGTCGCCGCCGACCCGACCGCGGAACTCCCGCTCCTCGCCGGGCCGGTGCCCCGCCCGGTCCGCGACTTCTGGTCCGTGCACCACGGCCTCGACAACACCTCGGGCGGTGACATCGGCGGCGAACTGGGCGGCACCGTCCTGGGCTTCGTGGACGGCGACTGGGACACCGGCATCGAACGCACCGGCGGGCTGCCGCCGGACCGGTTCGTACTCGCCGTCGGACACGGCGACTTCGAAATGGACGCGCTGGACCTCGACGTCCTCGACGCGTCCGGCAGCCCCACGGTCGCCTGTTGGCACTGGAAGTCCTGGACCACCGGCGAACACCTGGAGTTCTGGGACTGGTTCGACACCACCGCCGTGAAACGGGTCTGGTTCTGACCGCCCGGGGTCAGACGATGTCGTCGAGCTTGGCCAGCACGCCGTCGTAGATCTTGCGGAGGCCCGACGGGGCGAAGGTCTTCTCGAAGAAGCCGCCCACGCCGCCCGCGCCCTGCCAGCGGGTGTTGACGTTGACCCGGCTGCGCCCCGCGCCCGCGGGAGCGACCGTCCAGGTCGTCACCATCGTGGAGTTGCGGTCCGTCTCCACGAGCGTCAGGTCGGCGGGCTGCGTCACGTCGAACAGGCACTCGCGCGAACGCTTCTTGGTGGCCTGGAGCCGCCAGTGCACGACCGTGCCCTCGCCCTGGCCGCCCTCGCGCACCTCGTAGTCGGAGAAGTGCTCGGTCAACAGCTTCGGACGGGTCGCGGCGTAGTCGGCGAGCGCCGCGAAGACCGCCTCCGGCTCACCCGCGACATCGCGCGAAGCATCCGCGTTGACCTGCCCCATGACCACTCCTCGAACTCGGACGGAGGCCCGGCCGCGGTGCGGCGCGGGCTCTTTGGTGGCGAACAGCAAACCACCTCGGTCCGTCCGGGTCCGAATCCCCTCCGGATCAGCTCGCCGGCGGGCGCACCTTCGGGGTGTAGCGGTCGAGCTCGGGGATGACCTCCTTGCCGAGGATCTCGATGGTCTTGAGGATGTCCTGGTGGTCGAGGTAGCCCCACTGCACGTAGCAGATCAGCTCGTCGACGCCGAGGTCCGCGTACCGCTTCATCTTCTCGACGCAGGTGTCCACGTCGCCGATGACGATCATGTCCGCGGCGTCGAAGGTCTCGACCGGCACCTCACCCTCGAACAGCGGCTTTAGGAGCGGGAAGGTCTTGTCCTGCTCCTCTTTGCTGAGGTGCGGCAGCTCCCATTCGAGCGTGAACATGGCGAGGTTCTTGTACCACCACGCCACCGAGTCCCAGACCTTCTGCGACACCTGCTTGCTGCCCGTGGTGTGCACGAGGGTGTATGCGGCGACCTTGTTGGTGGTCACGTCCGTCAGCGGCGTCGCGGTCTCCGCGGCCTTGCGGTACGCGGCGACCTGCGCGGCCATCGTCTCCAGCGGCTGCATGATCGAGAACGACAGCATGCCGAGCCCGTTCGATCCGGCCACCTCCGCCGAGCCCTGCGACGTCGCGGCCATCCACGCGGGCGGGTGCGGGTCCTGGAACGGCTTGGGCGTCACCATGCGGCGCGGGAACTTGAAGCGCTCCGACTCGTACTCGAAGTACTCCTCGCGCCACATGCCGCACACGATCTCGATGGCCTCGCGCCAGTCGTCGCGCGACTTGGCGATGTCCACGCCGAACGCGGTCTGCTCCATGGGGGTCGAGCGGCCGGTCCCCCACTCGACCCGGCCGTTCGACAGGATGTCGACCGTCGCGACCTTCTCCGCGATGCGCTGCGGGGGCGTGAACCCGAACGGCGTGAGGGTGACGCCGAAGCCCATCCGGATCTGCTCGGTCAGGCCCGCGAGGTGGCCGAGGAAGACCTCGGAGGCCGGCATGTGCGAGCGCCCCTCGCGGAAGTGGTGCTCGACCGCCCAGATGGTGTTGAAGCCCATCCGGTCGGCGAGCCGGACCTGCTCCACGGCCTCGCGGTACGCCCGCTGCTCCTCGCGCCGCTGGCCGTAGGGGTGGTCCCCGTGCCAGGGCCGGGGGACGTCGACTTCGTACAGCACGTCCAGCTTCATGTTCCGCTCCAGATTTTGATATTCTGAAAACCGCTTTGAAATCCGATAACGAGTTTGGCGCGATGTCGCCCAGGTCACAAGGGGGCCGCCATGGTTCGTCCCGCGCTCGCCGCCAGCCGGGCGGTGGAGATCCTCAACTTCTTCGCGACCCATCCCGGGGGCGCCTTCACGCTGTCCGAGCTGTCCGGGTCGCTCGGCATCAACCTCGCCTCCGCCCTGTCCGTGCTCCAGTCGCTGGAGGACGCCGGTTACCTGGTACGGCACCCGCGGCGCAAGACGTACGAACTCGGCCCGGCCCTGGTCGCGGTCGGCGACGCGGCGCTGCGCAGCAACCGCGCGGTCGACCTGGCGCGCGGCGAAATGCGGCCGCTCGCCGACGAGTTCAGCACCGAGTCGATCATCAGCGTTTCGGTGGGCGACGAGTTGGTGATCCTGGCGGTGGAGGGGCGGCCGCAACTGTCGTCCGCGGACGTGCGGGTGGGTCAGCGCATGCCCCTGGTGCCGCCGCTCGGCCAGGTGTTCTTCGCGTGGTCGACGCCCCACGAGGTGGACGACTGGCTGGGGCGCCTCGACCGGCGCATGCAGGCCACCGCGCGCATCCACCTGCCGGTCACCCTCGCCGCGGTGCGCGAACGGGGATACTCCATCACCGTGGAGAGCCCCACCCGCACCGAGATCGGCGCGACGCTGGAACGCCTGGCCGACCGCCCGCGGGAGGCACCGCGGTTGCGCGACCGCCTCGCCGAACTGGCGGCGGCCCTGGGCGAGGTGGACTACGAACTGGTGGAGGTCGACGCGGACGCGACGTACGACATCACCACCATCGTCGCCCCGGTCTTCGACGCCCAGGGCCAGGTCGCCCTGGCGATGACCCTGAACGGGCTCCGCCAGGTGACGGGGCGTCAAGTCACCGCATACGGCGACCGATTGGCGGCAACGGCGCGCCTGGTCACCAAGCAGACGGGCGGGCGGACGCCGGACACCTACTTCGACTGACGTCGCCTCCGACCGACGCCGCGCAGACCGTGGTCGAGTGATGTGGAGGCGCCACGGCCGGTCGACGCCTGCCGGCCGGCCCAGGAAGCCGACCGATCGGGCATAGCCGCTTCCGCGCGCCGCCCACCGCCCGCACGCTGACTCCAGTGCGGGGCCGCGCGGTCCCGGAGAGGAGCACGCGGTGGAGACCCCGACAACGCCCCGGACAGCGCACTCCGCCATGCCCCGGCTCGCGGCCGCCGCGGCGGCCGCGTTGCTCGCGGTGGGCGCGTCCGGCTCGTTCGCCCCGGCGCACGCGGCACCCGGGTTGCCGGGCATCGGTCCGGGCGCCACGGGCTTCGGCGCGCAGTGCGTCCAGGCCTTCTACCACACCATCGGCTTCAGCGACTTCTACCCGGACGCGGTCTACGGCCCGGAGACCACCGCCGACACCAGGCGATTCGAACGCCTGCTGGGCCTCCCGCAGGACGGCGTCGTGGATCCCGTGGTCGGCAGCGTGATGCACACGGTCGTCGACCTCGGTTCGGGCGAGGGCGCCTGGAAGACAGTCGGCTGTTGGTACGAGGTCCCGTCGCTCTGGTAGCCGTGTGGCGCTCCCCCCGGAGACGCGGGTGCCTCGGGAGCGCGGAATCGGCCCGAGGGCCTGTGGTGCGGGCCCGTTCAGCCCGTAGGCTCCGTGCCATGGCGACGGGGGCGAAACCTGCGGGATGGTACGAGGATCCGCACGGGTACACCGGCACCGCGCGGTGGTGGGACGGGTCGGCGTGGACCGAGGAGACTCGGCCCATCGGCGAGGCCGGAACCGAGGCGGGAATCGAGGCCGGACCCGAGGCCGTGGAGCCTGTCGAAGCAGGCGACGAGGACACCACTTCTCCTGACGCGCCGTCAACTCCCGCGCCACCCAACCCGGTTCCCGCGGCGGACCGCGGGCCGACGCCTGCCGCCGTGCCGGGGTCGGTGTGGCCCGCCGCGGCCTTGGCGGCGTCCGTACCCCCGGAACCGCCGCCGCAGCGCGTGGTGTTCGAGGTGCTCGACCCGAATCGCCGCAGGAAGCGCATCGGAGCCGCCGTCGGGTTCGGGACCGTCGCGGTCATGGCGACCGTCTTCGGAATCCTCTTCGGTGCGTCGGACGACGACGGCAAGTCCCCTGCGGCGGACGCGAGTCGGCCCACGGCGTCCGCTCCCGCATCCGGCCCCGCGCCGGGTGGCGGACAACCCGCGCCCGAGGCCACACCCCCGCCCGGGGCGACTCCCGCGCCGCCGGTCCCCGTACCCGCCGACGCGATCGCGCACTGGGAGCTGAACCAGGGCGCGGCCGACACCAGAGAGCGCTTCCACGGCACCACCGCGGGAATCGTCACGTGGTCGCCCGAGCAGTCCGGCAGCGCATTCTTCGCGGGCGACGGTTCGATCCAGACACGTACGCCGGCCGTCGACACCACCAGGAGCTTCACCATCGCCGCGTGGGCGAAGGTCACCGAGACCAAGGCGCACCAGACGATCGTGGCCCAGGACGGCACCCAGGTCAGCGGCTTCTACCTGCACTACAACAAGGACGCCGGCACGTGGGCCTTCGTCCGTACGTCGGAGGACTCCGCGAACCCCGCACAGTGGTACACCGCGTCGTCCGCGCAACCGGCCAAGGTCGGCGCCTGGACCAGCCTGGCCGCCGTCTACGACGCGCCCACCGGGCAGATGACCCTGTACGTCGACGGCGTGGCGCAGGGCTCGGCGGTCGCCGCGCAGTCCTGGAAGGCGGCCGGTCCCCTCACCATCGGGCGCGCCACCAGCGGCGTGGACCAGCTGAACGGCTCGGTCGCCGACGTCCAGGCGTTCGACCGCGTCCTCTCGCCCGCCGAAGTCGCCGCCCTGGCAGGCACCCAGCGCTGACGCGTCAGCTGGGCCGGGAGACCG
>NZ_JBPKBH010000019.1:160597-177497 GCF_051388915.1 Yinghuangia sp. YIM S09857 | reverse complement strand
CCTCCCGCACAGCACCGGACTTCATGCCTGACCAGCGGAAACTCAGCGATCACATTCGATAAGACAACGGCTTCTAAGCGGCGACCGCAACCCACTCCACTCCGACCCCCAGACCGCCGCCAAGCTCGGATTCCCCCGCCCGATCCTGCACGGCCTGTGCACCTACGGCTTCGCCGGGCGCGCACTGCTGCACGCCCTGTGCGACGGAGACCCGGACCGGTTCGGCGGCATGACCGCCCGATTCGCCGCCCCTGTCCTGCCAGGCCAGGAATTGACCACGGACATCTGGGAAGACGGTGACCGCATCCTCTTCCAGACACGGGCGGGCAACACCCTGGTCCTCGACCGCGGCACCTTCACCCCGCGCGCCTGACCCCGCCCAGCGCCACCCCGCCCCGCCGAAGCCGAAGAAGGGCCAGCCATGCCCACGACACCGCCACCCGAGCCACCAACCGGAAACGCCCCGCGCCGCTTCATGGCCGATCCCAGGTGGGCGACCCAGGCAGCCGAGCCCCTCGGCAAGCTCGTCACCCATGATCGGGAGCCCACCAACGAGCAACTACAGGCGCTCGCACACGGCCTGACAACCTGCGACCCCGTGGGCGCCGCACTGGCCCAGGCCATCGGCGAACGCCGGGTCACCTTCGCTCAGTTCCGCACGGCACTGGCCCACGGCATCGACACCGTCCCAGACACGCCCCAGCCCTTGGCGGACTTCTTCGCCCATGTCGACGCCCGCCCCACCTGGGTGGACCAAAGCCAACTCAAGCTCGGTGCCGAGGTCATGCGCCGCGGCGGAATCGACACCCTCGACGTCCTCAGCGCGGCCCTCCTCACCGGCTACCGCAGCTCCGCCAACACCAAACTCCTCACCATGACCGGAGGACTGTCCCGCCGAACACTCGCACGCAACGGCGAGACCTCCACCTGGGTAGTCGAGTGCATCCGAGAAGGCGGCCTCGACCGGTCCGCCCAAGGGTGGCAACTCACCGTCCACGTACGGCTCATGCACGCCATCGTCAACCGCAAGTACGCTGCGCTACCCGAGTGGGACGCCCACACGCACGGCCTCCCCATCAACGCCACCGACCAAGCCGGCACACTCGCGCTTCAGAGCACCTTCTGGCTCCTGGGAATCCGCCTGCTCGGCATGCCCATCGCCTCCCGGGAAGCAGCCGCGGTGATCCACATGTGGCGCTACATCGGCTGGCTCGTCGGCGTCGACGACCAGTGGCTGCCCCGTAGCGAAGCCGACGGACGGCGGATCTTCTACCACATCTCCCTCACCTCACCGCCACCGGACAAGTACTCGCGGGAACTTACCCAGGCATTCGAAGCATCCCTCGGCGAACTGTCCTTCCCGCGGCTCGAACGCCTGCACCGTGCCTGGGAACTCCACAAAATCCGCAGCCTCGCCCGCCTGCTGGTCGGCAAACAAGGCACCGAGGACATCGGCATGCGAACGACGCTTCCCTGGTACCCGCTGCTCCGCAGCCCCGCCAACCTCGTCCGGCACGGCCTCCTCGGCCGGATCCCGCCGGTCCGCCGCAAACTGCTCGCCCACGGCGAACGGCAGCTCGACGAGGTACTGCGCCGCCACTTCAAGGACGAACATCCTCACGTGGCCCCGCACCCGGGGTCCTAAGCACGGCCGGCACGTCCGGCTGCCCCGCGGAGGGCCTGGGTCCGGGAGCGCCCGGGCCCTCCGTTTCAGGCTTGCGCCGCAAATCCTGGTGCGGGAAAGCGACGGATGCGGCCTGACGGTGGACGGCGGCCACCGGCACCCGGGGCTTTGCGCAGCGCCAAGCTCTCGATGAACCGCACGAGGTCTTGGAAAATGCGGCGGGGGAGGACACTTCGATGATGGAGTCCAGTCCGAACCCGACCAGCGCTGTGGAGGACGCGCGGGTGCCTGCGGTCCGGGCGGACGGTCACGAGCGGGGTGTCGGTGGCGTCCGGGTCGTCGGTGTAGTCGACGAAGGCGCGGAAGTCGGCGCGGCGGGGCCACACATCGTGCTCGACGAGCAGGGCGACGGCCGCCTCACCGGGCAGGTGACCGGCCGCGCCCGCGCGCAGCGCGGCGGTCAGACGGTCGAGCGGAAGATCGGCCGCGGCAGGGGAGTTGGTCATGCCCCGAATGTCCCCGCCCGCGGCCGTGCCCGAAGGGAGATCCCCCAGTGCCGTTGCCGGTTCACCAGCTCGCGTTGGGGATCTGGTGGAGCCGGACCGGCAGATGCGCGGGATAGTTGTGCAGGTACCAGGCGCGGGCCCAGCGCATGACCAGGGTGCAGCGCAGCCGCCATTCGTCGCACAGTTCACTGACCACGTCGACGACGAACGCCGCGCTCAGCTCACCCAGCACCGGGTCGTCGGCCGCGAACGGACCCCGCCCGGTCGTGTCCGCGGGCAGTTCCAGGGAGTCGGCGAGGACCGCGGCCGCGACGCGGCTGGGGCCGGTGCCGTGGTAGCCCCAGTGGAAGCCGCCGAACCGCGCGGCGTCCGGCGGGAGCAGTTCGTACAGCACCTTGACGCTGCGTCGTTCGGTGGGCCCGCCCGCGGGCTTCTCGACAAGGATGCGCTGGACCTCCGCGTACTCGTCCGCGTCCGATGCCTGGTTGCGGCGGTCTCGCTCGCGGTCGAAGAACCCGTGGTACAGCCGGTCCCGGTACACCGTCGGTCGATCCCGCACATCCGCCCCCGTTCGCTTGGCGTTGCCGCCCGGGGAATGCTCCCCGGCGCCGGGGGTACCGGAAACCCGTGGATCCCCGCGGAGGCGCGCGCGGTGGCGCCGCCCGGGACTCCCTCCCCTCGCGGGGGGAAGGCGGCGTAGACTGACCGATGACGTATTTCGAGGGAGGGGCGGCATTCGCCGCGACCCGGCCGTACGGCATCGGGGACGAGGGCGACGAGGTGGCGATGCGCCTGATGTCCGGCCCAGACCTCGTCGTCGTGCTGCTGGTGACCGCCACGAAGACGATCACGGTGTTGTCCATCTCGTATCTGGACGTGTGACCGGCCGCGTCGTCTCCGCGCTGCCCCCGCCGTGGTCGCGGCTCGGGAACGACCGATTCGGTGTGATCGCCGCCTGTCAGGGCAGGTCACTCCCCAACGGCCCGGATGTCTCACGGCCGGGTGAGGAGACCGCATGACCCCCCAATCCCCTGCGATAGCCAGGCGCTCGCCGCACCGCAGGCTCGTGGCGCTGCCCATCGCCGGATACATCGGAGCCTTGGCCGGATACGCGGCGTACGGCGCGCACCACGACCGTTTCTGGCTCGACTTCGCGATCACCATGAACGTGTTCGGCGTCGCCGCCGCCCTCGTGGTCGCGCTTTTCGGTGCCCGCGACCTCACCCGGGCCGTCCCACGCAGCGGGCCAGCCCGAAGCACGGCGGTGACGCACGCCGTTCTCAACACCGCCGCCCTCGCGCTGTTCGCGACCGCGCTCGGGCTGTACGTCTCCGCCTGGAACGACCCCGCACGCGGTGCCGCCCCCGGGGTCACCCTCTGCGCGCTCGGCCTTGCCGCCACCATCACCGCCGCCATACTCGGCCGTTCCCTCGTACGCGAGCACCACATCGGCGTCGCGCAGTGGAAAGCCACCGAAACCACGCGCTCGCCCCGACTGTGACCGGCGGGCCCCGCTCCCGGCCCGAACGGCACCCCACCCGCATTTCTTCAACATGTCGCCGGTGAGCTTGCCAAGGGACCGCCGCGCGATGCGGGCATCCCAGTGCTGCTGCCACAGGCAGGACTTTGCGCCCCTGCGAGGCTGCGGACGGTTGCGCGGCTTCACTAAGCCCAGGCGGGATCGCGGCCGGTCAGGCCGAGGATGCGGTCCAACGTGGGCGCCACGGTCGGCACCGCCACCTCCGGGCCGTACATGCCCATCTGTCGCCCTTGCTCCACTCCGGCCGACATCGTGTCGTGCAGATGCGCCAGCAGATCGGAGGGCAGTTCGATGCGCTGTCCGGTCGCGGCAGCGAGGTCCCAGCAGCCGTGCACGACCAGTTCGCCGACGATCATGTCGCCCAGTACGGGCGCGGGCAGCGGGTGCGGCGTGCCCATGGTCGTCTCGCCCTCCCAGGCGCTCGGCGGCGCCCAGGACGAGGTGATGTCGTCCAGCAGGGCGAGCAGGCTCCCGCGCCAGTCGCCGGCGGCCAGGTCCACCTCGGACTCGGCGGCCGCCAGTGGCGGGACGGATTCCTTGCGGCCGCCGCCGGCCAGCGACGGCCCCCAGAACAGAAGGTGGTTGACCAGACCCCGCACGTCGTACTCCGCACACGGAGTCTTGTTGGCGAGCTGGTCATCGGTGTTGGTACGGACAACTGCGGCCATGGCCTCGGCAGCGTGGGACAGATGTGACATGCCCGAGACGCTAGGCGGCCCGCCGCGGGACGGTATTGAACAAACGCGACGCGGTGCGGGCCATGGGTCGCGAACGACTCCGCCTCACCGGGCCTACAGGCGAACTCGGAGACAATCCGCGCCAACCGTCGTGAATGCCTCCCCAATGCGACCTGACCCGTCTACGGTGGACGCCCCCGGAGGACCGGACGGACGCGCTCGACGGCACCCCCAGGGAACCACGCACTGGACCAGCGTGGCGGCCCCCCAGGGTCACGGCGGCCCCTGACCCCCCACGAGGCAGGGGCCGTCGTACTGCCCGCGCGCAGGCTGATCACTGGCGAAACGCTCCTCAGGCTCCGGGCTGGCTCCGGGCTGGCGAAGCCCCCTTCACCGCACGAGGTTCCGGGCAGTTCTCTGCGCCTCGCGCCGGCTACACCGCCTGCACCGGGCCGGCCCCGCTGATCTCCACCCAGCCGTGGTGCACCTCGCGGAGCAGGAACGGCCCCTCCTCTCCCCGAGAGGGAACCCGCAGCACGCCGGTCTGCGGCGCCCCTTCGGGAAAGTCGTCGGCGCGCCGCCGTTCGGCGGTCCACATTCCCCGCGGACCCTGGTCCATGGTCAGCAGGCCTGGGGGATTCCATCCGAAGATCGTGAGCGTCGTTTCGAACGACTCCCCGTCGTCGAAGAGCAGCGTCACCGGTTCTTGGGGAAGGTCCATGTCTCCACGATGAAACAGACACGACGGCGCGGCACGCCAGACAGCGAGCGGCGGAAGCGCGGCCCGGGCGGGGAAGCGCAACGGGCCGGGGATCCTGCGTCGGCGGAGTCTGCCATCATCAGCTGATGGCGCGCCTTGCAGACCTGTCGGACCTGCGCGAACTCCTGGACGGGGTCACGGGATTCGTCGCACGCACCACCCGAACCGTGGATCTGCCCGGTCTCTGTGCCCGCCTCGGTATGCCTGCTCCTGCGGATCTGGGCACCAAGGCCGAACGAATGGCCGCGAGTTTCGCCCAGGTGAGCGACACCGATCTGCCCCAGCTCGCCCACAGCATCCTGGCCGTCCACCGGTTGGAACCAGCGCGGCGGAACGAACTGCAGGACTTGCTGTGGGTGGCTGGGCCATACCCGCAGATACCTCGGCGCACCCGGCACGAGATCGCTCGGGCCGTGGACCTGGAGGACCTGGCGCGGGACCCCGAGCGCTTCCTGGGGTTGCTGGAAGAGCTGTGGGTGCTGGACACCTACGTCGCGGGGGATCTGTTCGGAATCGAGGGGAGCCTCCGTTCGCGGATTCAGCTGCACGTGTTCCGCAACCCGGGTGACTGGACGACCGAGGAGTTGTTCAAGCAGCTCGGGGCCTTTGAGGCCACGGACCGGCGCTTCGCTCTCTTCCTGGAAGGCCTCGCATCTGCCGACGTCGTCCCCGACGAGGCGGCCCAACGGGTGTTCACCGAGGCGGTGAACACCCATCTGCACGCCGCCGCGGTGGAGCTGCGCGAGACGGACAACGACGGCGGCTACCCGGTCTTCACCCTCGTTCCCACCCGGTCGCACCGCGGCCGTCCCAAGAACGTCATCTTCGCGTCGCTGCCCGACGGCGGGAAGCCGGACATCCGCTTCCTCGACGGGGTCGACAACGACATCGAGATCGTGGACAACGCGCACACCGTCCTGGTCTACGACCGACCGATCGGCAACGCGGGCCTGCGATGGCGCGATCTGCAGGACTGGTGGAAGCAGACGCAGCAACTCGACAGCGACGACGACGCGAAGAACACCCTCTACGCACGCCTACGCGACAGCCTCCCGAAGAACTCGCCTCCCCAGACACTCCTGTTCGACCTCTACCACGCCATTCACGCGCCCGCCGTGCCCGATCTCCCGGCGCTGCTACCCGAGGTCTGGCTGCACTGGGACCCCAAAACAGCCCGAGCACGCGGCGCCAAAGCACTGCTTGGATTCCGCATGGACTTCCTCATGCTGCTCCCGGCAGGACAGCGCGTCGTACTCGAAGTCGACGGGATGCACCACTACGCCGAAGGCGCGTACGCCTCCCCGCCCCGGTACGCCCGCAACATGCGGGCAGACCGTGAGCTGAAGCTCCGCGGGTACGAGGTGTTCCGCTTCGGAGCCGTCGAACTCCCAGGAGACGACGCGCCCCCCGATGCGCAAACGCGGGCCCGGCGCATGGTCGAGCAGTTCTTCGCCGACCTCTTCCAGCGCCACAGCGTGGACAGGGCCTGAGACTGAGATCCGGCGAGCGACACCATCCGGTCTCGCGTGCTCAGGGGCATCGCATGGTGCCCGGTCAGAGATCGGCGTGCCCCGCGATGCCTGGAGGCAGGGGGACGATCCCGCGCAGGTCGGTGATCTCCACGTGCGCGGCGTGCGTCCGGGTGAATTCGGCGATGGCCTTGGAGAGCGGACCGAACCGTTCCTCGAACAAGCTTGCCGCGCCGGTGTGGTACTTCAGCGCCCATCGGGCGGTGGAGCGCGTCGTTCGCAGAAAGCGTGCAGGTTCCGATCCGAGCACGAACAGCTGAGCGCGGCGTCCGGAGGTGTCGGAGGCCAACATCATCAGGTCCTTGAACGTCGCCCGCTTGCGTGTCGCATCCGCGCCGGCCCACCGCGCAAGCTTGAACTCCGCGACCCGTTTGTCGGTCTCCAGGTCGAACGGACGCGACGGATCGTTGCCCGCTGCCAGGGACGGACGCTTCCTGATCGCCTCCCCAGGGTCCAGGATCCGGGGCAGCGCCGAGGCGATTGCCGTCGCGTGAATGACGTCGTTGACGCGGCCGAACGCCTCCCGGACGGTGAAGGCTGCCGCCAACAGGTCGGCGTCGATCGCCGCGTCCGCGCTGACTGTGCCGACAGTGGCGGCGGTACCGCAACCGGTGCTCAAGTTCTCCAACCGAAGTGTGCGAGCAGGTGCACGGCTGCGACCAGTTCGGGGCCCGTCTGCGGTTCTCCCGCCGGTGCACCGGACTGTCCACGTGCGCTGGCGTCGCGATTGTCGTTCACGGCGCGGTCCCGCCGGTGACCTGTGACGCTGTGTCGCCATCGGCGGAGCGCTGCTGGACTGCCAGGAGTCGGGGTTGGGTGGGGGATCCACGACCTGAACGGGGGGACCGGCTGCGGGCCGAAGGGGACGGGCGGCCCTGGCCCCTTGGGCCGCAGCGTGGTGCACGGCTGCCGGGTCTACGTGCGGCGTGTCGCGTGGGGTCGACCCCGGCCGTACCTATGCTCGTTTCCATATTGAAGGCATATGTATGCCTTTACTCCTTTTGGAGCGGAGAGATGTGTGACTGTGACGCCTGGGGTCGACCGTTACCGCGACCTGGCCGATCTCCCGTTCGACAGCGGTTACCCGGCCGATGAGTCAGCGCGGGTGCTGGAGGAGGAGTTGTTCTTCCAGCGGGCGGTGCAGACCTACCTGTGGGCGCTCCCGGCGGTGAACATGTGCGCGATGCGGGACGGCCTGGGCGAGGTCGCCGGGCGCGGGTACCAGGTGGTGTCGGTGTACGAGCAGCGGCTCAAGCCGCGCACCCTGATCACCACCCCGAACTGCGATGTGATCTACGGAATGGCGTTCGCCGACCTGGCCGAGACGGGACCGCTGGTGGTCGAGGCACCGCCCGGCATCCAGGGCCTGGTGGACGACTTCTGGCACCGGCCCCTGACCGGACCGCTCATCGACGGCAGGCAGTACCTCGGCGACATCGGCCTGCCCGGCCCGGACCACGGCAAGGGCGGCACCTACCTCATCGTCCCCGAAGGCCACCAACCCGAACACGACGGCGAATGGGACGACTTCTTCGTCTACCGCAGCCGCACCGACGGCATCTTCTTCCTGCTGCGCGGCTTCTTCCAGTCCATCGACGACCTGTCCCCGGGGGTCGCCGCCATCGAGGGCATCCGCCTGCACCCGTTGCGCGGGGACGCGAAGCCCATGCGGTACACGCACGTCTCCGACCTGAGCGCCGACGCCCTCTACCCGCGCGACGCCTCGTACTTCGACGTGCTCCACGCGTTCGTGCAGGCCGACCGCGTCGACCAGGTCGACCCCTATATGCACGGCGTCCTCGCCGCCCTCGGGATCCGCAAGGGCCGGGACTTCACCCCCACGCCCCGGCAGCGCGAACTGCTGGACCTGGCCGCCCGGACCGGCTGGAAGACCGCCAAGACCCTCGCGGCCGGCTACCACCGCGAGCCGGACGCCCTGTGGTGGGAGGACCGGCAGTGGGTCGCGCACGCCAAGACCGCGAGGGACGACTTCTGGCACACCCTCCTCGACGAGGAGTTCCGCGCCCGCGCCACCGGCCACACCGACGTCAACGCCAAGGCGCACATGTTCGTCAACCACTACTCCATCAGCACCGGCATGATCAGCTCCGTCGTCGGGTTCGGCGCGAAGTACGCCAACGCCTACCGCGACCACGACGGCGACCTGCTCACCGGCGAACACGCGTACCGCATCGACCTGCCCGCGAACCCGCCCGCGCGGCTGTTCTGGTCGCTGACGCTCTACGACGCCGAGACCGCCGCCGAGATCGACGCCGACGGGCAGGTGTACTCCTCCCTCAACGGCATGAACGACATCGCCGTCAACCAGGACGGGTCGATCACCATCCACGCCGGCCCGGAACGGCCGGACGGCGCCGGCAACTGGATCAAGACCGCGCCCGGCCGCGGCTGGTTCGCCCTCATCCGCTGGTACGGCCCAGAACAGGCCTTCTTCGACCGCCAGTACAAGCCCGGCGACTTCACCAAAACCATCGCGAGCGCCACCTGAACGAGCCCCTGGAACGAGCCCCTGGAACGAGCCCCTGGACACGACGCCGACCATGCGCGACAGGATGGCTGCCGGGACCTGGGACCCCCTGGTGATGGCGAACAGGGCGGTGGCGCCGTCCTGTCGGGGATGGCCCCCGACTGCCCCTAGCCGCAGGGCGAATTGGCGGCTGCTGCGTGGCGGCCCTGCGCACTCCCAAGGCCCCCAAATGATCACGGCGCGGGCCGGTCGTCCTCGCCGCGGGCCGCCGTGCGCAGCGCCCGCCTGCCGCTGGTCGCGGGCGACGTCCGCGTCGATGGCCCGCCACAGCCCCAGGACCGCCTCGCGCTCGCGGTCATAGAGACCGGCCCACTGCGCCGACTCCTCCTGCGACAGCCGTCCGTGCCGGTGCAACGCGGCGAAGGTCCGGACCGCGTCCTGCGCGTCGAACACCTTCCGTTGCAGGTCGACGAGATGCGGCGGCGGGGGCGGTGCGTCGGACATGGGAAAAGCGTACGAACCAGACAATGTCACTCCTGGTGGGACACGCCCTCGTAGTGCCCGGGAATAGGGGTGACCTGCGATGACGGCACCACCTGCTGCTCCTCCACCGGAACCGCGCTCACGCCGCCGGCGCCGGTCCACGAGGCGAAGGCACGCCAGTACGGGGACGAGACGCGCAGCGCCCAGCCGGTGGGGGAGAGAAGGTCGGGAACGACCCGGGTCCATGCGATCGCGCGGGCGCAGATGGTGCCGGACCCGTCCGGGAGGGCCACCCACACCCACGACCCGGCGGCTTCCGGCGGTGGCATGGGCATCGCCGCACCTGCCGCGGGAACCGGCGCGGCGTCAGGCGCGGACGCGGGCTCGGGTGCTGGGTCGGCGGTGCCCCTGCTGGCGCGGATGGCGCGGGTGGCGTCGACGCGGTCGCCGAGGGAGGGGCGGTCGCCCCTCCACACCTCCAGTGCGCCGCGTGCCTTCGACCTCTCGCCCACCCTCGGCATAGTACGCACAAATGTTCGATTTCGGCTGTAGGGGTGTGGTGTGACTGGGCCGGTCCGGGGGTGCACGAGAATTTTCGACGAAAGGGGTCCACGCCGTCGCCAGAGGGCGTACGCACACGCATTCGCCCCGAGGAGACTCCCATGCCGATGTTCAACGCCGCCGACTTCGTCGCCGACCTCGGCGGACCCGACGCGGCCTGCGACGACGCCGTGTTCCCGGCCGCCGTGGCCGCACGGTCGTCGTTCGTCGACGGGCTGGGCGCGGCCGCGAGGATGTCGCCGGCGGCGGGCCTCGAAGCCGTCCTGAGCGTGAGCGCAGCATGGGAGGACACCGTCGGCCAGTGGTTGAAGCCGATGAATGACACGGTCGCGTCCCTGCTGCCGTCGACTCGTGCAGTGACGGACGCGGTGCTGCCGTCGACTCGTGCGGTGATGGACGCGGTGCGTGCGACTGCGGCGGTGTCGGCGCTGGCGCAGGTGCCGACCATCGCCGACATGGCGCTGGGGCCGTTCAAGCCCGTGTACGACCAGCAGCAGCGCATCGGCGATCTGGTCGGGGCGCTGGCGCCCTTGCTCGACCAGGCGCAGCGGGTGGGCGAGTTGGTCACCTCGGCGGTGCCGACGTGGGACTGGTCGTTCCTGGCCGGTGTGGACGCCTTCGTCCGCTCCAGCGGCGTGCGGAGGTCGGCCGGTCGCCTGTTCCGCATCGTCGGTGAGGTCAAGGACGTCCTGCTCGACGGGGACCTGGAGCCGGTGCGGCGGTTCGTCGCCAAGCATTTGAGGCTCAGTCCGACCCCGGACCGCGTACAGTCCGTGGCTCTGGCCCTCTTGGAGGGCGACTGGGTCGACGGGGTGGACTTGGAGGACGACGGCGCGGTGCGCGCAGCGCTGCGGCGGCGGGCCAACCACGGCAACGAGTCCGAGTCGTACCACGTCATCGCAGGCGAGCGGATCCTTCTGCTCCACGAGATCTGGACGCCCGGCGCCGCCTGCGGCGAGGACCCCGAAGCCGAGGCGATCGCCCGGGTGCTGGCCCGCGAGGAGCAGTTCGACAACCCGGACGTCCCGCACGCCCTTGCCCGACTCAAGACGGACGCCGACCGCACCGTCGCCTACGCATGGGCCGACCGCGGTGATGTGACCTGGGCCGACGCGGCGCTGCTCGCCGACCAGCCGGAAGCGCGCGGCGAGTACACACGCAAGGCCCTGCGCCGGGCCGGCGCGCTGATCCGCGAAAGGAATCGCGCCCGGGCAGACACCGCTCGGACCACGGCACCGCGCCCCTCGATCTCCGACGTCGGCGCCTGACGAAGGTGTCTGACGGCGTCGTGCCGACCGACGACACGAAATCGGCACATCGATGGTGCTGCCGAGCCGCGCCACAACGACCACGGTCACGACGAGGGTGACCACCATGAGCGCGAGGATGACCGTCATGAGGAGCAGTACGTCGCTGGGCGCCTGACCGCCCACGACAACCCTGGATACCCCGAAAACGGCTCTACCGGCGGTAGAGTTGAGGCATGGACGAGGACACGAGCATCAAGGTGGCCAAGGCCACCCGGGAGCGTCTGGCGGAGCTGGCGCAGGAGCGGGGGACGACGATCCGCGGCCTGGTGGAGTCGTTGGCGGCGTCCGCGCCGACGCGTGCGGAACAGTGCGCACGTGCGGAGGTCGCGCGTGCGGAGTTGCGCGAGCGGTTCGGGGTGGAGGTCACGGCCAGGGACGAGGCGGCCGGGCACGCGCTGTGGGATGAGCTGCTCGGCGGCAGGACGTCCGGTGCGGCGGGGGCGGCGTGACGCCCGTCCTGCTCGACCACACCGCGCTCCTGGCGCTGGGCAAGGGACACCGCAAGTTGTCGGGGTTCGTGGTCGCCGCCGCCGGGGGCCGCGGGACGCTCCAGGTGCCCGCGCTGTCGCTGCTCGCGGCGGGCCGCGAGCGCGAACACCTCGCCGAGCACGTCGCCTCGCTGCCCGGGGTGGACATCGAACCCCTGGACCTGGCCGCGGCGTTGGCTACCGGCGACCTGGCCCGCGCGGGAACGGACTGGCGGATCAGCCACGCCGTGCACCTCGCCAGGCCGACGTTGGACCACCCGGGCGGGCGGCCGCTGATCTCCTTCGCGCCGGAGCTGTACGCCGGCACCGGGATCGCCCCCATCACGCCCGCCGACACCTGAACCCCGCGCAGCGACTCACCGGTTCGGCGACGCAGCCGCCGATGTCGGCGGCCGCCCCGACCCGGCCCAGTACTCCCGAAGCTGTCACCAAGCGACAAGTAGCGCTGTGTAGTCGGCCCCGAGGTGCTTGCTGTCCTCTGACAGACGACCTTGACCGATTGACAGGTGAGGCTGACCGCCGAGCTCCAGAGGGCGATTCGTCTGCGGGATCAGCGTCAGCGGTGCCTGCGAGTATGCAGATCATGAAGCAATCCGACGATCTCCTGGCCGGGCTGGACGACATCGACTGGGCAGCTCTGGGGCACGCCTACGGCAGCGCCGAGGACGTGCCCGGCCAGCTCCGGGGGGTGTGCGGGCCGGACGAGGAGGCCCGGGAGAGCGCCTTCCGAAGCCTGTTCAGCAACATCTTCCACCAGGGAAGCCGGTACTCGGCCTCCCCGTACGCCGTGCCGTTCCTCACCCGGATCGCCGCGACCGGCCCGCCCGGCGCACGGGGCGATGCGCTGCTGCTGCTGACCCGGCTGGCCGTCGACTGGCACGACGAGTACGACCTCCCGCTCGGCATCGATGCCGCCGCCTGGCGCGCCGCGGCCGTCAGCCCCGAGGAGAACCTGCGCTGGTACGACGAAGCGATCGCCGCCGAGACCGACGAGAAGCGGCTGCGGAACCTGCGCGAGGGGCGGGCGTACTGCGCGGCGGGGCACCCGGTCGACGCGCGCGAGGGGGCGCTGCGTTCCTACGATGCGGTCCGCGCCCGGCTTCCCGCGCTGTTCGGGTTGCTCGGTGACCCGGCCCCTGAGATCCGCACCCGGACCGCGTACCTCCTGGGTTGGTTCCCCGAAGACACCGCCGCCGCCCTGCCCCCACTGCTGGCCTGCCTCGACCGCGAACAGGACTCGATTACGGCCGCCACGGTCCTCGTCGCCATCGGGCTGCTCGCCGACCACGACCCGGACGGCCGGCTCCGGCGCCACCTCGACCACGGGCACCCCCTGCTGCGCTGGGCCGCCGCCACCGCCCTGGCCCGCCTGCTGGTCGCACACCCGGCCGCCGCGCCCGGCCTGCCGCCGACGGAGCGCGTCGCCGCCGAGCTAGCTGCCTTCGGCGCCGGTCCCGTCCCCGAACCCGCCACCGCCCACCACGACGGCGACCTGCACAGCTACACCATCCGCAGCCTGCTGAGCCTGATGCGCACCGCCGAGTCCCCGGACGGAATCCTCCTGAAGATCCTCCCTGCCCTATCCCGCATCAAGGAGCCCCGCCAGCTCGCGGCCCGCACCGAGAACCTGCTGACAGCACTGTTCGACCCCGCGGACACCGCACCGGTGTTCGCCGATCTCTCCCCCGGGCGCCGGAAACTGCTACGCGCCCTGGCCGACCTGCTGACCACCACGGACTTCCAGCCCTGGCGGTTCGGCTGGAACCTCCACAAGCAGTTCACCGAACGCGGGCTCCCCGGCACCCGCCCCGCCCTGCGCACCTACGTCGGCCTACCCACCGAAGGCGAGGACTCGCCAGCACCCCTCCCCGACCCCTGGGAACCGCTCCGCAACCCCTGAGACCGCAACCCTTCACCGGACATCGGCTGCCGGTCACCATCGAGTTGAAGGACTCGCCTTCCCTCCACCGGGACCAGATCTCGTCCTGCTGCACCGCCGAGAACCCGTAGTCACGCATCCGCATCTCCACGACGACATGATCATCTACGGGTGGTGCAGTGATCCTTTGAGCCCGCCATCGTTTGTTGAAGGTCCGGGCGACCACGCCGCCCGGCCGCGGGTCCGCCTTCAAGAAACCCCTTCAAAAACCCGGGTGTTCAACAACTCGCCGACACCGTTTTCTGACAGGCTTCGCGCGTGACCACGCCCCCTGACGACGCGGCCGACCTCCTTGCCGCCTGGCCCGCCCGCCGCACCGAGATCCGCATCGGCTACGCGCGGGTCTCCACCGCCGGACAGAAGCTCGACCGCCAGATCGACGCCCTCACCGCGGCCTGGCTCTCGATCGGGGGAATTGCGCTGCTGGATACGCGTGTTCGCGCACACGGCGCTCCGGAGTCCACGAGGATCGGGATGTGGCTGAGGAGATTCGCCTTGAGGCGGCCGACGACCTGATCAAGCGGCTCTCGTACGAGCGCGAGGCGGGCAAGGCCGTGCTGGAGCTGATCTGGAACGCCTTGGACGCGGACGCGGATTGGGTGGACGTCCGGCTCACCCGCAACGGAGCCGGTGGGATCGAGCGCGTCGTCGTCGAGGACCGGGGCACCGGGATGCCGCCCCAGTCGACACGCACCGAGTTCAAGCGGGTCGGCGGCTCCTGGAAGCGGCACCAGCGCACCACCCAACACGGTCGGCCCCTGCACGGCAAGGCAGGACAGGGCCGCCTGCGGGTGTTCGCGCTGGGCGACCAGGCACGCTGGACCAGCACCGCCAAGGACACCGACGGAACCCTGATGCGCACCGTGGTGGACACCCGGATCACCGACCGGGCCCGCTGGGAGGTCGACGTGCTCCCCGCCGGCGACGGCGTCACACGGACCGGCACCCTGGTCGAGGCTTGGGGCCGCCAGGACAAATGGATCAACCGTCTCGACCTCGCCAAGACGGTCACCCAGATCACCGCCAGCCTCGCCCCCTACCTGATGACCCACCCCGGCATCGAGGTCGTCTTCGACGGCAAGCGCATCGACCCCCACGAGCACGTCGCCGCGGACACGCCCTACGACCTCGCGTTCACCTTCGACGAGGAGGACCACACCGCGCAGCTGCGCGTCATCGAATGGCGTTCCGGAACCCAGCGGAGCGTGGCGCTGTGCGACGGCGAGGGCATGCCGGTCGAGGAACACGACTTCCCCGGCTGGCATCCGGACTTCGCCTGGAGCGCGTATGTGCGCTGGGAGCCGATGCCGGAGCACCGCAACGAGACGATCCTCGCCGACCTGGGCGGCGCGACGCCCGTCGCGCCGTTGCTGACCGCGGCAAGGGAACGCCTCGACACCCATTTCGAGGACCTGCGCCGACGCCGGCGCCGGGAGCTGGTGGACCGCTGGCACGAGGAGGGCGTCTACCCCTACGACCGTCCGGCCGCCTCCGAGGCCGAGCGCGCCGAGCAGACGACGTTCGACGTGGTCGCGACCGCCATCAGCGGCCAGATCCCGCGGGACCGCAGCAAGAAGAAGCTCACCCTCTCCCTCCTGCAACAGGCACTGCGGCACAGCCCCGAGTCCCTCGCCGACGTCCTTAACAAAGTGCTCAGCCTGCGCGAGGACGAGGTCGCCTCCCTCCATGCCCTCCTGGACAGGACCAGCCTGAGCAGCATCATCCGCGCCTCTTCGCGGGTCACCTCCCGCCTGGACTTCCTCGCCGCCCTCGAACACCTCGTCTTCGACGAGGACACCTCCCACCTCGTCAACGAGAAGGACCACCTCCACAAGATCCTCGAACGCGAACTGTGGGTCTTCGGCGAAGAGTTCAACATGATGACCAGCAGCGAGATCGGCCTCACCAAGGTGCTGCGCCACCACCGCCAAGCCGTCGGCCTCGACACCCCCGCCGACGGCCCGGTCTACACCGCCGAGGGACGACGCGCACGCATCGACCTCATGCTCAGCGCCACCACCACCGAGCACGACCGGACCCGGCACCTCGTCGTCGAGCTGAAAGCCCCGGACGTCGTCGCCACCGACGTCGAGATGGGGCAGGTACGCAAGTACGCCCGGGCCGTGGCGAAGGAGCCGCGGTTCGCCAACGTGCAGACCAACTGGGTCTTCTGCCTGGTCGTCGCCGAACTCGACGACGACGTCGCGGAAGCCGCGAACCAGCGCGGCCGCGCGAAGGGCCTGATCAGCGACGCCGACCAGCCGTACGACCAGGCACAGGTCACCATCTGGGTGCGCACCTGGTCGCAGATCATCGACGACGCACGCCGCCGCCTGTCCTTCTTCAAGGAAAGCCTCCAGCACAACCCGTCCCTGGACCACGCGCTGGAGTACCTCCGCGACACCCACGGCGATCTGCTCCCGCCCCGGGTACACGCCCAACTTCCCCCCGCCCGCCAGCAGCCGCAGCTCGAAGCCGCACACGAGACCTGATCAGGGCACGTCACACCGGCGGCAGCGCGGCCGGGACCGGATCCGCAACGCCGCCGCCCGTGTTCGCGGCCGGGCGGTACGGCGTCAGTACGCCACGGTGAACCGCTCGCCCACGTGCTTGGGCCGCTCGATCTCGTCCAGCAGCGCCACCGCGTAGTCCTCGGTGGAGATCCGGCTCTCGCCGTCCGCGGCGACCACCAGGTCCTCCCCGCCCTGCCGGTACGCGCCGGTGCGCTCGCCCGGTTCCATGTGCGCGGCCGGGGACAGGTTGGTCCACCGCACGTCGTCGACACCCCGCAGATAGTCCAGCGCGTCGCCGTGCGCGTGCATGATCTGCAGCAGGAACTCCGGCAGAGCCTCCGCGTCCCACACCTGCCCGCCGCCCGGGGTGCGCAGCGAGCCCGCGCCGCCCACCGTGAGCAGCCGCGGCGCGTCCGCGCCGAGGGTGCGCAGGCCCGCCACCAGCGACTCGAACGACGGTTTGATCAGCGCCTGGTGCCCCG
>NZ_JBPKBH010000019.1:156216-160538 GCF_051388915.1 Yinghuangia sp. YIM S09857 | reverse complement strand
CGCGCCGGGGGTGCGCAGGCCCGCCACCAGCGACTCGAACGACGGTTTGATCAGCGCCTGGTGCCCCGGCCCGTCACCGCCGCCGACCGCGCTGACCACCACGTCCGCGCCCTTGGCGTGCTCGGCCACCGACGCCGGGTCCAGCACGTCGCCAGCCACCACCGTCAGCGCGGGATCCACGGTGGTCAGCGTCGCCGGGTCGCGGACCACCGCGGTCACCGCGTGGCCGCGGCGCAGTGCCTCGTCCAGGACACGGGAGCCGACCGTGCCGAGCGCGCCGTACAGCGTGATGGTGCTCATCGTGAAATCTCTCCTTGGATCGGTGTCCGGCCCCCACCCCCCGACCGTACGGCGACACCAAGGCGACCCACGCTGCGCCGAGCCGACCGCACCGGGTGAAACCCGGCGCCCGGACCTCCGGGGCGGGACGAGGTCGTGAGGCGACGGCGGGCGTACAAGCGACGCGGCAGTTCCTCAGGCGCGGATCAGGCGGGAAAGTGGCGTAGGAGGAAGTGGGCCGTGGCGGTGATGATCTGCATGCGGATACGCGCCTCCTGGGCATCCGACAGACCGGGGTGCGAACCGCCGGTGTGGGACACGGACCAGACGCCCGCGACCATGAGGCCGCCGTCGCGCGCCGGCAGCGGTTGCCCGACGGCCAGCGGCGGTTGGGTTTGGCCTTCCGGGACCCACAGCGTCTTCAACGCGGCCCCTCCCTGGTTGGCGTTGCCGGTGTCGCGATACCCGGTGTGGTCCTTGGCGAGGTTGACGATCAGGCTCTCCAACGCGGTCCGCAACTGGCCGTTCGACGAGGGGTGGTCCTGCTCGGCGAAGTTCTTCACTGCGGCCCGGTAGTGCCCCTTTGCCACGTCGTACCCGCGCGCCTGCAGCTCCGCTTCGAGGGCGGTGATCTCCTCGGCAAGCGGCACGGCCGCGGGCTCACTCGGGAGAATCCGCCACTCGACGGCACGACCGGATCCACCTCCGGATTGCAGTTCGAAGCCGTCGCTGCGCAGCGCCTCGCGAAGCGGGGCGACGCGTTCGGTGTGCCCGAACCTGGTGAGGTTCCCCGCGACACCGCACACGAACGACACCATGGCCTCGTGGGCGTCGTCGTCTCCCTCCACGGCCCGGTTCCGAGCGGCCCGCAGGGGCTTGCGCACGATCTCGTACTTGTTGTCGAGGTGAGGGTGCTCCCCGTCGGACAAGCCGCTGCTCATCAGAAGATTCCGCAGTTGGGATGCGCTGAGGGGGTTGGCGGCCTCGACGACGGCGCCGACGGTCTTCACCGAGAATACGTTCACCCGCCCAGTCTCGGCGCTTCGTATGCGCTCGGGCGAACTACTTTCCCCGATCGGGGGGTTCGCAGGGAGACCGCCGGGTCTGACGACCGTCGACGCCGCACGTCACGCGCGTTCCGGCGTCTGCGGGACGGTTGGCTTGTCGCCCTTCGCCTGATGGGCGGCGGCTGCGGATTGGGCCCGCAGAGCAAGGAGTTCGCGCAGTTCCTCGGCCTGGGCGCGGGCCTTGTCGGCGGCTTGGCGTTCACGGATGGGGCGTTCGGCGGATTCCTCGTCGTATACGTCGGCGATCCGATCCCACAGCACCGCCTCGCGCTCGCGCAGCAAGGCCGCGACCCCGTCGCACACGACTTGGCCGAGCACCACGCGTGGTGGGTGACCCGGGCGCCCTCAAGTTGCGACGAGCACCGGAACCCACCACATCAACAACTGGCCGCGTTGGTTGACCAGCGGTGACAGGTTCAGAATCGACTTGTGCAAGGCATCCTGGGGCCGCGGCGCCGACGTAGTTCGACCTCGTGCGACGGGCTCTCGGGCGCGGAATGGCGGCTACGGTCCGGCGACGATCCACGTGGTCAGGCACGCGTCGTGCCCGGGGTGGTAGTGGTAGAGGACGCCGATTTCCCGTCCCCCGGTGTCGTCCGCGGTGAGCTGTACTACGTACTGCTCGGTCTCCGGGTGGTACGACGGGCGGCGCTCTCCGGTGCGTGGTTCCACGGAGAGGACCTGGCGAACCGCTTCGACGGCCGCGCGTTCGGTGTCGCTCAGGTCGGCGAGCGCCTTCTCGGCTGCGTCGTTGAAGTAGGCGGCGGTCACCGGTCAGCGGCGATCTTCCGGCGGAGAACGTCGTCGACGTCGCGGGCGCTCATGGTGAGCGCGGCGATGGCTTCGGAGGTCGTGTTGCGCAGCACATAAGAACGGTACCGCTCGGCGAGCGCGGGCACCTGGTCCAGAGAGGTGGACGCCAGTTCTTGCTCGAACTTGTCGAGATAGGTCGGGAGTCCGAGGCTGCTCAGGCCGACGAGGGCGGCGCGGAGCTCAGCGAGTGTGCCCATGGGCGGCGCATGTTGGACGTGTTCCGGTTGCGCGCTCACGAGTGTTCTCCCTCTGTCTGCGGTCCCGAAGGCCTTCCCTTGGTACCGGAACTTCAGTATTGCGTGCGCACGGCACAGCGGGCTATGGAGAAGACACGCAAGGGTGCAGCGCCGCGCGGGTCAGGTGGATCGGCTGCGATCGGGGACATGTGTGTGCCAACGACGGCGGGTGGCGGCTTCGCCGTCGACCCATTGGGCGCCGAGAGGGTGAGGCGTAGTTGCCGGCCGCGGTGCACTGCCGCAGTCCTCGATGACGGTATCGACCTGGCCGGGGTCGTCGCGGATGCCGTGGTGGAACGCGGGCGTGAGTTCCAGGTCGGGTTCCTGGACGGCGGGGAGTCCCGCGACGGCGATCTCGGTACGGAGGATTTTCGGCGCGGTCGGTGACGTCGTCGCCTCGGGTGCCGGTGTCGCGGATGAGGGCGGCGATGCGGGTGGTCGGGGTGGTGGCGCGCAGGTCGAGGCAGGTGGTCCGATGCCTAGCAGGGGTGCGTTCACCAGTGCCTAGTACCGCAGAGTAAACCCGCGCTGTGGGTTGTTCGTTCAAGGTATTGGAAGCACGCAAGCGAACTGCGGGTGTCGGACGGGCGGAGGACCATGGGGGACCAGCGGCGGGCTGTCAGCGCTGTGATCGCGGCCCGGGGCCAGGCGCTCAAGCGCTATGCCTTCTTGCTGTGTGGTGACGACGACGCGGCCGATGACCTCGTCCAAGAAGCGCTGACGCGGGTGTTGGGTCGGGTCGGGCGAATACCCGCAGATCCGCGCGAACTTGAGTTGTACCTGCGGCGCATCCTGCTGAACCTGGTCGTTGATCAGTCCCGTCGCGCGGCGCGGTGGCAGCGCCTGGTCCCGCATGTGTCGGAGGAGACCGTGACATGCGACGCGTCGGACGCGGTCTGCCTACGGCTTTCTCTGGGGGAGGCTTTGACCCGGCTCCCTCCCCGGCAGCGGGCCTGCGTCGTCCTGCACTACTACGAAGACATGTCCGTGCAGGACGTCGCCGCGCAGATGCAGTGTGAGGTGGGGACCGTCAAGGCCCAGCTTCACGCGGCCCGCAGAACACTCGCACGCCTGGTACACAGCGAGACCCCGCGGCAGCCGGTCGACACGAGCGAAGGGTCAGGACCGTGAGAGACGAGCAAGCCCCCGAGATAGACGAGCTGGAGCTCGCGGCCGAACTGGTCCGGCACGCAGCGCTCGCCTCCGAGTTGGACCCGCTGCTCGAGGAACGGGTCGTAGCCCCCGCGATGCGTCGGCGCAGGCGCCGCGTCCGGCTGGGCATCGGCGTGGCCGCCGCTCTGACGGCCTCCAGCGTGGTCGTCGCCGTGGCGATGCTAGGCCCCAGTGAGACCACCGGTTCCGCCGCGCCGGGCAGCACCGGGGCGCCGGTGGTGCCGTCGGCGAACGGCACCTTCGCGGTGTCACCGCCTGGGACACTCCCGCAGTCGGATCTCGCACTGCGCGACTTGGCACAGGCAGCCGAACGCGTCGGAACATCGACGCAAGCAGACGTGTACACCAACGTCAGGTCCGACCCGTGTCGCTGCTCGATCACGGTGTACCTCAGTGACCTCACGCGTTCGGAGGCGTTCCTGGCAGACCTCCGAGCGGCCTTCCCGGACGCCGCCGCTGACCTGCGCGTCAACTTCGCGCCCGGCAAGTACGCCCGGGCTGCCTGCAACGCGATCTTTGCGTTGATGTCCACGGAACTGAAGGAGCGCCAGCTGCCCTTCCAGGTCAACACGACAGCCGTTGCCGTGGACTGCTCGGTGTTCCTCGTAGGCGTCGACGCGGTGGAAACAGCACGCGCATACCTGGCGGACCCCGCGAACGGATTCAACGCTCGGGAGATGGCCGTCGAGGTGCGGTACACCGGCGATCAGTCGTTCATGGGAGCCCCGCCCCCGACAGGATGAGAGGTGCGGTG
>NZ_JBPKBH010000019.1:148132-156104 GCF_051388915.1 Yinghuangia sp. YIM S09857 | reverse complement strand
GGGCCAACGCTGTGCCCCTGCACACCACGTCGTGGCTTCAGCGCTCGTGGAGACGCGTCTTCTCCCGCATCGTCAGGAACTGCTCGCGCGAGATGGACAGCAGATGGACGTCCCAGTGACGTCCGGCGAAGTACTCGTAGTCCCGCAGGATGCCCTCCTCGGTCGCGTAGCCGCGGCGGAGCAGGCTGGCGAACTGGGTCACGTTGTACGCCACGGAATGGAGGTAGAGCTTCCGGAGCGGTAGGACGGTGAAGATGTAGTCGGCGAACAGCATCCCGGCGGTGATGCCCACGCCCGTGCGCATGTGCTCGGGAATCATCACCGCCCCGAGTTGGGCATGTCCGTTGCGGTCGCTGATGTCGAAGGCGGCGACGTACCCGATGGGGCGGCCTTCGCTGGCCGTCTCCACGATGTTCGCCAGGATGTCGGTGCGTTGGAGCCCGACCCGCACCTGTTCGGGTGTTGGTACGCGTCCTCGGAAGACCCAGCGGTAGGACACTTCGTCGGCGGCGAACAAGGCCCATAGGAAGGGAAGATCCGACTCGCCTGCCGGACGGAGGCGGAGCGACCGATTGGCCCGGAACATCGGGGCCAGATCCGGCGCCGCCGGACCGGGGATCAGAGGCGAGCTCTCAAGTGGTGTCTCGAGTGATGCAGTCACAGACGGTGCCCAACGTTAGGGAGCGAGACGGAGGTTGAGCGCCTGGAGGATCTGCAGCGCGTTGGTGAAGCGGATGACGCTTCCGCCGCCGTGACTCACCACTCCGTGGAGGGCCACGGTTCCGTCGGGCTGGTGTGAGAACACCGGCCCGCCGCTGTCGCCGCTGCGCACGGCCACCTGGCCGTTGACCTGATGCGCTTCTGGGCCGTACGACTCCTGATATCCGAAGCGGCCGGTGTCTCCGCCCCAAGCGGTCTTGGCCAGCACGACCTCGCTGTCACACACCATGCCGGACACCACACCGCCGTTGCAGATCCTGTCGCCGACCAGCGCCGTCTCGGCTCGACTGAACGGCTTGGAGATGGAGTTGTAGCTGTCCGGTCCAAGCCAGGTTCTCCCTTGGACGGAGCCGACGGGGTACACCGCCGCGTCAAGGGACGTGTTGAAGTCGTAGACGATTCCTTGCTTGTGGCCGCCGCCGGTGTATATGACGTCGCCGTTGCGCGCGCAGTGCGCTGCGGTGACCAGTCGAGTGTAATTAGTCTCGTTGTCGATTGCCGGGATGGCGACGGTGCACTGCCCCACCGGCACGTTCTGGTTGTCGGCCACCGTGATGAACGCCCCGCCCTGGTAGGGGGGCTCGTCAGCTATCCGGGAGGTGAAGTCCAGCGGCGCCTGTTGCTCGATGAATGTCGGAACGCCGGCGATGGACGACGGGTCGAGCGGCGCTTCCGTGGAACCGGCGATGCGCGCCGCCTTCTCCGGCACGCTCTGGAGATCCTCGACGCGTACCGCCAGCCCTGTACCGTCAGGCAGGACCCCGACGCTGGTGATCCGGTAGGGCAGTCCGGCGGCGTGGCGTTCCCCGAGGCGGGACATTGCCACCGTCAGCAAAGCCCGGGAGTACGGTGCGGTGTGCACCCGCACCAGCGACAGATCGATCGCAGGATCGATTCTTTTCGCGTCCGCGAGCAGCGGCTCCGCGCTCTTGCCGTCTGTTACGTAGACGTCGACGGCGCGGTCCATCGGCTTGAGACGCAGTCCCGAATATGTGTCGGGTGCCGAACGCGCCGCCTCCTCCACCGCGTAGCCGACGGCACGCAGTGGAGTCAGGATCCTGATCTGCTCCTCAAGCGGAAGTTGGGAGAACGGATCCTTCGGAGACGCGAGATTCTCGACGGTAACTGGTGGCGTCTCCGCGGCCTGCGTCGTGGTCGGTGCCGCAACAACGCCCGATGCCGAGGCGAGACCGCCCGCCGCAGCAACGACCCATGCCCTGTGTGGCCTTCGCATGAACCCCCCATAGCTCGATGCAGTGAATGGCTTGCGCAAACTACACAGTTACACCTGTGTTTTCAATGAATCCCCAAAATAGGAGGACCACAAAAGAACAGAGGGGACAAAGAGGATCACGGCAATTCGACTCTTGCCTGAGCAGATATACACATGCAGCGAATTAGGCGGCATGTTCAACTACATGATCATCCGGCCCCACATCATCACGCCCCTGCTCGAGACGCTCCCGCGCACCGGGCCCGGGTTCCTGCGGTAGTCACCGCATCGTGCCGCGGAGGTGATCGACGCCGGGCCGGTGCTTGTCATGGCATGCGCGAGGGCCTCGCTACAGCCGTGCCCACCGGGGTCACCGCGGCCACGTTGCTCAACGCCCAGGTGCACGCTCGGTCAAGGCTGGCCGGTTCGACGTTCACCGCAGGTGTGCTGTGCTCGGGCTGGCCAGTGGCCCCCGGCGGCGCTTCCGGCTGCCTCATGAGGATTCGGCGGACCGCGACCCCGTCGGCGTTCTACGGTACGAACACGCCGCGCTGTCCGCCGCGATCATCGAGGAGGGGTCCTGTGTCTTCACCGTGTGATCCGGCGTATGCGCCTGTCGGCGACGTAGGCGCGGCGCTCATGATGATCGACTCCCGGCTCAAGAGTGTCTACGACGGCAGGGCCGAGACCACCACCGAAGAACGGGCGCTGGTGGAGCAGTTCGCGGTGTCCCTGGGGCCGGATGGCGCGGCTGCGGTGCTGGACGGGGCGTGCACGATCATCTACATGTACGTGCAGTGGCTGCGGATGGCGTGTGAGGACCACGACAAGGACGCCCTCGAGGAAGTGGTGCCGAGCCTCGTGACCACGATGCGCCAGATGCCCCGGAGTATCCGCCCCGAGGCCATCCCCACCATGGCCGGACTGCTTGTTGCCGCGGGCATCGGCCTGAGCCCCAACTTGTGGCGCCGGCAGTACGGGCAGTGGACCGAGGCGGAGATGAACGCCCTGGAGGCCACGGCCTTCCTGCTCGCGGAACGCATCAACCGCCTGACCGGCGACCGCGAGTTCGCCACCCGCCTGATCGCCGACGCCCTGTCCGCGCCGGAGGCAGACTGACCGCGCTGCGCCGGCCTTCGCGGGCCAACATGAACCTCAACAACGGGCACCAGCACGCATCCGCGCTGGTGCCATCGCAGCCCCCCCCTTCGACATCGACACTGCCGACGCCGAACAACTCCGCCAGGACTGTCGCCTGGACGCCGAGGAGCCGGAGGGCCCCAGCGCCGTTCTGGAAGTCGTTCGGTACTTCAGCACCACCTGCCGCCTCGGCAACCGGTCGAGTCCGCTCCGCCGACGAACCGGACACCGAACGAGCGCGACCCGTGCCGTCACGAGAAGCCGGACACGGCACCTACGACGGCACGCGGGGGCGTCGGCGAACCCGTGACGCCGTCGGCCGTGGCGGGATCCGGCCGGACTCGGGTCAATGCTCCGGTAGCCCGCAAGCGTGCGGCACCGGGCCGCCCCGAGACGGGGCGCCGTCGCCGCCGTTCCGGGTCCCCCACAGTCGTTCGAGGCTCTTGAGGTCGTCGACGAGGCGGCGCCCCGAAGACGCGGAAGTACGGAGATACGTCTTCACGAAGTCCGCGACCACGGAGCGGGCGTCACCGTCGAACGAATCCCCCATATCCCCAAATGGCTGGAGGTAATCCCAGCACGCATCGTTCGATGAATCGTGAACAAAGTACACAAGGACATGCGAACTCGCCGTTTTCACGACTTCGCTGTCGAATGATTCCGCTGGAAGTACCGGAGGAATCATTTTCATGCCGAGGTGCATCTTGTGGAGGATCGAGTGCAAAGGCGCCTCGGGGTCTGCGGCGCCGGCGCTGCGCCGTCGGCGTCGCTTCGCCTGTGAGGCGTCCATGTGGTCGAAGACCCGGCGGATCAGCGCGAGGTCCGTCTCCCACGCGTCGGCCAGCA
Source organism: Yinghuangia sp. YIM S09857 (assembly GCF_051388915.1). Taxonomy (NCBI): domain Bacteria; kingdom Bacillati; phylum Actinomycetota; class Actinomycetes; order Kitasatosporales; family Streptomycetaceae; genus Yinghuangia; species Yinghuangia sp. YIM S09857. The sequence goes on along the minus strand of NZ_JBPKBH010000019.1, from coordinate 152,185 downwards.
GACGCGCCGCGGGCTCGCGTGCGCCGCGGTCGTAGCCGATACGCGCAAGCGCGAATGTCCCCAGGCTGCTGCCGCCGTAGTGCGCCTGCAAGTACCAGCGCATGGCGCCCGTGGCGTCGTGGCGATGCTCGTGGAGGCTCCCCACGCACGCGGCCGCGTGAGCGTTCCCGTCGTCGGCCAGCCGCCGCACCATGGATTCCCGGACAGCTGAGGTCGAAGCTTCGGCGACCAGGCACAGCGACTGCCAATCCGCAGCAGCACTTTTGCGCAAGAAATCAAACGGCCATTCCTTCGCGCGGACATGGCGAAACACGGAACACTTCGTTTTCGATTCACACACTCCGGAGCGGCGGCCTTCGTCGTTATGCTCGCCGCTTTGACCGCCGTTTGATTCACCATCTTGTTCGCCGCTTTGTTCGGCGTCGTGCTCGGCGGTTTCGTAGGCGGAGAAGTCCTCGAACTCCTCGGCCGAGAGCGCGTCGTCCTCGACCGCGGCCGCCCGCTCCAGCGCGGCCGCGTAGGCGAGGTCGTGCTCGGCACGCGCGGCCTTGGCCCTCACAACCGCCAGGACGCCGTCGACGTCCACCCGGTCCTCCTTTCCTTTCCCGTCTGCCTTCCCGGCCGCCGTTTCCGACCCGTGCGGGCCGACGTCCTCGGCCTCCGCACGCCGACGCCGACGGTCGTGGGCGCAGGACGGCGGCACCGACCCGGGCTCTTCGGGGACAGGCCGGGGGAGAGGCGGGAGAGGCCGCTCGGGGACGCGGCCCAGCTCCGGGTTCCGCGGGCGGCCCGGCCGCTCGTCTTCGGAACCCGTGGGGACGCGACCGCCGGACAGGTCGAACTCGCGTGTGGTCATGTCGCGTTCACCGCCGTCTCTTCCCCGTACATCTGCCGGGCCCGTTTCCGGGTCCTGTTCTGCCAGCTCTTGACCGTGCCCTCCTTGACGTTCAACGCCGCGGCGATCTCGGAGGCGGTCATGCGGTAGACGTACTGGCACACCGCGACCTGCGCTTCCGCGCGCGGCAGCGTCGCCAGGAACGCGGAGAAGTCGATCGTGCGGGCGGCGGCCGGGGCGGGATCGGCGGCGGCGTGCACCTGCAGGTCCGCGTAGAGCCCGTCGGCGACCAGTACCACCCGGCTGCGGCGCTCCCACTCGTCGCGGGCGCGGTTCCTCGCGGCGGCGAATAGGTAGGCCCGCGGCTCCTGCTTGTCGGCGATCTTGTCGCGGACCGCCAACAGCGCATCGGTGGCGATGTCCTCGGCGTCCGCGGCCAGGTCGGGGAAGCGGTTGCGCAGGTAGCCCACCAGGTCGGCCAGGTCCTCGCGGATGTGCTTCTCCAACGCGGCGAACCCCGCGTCCCGCGGGTCGGCCACGGCGAGCCCGGCGGCGAGGTCGAGCTCGTGTCCGGGCGTGACGGGCGCGGGTCCGCCGTCGGACGGCGGCGCGTGCGGGGTGGTCACCATGCGCGACACCGCGACCGCGTCCGCCGGCCCGACGGGTCCGACGCGGCCACCGACCCGCCGGGGGCCGCGCCGTCCTGTTCCGAGAACACCTGGCACCGCACCGTCGCGCTCCTCCTCGCCTGCCGACACCCTGGCCTCCCCACACCACGGGATCGCGGGGGCGATCGGGTTACACGCGAGGCGAAGATTCTTTTTGCCGGCGCCTCCGCCCCCCACCGACACGCCCCCAACGGCCCGCGGCCCCACGGCGGTTCCCGCCGCCCCGCGAGAGGCGCGTAACCCGAACAGCCCCCGGCGGGAGTGGTCTAGGGCAACACCAGCCCCACGAACATCCGGAGTTCCCCGTGGACCGTTTCCAGGCCGTCATGCTGCTCGCTGCCGCCCTCGCGGCGATCGTCGGCGCGTTGCTCGTCTTCATCCTCAAGCAGCGCCTCGGCGCCACCGCCTCCCAGGCGCTGCTGTACGGCGGCAGCACGGCGGCGACGCTCATGCTCCTGTACTTCACCGCCGTCGGCGCCTACCGGTGACCGCTGCGCGGGCACCCGCCGGGCGGTCCGAGAGCGGCCCGGCGGAGCGCGCCGGGCCGCAGCATCCCCTTGACGTTGTAAAACACGTGACTTAATTTGGCGTCGTGAGCACCCGCACCGATCTGATCCTGGCCGCCGAGCGGCTGTTCGCCGTGCACGGCGTCGACGCCGTCTCGCTGCGCCGGATCAGCACGGAGGCCGGGCAGCGCAACGTGGCTGCGGCGCAGTACCACTTCCAGGACAAGCAGGCCCTGATCCGGGCGGTCGTCGAGGTGCGCGGCGCTCAGGTGACCCACCGCAGGAACGAGCTGCTGGACCGGATCGGGACCGACGGGATCCGTCCGGATGTGCGGGCGCTGGTGCGGCCGTTCGTGGTGCCGCTGGCGGAACAGGCGACGGTGCCCGGCAGCCACTACCTGCGGTTCCTCGACCGGCTGTGCGACCACCTGGGACAGGTGGTGGTCCCGCACGCGAACGGCGACGGTCCCGACGGTCGGCGGGGCGTCGGCGCGCTGGACTTCGCGCGCCCCGTCCTGACTTCGCCCGACCCCCCGCGCGGGGCAAGGCGGCGTAGGCTGACCAGCAGCGAGTTCGGCACACGGCTCAAGCGCATCGGCTTGCATCCTCGTCAGGACCGCTCCACCGCGCTGTTCACCCTCGCGACCGAGGTCCCCGCCGCGATCCTCGCCCGCATGCTCGGGATTCATATCCAAGTAGCAGTGCAGTGGCAGCGGGCGACCGCCGGGGACTGGGCGGCCTACGCCGCTGACGTGAGTTCCCGAACGATCGACAAGGAGCGCTGATCATGCCCGTTCCGCGCTATGAGGCCGTGCTTTGTGACATCGACGGAGTGCTCCGGCACTGGCCCGCGACGGACGCCCTCGAACAGGCACACGAACTGCCGCCGGGCGCTCTCCCAGCGGCGGCCTTTGCACCGGCCCGCCTGCTCCCAGCGATCACCGGAGAGATCACCGACGAACAATGGCGCGCGGCAGTGGCCCGAGACCTCGCCGACGCTTGCGGATCGAAGGAAAGAGCCCACGCCGCCGTCGTCGCCTGGACCGAAACGCTGCCAGCCGTCGACCACGACGTTGTCACCTGGCTCAAACGGATGCGCAAGGTCGCATCCGTGGCTCTGGTCTCCAACGGGACCACAAGGTTGGAGCGGGACCTCGTGCGGCAGGGACTCGCCGATCTCGCCGACACGATCATCAACACCGCCCGCATCGGCGTGGCGAAACCCGACACGCGCGTCTTCCACATCGCCGCCGAACGCGTCGGAACCCCAGTCCAGCTCTGCCTGTTCATCGACGACACCGCAGCCAACGTCGAAGCAGCCCGCGAAGCGGGAATGACCGCGATTCACTACCACCGGTTCGAAGACCTGCGCGCGGCGCTCCCACCGCTGCACGACACGCCAAGCGAGAGCCGACAAGACCTCTAACTTGCCCAGGTATTCGGAGAGTTCCAATACCCGACTCCACCATTTGCGACGGTTCAAAGCGACCCCGAGCGGGTGAACGTCGCGGCGAGCATGCGAGCAGCGCAACGGCTGACCTGGGACGAAGGGAGACTGCGGTGAAGTGGAACCTGCGGTGGGCCGCCGCCCGCCGGGACATCTGGCGGCCGACCGACCTGCTGGCCGCGTTCCGCGAGGTCGGCTTCAACCCGTCGCTCAGCAAGGTCGCGGCTCTCTGGGGGCAGCAGCCGGTCACCGTCCGGCTGGACGACCTGGACAGGATCTGTGCTGCCCTGAACTGCACGGTCGCGGACCTGCTGGAGGCCGAACCCGTCGCCGCCGTGATCGCTGACCAGCACCAGCCACTGGCAGCCGGAGGTGAGAAGGACGGGCCGTCGCGACCACTTGCCCGCAAGAAGGCCGGCGGCGGCCGGTCTCTCCCGCCGAATTGACCTCGTGGCCCGACTCGAAGGCACGAGTCGGACGCGTCAGTGCGTCGACTGCCTGGGCTGGGGACAGTGGGCGGACACGGCCTGTTGTCGGGGCTGTTGTGCAGGCCGCGGCGTGCCCGGACGTGGAGATCACCGGCGCTCTCGCACGCTG
>NZ_JBPKBH010000019.1:142556-147988 GCF_051388915.1 Yinghuangia sp. YIM S09857 | reverse complement strand
CGGGCACCGGACCGTGGCAGGAGCGTCCTCCTGAGGTGGCAAGGACACCGCTCCGGCGAAGCGGCCGGTGGGGCGGAGAGCCAGTTGAGTACCTGGTCGTCGGTGCGCCGGTGCGCTCCGCATGATCGAGCATCCCGACGGGGGCGGCACGCCCTACCGCGGGTCTCGGCGCATAGGCTGCCGGCGCATGCGACTTGGCCGTGGCGGTACGTACTCGGGGTTGGGGACGAGGACGGACGACAGGGTGCCGTGGACGAGCGCCTCGCGAGGCAGGTCCAGCACGAAGGTGGATTCGGCGAAACGCAGGCAGTCCCGGTCGTAGTCGGCAGAGATGTTCGCTTCGGCGGGGGACCGCCCGTCCGGCATGAGCAGCCCGGCCTCGATCATCTCGGGCCACCACCGGCGCGGGTCGGTTCCCGCGGCAAAGCGCTCCATGCCCGGCTCGAAGCGCGTGACGACTTCGCCGTGCTGCGCGTATGCGAAGGCGCGCGTGAGGTGGAAGTCGGCGACGAGCACCGCCTCCGTCCCGTTCGAGACCGGTGCGAGCAACCGGTAGCCGACGCTGGAGCGGTGCTCGAACGCGAACGCCCAGTCGCCCGCACTGCCCAGCCGGACGACCTCCTCGGGCATGCCGTGATACGAGCCGACGCCCCGGGTATCCACGTCCGCCCAGGTCATCGGCACCGCGGAAGCGGGGTCTGCGCCGAGGCGCCGCGCCAACTCCTCCTCGGTGACACCCCGAACGAAGACGACGCAGTAGAGGATCTTGAACGCGTCGGGGAGCCACAGGATTCCGTCCGGCATGCCAGTCCCTCCCAGCGCAGGACATCGAGGTGGTTCCGCAACGACCGGGGGGCGACGTCGCTCCTGGCGCGTCGTCTGGCGCCCCGACGACAGTTCGCACGTGGACCGCCAGGGTGGCACTGTACGGCCCGACACCGACCGGCAGCCCTACCACCGGCCCCCGGTCCCGACGACACGTTGGCACGTTCCGTCGACCGGCATGTCGTCGGTGCTCGTCACGGTCGCACGTCACCAGCACAGCCTGGCGTCACCCGCCACCTCGGAATACCGCACCATTCGAATAGCGCTCCCCGCCAGTCGGGGCGTCCGGGTGGACCCCGGCGGAGCGTCAGGCGTACGCGAACGACCTGGACGACCCGAGGCTGTTGATCGCGGTGTCGGCGGCGTCGAACAGGAGTAAGGCGGACAAGGATCCGTCGCAGTGGATGCCTCCGTATGAGGCGTACCGGTGCGAGTATGCGACGAACTGGGTGGCGATGAAGCTGCGTTGGGGTTTGTCGGTGGACGTCGCGGAGCGCGACGCGCTCGCTGTTCAGGTCGCGGCGTGCCCGGGTGTGGAGATCACTGGCGCTCTCGCACGCTGACGGAGTCGGCCCGAAGGCGGGGACGCCATGGATCGTTGGTCATGTCACATATGCTACGAATCCGGCGTAGATGACTGCGGCCGCCGTGATCGCTGCCACTGTTGAGTTCCTCTTTCCGAGCCGTGGTTGGAGCAGACGCTGCACGCCTACGCCTTGGGGGATTGATCCGAAGAGAATGGAAACCACCCAGTTCGCGGTGTCCATCCCACCCGGGTACCCGTGGAGGGCCCTTCGGGCGACGAGGACCTGGCTGGTCAGACCGAGCAACACAAAGGAGATCGACCGCAGAACGTCCCAGAGGGAGCCTGGGGGGCGGCCAGGTGGGCTGGTCGGGATTGTGCGGGGTGGCGTTCGATTCCTGCGGCGACCGCCGGGCAGCGGTGGCGGTTTGCCTTCCGGGGTTGGGCGCGGGCGGTGCGGCGCGTTGAGCTCCGTTGTCCGGTGCGGGCCCGGGGGTGCGCAGTGCGGTTGCGGCGGCGCGCAGGATGGCGTGGGTGACCGCGAGGGGCAGCCACCCGTGGTCCGCCCCGACGTGGGTCGGCGGTGCGGGGAGCATCGTTCGGGCGGTTGCGGCGGCGGGGCGGTCCGCCGGGTCCTTCGCGAGGGCGGCCTCGACGAGCGGTGCGAGCGCTGTCGGGAGGCCGGCGAGGTCGGGATTGCGGGTGGTCAGGTTGGCGAACAGTACGGGCAGGGTGTCGCCGGGAAACGGCGGGTGGCCCGTCGCGGCGTAGGCCAGGACCGCGCCGGCGGAGAACACGTCGCTTTCCGGTCCGACGTCGGAGCGTTCGAACTGCTCGGGCGACATGAACCCCATCGTGCCCACGGTCTGCCCTGTCCGCGTCAGTCCCGTCGCCCCGGCGGAGCGGGCGATCCCGAAGTCGATGACCTTCGGGCCGTCGACGCCCAGCATCACGTTGGACGGCTTGACGTCCCGATGCACCAACCCGGCAGCGTGTATCTCGGCCAGCGCGGCGAACAGACCCGCTCCCAATGCGAGCAACGACTCCTGCGGCAGCGGCCCGAACCGGCTCACCGCCTCACTCAACGGAATACCGGGAACGAACTCTGTGGCCAGCCAAGGCACTTCCGCGTCCGCGTCGGCGGCGACCACCCTCGCGGTGAACGCCGTGTCCACGCCCCGAGCGGCCTGGACCTCGCGGACGAACCTGGCACGGAACTCGCCTCGGTCGCCGTTCAGCAAGTACGGGTGCACCACCTTCACCGCCACCGCCGCGCCGTCCGGCGCCCGGCCCAGGAACACCCGCCCCATTCCGCCGGCCCCCAAAACGCCCACCAGCCGAAACCGGTCGACCTGCTGCGGATCCCCGCTGCCCAACAGCTCCATCACGCCCCCGTCTCCACGCCCACCACCCCGAACCCGCAACAGGCAGGTGCTCCTCGAACGACCAAGCCCACCGCACCTCGGCGCCTGCGCGCAACTGTGGTTGTGAAGGCAACAGCCTTGTCTCACATGCGGGATGCCGTTGGTGATCGTTGTCGGGCCGCAGGACAGCGCTTGGCGGCGCGCACGCGCTCAGCCGCACGATGTTGGTTCCGGACGCGGTGGCCGGTGCCGCCCCGGTAGCGGCAGCGGCGCATTCCATCGGGCCCAGACCGTCTCAACACCAACTCGACGCGATTCAGCGCCCGGAACGCGGCGAACACGTGGGCGGAGTCCATCCGTTCGGTCGGAACACCTGGTCCGCTTTGTCGGGAACATCACCGATCCCCGCCGGCACTCGCGTCACAGGCTTTGCACCATCGTCAGCTGGTGCACCCGCCGTCCCTCGTGGCGCAGGCCGGGCACCATCGGCTGCGGACCGTACGGGGTGAAGCCCATACGGCGGAAGAACCGCACGGCCCGGGTGTTCTCCACGAGCGTTTGGAGGTGGCAGCCCGGGGATCCTGCGGTCCGGAGCTGCTGGAGCCATCGGGTCATCAGCTCCTGCGCCGCTCCGGTGCCGCGCGCCTCGGGGGCGAGGTTGATGTGCAGGTGGGCCGGCCACGCCGGATCGGCGAAGTCGCCTGCGGTGGGGCGGCGGCGCAGCGCTGACCATCCGGCGTCGGCCACTGCCCGTGCGAAGAACGCGACCGGCCGGGCGCGCAGGAAGAGGCGGTGCTCCCGGATGGCGCGGTCCATGCGCCTGGACTCGGAAGGGAATTCGGCGCTGTCGGGGCACCCGGCCAGGTACCCGACCAGCGCGCCGTCGAGGAAGGCGAGCCACAGCGAGTCCGGCAGCAGGTCCGCGTACGGGTCGAGGTACATGGCCGCCTCGGACTCGGGGTGGCCCCACAGCGACCCGCTCGGCGACCCCTCGCCGACCCGCGGGGCGAGCTCCCGCAGCGCGGTCCTGTCTGCATCAGCGAAGGTGCGGACGGCGATCCCCATGCGCGCATTCTCCACGATCGAAGCCCGTACTCTTCGTACCCGTCACGCACCCCACTCCCGAGGTGTTCCCAGCCTCTTCAACCGCCTGTGCGGCGCGTCCGCTCGCCGCCGGCGTCAATCCCACATCGAGGTCCGGCGCCCCAAGGGTCAGTGCAGTTGGCTTCCTGCCAGGGCAGCGCGTGTCCTGGTCAAGGCTCGGGGAGGCGCCATGGACAAGGGAACTCGGTCCGAGCCGGACTGGGAAGGTGGGGCCCTACCTGGTGGCCCCGGCCCGGGCGGTGAGTGCTTCGCCTGCGTGGATGATCGAGCTGAGCATGGTGTGCGCGGCTTGGAGCTGTTCGATGGAACTGCTCAGGCGCTCGCGCTCCGTCTTGAGGTCCTGGGCCATTTCCTCGCAGGTCGGCGCCAGGATCGACCGCTTGTCGGCCATGCAGGGAAGGACTTCCCGGATCAGGTCGGTGTTCAACCCGGCCGCCAGCAGGATGCGGATGCGGCGTACGGCGGCCACGTCGGACTCGCCGAACTCGCGGTAGCCGCTGGCTCGCCGCTGCGGTTGCAGCAGCCCCTGTTGCTCGTAGTACCGCAGGCTCCGGGTGCTGACGCCGGTGCGGTTCGACAACTCGCCGATGAACATGTGACCCCTGCCGCGCAAGCTTGACTCTGACGTCAATGTCAAGGTCTAGCTTAGCGGCCATGACAACTCCCGAGATCTCTCAGTTCGGTGCATCCGTCGACGCGAAGGCCCTGACCGGCAGTAAGGCTGTCGTCACCGGCGGCACGATCGGCATGGGCCGAGCCATCGTCCAGGCCCTCACCGACCGCGGCGCCGCAGTGATGTACACCGGGCGCAGCGAGCAGCGCCTCGCCGAGGCCCAGGCGGCGCTCGACACCCCGCTGGCCCACCCTGTCCGCTCGGATGCCACGGACGCCGCCGCCATCGCCGCCCTCCGCGACCAGGCCGCCGATCGGCTCGGCGGCCTCGACTACCTGTTCGTCAACCAGGGCATCGCCGAGTTCCAGACGCTCGAAGAGGTCACCGAGGAGTCCTGGGACCGCATCTTCGACGTGAACACCAAGGGTGCCTTCTTCACCGTCCAGGCCCTGGCACCGCTGATCGCCAAGGGCGGCTCGATCGTCTTCACCACCGTCTCCAACGACCGGATCTACCCCGGCCTCAGCGCCTACTCCGCGGCGAAGGAAGCCGTCGCCGCCTTCACGAAGGTGCTCGCAACCGAACTGCTGCCCCGCAAGATCCGCGTCAATGCGATCGCGCCCGGCTTCATCCTCACCCCCACGATGGGCGTCGCCGACCTGACCGACGAGCAGCGCGCCGAGTTCGTCGAACAGGGCAACGCCTCCACACCGATGGGTCGAGGGGGCACGGTGGAGGAGATCGCCGCCGCCGCGCTGTACCTGGCAGCCGAGGCGACGTTCACGACCGGTGTGGAACTGCCCGTGGACGGCGGATTCGGCCAGGGCCTCGGCGAATAGCCGAAGCTCTGGCTTGGAGGCGACCGGTGGTATCCGACCTGCTGTCGGGGGCGGTGCATCGGCCAGCCACAACTACGGGACTGGCTCCGCCGAGCCGACAGTCACGAAGCCGGGCTGCGTCTCCACACCTGCCGCTCTCGATTCCCCGAACGCGCGGTGGTGAG
>NZ_JBPKBH010000019.1:125450-142364 GCF_051388915.1 Yinghuangia sp. YIM S09857 | reverse complement strand
GGCGTCACGCCGCCAGACCATCACCAGCAGGGGGAGATGTCTTCGCCTGCCCGGACGTCGAAGGCGCTGGCACCCGTGAGACAAGCCCCTATGGCGCGCTGTGGTTCGGGTCGTTTTGGCGGCGGTCCAGTTGGCCGGTGAGTGCGGCGCGGTAGTGGCCTTCGGAGAACAGTGTGAGCTGGATCTCGGCGGTTGTCCGCAAGTGCTCCTCCCATCCACGGCGTATTCGGGCGCGGCAGAGTGTGACGTACCCGCGGATTGCGGTGGGGGGTATCTGGGCCAGATGTGCGGCCCTTGCTCGGGCTGCTGCCAACGCTGTGTCGGAGGCTGGCTCTCCGAGGTCGAGCCTGTGGGCCTGGTGGCCGTCGATCTTGGGCTGGCCGTCGAGGAGCTGCCAGATGACTCCGGGGGCGAGGGAGTCCATGAGGTGGACGCCGCCGGTCGCGGGGATGAGTCCGCCCGCGGCCCATCCCTGTCGCAGCCAGCCTTCGGGACCGATGAAGCGGCTGTCGCAGGCCAGAGCGAGGTCGAGGCCCAGGCCCACGGCGGGGCCGTCGATCGCCGCGATGGTGGGAACGGGTAGCGCGAGCAGCGCACGGACGGTGGACTGGGGCAACCGGTAGAAGTCCACGCCCTGTTCGAGGATTTGCTCGGCGGGGACGGCGTTGAGCCAGTCGATGTCGACACCCGAGCAGAATCCCCGCTCGCCGGTGAGGATGACGCAGCGCACGTGGGGGTCGTTGCCGATTCGGGCCAGCGTGGTCGCCAGTTCCTCCATGGTGCGGCCGGTGAGCGCGTTGCGGCGCTTGGGTCGGTTCAGCGTGACGGTGACGACGCCGTCTCCGTCGCGGTGGGTCCGCAGGTCCGTCGGTTCACTCATGGTCTGCGCCCGCGAGTGCGTGGCGGGCGACGGCGTCGAGGTGTTCGGATTCGTCGCCGAGCAGGAGCCGGTCGACTTTGGCGCGCCGCCAGTAGAGGTGGGCGTCGTGCTCCCATGTGAAGCCGATGCCGCCGTGTACTTGGATGGCTGTCTCGGTGGCGCGTTCGAACGCTCCGGCCGCCAGCGCGGCCGCGGCCGACGACGCGAGCGGCAGCTCGCCGGGGTCCGCGTCGGCGGCCCAGGCCGCCCACCACACCAGGGAGCGCACCTGCTCAAGGTCGGTGTAGACGTCGACCAGTGCGTGCTTGACCGCCTGGAAGGAGCCCACTGGCCGATCGAAGGCGGTGCGCATGCGCACGTATTCAAGAGTGAAGTCGAGCACTTGGGACGCGGCTCCGAGGTCTTCTGCGGCGAGGACGACCGCACCGACCTGGCGGGCTCGCTCCCACAAGTGGCGGGCGGCCGGCACCAGAACCTCGCTGTCGGTCAGCCGGACTTCGGCCAGTGACCGGCTGACGTCCAAGGGCGGGACCGGGGCAGCGCTGCCAGGACCCATGACCAGGTCCTCCCCGTCGAACGCCAGGAACATCTCCGCGGTGGCGGCGTCGAGGCTCGGCTCCGAAGCCTGGGGGTCTCCGTCGACCACGGCAAAGGCGGTGGACCCGTCCGAGAGAGCGGACAACTGTTCGCGATTGCCCGCCAGCAGCACGGCCGCCCTCGCACTGGTGGCCAGGGACGGAGACGCCAAGTAGTGGCCGGCCTGCTCGGCGACGACGGCCAGGTCGAGGAGCGTTCCACCGCCACCGCCTGATGACTCGGCGACGGTGATCCCGAGGAAGCCGACGGAGGCCAGGGCCTTGCGCCCGGGCGCGGCGGTACCACTGCCCGGATCGTCGAGCAGACGTCGGATGAGGGCGAGGTCGCCCTGGGCCGCGAAGAAGGCCCGCGCCGCGTCCGCGACGGCTTGCTGGTCGTCGTCGAGGGTGAAGTTCATGACAGAGGCTCCAGGGGGCTGTCGACGGATCCGCGGGTGAACGCCTGCCGTCAGGGGGTGTGTTCGCCACCGGAACGGTGCGCACGATCCGGGCGGGGTTCGCGCGGCAGGCCCAGAACCCGCTCGCCGATGACGTTCTTGAGGATCTCGTCGGTCCCGCCCGCGATGGACATGCCCGGAAGCTCGGCCTGGGCGGTGTGGAACCGGAGTGCCGGCGAGTCTTCCTGGGGGAATGTCGCGGCCTGGCCGCCCTCAAGCAGTCTCACGCCAAGATCCGCGACGCGCTTGGCCGCTCGAACGGCCGCCAGTTTTCCGGCACTTGCCTCCGGACCCGGCAACCGACCGCGTGACAGTTGAGACAGGGACCGGTAGCCCGTGTAGCGGGACGCCAGTGACTCGGCCACGGCGCGGCCGAGGGCTTGCCGCAGTACGGCTTGCCGCGCGGTCGGCAGTCCGGGCAAATGGGTGGCGGCGAGCGCGATCAGCGCGTCGCTTCCGGCGCCGAGTTCCTTGCCGTCCGCGCCGATCGCGCTTCGCTCGTGGAGCAGGGTCGTCAGGGCCACGTGCCAGCCCTGGCCGACCTGGCCGAGCCGTTCGCGATCGGGGATGCCTGCGCCGTCCAGGAAGACTTCGTTGAAACGGGTCCCACCGCTCATCTGGCGGAGCGGTCGGACCTGCACTCCGGACGCGTGCATGTCGATGACGAACATGGTCAGGCCCTGGTGCTTGGGCAGATCGGGCGACGTGCGGGCGAGCAGGATTCCGTAGCGGGCGATTTGGGCGCCGGTCGTCCAGACCTTCTGCCCGTGCACGGTCCACGTGTCGTGCTCGCGAACTGCGCGTGTGCGCATGGCCGCAAGGTCGCTGCCCGCGCTGGGTTCGCTGAAGAGCTGGCACCACACGTCCTCGCCGGAGAGCAGGCGCGGCAGGTAGCGCTGCCGCTGCTCCTCACTACCATGGGCGATGACCGTGGGCCCGCACATGCCGATGCCGATGTGGTTGATCAGACGCGGGATCCCCGCTCGGGTCAGTTCCTGGTCCACGATCGCCTGGTGCATCGCCGAGAGGCCCTGCCCGCCGTACGCGAGCGGCCAGGTGACGCCGACGAGGCCGCCCGCGTACAGCACCGCTTGGGTGCGGCGCAGTGCCCGCGTCCGCGGATCCTCAGGTCCGCCGCCCGCATCCGACGGCCCGCGGTCGAGGTCGGCTTCGTGTACGTGGAGGTACTCGCGGACACGTGCGCGGTAGGCGGCCTCGTCGGGGGAGTCATCGAAGTCCATCGGTTCTCCTGGTGGGCTTGGCCGTACTGGGGGAGGCGGCGTTCCTCGGTCCGCGGTGTTCCGCGGCCCAGGCGGCCGCGGCAGCGGCCTCCATCGCGAACTGCGGCTGCAGAACGGCCTGTTTGCCTTGGTCGTGGGTGGCGACCACGGTGCGGACCCAGGCGGCGGATGCGCGGGCGATGGCGCGGGCCCGTTCGGCCGCTGCCGTTGCCAGGTCCTCCGGCGGCAGGACGTCGTTGACCAGCCCCCAGCGGTACGCGGTCGCCGCGTCGACAGAGCGGGCGGTGAGCCACATCTCCTTGGCGCGGGGCAGGCCGATGCGGTCCGCGAGGAGCGTCGACATGCCGGAGGCGGAGATCAGCCCGACTTTCGCGTGCAGGTCGACGAAGGTGGCCTTCTCGGCGGCGAGCGCGAAGTCGCATGCGAGTACCAGGCCGAGGCCGGCGGTGTTCGCCGGCCCGTTGACGGCGGCGATGATCGGGGTGGTGGTGTCGAGGATTCGGTGAAGGGCCGTGTTCCAGAGCGTCGGGTCCCAGTCGGGGGCGCGCAGGGCGACCAGGTCCAGGCCGGTGCAGAACGAATCGCCTGCACCGGTGAGGATGATGGCGCGGACCTGCTCGTCGGCGTCGGCGGTCTCGACCGCTTCGGTCAAGGCGCCGATGAGGTCCGCGTCGAGTGCGTTGCCGACCTGGGGCCGGTTCAGCGTCAGCGTGCGGACGGAGTCCGTGTCCGCGGCGGTCAGCGTCGGGGTGGTCATGTCGGATGTCCCATCTGGATGCCGGCGCGCGCGGCCTGTTCGTGGATGGCGTACGCGATGCCGCGCAGCAGCAGCGCGCGGACGGCCCTGTCGGGGGGCTGCGGGACGTGGATGCCGGCCATGGTCGTGGCGCTGAGGTAGCCGCGGATGCTCATGAACGCGAAGCGGACCAGACTCTCGTCACAGGCCGCCTCTCCCAGCGCTCGGGCGAACAACGGGCGCCATACCAGGGAGAGTTCGTCCGCGTGTGCCAGCACGGCCTGCTTCGTGGACGCGCTGGTGGCCGGCGACTGCCCCAGGTCGAGCATGATCTGCGTGATCACCAGGTGCTCCGGTGAGCCGTAGTGCGTGTCCAGGGCCTCCATCACGCAGGCGAGACGTTCTTCGAGGGTGGTGCCGGACACCTCGACGGTGCCGAGATGCAGGGCCAGGCGACGCCATCGATCCTGAACCACGGCCAGCAGCAACGCCTCCCGGCTGCCGAACTGGTGCTGGATGGTGCCCCATGTCACCCCGGCGTGACGGGCGATCGCGTTCGAACTCGCCTCGTAGTAGCCCTGGTCCAGGATGCACTCGATCACCGCGTCGAGCACGCGTGCCCGGGTGGCGGCGCCGTCCGACCGTCGGCGCCTGTCTGGGCGCCGCGACCCGGGTGCGTTCATGACAGGCCGTAGATGCGTTCCGCGTTGCCGCTACAGATCAGGTCGCGCTCGACGTCCGGGATGTCGGCGAACTGGCGGGCCACGACGGTCTGCGAGTTGGGCCACGTGGTCGCGGGGTGCGGGAAGTCGGTGGACCAGAGGATGTTCTCGATGCCGATCAAGTGCCGTAGTCCCAGGCCGACTTCGTCGTCCATGAAGGTGAGCGCCATGTTGCGGCGGAAGTACTCGCTCGGCTTGAGGCGCAGGCCGGGCAGGTCGTAGACGTCGGTTTTGCGGTCGAGGCCGTCGATGAAGCCCGGCGCCCAGTAGAGTCCCGGCTCGACGAAGACGATCTTCAGGCCGGGGAACCGCTCAAGCGTCCCGGTCAGGATCCACCAGGCGATCGTCTCGGAGAGGGCCAGTGCGGGCATCGACGTGAAGATCGCGGCCTGCGGCGTCGGGTCGCGCCGCATGACGTCGTAGAGCCAGTGGCGGTTGCCGAGATGGTGGCTGATCGAGATGCCGGTCTCCTGGAACACGGACCACAGCGGGTCGTACAGTCGTTCGTGGTAGTCGGGCAGCCCGATCTCGCTCGGGAAGTTCGGCAGGTGCACGGACCTCGCGCCCAGAGCGGCCAGTCGTTCGACCTCGGTGACGGCGTAGGCGATGTCGATGATCGGGACCTGGTACGACACGGCGAGCCGGTCCGGGTCGTGCGAGGCGAATTCGGTGAGGTGGTCGGTGAATGCCCGGCTGATGGGCTTCCAGTCGCCCTTGACGAGCCCGAACGCGCGGAACGCGCTGACCTCGCAGTAGAGGACCTCGGCCTGGACCCCGTCGCGGTCCATCGCGGCCAGTCGGGCCACCGGGTCGCGGTAGCCGGGGTCGCGGAACGCCTCCAGGTCCCAGTCGTCCATGGAGATGGTGCGTCCGCCGCGCAGGTCCTCGTCGATCTTCGCCTGGGCGGCGATGGCGTCGTCGAAGGCTCTGTGCAGCGAACGCGGCACCCGCTCGCGTATGACGTCCAGGCTCACCGCCACGTGCGAGTCGGCTGAAATCAGCTTGGTCATAGAGCCCTCCCGGTTGATCCGGAGCCTTGCGCGGCCAGAAACATAGCACCTACTATGCATCGCTGTGAGACCTCACACAACTGCCACCGACGATTCGCTCTTCTTCTGGGAAGCCGCAGCCCGAGGCGCGTTGGTCGCGCAACGGTGCGGCGCCTGCGGGGTCATGCGGCACCCGCCGCGACCGATGTGCCCGCACTGCCACTCACTCGACCACGAAGTCGTGGACCTGTCCGGACGCGGCAGCCTGTACAGCTACGCGCTGCTGCACCATCCACAGCACCCGGCGTTCGACTACCCGGTCTTCGCCGCCCTCGTCGAACTCGACGAGGGCATCAGGCTGGTGTCCAACCTGGTCGACGTGGAGCCGGCGGACATCCGGATCGGCATGCGCCTGGAAGTCGCCTTCGAACCGACAGCTGACGGAGGTGCGGTACCCGTGTTCCGACCCGCTGGGAGCCCATCGTGATCGACACGGGAGCCGCGATCGTCGGGGTCGGCGCGACAGAGTTCTCGCGCCGGGCCGGACGGACGGAACTGCAACTGGCCTGCGAGGCAATCCGGGACGCCTTGCGCGACGCCGGCCTGTCCGCCGCCGACGTCGACGGAATCGTCAGCTACACGGTCGACCCCGTCGAGGAGACCGAACTCGTGCGGTCCATCGGCTTCCGGGAGATCGGGTACTCGTCCCGCGTGCCATACGGCGGCGGAGGCTCCATGGGGACCCTGCTGCACGCCGCCGCCGCAATAGGCAGCGGCGCCGCCGACGTTGTCGTCGTCTACCGGGCCGTACGAGCCAGGTCCGGCGCGACCCGGTTCGGGGGCGCCAAAACCGCGGTGTCGCCGACGTCCGGCCATTCCGGTACGACAGCCATGCAGTGGTGCATGCCCTACGGCCTGCTCACCCCCGCGTCGTGGATGGCGCTCAACGCCACCCGGTACATGCACACCTACGGCGTCACCAGCGCCGACATCGGGCGGGCCGTCGTCCAACTCCGGGCGTACGCCGCAACGAATCCGGCGGCCTGGGGCCACCAACGGGCGATCACGCTCGACGACCACCAGGCGTCGCGCTGGATCGCCGAACCCTGCATCCGCCTCTTCGACTGCTGCCAGGAGACCGACGGTTCGGTCGCCCTGGTCCTCACCTCGCGGGAGCGCGCCGCTCACCTTCCGAACACGCCGGCGTTCATCACCGCCGCGGCGACCGCGGGGTTGTTCGAGCAGGAGATCGGGTCCGACCACTACAGCCGTGAACTGTCGGTCATGCAGGGATCCGTGGCCATCGGCCGCCGACTGTTCCAGCGATCCGGAATCCGTCGCGACGAACTCGACGCCGCGATGATCTACGACGCGTTCTCGCCGATCCTGCTCATGCAACTGGAGGGCCTCGGGCTCTGCGGGTTCGGCGAGGCGAAGGACTTCGTCGCCGAGGGCAACCTCGCCCTCGACGGTGCGCTGCCCACCAACACCCACGGCGGGTTGATCGGCGAGGGCTACATCCACGGGCTGAACCTGGTGCTCGAAGCGGTACGCCAGTTGCGAGGGACCGCCGTCAACCAGGTGCCCGGGGCGCGGCAGATCCTGGTCACCGCGAGCCGCACCGGGGCCGTTCTGGCCCGGGACTGAGGCCCAAGGGCCGTCGGGCAGCCCGAAGTTCCCAACCACAGCAAGGGGAATCATGGCAAGCGTTCTCGAAGGCGTCCGCGTGCTCGACCTGTCCTGGGGCATCGCGGGCCCCGTCACCGGGATGCTCCTCGCCGACCACGGCGCGGACGTGACCAAGATCGAGCCGCCCGGCGGCGACCCCTTCCGAGGCACTCCCGGCTACGACGTCTGGCTGCGGGGCCGGCGCAGCGTCGTCCTCGACCTCAAGCAGGCGGGCGACCGCGACCGGTTTCTCGCCATGGCCGACGGCGCGGACATCGTCCTGGAGTCCTTCGCACCGGGCACCATGGCCCGCCTGGGTCTCGACGCGACTACGCTGCGAGCCCGCAACCCCCGCCTGATCGTGTGCTCGATCACCGCCTACGGACAACACGCCGGTCACCGCGGACGACCGGGCTACGAGGCGCTGGTCGCAGCCCGTCTCGGGATCCTCGACGTGCAGCGCAGCCACGACGGCGGCGCGGTTCCGTACATGCACGGGGAGGGGCCGTTCCTCGCCGACCTGGAGATCCCCGAGGGCATGGCGCCCGGCGCGCCGCGACCCGGGCCGATCTTCACCTATACGCCGTGGCTGAGCATGGGCGCCGCGTTCCTCGCCTCAACCGGTGTCAACGCCGCGTTGTTCGCCCGCGAGCACACCGGCCGCGGCCAGCACGTGGAGACGTCGCTGCTCCAGGCCGCGCTGAGCGCGACCGCTTCGAAATGGCAGCGGGTGGGTCGGCCGGACGCGGTCGGCTATCGCTCGTGGGTGTACGACCGGCGCGCCCCGAAGGGCATCTTCCGGTGCTCCGACGGACGCTGGATCCAGCAGTGGGTGCCGAACCCCGCCTTCGTGCTCAGCAGCGCCGACGGGGAGACGCTGGCCGAGCGCCGCGACATCACCAGCGTGCGCGAGGATCCGGACCGGATCGGGCCGGACCCGGAGAGCATCGTCATCCTCGCCCACTATTTCCCGGAAATGGCCGAGGCCTTCGCCAAGTTCCCCAGCGACGAGTGGGTCACCGTGGCCGCACAGGCAGGCGTACCGCTGCAACCGGTCCGCACGCCGGAGGAGGCGCTGCGGGATCCGGCGCTCCTCGCCGAGCACGCCGTCGTCGACGTGGAGCACCCCGACCACGGGCCCTTGCGACAGGCCGGCATCCTCTACGGACTCAGCCGCACCCCAGGACGCGTGCGCGGTCCTGTGCCGCGCGTCGGCGAACACACCCACACCGCGCCGACTCCGGAGACACCCCCGGCGCCGAGCGGTCCCGTGCCGTCGGTCCGCAGAACCTCCCCCCTCGAAGGGATCACCGTTCTCGACCTGGGCTTCGCCGTGGCCGGTCCGTTCGGCACCCAACTGCTCGCCGACCTCGGCGCGAACGTCATCAAGGTCAACGCCTTCCGGGACCGGTGGTGGCACGCCCAGCACATTGCCTACGGCTGCAACCGCGGCAAGCGCAGCATCGGCATCGACCTGAAGACCCCGGCCGGACTCGCCGTCCTGCACCGGCTCGTGGCGTCCGCCGATGTCGTGCACTCCAACATGCGCCGGGACGCGCTGGCACGCCTGAAGTGCGACGAGGCCGCGCTGCGTGCGATCAACCCGGACATCATCTACTGCCACACCCGGGGATTCGACCGCGGGCCGCGGTCCGACTCGCCCGGCAACGACCAGACGGGCTGCTCGCTGGCCGGCGTGACCTGGGAGGACGGCGGCGGCTGGGACGGCGGCAAACCGTTCTGGAGCCTGACCTCGCTGGGAGACACCGGCAACGGCTTCTTCTCGGCGATCGGCGTCCTTCAGGCCCTTTACCATCGCGCCCGCACCGGTGAGGCGCAGGCCGTCGACACCTCGATCCTCAACGCGGGCCTGCTGGTCGCGTCGATGGCGGCGGTGAAGGCGGACGGCACCGCGCTGCCGCGTCCGCGCCTGGACCGCATGCAGCTCGGACTGCACGCCCTCTACCGGCTCTACGAGACGTCCGACGGCTGGGCATGCGTCGCCGCGGTCACCGAACCGCACCGCAAGGCGCTGGCCGCCGCTACCGGGATCGGTGTCGACCGGCTCGACGCGGACCGTCTCGCGTCGTGGTTCCAGGAGCGGTCCGGCAGGGAGGTGCGCGCACTCCTCGACACCGCCGGAGTTCCCGTGGAGTTGTGCGACGACGAATTCGGCCGAGGCGTCTTCGACGACCCGGAGATGCTCTCCCACGAGTTGGTGGTGCGGCAACAGCACCCGAAACTAGGGAGCTTCGAGCACTTCGGCAAGACGATCCGCTTCTCGGACACCCCCCAGCACATCTGGGGCCCGCCGCCGGTCTGCGGCCAGCACACGCGCGAGATCATGCGCGAGCACGGGTTCGCCGACACCGACATCGACGGGCTCGTCGCAGCCGAGGCGGTCTTCGAAGAACACTGGGTCGAGTAGAGCCCACGGCGCCGACTTCGGGGACCACGGTCGTCGAGAGCCACCGGCCCTCTGGCTCCGTCTGCCCCGGCCGCGGTCTGGCTTGCCCCGGCCCCGTGAGAGCGGTCGGCCAGCAGCGTGAGGAGCCCTGGTGCCGACCCGATCATAGTGATTACTATGGCATTGGGGTCGGGGAGCTGAGGCCCTCCGTGCCCGGCACCTGGGTCGGCCCACCGGAGTTCGCGATGCCCGGCACGGAGCGGCGGTGCCGCGACGCCTGCGTGCTCCGACGACCTCACGACACGACAGGTCAGGAGTGACAGTGGAAGACCCAGAGCACGACCGGACGTCCGCCTCGGGCCGCCCCGGCCCCCTCGCCGGCGTGACAGTGGTGGCGTTGGAACAGGCGGTGTCCGCACCGCTGTGCACCCGGACCCTGGGGGACTTCGGTGCACGCGTGATCAAGATTGAGCATCCGGGGGGCGGCGATTTCGCGCGCTACTACGACAACGTGGTGCACGGGCAAGCAGCGCACTTCGTGTGGCTCAACCGCGGCAAGGAGTCCGTCGCACTCGACCTGAAACACCCTGCCGCCATGCCCGTGATGCACCGGCTGCTCGACCGTGCCGACGTCCTGGTGTCCAACCTCGCTCCCGGCGCGCTGGCAACGCTCGGTCTGTCCCGGCAGGCCCTGGCCGCCCGTCACCCGGACCTGATCGCCGTGGACATCGACGGGTACGGCGCAGGAGGGCCGCTGTCGCACAAACGCGCCTACGATCTGCTGGTGCAGGCGGAGTCCGGCGCGTGCGCGATCACCGGGCACCCGGGGGCCCCTGCCAAACCGGGGCCGCCGATGGCGGACGCGTCGGCCGGGTTGTACGCGGCGCTGTCGGTCATGGCGATGCTGGTCGGCCAGGGGCGCGGCGGCACGACAGGCGGGGCACAGGTGTCGGTGAGCCTGTTCGACACCATGACGGAAATGATGGGCTACGCGCTCACCTACACCCGGCACGCGGGGGTGGACCAGGTACCCATCGGGATGAGCTCCCCGGCGGTGTCCCCGTACGGCGCGTACCGCACCGCAGACGGTCACACAGTGGTGATCGGCACCACCAACGATGCCGAATGGCAGCGCCTGGCACGCGAGTTGATCGACCGCCCCGACCTGGCCGACGACGTCCGGTACCGAGGCAACGCGGACCGGGTGGCCCAGCGCGATGTTCTGGACGACGCCATCGGGGGGCGTGGTGCGCAAAGCACGAGTTGGCACAGGTGCAGGCGCGCGCGGATGCGGCCGGAATAGGCAACTCCCGGTACAACACCCCGTCCGAGGTCGTCGCCCACCCGCACCTGGCCGCACGGGATCGGTGGCGCACTGTCGGCACACCGGCGGGGCAGGTCACGGCTCTGCTGCCCCCGCCGGTCGTCGACGGCTACGAGCAGCCCATGGGTGCGGTGCCGGCGCTGGGCGAGCACACCGACGCGGTACTGGCGGAACTCGGTTACGAGGCCGACGTGATCGCCGAAATCCGGTCCCGCGCAGGAGTCGACGCGCACGTCCGCTGACGGCGGATGGACGGCATGGGCGAGTTTGCGGGAAAGGGCAAGTGCCCGCTGGGGAAGGCGGCCCGCACGTACCGCCTTCCCCAGCAGGTGTCACCGCGGCGCTCGGACGCCGGCGGCAGCGGGGCGCGTTGTCGGGTTCACGTGCCGACGCGGAGGCGCGGGAGAACGTCGGTTTCGAACAGGCGCAGGCTCTCCCAGGCCAGTTCGGGTGCGATGCCGCCCATGAGCGGGTGAAACACCACCAGCCCGGCATCGCCGGCGTTGGTGAGTTCGCCCGTGAGCTGCTCCGGGGTGATGACACGGTATTGCCCGCCGGCGCGCAGAGCTTCGGCGGATTCGGGGGTGGTGTAGACGCCATGGCCGAGTGTTCCCGCGGCTGCGGAGTGGGCGCCGTAGGCGGTGGATTCGTGCAATGCGTGGGGGGCGATGCGGGCCCAGTCCCGGTCGGGGTCCTTGGACAGGTGCACGAAGTCGGTGTTGCCGCCGAAGTGCGGGCCCGGGTCGGGGTGTCCGAGGTTGATGCGTTCGTCGCGGTAGTGCTCCCACACGCCCGGCCATGAGGGCACGAAGCCGTCGGCGATGCGGGCGGCGCGACGGGCGGCGGCTTCGACGGAGCCACCGAGGCTGATCTTCGGGCCGCCAGGTTGGTGCGGGGTCGGGGTGACCCGGACGGTGCGGCCGCGGTGTTGGAACGGCTCACCGGTCCATGCCGCGCGCAGAGTGCGGACGGTCTCGGTGGTCCGGGCGGCCCGGTCGCGCAGGGAAACGCCGAACATGTCGAACTCGGAGGGGATGTAGCCGTTGGCGAGGACGACGCTGACGCGGCCGCGGCTGAGCAGGTCCACGACGGCGATCTGCTCGGCCAGGTGGAGAGGGTCGTGAAGTGGGGCGGGGATGGCGGAGAAGTTGATGATCATGCGCTCGGTGCGGGCGGCGATCGCGGCGGCGAAGGTGAGCGGGGCGGGCAGATACCCGTCGTCGCTGCCGTGGTGTTCTGACAGGGTGACGGCCAAGAAGCCCAGGCGGTCGGCCCATTCGGCCATTTCGAGGGCGGCTGCGTAGCGGTCGGCCATGCCGGTCTCGGTGAGTCCAGGGTCCCGGAAATCGAACCGGAGGGTGAAGACCGTCATGCAGGGCTCCTTAGCGGTGGTACAGGGCGGTGGGCGGGCGTAGCGCCGGCCGATGGGTCGGGCGAGGTCGGGGTGGACGAGAAGAGACGGGTGTGACAGTGCCGGCGGGCCCCGCCCTCGTTTCGGGGCAGGGACCCGCCGGCGGCGGTGTCGGAGGTCAGGCCGGCATCAGCGTGTCGAGGTACTGGTTGGTGAAAACGCGGTGGGGGTCGTAGGCGTTGAGCCGCCCGACGGCCGCGTCCCAGTTGTTCGTGGTGGAGTAGCCCTGCCCGCGGAACGTGTCGGGGAAGGTCCGGGTCAGGAGCTGCCCGTTCGTCCAGCCGCCGGCCGCCGTGTAGCCGTATGTCTTGGTCCACTCGGGTCGTACCACGGCCATCGGGCCGAAGTGGGTGAGGAACCAGTTCTCGATCTGCTGGTTGAAGGCGATCGCGCCGGGCTGGTTGACGTTGTTGTTGACCGCGAACCACAAGATGGTGTCGAGGTCGGGGCGGTACGGGATCGGGCGGGCCCCGGACAGGTAGGGCGGTACGGCGCCGGGCACGACGACTTCGCCGGGGCGGTCGAGGCCGTGGGCACGTAGTTCGACCGGCCCGGTGTAGGGGAACTGGCCTTGGGCCTGGTGGGCGGCGACGACGCCGTTGAAGTGGTGGTAGAAGTCGGCGACCACGCGCTGGATGTTGACGCGCGGGGTCAGTACACCCCAGGCGGCGGTGGTGACGCGCAGGCTGGTGGGTTTGACGTAGAAGGTCAGCGCGTGCGCCGAGCCCCACAGGTCGCCGGACGTCGTCGCGGCGAGCGCCTGCACGGCGCCCTCCGCGGCCCGGGTGTTGAAGTCCGGTACGGCCGCCGGGTTCTGCCGCAGGAACGCGGCGGTGGCCAGGGCCTCTTCGAGGGGCGTGTTGTCGGAGAAGGGGTAGTTGTACGGCCCCGTCACCGCCTTGGAACTGGCGGGCTGTGTCGGCGCCTTGGTCCACAGCTTCATCCACGGCGTCTTGTGGAACGGGAACCAGATGACCTCGACGCTGCCGTGGTGGCGGACCATTTCGGCGAACGTGTTCGATTGCCAGATGCCGGGCTGGGCGAAGAGGGTGTCGGTGTCGATGTCGGTCCGGCTCAGGCACCGCATCTTCAGGTTCGGTCCCATCTGCAAGGTCACGTCGGTGACGAACGCGCGTCCGACGTGGGTGAGCAGCGGGCCGATGGACGGGTCGTTGCGTGCGAACGTCCGCAGCACGTAGGCGGATCGGCCGGCGTCCCACACCACCGCGGTGAGGGAGAGCACGAGGTTGCTCAGCGTCCCGGTGGAGTGGCCGGGGGCGAGGTGCTCGCCCGGCACCGGGACGGCGGTGCCGTGGCAGTTCATCGCCAGCGCGCCTGCGACGGTGACGTCCCCGGGGGCGGTGGTGTGCAGGAAGCCGAGGCCGTGCGGCTCGCAGGCGGCCGCGATGTCTTCGAGGAGGGCCCCGGCCTGGCAGGCGGCCTTGCCGGGGGAGCCCGGCGTGACGCTGATCCCGGTCAGGTGGTCGGTGGTGTTGACGAGGACGAACCGCGCGGTGGGGGAGCCGGGTTGCAGGATCGTGGGGGCGAAGCCGTGCCCGCTGCCGAGCGGCCGCAGGCGGTAGCCGTTGTCCTTGGCCCAGTTCGCCAGGACGGCCACGTCGGCGGAGGTCCGGGGCGAGCAGGTCCACACGTCCGGGAACGTCAGCTCCTGTGCCCAGTTGGTATACGTCTGCTGGTAGACCGGGATCGCGCCCGGGAAATTCGGCGGGGGCGGGATGGTCGCCTCTGCGGACCCGGCGTAGGCGCGCGGCCCCAACGTCACCCCGCCGACAGCACCGGCAGCGGCGGCCGCCAGACCGGCAGCCGCGCTGCCGCGCAGGAAACCACGCCGGGACAGCGGCTGTTCGGGCGCGGCGCCGTTGTCGCCTGCGGCGGACGGGGACAGGGGGATGGGTGAAACCATGTGCGCTCCCTCGGAGTTGTCGTGGGGGCGGTTCGTGCCGGACGGAGGAGCCGGCGGACACCCAGTCTCGGAAAACGATCTTCCGCTTTCAAGTAAAGTGCATACAGAATCCATTATTCATTTAGCAAAGTCCAGCCCGGCCGCCGGACCCCCGGTGGCCGCACGCCGTGGGCGGGCGGGGACAGGAATCCCAACCGAAAGAGGTCCGATGACTACTGACTTGGCGGAACTGGTCGACCCGCGATCCACGTTGCTGCTGACCCAGGAGGTCCAGCGCGGGGTTGTGGGTCCTGAAAGTGCGTTCCCCGAACTCGCGCGAGAGGCACAGGAATCCGGCGCCGTGGAGAACATCGCGCGCCTGGCCCGTGCAGCCCGCGGGGCGGGGGTACAGGTTCTGCACGCGGTCGCCGGCCGACGTTCCGACGGCAAGGGCGCGAACTCCAACGCCCGGCTGTTCGAGGCCGCGCGACGCAGTCCGGTCAAGCAACTCCTCGGCACGGCCGCGGTCGAACCGGTCCCCGAGGTCGGCACGGACCCGCGGGACCTGGTGAGCGTCCGCCTGCACGGCCTGTCCCCGATTGCCGGTACCGACGTCGACGCCCTGCTGCGCAATCTCGGCTGCCGCACGGTCGTCGTGGTCGGGGTGTCGACCAATGTGGCAATCCCCAACACCGTGTTCGACGCCGTCAATCTCGGCTACCGGGTGGTCCTGGTGCGCGACGCCGTCGCGGGTGTTCCCGCGTCCTACTCCGACGTGATCATCGAGAACTCGCTCTCCCTGGTCGCGACCGTGGTGAACACCGACGACCTCGTTGAGGTGTGGGGGAGCCCCTCGGGCGCCTCGTGAGCGGCACCCTCCGGTGCCCTGGTCTTGCATCGGCAGGGCCCGAGCGCGGGGTGGCACGGGTTGCCAGTGCCACCCCGCGCTCGGGGCGAGGCCGTGTGTGTCGGATCTAACCGAGGAAGGAGCCGCCGCCGTCGATCATGAGGGTGCAGCCGGTGATGAAGTCGGCGTCGGGGCCGACCAGAAACGCCACCGCGCGGCCGATGTCGGCCTCCGGGTCACCCGTTCGCTTGATGGACAGGTTGCTCAGCGCGGACGCGAGATCCTCGGGGCGGGCCTCGAAGTGCGCCTGTGCGGCGGGGCTGAGAGCGAAGGGGCACACCGCGTTCACGGTGATGCCGTGGGCCCCCCACTCCCGGGCGGCGGTTCGGGTGAGCCCGCCGACCGCGGCCTTGGCCGGGACGTAGGAGCCGTAGCCGGGAAGGCCCTGGATCTCCGAGCCGGACCGCAGATTGACGACGCGGCCGCCGCCCTTGAGATGCGGGAAGCAGGCCCGCATGAAGTAGACCGAAGCGAACGGGCCTGTGCGGAAAGCCAGTTCGAGGTCCTCGTCGGTCACCTCCTCCAGGGGTACGTGGGTGCGCGCGGCCATGGCGTTGTTCACCAGGATGTCGACGGTGCCGAAGCGGTCCACCACGGCGGCCACCGCGGCGTCGACCGCGGCCGAGTCCCGGATGTCGCACGCCAGGGCGAACGCCTTGCCGCCGCTGTCCACCACCTGCGCAACGGTGGCCTCGGCGGTCGCCGCGTCGAGGTCCACCACCGCGACCGAAGCCCCCTCCTTGCCCAGCGCGAGGCTGATGCCCCGGCCGATACCGCCGCCTCCGCCGGTCACGATGGCCGTCTTGCCCTGTAGTGCACTCATGGTTTCCTCTCAGTACACCGGGGCCTGACGCCCCGGCTGTCACAACCGAACTCGGCGCCGTGGTCCGGGTGGTGCCGGGGGACCGGCGCCAGGCCGCCTCGACGCCTGGTGTCTGTGGCGCGGTGGTCAGGACACGGAGTCGGCCACCGCGGGGATCCGGCCCGCCAGAGCGGCGTCCACCGCCGCGTCGCCGCACACGGCGCGCGCGAAGTTCTCGAAGGACGGCATCGCCCGCATCTCGTTGCCGCCGTCCACCGCGATGCTCTGCCCGGTCGTCCAGGACGACTCCGGACCGGCGAGGTAGCGCACCGCCTCGGCGATGTCCTCGGGCAGGCCGGTGCGGCCCAGCGGCTTGTTCGCAACGAACTGGGCGACCAGCGCCGGGTCGCGGAAGATCGCCGAGTCCTCCTGGGATCGGGTCAGTCCGGGGCGTACGGCGTTGACGCGGACGCCCAGCGGGCCGAGTTCGTCGGCGGCTACGCGAACCAGCGCCTCCAGCCCCGCTTTGCCGGCGGCGTACCCGGACATGAAGGGCGGGTGCATGCGGGCGGCCGTGGTCGAGATGGTGACCACCGAACCGCCGCCGCTGGCGGCGATGGCGGCGCCCGCGTACTTGATCGCGAGGAAGGCGCTGGACAGGCTCAGGCGTATGTCGTTCATGAACTGCTCGTCGTCGAGCGCGAGGATCGGGGCGATGGAGCCGCCGCCCACCGTCGCGACGCAGACGTCCAGTCGGCCTTCGGAGCCTCGCGCCGCCTCGACGGCGGCCTGTACGTCCTGGGAGCGGCAACCGTCCATCACGATGGTGTGGATCGCGGCGCCCGCGGGCGCCTGGGTGCGGAGCCGGTCGGCGGCGGCGGCGAGCGCCTC
>NZ_JBPKBH010000019.1:109601-125385 GCF_051388915.1 Yinghuangia sp. YIM S09857 | reverse complement strand
CGCCTGGGTGCGGAGCCGGTCGGCGGCGGCGGCGAGCGCCTCGGCGCCGCGCGCGGCCAACGTGACGGTGCAGCCGTCGCGCAGCAGCCGTGCCGCACTCGCGGAGCCGATGCCTCCGCTGCCGCCGGTGACGAGCGCCCGGTGTCCGGCCAGGGGAAGTGGGGTGGTCATACGTTCTCCTTTGCCGACCCTCGCCGTGTGCCGCGTGCACCCGCTGCGGGCCGAGTACTCATTAATGAATACATTATTCTGTTCAAGGAAGCGATGGGCGACGCTCGGACGCCACGCCCCCGGGCCTGTTTGCCCGGTCGTACGGATGGAGACACGCTCGTGACCGGACCCACCACCGCACCCCAGTTGTCGATGGGGCTGACTTCGTTTTCCGCCGAGGCCCTCAAGGACTGGGACTCTCTGCTGGATCACGCCCGCCTCTACGACCGCGCCGGCGTGGACCGCCTGCTCGTCTCGGACCACATCGCGTTCGGCGAGCGCCTGGAGGAGTACGGGCGTCCGGAGGTCGGCGGGGTGTCCGGCGGGAGGCAGCCCACCGGCCCGGACGGCCACTGGCTGGAGCCGATGACCGTGCTGTCCGCGGTCAGCAGTGTCACGTCCCGGGTCCGCCTCGGCACCAACATCCTCCAGGCCGCGCTGCGCCGCCCCGCGGTGCTCGCCAAGAGCGCGGCCACCCTCGACGTGCTGTCCAAGGGGCGCCTCGACCTCGGCGTGGGTGTGGGGTGGCAGCGCGAGGAGTACGAGGCCGCCGGGCTGGACTTCGAGGGCCGCGGCAAGCTGTTGGACCACACCCTCGCGGTGTGCCGGACGCTGTGGCGCGAACAGCGCGCCGACTTCGCGGACGACCGGCTGCGCTTCGAGGCGGTCCACCAGATGCCCAAGCCCGTGCAGCCGGGCGGTGTGCCGGTGTGGGTCAGCGGAACGGTCAACCGCGCCGTCGCCCGGCGGCTCGCCCGGTTCGGCTCCGGCTGGATCCCGTGGGGGCCCGCGGCGGCCGACATCCGCGAGGGGATCGCGCAAATGCGGCGCGCGGTCGCCGAGTTCGGACGCGAGGACTGGGACATCCAGGTGGTCGGCACCCTTCCGGTCCGCTGCAGCGACGACGGCCGGCCCGACGCCGGCGCTACCTTCGCGCAGGTCCCCGCCCTCGTGGAGGCCGGGGTGACCGACGTGCGCGTGCCTTGGAAGGCGGCTGACGACCTGGATCAGGCCGCAGACGAACTGGCCGCGTTCGTGGCGGCCTTCCGCGCCGCCGCCAAGTGACCGCTGTTGCACACCAAAGTTAATTGTGATTAACATCGGTCCATGGGCGCGCACCAGGAGCTCCCATGGACCGCCGTCGCCGACGGTTGCACCCCGGCCGGGCCGGGCAGTCTGAAACCGGGACCAATGCCCTCACTCGATGTACACCGCGCCGGAGCGTCCGGCTCCGCGCACGGGCGCCGCCGCCGCGCGCTGATTCTCACGCAGGCGGCGGCTCTGTTCGCGGAACGCGGGTTCCACGCCGTGGGCATGGACGACATCGGCGCAGCCGCAGGGGTCACCGGAGCGGCGGTCTACCGTCATTTCGCCAACAAGCCAGCGCTGCTGGTGGGCCTGTTCGACCAAGTGACGGAACAACTCCTGGATGGTGCCCGGGCGATAGTCGACCCGGACCCGACAGCCGGTGCGGACCTCCACGGTGAAGACGGGCCGACGGTACTGGAGCGCCTAGTTGGCGCGCACGTCGGATTCGCGCTCGCCGAACGCAGCCTGATCAAGGTGTACGCACAGGAAGCGCACAACCTGCCGGACGCGGCCCGCAGCCGACTGCGCCGCGTACAGCGCCTCTACGCCGAGGAGTTCGTCCACGTCGTCGTGGATCTTCGCGGAGACCTGACGGACACCCAGGCCCGAGTCCTTGTCCATGCCGCCTTCGGCCTGATGAACTCCGTCGCCGACCACGACTCGGGAATTCCTGCCGACCAGGCCGCGGCCATCCTGCGGGACGCCGCGCTGCGCGTGCTGACCGGTCGGGCCGCCTGAGAACAAGCGGTTCCGCCGCCGACCGGACCGGGCCGACGGACACCGGGCCTACAGACCGGCCAACTCGGCCATCAACGCCAGCGCTTCAGGATCCCTGGTGGCGACCAACAGATCCGTGATGCGTTCGTCGGCATCCCACAAGGCAAATCGGTCGCGGATACGAGCGGTCGGCCCGACGAGGGCCACCTCGTCGACCAGGTCGTCCGGCACCGCCGCGGCTGCTTCGGCGCGGCGCCCCGTCCGGAACAGGTCCTGGACCCGGTCGACCGTGTCCCCGCGTCCGTAGCGTCGCATGAGGTCGGCGTGGAAGTTGCGCTCGGCCGCTCCCATCCCGCCGACGTAGAAGGCGATCGATGCCTTGACCGGCGCCCGTGCGGCGTCGAGGTCGTCCGCCAGGTGGACGGGTACCGTCGGCGCGACCCGGAATCCGGGAGGCCGGTCGCGCAGCGCGTCCGAGTACGCCGCCCGGTTCGTCGGCGACCAGTGCAACGGCAGCCAGCCGTCGGTGACTTCGGTGCTGAGCGCCACGTTCCTCGGGCCCTCGGCGGCGAGCAGGATCGGCAGGTCCGCACGCAGCGGGTGGGTGACGGACTTCAGCGGCCGCCCCAGCCCGGTACCGTCCGCACCCGCGTAGGGGAGGCTGAGGTGGCGTCCGTCCGCGGTCACCTTCCCCTGCCGGTGCAGGACCTGCCGGACGATGTCGACGTATTCGCGGGTGAACCCGAGCGGCCGTGCGGGGAACGGTTGCCCGTGCCAGCCCTCCACGACCTGCGGTCCGGACAGGCCGAGCCCCAGCAGCATCCGTCCGCCCGACAAGTGGTCGAGAGTCAGGGCGTGCATGGCGGTGGCCGTCGGGGTACGCGCGCACATTTGCGCGATCGCGGTTCCCAGGCCGATGCGGGTGGTGTGCGCCGCAATCCACGTGAGCGGGGTGAACGCGTCCGAGCCCCATGCCTCGCTGGTCCACACCGATGCATAGCCCAGTCGCTCGGCTTCCCGGGCCAGATCGACAGAGTCCCTCGGTGGGTGGGCACCCCAGTAGCCGAGGTTCAGCCCCAGATGCATGTGCGCCTCCGGCGGAAGGGGACGGGTTGGTCGGAGTGCCGCGAGATCGGCGGGCAGTGGCGCGTGGTGGTCACCGGCCCCGCCACGTCGGAGTGCGTCCCTCGCGGAAGGCACGGGGTCCCTCTTGTGCGTCCTCGGAGCGGTATACCGGTGCCCACAGCGCTTCGGCCGCATCGAAGGCGGCGTGGCGCGGCTGTTCGAGGGCCAGGTGCACGGTGGCTTTGGACGCTGCCACGGACAGCGGGGCGTTAGCCGCGATGCGCTCACCCAGCGCCTGGGCGTGCGCCGCCAGTTCGGGCCCCGGTACCACGGCGTTGGCCAAGCCGACCTCGTACGCCCGGGCGGCGGTGATCGGGTCGGCGGTGAGCAGCAGTTCCATGGCGATGCGTGGCGGGATCAACGAGGGGAGTGGAACGGCCCACGGGGCACCGCGCCCGACCTTCGCCTCCGTGACGGCGAACCGCGCGTGGTCCGCGGCGACCACGAGATCGCACATCTGGGCCAAGAGGAAGCCGCCGGCGAGCGCGACGCCGTTGACTGCGGCGATGGTCGGCTTCGGCACGTGGATGTTGCGCCCGAACTGTGGAAGGAAGTCCGGTGGCGGCACCCGTAGTTGCTCTCGGGCCATCTCTTTCAGATCTCCGCCTGCGCAGAACGCCTTGTCCCCGGTCCCCGTGAGGACCAGCACATGAGCGTCTGTGTCGTCGTTGAACCGACGTATGCCCGCCCACAGTCCCGCCCGCACCTCGGCCGACAGCGCGTTGCGTGTCACCGGGCGGTTGATTTGCAGCCATGCCACCGGCCCCACCCGGTAGTAGGGGACCGGGTGCTCTGCCTCCGTGTCGACGCGGGTATCGGTCATGACGAACTCCCCGGCGTGGTCACCGGGCCGGTTGAGGTCGTGCTCGCGGTCGCGGTGTCCGCGTCTTCCCGGCCGTCGTCGACCACGACGAGCACGGCACCGTCGTCGACCTGAGCGCCCTCCACGACGAGTAGTTGGGTGACCACACCGTCCGCGGGGGAGCGCAAGGTGTGCTCCATTTTCATCGCCTCAAGCACGGCGACGGGTTGGCCTGCCGCGACTGTCTCGCCGACCGAGACCAGGACCCGGACCACGACCCCCGGCATCGGTGCGGTCAAGGAGCCGGAGTCGGCCTGTTCGGCGATGTCGGGGAAGCGGGGCAGGCGGCGCAGCCGGGCGTGCCCCAATGCGCTTGCCACGTACATCTCGTCCTCGTACGACCGCACGGCGAAGGTACGGCGGACCCCCTTCCAGGTCACCACGACCTGTTCCGGCGCCATGGCCACCACGTCGAGATCACGGACTGACTCTCCGTCGATCTCGACGACCGCGTTCCAGCCCCCGGCGCGTGGGCTGAGCCGGTAGCCGACTTCGACGTCCTCGCCCTCGACCGTGTAGCGGGCCCGTTGCAGGTCGCTGGGAACGTTGCGCCAGCCGGTGGGTACTCGCGTCAGGACCGGTGCCTCCGCGCGGCGGCGTGCCTGATCGGCGAGCGCCGCGGCGGTCACCGAGGCTGTCAGGCGTAGCGCGCCGTTGTGCCCGTCGGCCACGAGCGCGGCCGGGTCGTGCCGTTCGAGGTAGGCCGTGTCGGTGCCGCCTGCCAGGAACTCCGGTTCGCGCAGGATGCCGACCAGCAGGTCCCGATTGGTGACGACGCCATCGACCACCGCGTCGGCGAGGGCGCGCGCGAGCAGGCGCGCGGCTTCGCCGCGGGTCGGTGCATGGGCGATGACCTTGGCGAGCATCGGGTCGTAGTGCGGGGAGACCACGCCGCCGTCCCGGATGCCGCTGTCCACGCGGACTCCGGCGACCGGGGGGATGCGGAACGCGTGCATGGTCCCGCCGGTGGGCAGGAATCCCGCGGTGACGTCCTCGGCGTACAGGCGCGCCTCGATGGCGTGGCCCTGTGTGCCCGCGGCGACGGCGGCCGCGACATCGCCGGGGAGCGGGGCGCCCTCGGCGACCAGCAGTTGCAGGCGAACCAGATCCAGGCCGGTGACGGCTTCGGTGACGGGGTGTTCGACCTGGAGTCGTGTGTTGACCTCAAGGAAGTAGAACGCGCGGTCGGGGGCGAGGATGAACTCGACCGTGCCCGCCCCGACGTAGCCGATTGCCTTGGCCGCGGTGACGGCGGCGGCGGTGAGCTCGGCGCGCAGGACCGGGTCGACCGCCGGTGAGGGAGCCTCTTCGACGATCTTTTGGTGGCGGCGCTGGATCGAGCATTCGCGTTCGAAGAGGTGAACGGCGTTGCCATGGGTGTCGGCGAAGATCTGCACCTCGATGTGGCGCGGTGCCTGAACGTACCGTTCGAGGAAGATCGTTCCGTCGCCGAAGGCCGATGCCGCTTCCCGTGCGGCGGAGGCCACGGCGTCCATGAGCCCGTCCGCGTCGGCCACGATCCGCATGCCGCGTCCGCCGCCGCCGAACGCGGCCTTGACGAGCAGCGGATACCCGATGTCGGCGGCGGCCCGTGCCAACGCGGCGGGTGCGCTCTCGGGGGTGACGACGACGCCGGGCAGGACGGGCACTCCGGCCTTCTCCATGATCGCCTTTGCGGCGGTCTTGGACCCCATGGCCTCGATAACGCCGGGCGGTGGGCCGACGAAGCGCAGGCCGGCCTCCGCGCACGCGGCGGCGAACCCGGCGTTCTCGGACAGGAATCCGTACCCCGGGTGTACGGCGTCGCATCCGGTGGCACGAGCGGCGGAGACGATCAGATCCCCGCGCAGGTAGGTCTCGGCGGGGCTGACTCCGGGAAGGCGCACGGCTTCGTCGGCGGCATCGACGTGGGGGTGGTGTGCGTCGGCGTCGGAGAACACGGCCACGGTGCCGATGCCCATGGCGTGCGCGGTGGCGATGACCCGCTCGGCGATCTCGCCGCGGTTGGCCACCAGCAGTTTGCGGATGGCGGTCATGGGGGCTCCTGGGAATTCGGGGCACTCGGAGGCCGAGTGCCTGCGGGCGCGAGCGGCGTCGGCAAGGCCGACGGCAGGTCTCACATGCGGAAGACGCCGAAGCCGCGGCGGCCGGCGACCTCGTCGGAGTGCGCCGCCGACAGGGTCAGTCCGAGGACGGTACGGGTGTCGCGAGGGTCGATGACGCCGTCGTCGTAGAGGCGGGAGGTGATGAAGAAGGGGTGGGACTCGGCGTCGATCTGCGCGTGGATCGCCTTGCGCCGCGCCTCGTCGGCGTCGGCGTCGAACGGACGCCCCGCAGCTTCCGCCGCCTGCCTGCCGACGATGGACAGGACCCCGGCGAGTTGCTCGGCGCCCATTACGGCGAGCCTCGCGCTCGGCCAGGCGAACATGAACCGCGGGTCGTACGCGCGCCCGGACATGCCGTAGTTGCCCGCGCCGTACGATCCGCCGATGTTGAGCGAGATGTGCGGCACCGTGCTGTTGGCCACGGCGTTGATCATCTTGGCGCCGTCCTTGACGATCCCGCCCTGCTCGTAGCGGGTGCCGACCATATAGCCGGTCGTGTTGTGCAGGAACACCAGCGGAGTGTCGGTCTGGTTGGCCAGGAGGATGAACTCCGTGGCCTTCTTCGCCTCTTCGCTGAACAGCACGCCCCGCGCATTGGCCAGCACGCCCACGGGGAAGCCGTGCACGGACGCCCACCCGGTGACCAGGGAGGTGCCGTACAGCGGCTTGTACTCCTCGAAGCGGGACCCGTCGACGACCCGTGCGAGGACCTCGCGAGGGTCGAACGGCACCCGCGGATCCGCGGGGATCAGCCCGAGGATCTCCTCGCGGTCGTAGCGTGGTTCGTTGGACGCGCGCACCGCGCCGTAGCCGAGCTTGCGCCAGTTCAGGTCTGCCATGATCTGGCGTCCGATCCGGATGCACTCGTGCTCGTCCCGAGCGAAGTAGTCCGAGACGCCGGAGATGCGCGAGTGCATGTCGGCACCGCCGAGTTCCTCGTCGTCCGCATCCTCGCCGGTGGCCATCTTGACCAGGGGAGGGCCGCCGAGGAAGACCTTGGCCTGCTTGTCGACCATAACGGCGTAGTCGCACATCCCGGGGACGTACGCCCCGCCCGCGGTCGAGCTGCCGAACACCAGGGCCACGGTGGGGATTCCGCGTGCCGACAGCGCGGTCAGGTCGTGGAACATCTTCCCGGCGGGGACGAAGATGTCCGCCTGCGACGGCAGGTCCGCGCCGCCGGACTCCACCAGGTTGATCACGGGGAGCCGGTTACGGCCCGCGATCTCCAGGGCCCGGAGGGTCTTCTTGATGGTCCAGGGGTTCAACGAGCCGCCGCGGACGGTCGGGTCGTGCGCGATGACCACGCACTCGACACCGCTGACCACGCCGACGCCGGTGACGAGCGCGGCCCCGACGGTGAACTCGGTGCCCCAGGCGGCGAGCGTGGACAGCTCCAGGAACGGCGCGTCCTGGTCCAGCAGCAGTTCGATGCGTTCGCGGGCGGTCATGCGGCCGCGGGCGCGGTGCCGGTCCACGTACCTGGGGCCACCGCCGGCGCGGGCGAGGTCGAGTTGATCGTCCAGGAGGCCGATGGCTGCCAGTTGTGCGGTGCGGTTGGCTTCGTACGCATCGCCGGACAGCTCGGCACGGGAATGCAGGACCGGCATGGGGCCTCCATGTCTGGGCGCGTGTGCGCGGGCGGCGCGCGGCGGGCGAGGTGGTCCGGGACGGTCGGTGACCAGGGCGGGGACCAGGCAGGTGCTGCCCGGCCGTCAAGGCCGGGCAGCGTGCACGGCGGGACCGGGCATCGCCGCCCGACAGGCGCGAATTCGTCCCGGAGGGGCGGGCCTCGTCGTGCATCAAGAACGTTAACCGCAAATAACATTGAAGGCAACGCTTCTGCCGCTCGGCGGCAAAGGTCCTGCGAAGTCACAGTAATAGTCGAAGGATGCACCCGTGGCGCGGCGGGCGAGCGGGACGCTTCGGTCAGAAAGTAAATGGTGGATAACGCTTTGGAGGGATGCCGAAAGGCCGCCGCGGCGGACCGGCGCACCGGTGCCGGTCCACTGCGGCGGCTGCTGGGGGCTACGCGTCGCGCAGCGGGCGGTCGGCGATCCAGTCGAAAGTCAGCGTGCGGGTGCGGATGCGCCAACCCTGGCCTGTGCGTTCGTAGGCGTCGCGGTAGCGGATGGACATGAGGGTGTCGCGGTCCGCCCCGTCCTGCTCGTAGATGTGGTGCGCCAGGCAGTACGTCTCGCCCTCGGCGGTATCGCCGTCGATGCGCGCGGTGTGGTTGCCCACGAAGTGTGTGGTCGTCCGGTAGCGGTCGAGGTCCGCCAATGCGCCGGCGATCGCCGCGCGCCCGGCGAGGACTTCGGCCTGTCCGGGACCGCGCTCAAGGACGAGGTGTCCGTCGGGGACGAAGCATGCCGCGACCGCATGGGGCAGCCGTCGGTCGGCGTTGCCGGCGTAGTCCTGGACGAGGTCGCGAAGCGCGGTGCGGTCCGCCAGGAACTGCATGGTCGGGTCCATCGTCGCCTCAGGGAACGTACAGGGCCAGGCACTCGGCGACGCAGACCGGCTTGGTGACACCGTCCGCCTCGACGACCTGGCGTACGACGGCGATCTTGCCGCGCTCGGCGTCGAGGACGTCGAGGAGTTCGGCGGTGGACCGGACCCGCGAGCCGGACGGCACCGGAGCGGGGAAGCGCACCTTGTTGACGCCGTAGTTGACGGCCATCGACAGACCGTCCACGCGGAATATCTCGGCCGCGAACGACGGCAGCAGCGCAAGGGTCAGGTAGCCGTGCGCGATCGTGCCGCCGAACGGCCCGTCCTCGGCCCGTTCCGCGTCCACATGGATCCACTGGTGGTCGCCGGTGGCGTCGGCGAAGCGGTCGATGCGCTCCTGGGTCACCGTGACCCAGTCGCTCGTGCCGAGGATCTGCCCCTTGGCGAGCGCGAGTTCGTGCAGATTCGCGAAGGCACGCATGTGCTGGTGTTCTCCTGCCTCAGGTGACGGTGTCGGCGGACGGGTGCGCTGCGGGCAGGCAGCGCGCCCGCCAGTGCCGATCAGAGGTTCCAGATGCGTTTGGCGTTGCCCGACAGCATCAGTTCGCGCTCGTCCGCGGGGATCCCGGCGAACTGCTCGTCCACGAGGGCGCGCGACCGGGGCCAACTGGTCACCGGGTGCGGGTAGTCCGTGGACCACAGCATGTTGCGGACGCCGATCTCGTGGCGCAGCTTGTGCAGTGTCAGAGGTTCCTCGATGAACGTCACGTGGACCTGCCGGTGGAAGTAGAAGCTCGGCAGTTCCTTGAGCCCGAACTCGTAGTCCTGGCGGGTGACCTGGTCGTCCACGGTGTTCAGCCACCACGGCACCCACCCCATGCCCGGCTCCACGAAGACCAGCTTCAGGTCGGGGTAGCGCTCCAGCACGCCGGTGCAGATGAACATGCCGAACGCCTCGGCCGTCATCAGCCCGGTGACCGGGACCATGATGCCCTTCTGCGGCGTGGGGTCGCGGCGTCCGAGGTCGTCGAGGTTGGTGTTGAGCCCGATGTGCAGGCACACCGGCAGCCCGGTGTCGCAGATCTTCGACCACAGCGGGCGGTACCGCTCGTCGTAGTAGTCCGGCAGCCCCAGTTCGGACGGGTTCACGGGCAGTTGCAGCGACTTGGCGCCGGCCGCGGCGACGCGGTCGACCTCGGCCACCGCGTGGTCGATGTCGTGGATCGGGATCTGGTACGAGAGCACCAGGCGCTCGGGGTCGACCGCGGCGAATTCGGACAGCGCGTCGTTGAAGCCGCGCGACGCCTCCCGCCAGCCGTCCTTCATCAGGTAGAGGTAGCGGAAGCCGGACACCTCGCAGTAGAGCACCTCGATGTCGACGCCGTCGGCGTCCATGTCCTTGAGCCGCTCGTGCGCGTCGTGGTGCCCGGCCCGCCCGGCCGCCGCGTACGTGCGGTGCTGGAAGGAGGCGCGGTTGGCGGCCCCGGCGCCCGCGGCGCGGCGCATCCCGGCCGCGAGTTCGGCGACCGCCTTGTCGTACTCGTCATGGATGCGGGACGGCAGGTGGGCCTTGATGCGTTCCTGCGTGAGGTTGACGTGCGAGTCGGCGGAGATGAGCCGCTCGGGTGCCATGGTCATCCTGGTCTCCTTCAAGGGGCGTGCGCAGACAGCGGGCACGGGCGCATGCGCCTGGCGTCGCTGCGGACCCGGCCACGGCGCGGACGCGGCGGCCTGGGAACGCCCTCTGACGCTGTGCCCGACGCCCGGGGCGAGGCAGCGCGACTGTCTGCAAGCTGAGCATAGTACTTACTATGGACGATTCCCAGGGGGCCGTTCGAGATTTCCCCGCCAGCGGTCTGCACGGCGTAGTTCCCACGGCCCGCTTCGGGGTCAGCGGTCCTGCCAGGCGGGCGTGCGCCGCTCGACGAATGCAAGCGCGCCCTCGCGTGCGTCCGCGGACGCGAGTATGGGCGCTGCCAGGGGGTCTTGGTGGGTGAACGCCTCTTCGATCGGCAGGCTCGCCAGTTGTGTGACGATCTGCTTGGACACGGCGACCGCCCGGGGTTCGTTCGCGATGATCCGCTGGGCCAGTCCGAGCGCGCCTTCGAGCGCCTTGCCCGGTTCCGTAAGCCGGTTCACCAGCCCGAGGCGCAGTGCGTCGGCGGCAGGCAACGGGTCGCCGGTGAGCGCCAGTTCGAGGGCGACGGCTTCCGGGACGCGGCGTGGCAGCCGCAGCAGGCCACCCGCGGCGGCGATCAGGCCGCGCTTCACCTCGGGCAGACCGAACCGAGCGTCGTCGGCCGCCACCACCAGATCGCATGCCAGGACGATCTCGAATCCACCGGCCAGGGCGTAGCCCTCGACAGCGGCAATGACCGGCTTGCTCGGTGGCAGTCCGGCGATACCGGCGAACCCGCGGCGCGGGTGGAACGCATGCTCCCCGTCGGCGAACGCGCGTAGGTCCATGCCCGCACAGAACGCGCCACCCGCCCCGGTGACGACTGCGACCTCCAGGTCGTCGCGATCCTCGAACTCGTCAATGGCCGCGGCGACCAAGGCGCTCACAGCGGCCGTGACGGCGTTTCGGGCATGTGGGCGGTTCAGTGTGATCAGCATGACGCGATCGGTGCGTTCGACGGTCACTTCGTTGGCCACAGGGTCCTCCGAGCTCTGTTGTGTGCCCTGTCCCGCAGGGGCCGGGGCCAGGGCTTTGCGGTCAGCGTCCCGACGGTTCGGGCTTGGG
The DNA here is from genome assembly GCF_051388915.1 of Yinghuangia sp. YIM S09857. Lineage (NCBI taxonomy): Bacteria > Bacillati > Actinomycetota > Actinomycetes > Kitasatosporales > Streptomycetaceae > Yinghuangia > Yinghuangia sp. YIM S09857. Next base: position 114,080 of record NZ_JBPKBH010000019.1, on the reverse strand, counting down.
GACCAGGGCCTCAGGGACGGGGACATGGCGTGAACGGACGAACTCGGCCAACCCCTTGGCCTGCGCGTCCGGGCGGGTCGTGGACGCGACGCCGTCCCCGAGGAGGCCGGTCACGACGAAGTTCACCGCGTGAAGGTTGGCGAACTCGAAGCGGTGCACCACGAGATCACGGGTCTCGGGCACGAGCTCACGGAACCGCTCGACGGTCAGGAAGGCGCGCAGCCACGGGTACGCGGCCGGGTCTCGCGCCCAGACGCCGACGTTGGCGTCACCGCCTTTGTCTCCGGACCGCGCGCCGCACAGTATTCCCAGGGGGAGGACGCGGTGCGGCTCTGCCGGAGGAGTGGCGGCGTGTGCGGAGTGCGGCGTTGATGCGTGCGGTTGGTGCGGGGGAGCTGGTGGCGCCCCGCCAGCGGGAGTGTGCGCGATGACCTCTCGGGTGCCGTCCGGCAACACCACCGCCGGGTGGACCTCGTCCGCCTGTACCAGCGCGGGACGGTAGATGCCGTAGGCACTGGCTGCCGTCGGCGGCGTGGTGGTGTACGCGCCACTGAACGAGGAGGTGAGCAGTTCGGTGACGGCGGCAGAGAACCGCCGGTCCACCGCGGCGCGGTCATGGTGTTTGACGGTGATACGCAGGTGGGCCGTGGCCTGCTCCTGGCACGCCGCGTCCGGCCGGTCGAACCGCAGGAGCCGCACGTCCGCGGTTGCGTCGGCCGCCCGCAGGCTCTCGTGGAGCATCGCCATCGCGTGGCGTGCCTTGGCGTCGATGTCGAGTCCGGTGATGGCCAGGGTCATGGTGTTGCGGAATCCGCCCTCGGCGTTGAGCGCGACCTTGAGCCGTCCGCCGGGGGCCGTGCCCCGGGCACCGCTGATCTCGACGCGGTCGGGGTCCAGTTGACGGAGCGTCAGGCTGCCGAAGTCGGCAATGACGTCGGGTCCTTGGTACTGCGGCGGGCCGACCTCGTAGAGCAGTTGCGCGGTGACGGTGCCCGTGTTGACCACCCCGCCGTCGCCGGGATGTTTGGTGATCACCGAGGTTCCGTCGGCGGCGATCTCGGCGATCGGGAAGCCGGGGCGCCGGTGGTCGGGGAGTTCGTCGAGGAACGGGTAGTTGCCGCCGGTGGCCTGGGGTCCGCATTCGATGACGTGTCCTGCGGCGACCGCACCGGCCAGGGCGTCGAAGGCTTCCCTGGGCCAGCCGTGCCACCAGGCCGCCGGACCGGAGACCAGTGCCGCGTCGGTGGTCCGGGGGCACACCACGATGTCCGCACCGGCATCCAGGGCGCGGGTGATGGCCCACCCGCCGAGGTAGGCGTTGGCGGTGACGATGTCGTCGAGTCCGCGGTCGATCTTGCCGCCGCCGAGGCCGTGCAGGTCGCCCGCGGCGTGGAGTTCGGGGATCCTGCCGACGAGGTCGTCGCCCTCGACGCAGGCGATCCTTGGTGCGAGGCCGAGGCGTTCGGCGAGTGCGGCCAGGTCGGCCGCCAGACCTCGCGGGTTCAGGCCGCCGGCATTGCTGACGATGCGGACGCCGCGGTCCAGGCAGGTGCCCAACACCTGTTCCATCTGGGTGAGGAAGGTCTTTGCGTACCCCGCCCGCGGATCCTTGCGTCGTGCCTTCCACAGGATCAGCATGGTCAGCTCGGCGAGGTAGTCGCCGGTCAGCACGTCGATCGGACCGCCCTCGACGACTTCCCGTGCGGCGGCGACGCGGTCGCCGTAGAAGCCGGAGCAGTTCGCGATGCGCACCGGGCGCCGAGGGGTAGTGGTCCGGTCGTCGGTCATGGGGCGCTCCTGGTGCCCGTCATCGCCTCTCGGCCCGTGCCGGTCGGCCCGGCGAACGCCTGGGCGATCGACAGCCATTGCCGGGCCACGTCCCCTTCGGCGTTCAGTGCTGTGTCGGCGCGGTGGCGACGCTGGGTGACGACGAGGCAGAAGTCGTGCGCTGTGCCCGTGACAGCGTCCGCGGCGTTTGGTGGGCCCCAGGTCCAGGAGTCGCCGCCAGGACTGGTGAGGGTTACCCGGACCGGACGCTGCGGTGCGGGCAGGCCGTGGACCGTGAAGCTGAATGCCATCGTGCGGACGCCGATGTGGGCGATGTGTCGGAGGCGTTCGGTGGGCTGCCGCTCGATGCCGAGGCCGTCGGCCACATCCTGGATGTGCGCCCAGGTCTCCATCAGTCGTGCCGTGGCCGAAGTGGTGGGGGACATCGGTGGCCCGTACCACGGCAGCTTGAGAGCGGGATTGGCGCCGCGGAAGTCGTGGAGCAACTGCTCGCGTGCGCGGCGGAACCACGATGCGAGGCGGTGGGGCGCCAGGTGTCGCAGGTCCCAGGCGATCTGGTCGGGAAAGTTCGGCCCGCGCGCGGTGTCGCCGTCCGCGAGCCGGCGGAACGCCGCCGGGTTGGTCAGTGCCAGGCGGGCGGTGTCGTCGAAGCGTGCCAGGTGGCTGATCTGGTCGCGGACCATCCAGCCTTCCGCGGGGGTGGGGGCGTCCCAGTCCGCCGCGGTGAGGGACGCCACGACGCGAAAGGCGTCTGCCGATTCTGCCGCGAGATCGTCGACGACCGCGGCGAGACGAGCATCCGAGTCGGAGAGGGGCATCTCAGGGTCCCTTCCTGGCATGGGGCCGGTGGTGCGGGCATGGTGAGACCGCGCAGAAGTTAACGGCAAATAACAACTGATCGCAATGGTGGCGCTGGCTCATCGCTCGAACAGCGCTGTCACGGCACGGGATTCTGGCCCTCATCTCGCCAGGGTGCGTGCGGTGCCGTTGTTAACCAGCGGTTAGGCGAAGACGGCGCGCCCATTGCTCGGATTTTACGCGTCGTGCATAGTACTCACTATGGCCAACGCTCTTGCCCAAAGTCCAGAGCTGCCCGCCGAACGGACCCGTCAGCACGACACATGGAGGTGTCATGGCCCGTCGCGACAGCGCGACCCGCGTCCTGCCCGAAGAGATCAACGCGCTGCGTGACCCGGTCCGTGAGGCGGTCGCGGGGGTGACCGCAAAGTTCTCTCGCGAGGACTGGCTCGCTGCGACCCGGGACGGCCGTTTCCCCACCGAGGCCTGGGATCTCATGGCCCGTCAGGGCCTCCTCGGTCTCGGCGTGCCCGAGGAGTTCGGCGGGTCCGGGGGCGGCCTGACCGAAGAGGTCGCCGCCATGGAAGCCATGGCGGAGGCCGGTGTCCCGCTCGTGCTCTTCCTGCTCACGGTCTTCGCGCGCACCCCGATACTGCTGCACGGCACCCCGGAGCAGCGGCAGCGGTTCGTCGCCCCCACCGCGGACGGTGGCAGCTCGCTCTGCTTCGCCATCACCGAACCCGACGCCGGCACGAACTCGTTCGCCATCAGCACCACCGCGGTCCCCGACGGTAGTGGCGGCTACCTGCTCAACGGGCAGAAGATCTTCATCTCCGGCGTCGACGCCGCGGACCGCATGATGGTCGTCGCCCGTTCCACGCGGCTGGCCGACGCTCCCGACCGGCGGCACGGGTTCTCGCTCCTGGTCCTCGACGTGAACAGCCCGGGTGTGTCCTTCACGCCGCTGGACATGGGCCTGGTCATGCCGGACCGGCAGTTCACGGTGCACTTCGACAACGTCCAGGTGCCGGCCGAGAACATCATCGGCGCGCCCGACGACGGATTCCGGTACCTCTTCGACGCGCTCAACCCGGAGCGCATGCTGGCCGCCGCCTGGGCGCTGGGCCTGGGCGACTACGCCCTGAACAAGGCCGTGCGGTATGCGCGCGACCGCAGTCCCTTCGGCAAACCGATCGGCGCCTACCAGGCCATCCAGCACCCGCTCGCGCAGGCGCGGACCCGTCTCGACGCCGCTCGTTTGATGATGTACACCGCCACCCGGCAGTTCGACGCGGGGATGGACGCAGCGTATGCCGCCAACGCCGCGAAACTCCTCGCCTCGCAAGCGGCCGTCGAGGCCTGTGACGCCGCGATCCAGACCCATGGCGGATACGCCTTCACCGATGAGTACGACGTGTCCGCCATCTGGGGTGTGACCCGCCTCATCAAGGTCGTCCCCGTCAACAACGAGGTCGTCCTCAACCACATCGGCGAGCACGTGCTCGGACTGCCGCGGTCCTGACCGAATCCGCCGCACCGGCACCCCGCCCCGCGCACCGCCGCACGAGCACCGCAGGACAGCCCATGATCGGTCAGTCTCCCGCCGCCACGGGACCGTTGCACGGCGTGCGCGTGGCGGCGCTGGGCACCGGCGCCTGTGCCGAGCACGCCCGCGTACTCGCCGCGCTGCTCGGCGCCGCCGCGGCGCTGCCCGACGAATCGCCCGACCTCGTCGTCGATCTCGCCGCCGCGCCGGACGCGGCGCAGGACTGGGCCGACTCCGGCGCGGCGAACCTGACCGGCCGCCCCGACGGTCCCGCGCCGCCCCCGGCGGGCACTCCCGCATCGGCGGTGCGAGCGGCCCTCGCACTTCTGTCCGAACTCATCCGCGTG
>NZ_JBPKBH010000019.1:107070-109466 GCF_051388915.1 Yinghuangia sp. YIM S09857 | reverse complement strand
CAGTTGCCGCCGCAACCCCCCGGGCCGGCGCTGCTGTCCGAACGAGCCGCAGCGAACGGCTGGTCCCGCAACGGCCCGGCGTCGGTCGGCGGCGCCTTCCGGCTCCTGCCCACCGCCGACGCCCACTGGATCGGCCTCAATCTCGCGCGACCGTCCGACCGCTCCCTGGTGCCCGCCCTGGTCGAGCACGCCCTGGCCGACCACGAGGACCCCTGGCCCGCGGTGAAGGCATGGGCGGGCCGCACCCGCGCCGACGCCGCGGGGGAGCGTGCCCGCTTGCTCGGTCTGCCCTCCGCCGTTCCCCCGCGGCCTGGCACCCGCGATCCGCAACTCCGGTACCGCTCCCCAACAGAAGCCTCGCGGCCCGTTCATGCAGTACGCCTGGGCAACAAGGCTGTCCGGCCGCGCCGGCCGCTGGTGGTCGACCTCTCCGCGCTGTGGGCCGGCCCCCTGTGCGCGCACCTGCTGGGACTCGCCGGGATGCGCGTCGTCAAAGTGGAGAGCACGACCCGCCCGGACGGAATGCGCCGCGGAAACCGGTACTTCTACGACCTGCTGCACGCGGGCCACGAGTCGGTGGCCCTCGACTTTCGCACGACACGCGGCCGCGATGCGCTGCGCGCCCTGATCACGGCAGCCGACGTCGTGATCGAGGCCTCGCGCCCCCGCGCCCTCGCGCAGCTCGGCATCGACCCCAGTGAGATCGCAGCACGGCGGGACGGACTGACCTGGTTGTCCATCACCGCCTACGGCCGCACGGGACCATGGGCCAACCTGCCCGGGTTCGGCGACGACGTTGCCGCCGCGGCCGGACTGCTCGCCTGGGAGAACGGCGAACCGCTGCCCTGCGCCGACGCGATCGCCGACCCGCTCACCGGAGTCCTCGCCGCCACCGCGGCGGCCGCAAGCGTCCGCTCAGGCGGAGGCTTCCTGCTCGACGTCGCGATGCGCGACGTCTGCGTGGCCGCGGCGGCCGTCCCCGCCGACAGGCCTGCGGCAAACGAGAACCCATTGCGCGTGGCCCTCCCGGCGCCGCGTCGCCTCGCAGGCACCGCGGTTCCCCTCGGCGCCGACACCGGCCGCGTACTCGGGCTCCTGACCGCCCCTGCCGCTCCTTCCGGCGCTTCGGGCACAGGGGCGCGGCGATGGGACTGATTCTGCGCAACGTCCTGCTGCACGGACGCCACCGCGCCGACGTCCGCAGTGAAGGAGCACGCATCGCCGGCATCGGCACCGCGGGCAGCGCCCGGCCGGGACCCGGTGACACCGTCATCGACGGTCGCGCAGGGACGCTGTTGCCCGGTCTCCACGACCGGCACCTGCACCTCGCCGCACTGGCGGCCGCCCTCGGATCGGTGGACTGTGGACCGCAGTCAACACGTACACGCGACGAACTGGCCGAGAAGCTCAGGCAGGCACGCCCCCGCCAGGACGGATGGATCCGCGCCACCGGCTACCACGAATCCGTGGCCGGACCGCTCACCCGCACCGATCTCGACGCCTGCCAGCCGCATGTGCCGCTTCGTGTCCAGCACGGCAGCGGCGCCCTGTGGATGCTCAACGGCGCGGCGTGCGCCCTGGCAGGTCTGGACGCGGCCGACGAGGACCTGCCGGACGGTGTCGAACGTGACCACAAGGGCGTCCCGAACGGGCGACTGTGGCGGCTCGACACCTGGCTGCGTGAGCGCCTGGGCCCAGGACCAGGACATCCGGACCTGGCCCCCGTCGGGCGGTTGCTGGCCTCGTACGGCATCACCGCGGTTACGGACGCCACCCCGGAGCTCGCCCCGACCGCCGTACGCATCCTGGCCGAGGCGGTCCACACCCGGGCGCTTCCCCAGCAGGTCACCGTCCTCGGCGCGCGACCGCAAGACCTGCACGGGCACGCTGCCGCGCTGCACGCCGGGCCCGGCAAACTCCTGGCCCCCGACCACGACCCATGGCCCTACGACGAGTTCGTCTCCCGTGTCCGTGCTGCGCGCGGTGCCGCAAGCCGACCGGTGGCCGTCCACGCGGTGACGCGGGAGGGCCTGGTGCTGACCCTGGCCGTACTGGCTGCCGTCGGCCCGGTAGCGGGGGACCGGATCGAACACGGCGCCGTCGTCCCGGTCGAAGTGCGGCGCACCATAAGGGACTTCGGCCTGCGTGTGATCACCCAGCCCGGTTTCGTGGCTCAGCGCGGGGACCGCTATCTGCGCGACTGCCACCCCGACGACGTCGGGCTGCTGTACCCGTACGCCTCGCTGCTGGCCGCGGGCGTCCCTGTGCATCCCTCCAGCGATGCGCCGTACGGCCCGGTCGATCCGTGGGCGATCATGCGTGCCGCTGCCGCCAGGCGCACCGCAGGCGGCGTCCTCCTCGGTCCGCACGAGCGCGTCCCCGTCGCCACTGCGCTG
>NZ_JBPKBH010000019.1:102789-106963 GCF_051388915.1 Yinghuangia sp. YIM S09857 | reverse complement strand
CCCCCCAAGTCCGGATCAAGCTCGGAGGCCCCGCGGACATGTGCCTGGTGGACGGCGACCTCACCGCAGTCCACGCCGACCCACGGGCCACACGCGTGCGCCTGACGGTGTGCCGCGGGAAGGTCGCCTTCGACGCAGAGGCGTCCTCTGGACCAACGCCATAGTAGGTACTATGTTGAGGGAGTCGGTGTCGGATCCCGACCAGTTCGCGCCCAACAGGCCGACCGCGCCTCCCGGCTGCCCCTGCGGACCGTTGCCTGTGCGACCTGCCAGTCGCACTACCGCTGTGACATGCCCTCCAACCGCATCAGAGCAGAAAGCCAGGGCCGTATGTCGAACACCTCCGCCCCCCGTGTCGGGGCCCGCCTCACCTGTGCGAACTGCGGCACAGGCGTCATGGTGGTACGCCCACCCGCCGAACCCCTCATCTGTTGCGGAGGCGTCATGGGCGAGCCCGTGACGAGTCCAGGGCCGACAACCAACGGCGCCACGCAGCCGAATGCCTCCCAACTCGGCAAGCGCCACACCTGTGCGACCTGCGGCGCAGAAGTGCTCGTCATCAAGGCCGGGACAGCCGTCCCACACTGCGACAGCCTCGAAATGGCCCTGGCGGCGACCCGACAGCTGCCGTCGTCCGACTGACCGATCGCCGTCCCAGGTCCCGCAGCAGACGAACCGCGGAGAATCACATGAACATCGCCATGCTCCTCGACATGGCCGCAGACGGCTTCGGTGACCGACCGGCCGTCAGCACGCCGGGCGACCAGACGCTCACCTACACCGCGCTCAGGGACGCCGCCGCGCACGCCGCAGAGAGACTCACAGCCGACCGCAACAGCACCGCGGTCGCCTGCATCGGACTCTCGGGGGCGGAGATCCCCATCGCGTTGTTCGCCGCCGCATACAGCGGGCGCACCTACGCGCCGCTCAACCACCGGCTCCCGCTCGACGCCCTCCGACCCCTGGTCACGCAGCTCCATCCCGCGACGGTGATCGCAGCACCACCACACCGCGCCGCAGCACCCACAAGCGCACCACGTTGGGACAGCGCGGCCCTGACGGCCACCGCCACGCCGCGGTCCGCACCGAAGGCGCCCGAGGACCCGGACACCCCTGCGGTCCTGCTGTTCACCAGCGGGACGTCCGCCGCGCCAAAACCGATACGACTCCAGCACGACAACCTGCTCGCGTACGTCCTCGGCACGGTCGAGTACGGCTGCGCCGCCGAGGACGAGTCCCTTCTGCTGTCAGTACCGCCGTTCCACATCGCCGGCGTCTCGGCCGTGCTCTCGTCCGTCTACTCCGGACGACGCATGGTCATCCTGCCGTCCTTCAGCGCGCCGGCCTGGTTGAAGGCCGCAACAGACGAGCACACGACGCACGCCTTCGTCGTCCCCACGATGCTGGCCCGCATCGTCGACGAACTCGATGCGCACCCGCACAGGCGGCCCCCGGCATTGCGCCACCTCGCGTACGGCGGAGCGCGCATGCCCCTCCCCGTCCTCGAACGCGCCCTCGCTCACTTCCCCGACACCGACTTCGTCAACGCCTACGGACTCACCGAGACCAGTTCGACAATCGCGGTACTCGGGCCCGAGGTGCACCGGGCGGCTGCCGGGGGCGACGCTCACGCGCGGGCGCGACTCGGCTCCGTCGGCATACCGGTGCCCGGGATCGACATCCGCATCGTCCATCCCGACGGCACCCCGGTGCCCGTCGGTGCGCCCGGGGAATTGCTGCTGCGCGGCCCGCAGGTCGCCGGGGACACCGACATCGACGGATGGTTCGCCACTGGTGACCAGGCGACCCTGGACGACGGCGGCTACCTCTTCGTCCACGGCCGCCACGACGACACCATCATCCGCGGGGGAGAGAACATCTCCCCCGGAGAAGTCGAGGACGCGCTCATGCGCCACCCCGACATCGAGACGGCGTGCGTCGTCGGCGTCCCGGACCTCGAATGGGGCGAACGCGTCGAAGCCGCCGTCGTCCTCCGGCCGGGCAGCGAACTCGACGTGGACAAGGTCCTCGGCTGGACCCGGGAGCGCGTGGGCACCCTCAAGACCCCCGCACGCATTCACGTGGTCGAGGCCCTGCCTATGACCGCGACCGGCAAGGTCGTCCGTCGCCACGTGCGCGGCGAACTCAGCGGCACCTGACCTGTCGCAGGTGCTCCTGGAATGTCCCGCTTCGCTGTAAGACCACCCACCCGCCCTTCCGATCGACTGGAGCCAGCCATGTACGACGAGTCCACCACCAGCCTCCGCGTCGCCATTGTCACCGGCGCCGCACGCGGCATCGGCGCCGCCATCGCACGCCGCCTCGCGTCCGACGGCGCGGCCGTGGCACTGCTGGACCTGGACGCCGACGGCTGCGAGAAGGTGGCCGCGGAGATCCGCGGCAGCGGCGGCCGAGCCTGGGCGGGCAGCGTCGACGTCACCGACAGCGGCCGCGTGGAAGCCGCCGTCGAGGCCGTCGTCACCGAACTCGGCCCGCCCACAGTGTTGGTCAACAACGCCGGCATCACTCGCGACAACCTGCTGTTCAAGATGACCGAGGACGAGTGGGACGCGGTGATGGACGTGCACCTCAAGGGCGCGTTCCTGATGAGCCGCACCGTCCAACGACACATGACGGCCCAGGGCTACGGACGGATCGTCAACATCTCCAGCATCTCCGCACTCGGCAACCGAGGGCAGGCCAACTACGCCTCCGCCAAGGCCGGCATCCAGGCGTTCACCAAGACCCTCGCACTGGAGCTCGGCAAATTCGGCGTCACCGTCAACTCCGTGGCCCCCGGCTTCGTCGTGACGGAGATGACCGCGGCCACGGCCGAGCGCCTGGGCCTGACCTTCGAGGACTACCAGAACAAGGCCGCCGAGCAGGCCGCGGTGCGCCGAGTCGGCCGCCCTGAAGACATCGCCCATGCCGTCGCGTTCCTGGCCGCCGAGGACTCCTCCTACATCTCCGGCCAGGTCCTCTACGTGGCCGGCGGGCCCGTCAATTGACCATCTCCCCACGCGAGTCACCCGACGACGGACGAGGTCGTACGAGCGCCGCCGCCGACACCGTCCTGCTGCGCACCGAAGGCCGCGCAGCGTACCTGACACTCAACCGCCCACGGGCAATCAACGCCCTCACCCACGCCATGGTCAAGCGCATCGCCGCCGCACTGGACGCGTGGGAGGACCACCCCGAGGTGCAGGTCGTCGTATTGGTCGGAGCCGGTGAGCGCGGCCTGTGCGCGGGCGGGGACATCCGTGCCATCCACGACGACGCACGCTACGGCGGCGGCGCCGCGACGGCGGCGTTCTGGCGCGACGAGTATCGGCTCAACGCTCGCATCGCGGGCTACTCGAAGCCGTACGTCGCCGTCATGGACGGCATCGTGATGGGCGGCGGCGTCGGAGTCTCGGCGCACGCCACCGTCCGGCTCGTCACCGAGCGGTCGCGAATCGCGATGCCGGAGACGGGAATCGGATTCGTTCCGGACGTGGGCGGCACGTACCTGCTCGGCCGCGCGCCCGGCGAGCTCGGCACCCACCTGGCGCTGACCGGCGCATCGGTCGGCGCGGCCGACGCCATCGCGTGCGGGCTCGCCGACGCGTTCGTGCCGTCCGGGGTGATCGCGGCACTCGTCGCCGATCTGGCTTCCGTGCCCCTACGGGAAGCCTTCGCCGAGCACGTCGGCGCGGCACCGCCCGCCGAACTCGCCGAACAACAGCACTGGATCGACACCTGCTACGCGGCGGACACGGTGGAGGAAATCGTCGGTCGGCTGTTCGAGCACGGCGACCACGCCGCCAAGGAGGCCGCGGAGACTCTGCTCGCGAGGTCGCCGACCGCCCTCAAGGTCACCCTCGCCGCACTGCGTCGCGCGCGCACCATGGCCTCCCTCGAAGAGGCACTCGACCAGGACTACCGTGTCTCCTGCGCCGCCCTGACCTCCCCCGACCTCGTCGAGGGAATCCGCGCCCAGATCATCGACAAGGACCGGGCACCGCGGTGGTCGCCCGGCACGCTCGCTGAGGTCGCCGACACCGACGTCGCACGCTTCTTCGTATCCCTCGGCGACAACGAACTCGGTCTCGCCGACGCCTCACGGGACCGAGCCCAGGAGACCTCCCGGTAGATGGGCTGAACGGCAGGGCGGGCACACCGACTTCGTCGGTGT
>NZ_JBPKBH010000019.1:94507-102703 GCF_051388915.1 Yinghuangia sp. YIM S09857 | reverse complement strand
GCACACCGACTTCGTCGGTGTGCCCGCCCTGCGCATGCTCGGGCCGGGTGGACCGCCGCCCTCGATCCGGGCTCCCAGCCGACTGTCTCACCATTCGGCACCGGGGAGGGCGGCGGTCCGGCGCGCCTGCGCGGATCCCGGTTCGCGGGACGCTACAGACGGCCGTTGACGCGCAGGTCCTCAGGGACCCACGAGGGCTGCCGGCGGTCGCGGAACGCGTGCCACCCTTCGAGGGCTTCGGGCCCGGCGAGGCTCTCGTCGATGGTCATGCGCTCCGGGTGGCCGTAGACCTCGTTGATGATCCGCTTGACCTGGGTCCGTGCCGAGGGTGCGCAGCGCGCGCAAGCCGCGAGCAACTCCCAGGCGGTGGACAGCAGATCGTCGTGCGGGACGACGCGGTTGACCATGCCCCACGCCTCGGCGGTGATCGCGTCGACGACACGCCCGGTGTGCAGCATGTCCTTGGCCCGCGCGGGGCCGATCTGCGCCGGCAGGATGGCGGCGTACCCCGAGTCGGCGATGCCGCGGTACAGCTCCGGAGCGCGGAACGTGGCGCGCTCGCTCGCCACAGACATGTCGCTCAGGATGGCCATGAGCAGTCCGCCGCCCTGGGCGATGCCGTTGACGGCACTCACCACTGGCTTGCGCGAGTGCCGGATCGCGTCGAACGGCGCCGCATCCATGCCGAGCAGTTCGGCGCCCGGCCAACCGTCGTGCGACGAGGCCCCGAGGTCACCTCCCGGGATGAACACGTCCCCGGTGCCGGTGAGCAACAACCCGTGCAACGAGGCATCCTCGTTGACCCGGTCCACCGCGTAGCGGACACCGAAATACATGGCCGCGGTCATCGCGTTGCGGGCCTGCGGCCGGTCGACGGTCACTTCGGCGAACCCGTCGACGCGTCGGAACCTCAGGTGCGGGGTGCCGAGCCAGTCGCCCTGCGGGGGATGGCCCGGGCCGGGGACCCCGCCGCCTCCCGCGGAGATCATGCGGTTGCCGATGCGCGCAGTTCGGCCAGGTTCGCGCCCGCAGAGCGCTCGAAGCGGCCCTTGTCGTAACTGCGGACCGAAACGTCGTGGCCGGCCGCCTCCGCGCGCAGCGCGCCCACCGTCGACTGCTCGCGGGGGCGGTGCGTGAACGGGTCGAACTGGTACCAGCGCAGCGCGTTTTCGTACGTCATCAGGTTGACGTCGCGGTCCGGGACCCCCGCCATGACCGCACCCAGTTCCTCGGCGGCGTTGGGCCAACTGGAGTCGGAGTGCGGGTAGTCGCACTCCCAGGCGATGTTCTCCAAGCCGATCTGTTCACGCAGTTGCACGCCCACCGGGTCGGAGATGAAGCAGGTGAGGAAGTGCTGCCGGAAGACCTCGCTGGGCAGGCGGCCCCCGAAATCCTGGCCGGTCCACTTGTGGTGCATCACGTACGTGCGGTCGAGGCGGTCGAGGAAGTAGGGGATCCAGCCGGTGCCGCCCTCGGACAGGGCGATGCGGATGTCCGGGAACTCCTTGAGGACCCGCGACCACAGCAGGTCGGCCGCCGCCTGGCAGATGTTCATCGGTTGCAGGGTGATCATGACGTCGACGGGTGCGTCCGCGGCCGTCACCGACAACTGGCCCGACGATCCCAGGTGGACCGACATCACCACGCCCTCGTCGCTGAGCGCGCGCCACAACGGGTCCCAGTGCGGGTCGTGGAAACTCGGGTAGCCGAGCGTGGCCGGGTTCTCGGTGAAGGTCAGCGAGCGGCAGCCCTTCGCCGCGACCCGGCGCACCTCCTCGGCCGCGAGATCCGGGTCCCACAGCACCGGCAGCGCCATCGGGATGAAGCGGCCGGGGTGGCTGCCGGCCCACTCGTCGATGTGCCAGTCGTTGTACGCCCGCACCACGGCGAGCGCCAGCTCCTTGTCCTCGCAGGCGGCGAAGACGCGACCGCTGAAGCCGGGGAATGACGGGAAGTTCATGGACGCGAGCACGCCGCCCGCGTTCATGTCCTTGATGCGCTCCGCCGCGTCGTAGCAGCCCGGGCGCATTTCGTCGAACGCGGTCGGCTCGACGCCGTACTCCTCGGGTGGGCGGCCTGCCACCGCGTTGAGGCCGATGTTCGGGATCGTCGTGCCGTTGAACTTCCACACGTCGGAGCCGTCGTCCTGCCGCACCACCCGCGGCGCGCGGTCGCGGAATCGCGCGGGCAGGTGCTCGTCGAACAGGTCCGGCGGCTCGATGAGGTGGTCGTCCACGCTCACCAGGATGAGCTCTTCGGGGCGCATGGCCTACCTCCGGGTGTTTGATGCTCAGACTACTGAACCATGGTTCAAAGTATCTGAACCTATGTTCAATGCAAAGGGCGAGGCGTCGGACGTTGAGCTTCGAGTCCGTACGATGAGGACCGCATACGTGGGGAGACCGGGATGACGAGTGACGTGGGACTGCGCCGACAGCGCAAGATGCGCCGCGAGGAAATGGCGCGGGCCGATCTGCTGGACGCCGCCGAACAGGTCTTCGCCGACCGCGGGTTCCGCGGTGCCACGCTCAAACAGGTGGCCGAAGCCGCGCAGTTCTCGGTCGGCGCCGTCTACGAGTACTTCCGCAACAAGGAAGACTTGTTCCACCACGTCCTCGCGCGCGGCGGCGACGAACTCGTGCCCGCCATGGAGGCGGCGGTCGCGCGGCCCGGCAGTTGCGCGGAACGGCTGCTCGCGGTCGTGGACTGCCAGGTTTCGCTGTTCCGTGACCGCCCCGCCTTCGGGCGGCTCGCGCTACGACTGCCCTGGGTGGCCGGCGACGTCGCGGAGAGCGATGTGGGCCCCGAGGTCGGCGGCCACTTCGTCCGAGCGATGGAACTGCAAGCCCGACTGTTCGCCGCCGGCGCCGAGTGCGGCGAGTTCCGTGCGGGCGAGCCGACGGTGATGGCCCGCATCCTCTCCGGGATGGTCGCCGGCTATCAAGCCACCGACCCCGCGGTTACAGGCATTGCCGGGGGAGGGCACAAGGCGCTCCCCGTGGAGACCCTGCACGAGATGGTGACCGGCGCCTTCGTCGTCGGCCCGCCCTGCGGGTAGCCGGGTTCCGTACGAACCCACCGCCGCCCGGGCTCAGGCGGGATCGAACCGCACGGCGCCGTCCAGGCGGAGCACGTGCCCGTTGACGTAGCCGTTCGTGAGCAGGTGCTCGGCGGCCGCGGCGAACTCCTCCGGCGCGCCGAAGCGCCGGGGGAACGGCACCTTCGCCTCCAGCCGTTCGCGCACACCGGGCGGTGCCGCGTCCCAACCCGGGGTGCCGAAGGTCCCCGGAGCGATGGTGTTGACCCGAACCCCGGCGGCGGCGAGGTCGCGCGCGCCGACCAGGGTCATCCCGACGACCGCAGCCTTCGCCGCGGCATAGGCGATCTGGCCGATCTGCCCCTCGTACGCGGCGATGGACGCGGTGAGCACGACGGCGCCGCGCTCACCCGTGGAGTCCGGTTCCTGCTTCGACATCGCCGCGGCGGCCAGCCGCAGGGAGTTGAACGCCGACACCGCATTGCCCTCCAGCACCTCGCGGAACAGCTCCATCGGATGCGGTATCCCGTCCTTGCCGACGGTGCGCAGGCTGCGCGCGGCCCCGCCCGCGCAGGCCACCAGGCCGCGGAGGGCGCCCAGTTCCTCGGCCGTCGCAACGGCCTTCTCCATGTCGGCGTCGTCCGCGGCGTCTCCCGCGCAGGACCGCGCCCGCGACCCCAGATCGGTTGCCAGGCCGGCGGCACGCGCCTCGTCCCGGTCGAACACCACGACCGCCGCGCCCGCCCGGTGGAGGCGACGCACGGTCGCCTCGCCCAGGCCGCCCGCACCTCCGGTCACAATCACCACGCCACTCGTCGGGTCCACAGGGTGCTCCGTTCTGAACGATGAGTCCAAGTACTGAACCGAGGTTCAGAATACTGGCATGGCAGTGTTGCAATGCTCGGTAAACGCATACATTATTCATCAACGCCTTGCAGGAACGGAGACAGTTGTGAACGACACGGTGCTGTGGAGCGAGTCCCGGATGCTGGTCGACGGGGAACTCGTTACCGCCCCCGACGGAAGGACGTTCGAGAACGTCAACCCGGCCACGGGCCGCACCATCGGGGTGACGGCGGACGCCGACGCCGGCCTCATGGGCTCGGCGATCGCCGCCGCGCGCACCGCCTTCGACACCACCGAATGGTCGAGCGACCTCGGACTGCGCATGCGCTGCCTGCGCCAACTCCTCGCCGGCCTTGAGAAGCACCGCGAGGAACTGCGCGCCCTCACCGTCGCCGAGGTCGGTGTCCCCGTCTCGCTGACCACCGGCCCGCACCTGGACGCGGCCCTCGCCCTCGTCCCGTGGACCCTGGACCTGGCGGAGCGCTACGAATGGGAGAGCGACCGCGGCCAGGTGAAGGGCCAGCAGGGCACCACCCACCGCTACATCCGGCGCGAACCCGTGGGCGTGGTGGGGGCGATCACGCCGTGGAACGCCCCCATGCAGATCAACCTGGCCAAGCTCATCCCCGCGCTGGCGTCCGGCAACACCGCCGTCCTCAAGCCCGCGCCGGACACCCCGTGGACCGCCACGGCACTGGGGCGCATCGCCGCCGAGGAGACCGACCTGCCGCCCGGCGTCCTTAACGTCGTCACGACCTCCGACAACGCGGTCGCGCAGCAACTCGCCGACGACGCGCGCGTCGACATGATCTCCTTCACCGGATCGACCGCCACCGGCCGCCACCTGATGGCCCGCGCCGCGCAGACCGTGAAGAAGACCTTCCTCGAACTGGGCGGCAAGTCCGCGTCGGTCGTCTTCGACGACGCCGACCCGGCGACCGTCATCCGCGGTGCCATGGCGATCATCTGGCACGCCGGCCAGGGCTGCGCCATCAACTCGCGCCTACTGGTCCAGCGGGGCCTGTACGACATCGTCGTCGGCGGGCTCGCGCAAGCCCTGCCCGCCGTCCCGTACGGCGACCCGACCGACCCGAAGACCGTCATGGGCCCGCTGGTCAGCAGCATCCAGCGCGAGCGCGTCCTGGGCATGATCGAGCGCGGAATCGCCGACGGCGCGCGGCTGGTGACCGGCGGCGGCGCCCCCGCCCACCTGTCCGAAGGCTGGTTCGTCGAGCCGACGCTCCTGGCCGACGTCGACCCCGACTCCGAACTGGCCCAGCAGGAGGTCTTCGGCCCGGTCCTGTCCGTCATCCCGTTCGACGACGAAGAGCACGCCGTGACGATCGCCAACAACTCGATCTACGGGCTCGCCGGGCAGGTCACCAGCGCCGACGCGGAACGCGCGACCCGCGTGGCCGGGCGGATCCGCGCCGGATCGGTGAACGTCAACGGTGGCCAGTACTTCGCACCGGACATGCCGTTCGGCGGCTACCGGCAGAGCGGCATCGGCCGCGAGATGGGAGCAGCCGGGTTCGAGGAGTACCTGGAGACCAAGGTTCTCGCCATCGGCGTCTGACGCCAAAGCCCACCAGACCGGTACGACTTGAAGAAGGCACACACATGGGACTGCTCGACGGAAAGGTCGCCGTCGTCACCGGCGCGGGCCACGGCATCGGCCGCGCCCACGCACTCGAACTCGCCCGCCACGGTGCCCGGGTCGTGGTCAACGACCTCGGCGGCACCGTCCGTGGGGAGTCCGCCGGGAGCGACAACGCCGCCGACACCACCGTGGACCTGATCCGCAAGCGCGGTGGTGGCGCGGTGGCCCATTACGGCGATGTCGCCGACCACGACGACGCCGAGGCGATGATCCAGCGCGCGGTCGACGAGTTCGGCAGCCTGGACATCCTCGTGAACAACGCCGGCATCGTCCGCGACGCCGCCGTGTGGAACCTCGCGCGCGCCGACTTCGACGCCGTGCTGCGCGTCCACGTCGCCGGCACCTGGTCGCCCTGCCATCACGCCGCCCGCTACTGGCGCGAGCGGGCCAAGAGCGCCCCGGGCAGCACCGGCCGCATCATCAACACCACCTCCGGCGCCGGTCTCACCGGCAACTTCGGGCAGAGCGGCTACGCCACGGCCAAGGCGGCGATCGTGGGCCTCACTCTCACCCTGGCGCTCGAACTCCGCCGCTCCGGCGTGACCGTCAACGCAGTCGGCCCGTCCGGGTTGACCCGCATCACCGCGACCATCCCGGGCGCGGGTGACGTCATCGAGCCCGACGACCTCGGTGCGGACGAGTGGCATCCGATGGACCCGGCCAACAGTTCCCCCCTGGTCGCATGGCTCGCCGGTCCTGAGGCGCAGCACGTCACCGGCCAGGTGTTCCGCTCCATCGAGGACCGAATCATCTGGATGCAGGGCTGGCGTGAGAAGCGGACCGTGGCCGCCGGAAGTCGGCGCTGGAAGGCCGAGGAGATCGGCGACCGCATGGCCGTCGACATCTTCGGGACCACCGCGCCCGGCCTGCGATTCGAGCAGGCATGACCGGCGCCGCCGCGCGAACGCCCCCACACGGAACCACGAGCAAGGAACAGACGCATGAGTGACGGCAACGCAGCAGTGTGGGCCGGAGGAACCGGACGGACCGTCCCCGATCTCCTGCAAGCGCGCCTCCGGGAGGATCCGCACACCGACCTGTTCGACGTCAACGGCGAGCGGTGGACCACCGCCGAGCTCGACCGTGCGGCCCGCATCCACGCGGCAGCCCTCCAGGCGTACGGCGTCGGCAAGGGTGACCGCGTCGCCACACTCACCGCGAACTCCTCCGAGACGGTCGTCGCCCTGTTCGGTGCGATGCACCTGGGCGCAGTCGCGGTCCCGGTCAACAGCGCCTTCAAGGGCGACTACCTGCGGCACCAGCTCAACGACTCCGGCAGCCGGGTCGTGGTGGTGGATGCCGACCTGGCCCCGCGCGTCCAGGAGGTGGCCGACGACGTCCCGTGTCTCGAACACGTCGTCGTGGCAGGCGAGTTCGACTGGCAGTCGGCGACCACGCAATGGCACCGCTGGGACGAGGCCATGAACCGGGACCCGCTGACCGGCCCTGCCGACGTCGCCCCGACCGACACCATCGTCCTCATCTACACCGGCGGGACCACCGGCCCCTCCAAGGGCTGCGTGATCAGCCACAATTACGCCGTCACCGTCGCCACGCAGATCGCCCGGCAGTGGCAGCGCCGTCCCGAGGACGTCGTGTGGACACCCCTGCCGCTCTTCCACTTCAATGCCTACGCCATCGCCCTCGTCGGCACCCTGCTCATCGGCGGACAGGCCGCGATCTACCGCAAGTTCTCCGTATCGCGCTTCTGGCCGGAGATCAACCGCACCGGTGCCACCATGGCCAGCACGCTCGGGTCAATGGTGGCGCTGCTCGCGGACGACGCGCCTCGCCCTGAGATGCCGGGATCCGGTGCCGCGGGAGCCAACACGAGTCTGCGCTTCATATCGGGCGCCCCGATCGCTCCGGCGCTCGCCGAGCGCTGGCACGAGCGCTTCGGCATCCGGCCCTTCGACGGGGGCTACGGCACCACCGAGGCGTGCCTGCTGTCCTGGCTGCCGCCCGGCGTCGCCAACAAGCCGGGCGCGGCGGGGGTGGTCAACTCCGACTACTGGGACGTCCGCGTCTTCGACGACGCCGACAACGAGGTCCCGGTCGGGGAACCGGGCGAGATCGTCGCCCGGCCGCGCCGCCCTGGGGTGATGTTCGACGGCTACTGGGGACGGCCGGAGGCGACCTTGGCCACTTTCGGTAATCTGTGGCACCACTCCGGCGACGTCGGGCGCATCGACGAGGACGGCTATCTCTTCTTCCTCGACCGTAAAGCCGACTACCTGAGGCGGCGCGGCGAGAACGTGTCCAGCTCCGAGTTGGAGGCGGTCTTCGCCAAGCACGCCGACGTCGCCGACGTCGCGGTGCACGCCGTCCCCAGCCCCCTCGGCGAGGACGACATCAAGGTCACCCTCGTCCTGCGGCCCGGTGCCGGGCTGACCGAACAGGCGCTGTTCCGCTGGTGCCAGGAGCGCGTGCCGTACTTCGCCCTGCCCAGCTACATCGAGTTCCGCGCCGACCTGCCCCGCACCGTGCTCGGCAAGGTCCTCAAGACCCGGCTGCGCGAGGAAGGCGTGACGCCTCGGACCTGGCGCCTGGACACCAGCGGCATCAGCGTAGAACGACGCTGAGCCGCGCCGGCCGGCCTGGGCCGGCGCGGCACATCGAGCTCGGGGAGGCCGTGCTCCCGTCAGAGGTACGG
>NZ_JBPKBH010000019.1:92422-94354 GCF_051388915.1 Yinghuangia sp. YIM S09857 | reverse complement strand
CCCCCCCCCCGACCCCCCGAGTGGGGCGCTCTCCGCTCGGGTCGCCGAGGCCCGCGGGCACGCACGGCGTGCCCATCGCACGTATCCGCCCACGACCACGGGGGAACGTGGGGCGGCTCGGGCGTGCCCGCGGCGTACGTGCACAGCGACCGTCCGTCCATTGCAGGAGAACCAGCCTGCCCAGCAGATGCGGAACTTCGTCATGCCGATCCGACGCACCATTCCCCGGGAACCGAGAAGCACGGCGCCGCGCGCCGCCAGGGCCGCCGCGCTGACGGCGGCACTGCTCCTGTCCCTTGCCGCGTGCGGGGGCGGGGGAGATGGGGACAAGAAGCCCGTCGGCGGCGAGCAGTCCTTCGCCACCGACGCAGCACGCAGCGGCGGGTCGTTGACCATGGCCCTGGTCGCGGACTCGCGCGGCCTGGACCCGTTCAGCGCGTCGCTGTCCAGCGCCACCGACTACACGCGGATGAACACGCTGTACGACCAGTTGCTGTGGGTCGAGCCGGGGGGCAGCACCGTCAAGCCCAAGATCGCAGAGAGCTTCACCACGTCTGACGGCGGGACCACCTGGACCCTCAAGATCAGGCCGGACGTGAAGTTCTCGGACGGAACCCCGTTCGACGCCGAAGCGGTCAAGTTCACCTGGGAACGGCACGCCGACCCCGCCCAGCGGTCGCCGTACGGTTCCTCGATGCGCGGCGTGACGACACAGGTGGTGGACCCGCTCACCCTCACCGTGACACTCGCCCAGCCCAACACCCGCTTCGACCAGATCGTCTCGGCCCAACTCGGGTACATCGTGTCGCCAACCGCGTACCGTGCCGACCCGCAGGGCTTCGCCCGCAAGCCGGTCGGCGCCGGCCCCTTCACGCTGAAGGAGTGGGTCCAGGGCGACCACCAGACCTACGTCCGCAACCCGGGGTATTGGCAGCAGGGCAAGCCCAAGCTCGACCAGCTCACCATCCGCATCGTCGGAGACCAGACCCAGGCGTTCAACGCCGTCTCCACCGGCGGCCTGGACCTGGTGGTCACGGTTGACGACGTCGGTGGGGGCAAGGCGGCTTCGGGCGGCTTCGACGTGCAGACCGCTGTGGTCAACGGCGGCACGGGAGTCCAGTTCAACTCCTCGAAGGCGCCGTTCGACGACCCGCGGGCCCGCCAGGCACTGTCCCTGGCGATCTCCCGCGACGACTTCAACAAGGTGCTCCTGGGCGGGAGCGCGAATCCGGCGGACGGATTGTTCGCCGAGCAGTCGCCGCTGATCGACCATGCGGCGGTGCCCAAGATGGATGCCGACCCGGCCAAGGCGGCGCAGCTCGCCGACCAGCTCGCCAGCGAGGGCAAGCCGCTCAGCTTCACGCTGACGCTGCCGCAGAACCCCCTCGCGGCGAAGATGGGCGAGTACTTGCAGGCCAAGTGGAACGCGCTGCCGAACGTGAGCGTCAAGGTCGACACCGTCGACATCGCGGCCCTGTCGCAGCGCGTGCTGATCGGCCGCGACTACCAGGCGGTCTACTACGGCATGCCGAGCGCGTCCGGTGAACCCATCTTCTGGAACTCCCTGTTGACCGGTTCGCCGAACAACTTCCTGGGCTTCTCGTCGCCCGCGGTGGACGCCGCGCTGCAGGAGAGCCGCAAGGCGACCACCCCGGACCAGCTCAAGGCGGCGTACACCAAGCTGGCCCAGGCCTACGCCGCAGACGTTCCCGGGATGCCGCTGATCGATCAGGTGACGTACGCCTATGCCAAGAAGGGGCGCCTTGCCGGGTTCCAGTACACCGACGCCGGTGCCTTGGTCGTGGAGGACCTGGGGCTCAAGGCGTAGCCCGTTTCCGCCTCCGCTTCCGCGCGGAGTCGGCGGAATCGCACGACCGCTCCGGAGATCGGGGTAGCTCGCACGCCTCGGCCCCGAACCTGACGGTTCGGGGC
>NZ_JBPKBH010000019.1:53863-92310 GCF_051388915.1 Yinghuangia sp. YIM S09857 | reverse complement strand
CCGAACCTGACGGTTCGGGGCCGAGGCGTGCGAGCAGTGATCGGCGGGAATCCCCTGACTCGTAGGGCCTGACGGACCGGTCAGCCCAGGCCGCAGAGCGCGCGGGCGGCCGCTCCCTCGACGGCCAGGCCGACTTCGTGCGCGTGCCGTCGCCCCGAGATGACCAGGGAGAAGTCCAGCGCGGATCCGCACACCACGTCCGTGCTGCTCGTGGGTCCCCACGACCAGCGGTCTCCGGAGGGGGTGACGAGGTCGACGCGGATTCCGCGGTCGGTCAGGGGGATATGGGGCAGCGCGAAGCACGACGTGTCCGCGAACTCCTGGGGCGCCTGGTGGAGGTGCCGTACGGATTCAGGCCGTTCGCCCAGGGCGTCGCCGATGTCCCGGAGGTGCACCCAGGTCTCCATCAGCCGCAGGGCCACCGCGATTTCCGGGGCGACGTCGGAGCCGTACCAGGGGATGAGGGCTTCCACCCGCGCGCTCCGGTAGGCGTCCAGCAGCGCATCGCGTGCCCGGTGGAACCAGTCCGCGATCTGCTCGGACGTCAGGTGCTTGGTCTGCTGTCGCAGATGGCCGGGGAACCAGGGCTGAACCGCCTGGTCGAGTTCGGCGAGGCGGCGGAAGGCGCAGGAGTCGGTGAGTGCGACACGCGCCGCCTCGTCGAAGCGGGCCAAGTGCGCGATATGGTCGCGGACCATCCACCCCGGTACGGCCGTGGGGGCCTGCCATTCCAGTTCGTCGAGCGAATCGATCAGGCGGAACGCGGCGTCGCTCTCGACCACCAGTTCGCTGTGGGTCCGGAGGAGTCGTCGCTGCGTCAGGGTTGTGACCGCCATGGGGTCCCTCCACTCCTGGCTGTGTGGCAAACCGCCGCGCCGACGAACGGCGCCCGGAGCCCATGGGCATAGTGATTACTATATGGTCTTGTCGCGATCTGTACAGGGGGAGCCGTGGCGAACGTGCGAGGGCCCGGTCGGGACGTCCCGACCGGGCCCTCGTGTTCGGCTGTGCGACGTCAGCCGGCTCCGCCGCGCAGCTTCGCCAGGTCGATCAGCCCGGTCTGGAGCGCGCCGAAGAAGCCGCCGTCGGTGGTGAGCGACTCGCCGTTGACGATGCTTGAGCGGGGGCTGTTGAGGAAGACCATCGGCCACGCCTGCTCTTCCGCGGACGACTGGCGAGCCACGGGACCGAGGAACGCGTCCATGGTGGCCTGGCCGGCGAACTCGACGAAGTGCGGCATCATGGCCGTGCTCGTGGGGCCGGGGTTGATGCAGTTGAGGCGGATGCCCTGACCGATCAGAGTGGCGGCACGATAGGCCGTCCAGGCGTTCAGGGTGCGCTTGGAAAACGCATAGGCGTCCATGCCGATTTCCTCGGCATGCTCCTCGCACCACTGGCGGCTGGTGTCGTAGTCCTTCGCGGTCACGAGTTCCATGAGCTGAGGCAGTTGCTGCTGCCACCCCATGCCGGCGTTCGACGCCACGACGACGATGCCGGAGCCCGCGGGCATGGTCGGTACCAGGGACTCGACGAGGTAGCGCTGTCCCGCGAAGTTCACCAGCAGGACGTCCAGCGTGCTGAACGGCGGGCCGGGCAGTCCGGCGCAGCCGAAGAACGCGTCCACAGGCCGGTCGATCTGCCCGACCGCGGTGTCGATCGACGTGCGGTCGCGCAGGTCGACCTGGACGGAACGGGCGCCGGGGAGTTCGCTCGGCCTGATGTCCAACGCCGTGACGTCCGCGCCGAGTTCGGCGAGCACCTTGGCCGTGGCCGCGCCCATCCCGGAGGCGGCGCCGGTCACCACCACGTGGCGGTCGCGGTAGCCCAGAGGGTCGTTCATATGTCTCTCCCGATGAACTGGTGGCGCGTCGACGCGGCCACGTTTGTGTATCTGGTGGGGGGCGCGGTCAGTGCGCCGATTCGCGGAGCGCGAGGAGTTCGTCGGCGCTCTGCGTGCGGGGGCCACCCGGCGGGTGCATCACCAACTCGTTGACGGCGATGCCCGGTTGGTCGAGTGAGGCGCGGATGTGCGCGGCGATGGCGGCGCCTACCTGGTCGCAGTCCATGAAGTTCTGCGGCATGGTGGCGTGGGCGACCCACAGCGGGAAGAGCTCGCCGATGAGGGCGGCGTCGAAGTCGCGCGAGAAGTCCGTGCCGAGGGTGTCGCCCACCTCGATGCGGGAGAAGCGGTGCTCCGGGTGCTCCAGACGCCAGCTCAGGATGGTCTGGTCCAGCGCGGCTTTCGCGGCCGCATACGCGCCGACGCCGTGGTACGGCCGCCCGACGCTGCGCGAGGACAGGAAGGCGACGAGCCCTCCGTCGGCCAGGCTCGGCAGAACAGCGCCCGTCACCAGGCTGGGGCCGACGACGTTGGTGGCGAACACCTCCTGCCAGGACTGCCCCGACGTGTCGCTGATGCGTGCCAGCGGGGACATGCCGACGGCGTGGACGACGGCGTCCACGGAGCCGCCGAGCGCTTCGACGGCGTCCGCGGCCACGCGCTCGCACGACGCGGCGTCACTGAGATCGGCGGCCAGCGCCGTGCCGCTTCCGGCCTTGGCGACCACCTCGTCCAGCAGTGCCGCCCGGCGTCCGACGACGACGAGGTCCGTGCCGTGTTCGGCGAGGGCGAGGGCGATGCTGCGGCCGATCCCGGAAGATGCGCCCAGAACCAGCGCCTTGCGGCGCGGGTGGGCAGGCGGGGTGTCCATCGCGTTCTCCATTCGTGGGAGCGCCGCCCGTCAGGCGGGGCGCGGGATGATCGGCAGGTGGCTCAGCCCGCGGACGTTGGCCTGGACGCGGCGAACCGCCCGAGACCCGTCGACGGCGTAGTCCGGGAAGCGGGCCAGTAGTTCTTGCAGGGCAATACGCGTCTCCAACCGCGCCAGCGCCGCACCCAGGCACGCGTGGATGCCGAAGCCGAAGCCGACCTGACGGCGGATCTGGCGGCCGATGTCGAGCGCCTCGGGGTCGTCGTAGACGCGGTCGTCGTGTGACGCGGCCGCGGTGAGCAGCATGACTTTCTCCCCGGCCGGGATGGTCACTCCGTGCAGTTCGACGTCGCGGGTCGTGGTGCGCCCTTGGAGGTGGGACGGCGGATCCCAGCGCAGGAACTCCTCCACCGCGTTCTTGGCCAGCGCGGGGTCTTCGGCCAGGCGACGGCGCTGGTCGGGATACCAGAACAAGCCGACCAGGGCATTGGGGATCAGCTTGGCGACGGTCTCGTGGCCGGCGAGCCCCATCTCCATGAAGCGGTACGCGACTTCGTCGTCGGTGAGGAACCGGTGTTCCCCGGTCGTCTCGTCGACGACCTCGGACTGGAGGAGCAGGGTGATCACGTCGTCGCGGGGGTTGGTCCGGCGTTCCCGCACCAGTCCGAGGTAGAGCTCGATCAACTTGATGGCGGCCGCCGACTGCGCCCCCGCGGCCTCCGGGTCGTCAGGGTCGGGGACCGCGATGACCTGGTTGCTGAAGACGTTGACGTCGCGCCGGAACTCCTCGGGGATGCCGAGGAGTTCGCTGATGACGTCCAGCGGCAGCCGGATGGCGAAGTCCTCCACGGCGTCGAACTCGCCCCGTTCGGCGAACTCGTCCAGGAGGCCGGCGGCCTTGTTCCGCACGAACGGTTCGAGCGCGGCGAGGCGGCGAGGAGTGAACGCCCCGTTGACCAGCTTGCGGTGCCACCGGTGTCCGGGCTCGTCCATGACGATCAGGAAGGGCAGGCCGGCGTCGCTGCCCTCCAGCGTCACCCCGCCCGCGCTGCTGAACGTCTCCGGGTCTGTGTGTGCCGCACAGACGTCCGCGTGCCGGGACAGCGCCCAGAACCCCAGTTCCTCGTTGCGGTAGACCGGCGCGGAATCACGCAGTTCCTTGTACACCGGGTAGGGGTTGTGGGCGGTTTCCCAGTCGTACGGGCTGTACTTGACCATGTCTGCTTGCTCCTTCGGCACCTGGCATGCGCAACGCGTCGATGCCGAAAGGCTCCGGCAGGCTCTTTCACGGGGCATCGCGCTCGACGCCCAGAGGCGTGGCAAATATGTATACTTTATCCGACTGAGCTCTGGAGCTCGATGCAGTCCAGAGCAAGGTGTAGAAAGTATGCACTTTTAGAAGGCGCGAGTCACGCGCTTCCGGCAGCAGAATTCAGGAGGTGACGGCCGCATGAGCGACGCCGTGATCGTCGAAGCCGTGCGCACGCCGATCGGACGCGCGTTCAAAGGGGCGCTGTCCGAGGTCGACGCCTTCGCGCTCGCCCGCGTGGCCGTGGGCGGCCTGCTCCTGCGCGGAGAACTCCCCGAGGCCCATATCGACGACATCGTCATTGCCGAGTCGATGCAGGGGGGCGGCGTGATCGCCCGCCATACCGCCGTGACGCTCGGACTGGAACGCGCCCCCGGCCTGGCGGTGAACCGGCACTGCGCCGCGGGACTGGCGGCCGTGCAGCACGCCGCCGCCTCGATCATCGCCGGAATGGACCGTGTGGTGATCGCCGGGGGCACCGAGAGCCTGAGCACCACGCCCACCATGCGCAAGCGAGGCCCTGGGCGCCAGGACCAAGGGGCCTGGATGCCGGAGAGCCACCCTGACACTGCCGAGGCCCCCGCGTTCGACATGTCCATCACGGTGGGGGAGAACACCGCGCGCGAGGCCGGGCTGACGCGGCGCGACGTCGACGAGTGGGCCGCGTACAGCCACCGCCAGGCCGTTGCCTCGATGGACGCGGGCTGGTTCGACGGCGAAATCGTCCCCGTCCCGGTGGTCGTCGACGGCGCATCGACCTCCTACCTGGACCACGACGAGCAGCCGCGCCGGGACACCGGGGTCGAGAAGCTCGCGGAACTACGCGTGGTGCACCCGGAAATCCCCGGCGCCACCGTCACCGCCGGTAATGCCGCCGGCCTCAACGACGGCGCGGCCGCGCTCCTTGTCGTCGCCTCCGACTACGCCGAAGCCCATGGCATCACCCCGCTGGCGCGCGTACGTTCCTGGGGGGTGGCCGCCCTGCCGCCGACGCGCACGGGCTTCGCCCCGGTCCCAGCCATCCAGACCGCCCTTGCCCGCGGAGCCCTGTCGATCGACGACGTCGACCTGTGGGAGATCAACGAGGCCTTCTGCGCGGTACCGGTCGCGGTGACCCGGGAGTTGAAGATCGATCCCGCCTTCGTCAACGTCAACGGCAGCGGATGCAGCCTCGGCCACCCGATCGCCGCCACCGGGGCCAGAATGATCGTCACCATGCTCGGCGAGATGCGCCGCCGCGACGTCGCGCTGGGATGCGTGTCGATGTGCGCGGGCGGCGGCATGGGGTCGGCTCTGGTGCTCGAACGCGTGTGACGTGCGTCTCGGCAACCGACGGGCCTGCCGCAGCACGGGCGTTGTGGCAGGCCGACCGCCCCCACGATCGGTATATTGAATCCACGTTCGCGAGGCAGACATGAGCGGACTACCACGCAGCGACGACGCGGGCGAGGGTCAGGCGTCCGAGCAGAGGAGACCCACCATCCGCGCGCAACGTCGAGTCCCCAAGGAACCCGGCAGCTCCTCGATCAACCGCCCGAGCAGCGGTGATCAGGTGGCCGACCACGTCCGCAGGCTGATCTGGAACGGCAAGCTCCGCAACGGCGACCACCTGCGGCAGGACGACCTCGCCAACGAACTCGGGGTCAGCCGCATCCCGGTGCGCGAGGCGCTGATCGCGCTGGAGCGCGAGGGCTGGGTGAGCCTGGAGCTGCATCGCGGCGCGTTCATCCGAGGTCTGGACGAGACCGCGGTCGGCGACCACTACGCCTTCCTCGGCGCGCTCTACGCGCTGACGGCCCGGCGGGTCACCGAGCGGGCCGAGGACTCCGCGATCGAGGCGCTGGAGCAGGCGCAGATCTTCGCGGTCGCGGCGAACTCGGTCGAGGATTTCTCGTTCCACAACGACCTCTTCCTGCGGCAGTTCTTCGCCGCCGCCAACTCGCCGCGGCTGCTGTCGATCTCGCGCATGATGTCCGGTGTGGTGCCCGGCAGCTACTTCGCGATGGTTCCCGCCGGACGGCAGATCCAGCAGGACGCCCTGGTGGCAGTGGTGGAGGCCCTGAGCCGCCGCGACGGGGACGCGGCGGCCGTCGTCTTCGAGGAGGCGATGGCCGAGCACGGCCGTGCTGTCGTCGAGGTCATGCGCGAGCACCGCGGCACGCCGGCCGAGCCCGACGAGCCGACCCCCACACGCGCGGGCAAGGGCAAGCGCACGTAGCCTGCTGCGGCGAACGGCTTCCCCTCACGGACTTCTCACGGAACGGACGGCACGTGGCTGTGGCTCGGCGGGCATCTGCCAAGAACGACGACTCGACCCGCGAAAAGGTCGTGGACGCTGCGATCGCGTGCATCCTCGACAAGGGCTTCTACCGCGCGTCCTCGAACGAGATCGCGCGCCGTGCCGGCGTCTCCTGGGGTGTCATCCAGCACCACTTCGGCAACCGCGAATCGCTCATGGTCGCCGCGCTGCGTGCCGGCGCGACACGCCTCGAAGTCATCGTCGAAGGGGCGGACGTCGACGGCGACACTCTTGAGGAGAGGTTGACCCGGTACTGGGAGATGATCAACTCCTACTACGGCCGCCCCGAGTACCTGGTGCACTTGGAGATCACGCTCAACCTGCTGCGCGACCCCGCGGTCTCACAGGAGGCCACGCAGACGATCGTCGACACCAACAAGCGGCTGCAACAGCGCTTTCTCGACCACGAGCTCACCGTCGTCCGTGACCCCGCGGCGGTCAGCCCCGGCTACCTCTTCCACGCATTGCGCGGTCTCGCGATCAGCCACGCGACCTTCGAGGGGACGGTCCCGCTCGCGGTGGCCATGAAGGTGGACACCGGCCGCCGTGAGGAGCAGGCGCGAAGCCTGATCCAGGCGGTTGCGGCGCAGATCGACGGCGCGAAAACGAAGACGAAGACGAAGAAGAGGTAGCCGCCCGCACCCGAGCAGAACGGAACCCCAGGGCCGACGTCGGCGTGACGAGCCGTCGGCAGCAGTCGAAGGGTCGGATGCGCGGCCAGGTCGCTGCGAACGCGACTCCAAGGTGCATGCCGACGTGGATGGCCTCGTTGCACATTCATGAGGCTCGGCGGGTTACGCAATGGCTGGCAGTGCAGGCACGCCTGGGCGACCAAGCGCCCCTCGTCTGCCGCATCCCAGAACACCGCCGAGGCGTCGGTGACACGTGTGCCAGCCCTCGCAGAATCGGATAGTAGGCGCTATGTCTCTGGTCCGGCAAGGGGTCGGCGGCAAACAACTGAACGTTCAAGGCGGTTCGCTGAGCAAGGATTCAGATTCTTGCGATCCGGTATTGCCCCTCAAGTCAAACGAATACATTATGCATGCACGCCTCGGTGGGTTCGGCAATCGCCGCGGCGCACGGGTTGTTCGCCCACCCCTGCGGTGCCCGAACGCCCGGGCACAGGGCTACCCGAGTGTGCTGCGGACCGTGCGCGCGGCACGCATGTCCAGTCCATCGCAGGAGCACAAACCTGCCCGGCAGATGCGGACCATCCTCATGCCGATCCGACGCACAGACCCCACGGAAGCCGATCCCGTCAGAATCGCCGAGCCGAACCGCCAAGGAAATCCGCCGCCCGCACGCGCCAGCAGGACACCGCGCCGCCGACTCCGCGGCCTCGCCGCGGGAGCGGTCGCACTGCTGCTTGCCCTTGCCGCGTGCGGCGACGGCGACGACACGAAGCCGACCGGCGGGCAGTCGTTCGGCACCGAAGGGCCCCGCATGGGCGGATCGCTGAGCATGGCGCTCGTCGCCGACTCCCGCGGGCTCGACCCGTTCACCGCCTCGTTGTCCAGCGCCACCGACTACAGCCGCATGAACGCGCTCTACGACCAGTTGCTGTGGGTTGAGCCGGGGGGAACCACCGCCCACCCGAAGATCGCGGAGGCGTTCACCACTCCGGACGGCGGCAAGACGTGGGTCCTCAAGGTCAGGCCCGGAGTCACGTTCTCCGACGGGACACCGTACGACGCGGCCGCCGTGAAGTTCACGTGGGACCGGCACGCCGACCCGGCCGCGCGTTCACCGTACGCGACGTCCATGCGCGGCGTCTCCGCCGTCGTCGAGGACCCGCTGACCCTGCGCATCACCCTCGACCAGCCCAACACCCGCTTCGACCAGATCGTCGCCGCCCAACTGGGCTATGTCGTCTCGCCCACGGCGTACCGCGCGGATCCCCAGGGCTTCGGCCACAAGCCGGTCGGCGCCGGGCCGTTCGTGCTGAAGGAGTGGGTGCAGGGGAGCAAGCAGACCTACGTCCGCAACCCGTCCTACTGGCAGCAGGGCAAGCCCCGCCTGGACGAGCTCGTCATCCGCGTGTCGGCGGACCAGCAGCAGTCCTTCAACTCGGTGTCCAACGGCAGCCTCGACTTCGTGACCACGGTCGACGACGTCACTGGCAGCAAGGCCGCAGCCGACGGCTTCGACGTGCAGACGGTAGTCGTCAACGGCTCGACGGGTGTGCAGTTCAACTCCGCCAAGGCCCCGTTCGACGATCCGCGGGCCCGGCGGGCGCTCTCGCTGGCGATATCCCGGGACGACTTCAACAAGGTCGTGTACGACGGTGCCGCCAACCCGGCGGACGGACTGTTCGCCGAGAAATCGCCGCTGATCGACCACGCCGCCGTGCCCAAGATGGACGCCGACCGGGCCGAGGCGGAGCGGCTGGCACGCCAACTCGCAGACGAGGGCAAGCCGATCGACTTCACGCTGACGCTGCCGCAGAGCCCCCTGGCGGCCAAGACCGGCGAATACCTCCAGGCGCAGTGGAACGCCCTGCCCGGCGTCGCCGTGCGCGTCGAGTCCGTGGCCATCTCCGCGCTGTCGCTCAAGGTCCTCATCGGCCACGACTACCAGGCGGTCTACTACGGCATCCCCACCGCGTCCGGCGAGCCGAACTTCTGGAACACCCTATTGACCGGCTCACCCAACAACCACCTCGGATTCTCCTCGGCCGCCGTGGACGCCGCGCTGCGCGACAGCCGCGCATCGGGCAACGCCGAGGAACTCAAGGCGGCGTACACGCGGTTGGCCCAGGCGGTTGCCGCCGACGTGCCCCTCATGCCGCTGATCGACCAGACCACGTACTCCTACGCCAAGCCCGGCCGGCTCGCGGGGTTCCGGTTCGCGGACAACGGCTCCATCCTTCTGGAGGAACTGGGGCTCAAGAGCTGACCGGCAGCAGTCGAGCCGCCTTCTCTCCACAAAGCATGGACGCCCGCCGTCCGCCGGTCCCCACGAGCGGACGGCGGGCCGCGCTTCCCGGCTGCGGCCGGGCAGCCGGCCCCGCGTCCGCGTCCTTCGACGCCGGGCGACAGTCAGCCCACATGATTGGTGACGGCGGCGACGACACCGCCGTCGACCAGGAGATCGGCCCCGGAGATGAAGGAGGCCGTCGGGCCGAGCAGGAACTCCGCCGCGGCGGCGATGTCGGCGGCAGTGCCGACCCGCTGGGCATTGGACGCCTCGATCATGCTCCGCATGGCGGCCCCGTTCTCGCCCTCAAGCTCGGCCTGGCCCATCGGCGTCGCGACGATGCCGGGGCTGATCGAGTTGACCCGCGCCTGCTTGGCGGCCCAGGCCCCACTGACCGCCCGCACCCGCAGCAGGTTGGCCCGCTTCGCGAAGCCGTATGCGGCACCGCTGTTCGGGAAGTTGGCCTCAGCGCACACGGGCAGGGACAGCAACTCGTCCGCCGGGCTCGTCGCGAGCTGTCGGGCCTGCTCGGCGGGGAACGCGGGGAACAGGTGGCCGGCCATGCTGGCGACGACCACCGCCGCCCCACCCGGCGCGACGACGTCGCCGAACTCGTCCAGGACCAGCGCGACGCCCAGCAGGTCGACCGCGAGGACCGCCGAGACCGGTGCCTGTACCGGCGACAGGCCGGCCGTGTGCGCTATCGCGTGCACCGGGCCCAATGACGCCGCCAGGTCGGCGAGTTCGGCGACCGACGAGCGCGACGCGACGTCGACCGTGCGGGCGGTCACCCGGTAGCCGTCCGCTTCGAGCCGTCCGGCGACGGCGTTCACGACGTTCTCGTCGCGGTCGGCGACGAGCAACCGCGTGCCGGGGCCCAGGCGTTTCGCGATGGCCTGCCCCATGCCACCGGCTCCGATGACGACGACCACTTGCTGCGTCACGCGTGCCCCTTCCGATTCGGCTTTCCGGGCTCATTAAACAACATCTGTTGGTTATCCAACATATGTTGGGCCGCTAGCCTTGCAGCATGACCGCACCGCGCCCGCTGGACCGTCGTGTCCACCGCACCCGCACGGCGCTGCGTGCCGCGCTCCTCGACCTGGTCGCCGAGCGTCCGCTGGGCGACCTCACGGTCTCCGACGTCACCAAGCTCGCCGACGTCAACCGCTCCACCTTCTACGAGCACTACAACGACGTTCACGACCTGGCCGCCGACGCCTGCTCCTGGGCGTTCGATGAACTCATAGCCGCCGCACCTGTGTTGCTGCCCGGCGACGACCAGGGTGAGCGACGGCGGGCCCGGGCGGAACTGGCCGCCGTCTTCGCGCACATCGCTGCGCGCGCCGATCTCTATCGCGCGCTGCTCGGCCCTGACGGCAGTGCCCGGGTGATCAACCATCTGCACCGGCGACTGACCATCGCGATTCATGTCAACCTCGCCCGGCCCGGCAACGGCACTCATGCGGCGGACCCCGAATCGATCCCCCATGACCCCGCGGCGTCCTACCTCGCCGGCGCACTGCTCGGCACCGCTGCCGACTGGCTTCACCACAACTGCCCGGGCACCCCCGAAGAATTGGTCGACACGCTTCACTCCCGGCTGCCCCAAGCGGCGTCACCAAGTCCAAGCTGGTGAAGGGACGGTGTGCTCGGTCGTCACAGACGCGGCGCGGTGCGCGACGCCCAATCGGTCAAGGCCTCCCACAGCCTTAGACGGTCTGGCGCGAGATTTTGCCGGTGCCCGGACCCCGCGAGGACGAACGCTTCGACTGATCGGGCCCGGGGGTACTCATGGGCGCCGGCACGTGCGTTGACGAGACGATCGTGCTCGCCGTTCCCGAGGAACACCGGAATCCGTACGCGCCGAGCCTCGTGGGCGACGTTGCCGGGCAGCAACGCCAGCAACCCGCCGACTCCGAGCAATGGGGTCGTGCAGTCGGCGATTGCCCTGTCCAGCGCCGAACTCTCCGACGCCGACCGGGCAGGGGACGTGCCCGCGCCCAGATTCGGGTACGCGCTGCCGAACATGGACCCGGTGAGCCGCGCGAGCACGTCGTCGCCCGGGCGCTTTCCCGCGGCGGCCACGAGGTCGGGGGGGAGCTTCTCGGGTAGGCCTGCCGTGGTGAATCCCAGCAGAGCGAGAGCCGAGTAGCGGGGAAATTCGGCGTGCTGGCGGAGCGTCAGCACGGCCCCCATCGAATGGCCCACACCCACGGCGCGCGGCTGAGCCGGCAGCGCCAACTGGGTGCGCACGACGTCGACAAGGCGCCGGAACGCACAGTCGTTCGCCTGGACAACTTGCCCCAGGGTCGGCGGCGGGGCACCCGGCGGGAGATCGGATTCGCCGGTGCCGAGGTGGTCGACGGTGAGCACGGGGAAGCCGCGGCGTGCCGCGTACAGCGCGAAGCTGTAGGACTCGTCGCCGCCCGGCCGGAGGTCCCAGTACTTGCGGGACAGGCCGCCGCCCGGCAGGCAGCACAGTACGGGGAGCCCGGAGGAGCGCAGGGGGACGAACACGTCTCCCACAACGTGGAGGCCCGACGGGCGCAAGGCAGGGCTGTCGAGCTCGATGACATGTCGGGTGTGGACTACTTCGAACGGTGCCATCAAGCAGGTGCTCCTTCGGACTTCGCGGTCCGTGCCGCGTCTGAGCCGCCCGGGAACGGGCAGCGGGGCGCGTGAACCGAGCGGCGCACGGCCGCGGCCCAGCGCGCGGCCCGGGCGCCGGTGACCTCCAGGCCGGTTTGTTCACCGGTGCGCCGACCGGTGACGACCAGGCAGAAGTCCGTGGCCGACCCGGATACGACGTCAGCCACGCCGGGCGGCCCCCACAGCCATGTGCCGTTGCCGGGAGACATCAGCTCCACGCGGACGTCGCTGCCGCTCGAACCGTTCAGTTCAACGAGGTTCCGGACGGCCAGGTCCGCGATGCGTCGCAGCCGGCGACCCGGCTGACGCTGTCCGCCGACGGTGTCGACGATGTCCTGCACGTGCGTCCAGGTCTCCACCAGCCGTGCGCTCAGGACCGCGGCGGGATCGGCCGCCCCGCCGTACCACGGCATAACCGTCTCGTCCGTTGCCGAGCAGAAGGCATCGAGGAGTCGGTCCCGGGCGCGCGTGAACCAACGGTGCGCCTCCAAGGGGCGCATGTGGCGCAGTTCCCGCGCGAGCGCGTCCGGGCAACCGGACCCCCGGCGACGGTCCTCACGCTGTATCCGCGACGACGCGGGCGGGTCGACGAACGCAAGCCGGGCGACTTCGTCGAATCGGGCGAGGTGGAGGACGTGGTCGCGAACGGACCATCCGCCGGCGGTCGGCAGCAGCCAGTCGTCCGGCGACAGCCCGTGCAGGACCGCGAAGGCTTCGGCGGACTCGGCGGTCAGGTCGTCCAGGGCCGCGGCCAGGCGGCCCGTGGGTTCGTGGTCGGTGTTCGACGCCAAGGCTGCCTCCTGGGCATGGTGCTCACATATGTCGGCGAACGGGCGGCGCATTGACGAGCCGAAAGCGGCAGCGGCTTGGCCACCGGCGCCAAAGTGCCTGGTGACGCGCTCAGATCCCGTGGATGGATGTTGCCACGAAGTTTCCCCTGTTGCATAGTAGGCACTATGTCGCGGGGTGCCGCTCGTTCTGCGAATTCGGCGCAGGCACGGCAGGCGTCCGCCGAACCACCGGTCACCGGCCGTGCCGGGCCGCCCCGACGCCTGGGGGAGCCGCCGAAGACCGCCACGCACCACGAGGGAAGGACAGACCCATGTCAGCTTCGCAGCCGGGCCAGAAGGTCCCGGCACCACGTGTGGGACTTGACGACGCGTTCTTCTGGGAGGGCATAGCCGCAGGCGTACTGCGCCTGGAGCGATGCGGCGGGTGCGAACGGCTGCGCCAGCCCTCGGGCCCCATGTGTCCGGCGTGCGGTTCCCTCGAACTGGAGATCTTCGAGCCCGCTCCACACGGCAGGCTGCTGAGTTGGTTTCTTTCGCACCACCCGCCAGCAGCGGTGCCCGAGCAACGGATCGTCGCTCTCGTCGAACTCGTATGCGGTGCCCGCCTTGTGGTGAACCTGCGCGAGGTGGAGCAAGAGGAGTTGCGGCTGCACCTCCCCGTCGACGTCTTCGTCGACACCCTGGACGGCATCGCCCTGCCGCAGGCCCGACCCGCCGCCCTCCCGGAGGACACCCAGTGACCAGCGGACTCACCCGCCGTACCGCGGTGGCGGGCATCGGCCAGACGGAGTTCTCGAAGGATTCCGGCCGCAGCGAACTTCAACTGGCGTGTGAGGCGGCCCGGGCGGCGATCGCCGACGCCGGGCTGACACCGGCGGACATCGACGGCACGGTGACCTTCACGTTGGACACGAACGCCGAGAACGACGTCATGAACAACCTCGGCATCCGCGAGCTGCGGTGGATGTCGCGCACGCCCAACGGAGGCGCCGGCGCCGCCGCGACCATCCAGCACGCGGCCGCCGCGGTGGCTGCCGGGATCTGCAAGAACGTGCTGGTGTACCGCGCGTTCAACGAGCGGTCGGGCAACAGGTTCGGGGTGCAGACCGGCCCGATCATGATGCCCGCGCAGAACTGGTACGCCCCGTACGGTGTCCGCACTCCCGCCCAGATGTACGGCCTGTGGTACCACCACTGGATGCTGGCGCGCGGCATGACCAACGCCGACCTGGGCCACTACACGGTCACCGCGCGCGCGTATGCCGCCACGAATCCGAACGCCTGGTTCCACGGCCGCCCCATCACGCACGCCGACCACCAGGCGAGCCGCTGGATCGTCGAGCCGGTCCTGCGGCTGCTCGACTGCTGCCAAGAGTCCGACGGCGGCGTCGCGATCGTCGTCACCTCGGCGGAACGCGCACGCGATCTCCCCCAGCGCCCGGTCGAGATCGTCGCCGCGGCGCAGAGCGACCTGCTGGGCAGCCTCACGCTGACCAACTACTACCACCGCGACCTGGACCGCTTCCCCGAAGCGGAGGCGGTGGCCGGGCAGTTGTGGCGGGCGTCCGGCCTCGGGCCAGCGGACATGCAGGCCGCGATGCTCTACGAGAACTTCAGCCCGGTGGTGTTCATGCTGTTGGAGGCCTACGGCTTCTGCGGCTACGGCGAGTCCGCCGGGTTCGTGCGAGACGGCAACCTGGGGCCTGGCGGCAAGCTGCCGGTGAACACCCACGGGGGGCTGCTCGGCGAGGCGTACATCCACGGGATCAACAGCATCATCGAGGGCGTCCGGCAGGTGCGCGGCACCGCGGTCAGCCAGGTGGCGTCGGTCGAGCACGTCCTCGTCTCGTCCGGTCCGAGCGGACTGATCCTCGGCAAGGGCTGAGCACCCTCTTCGGCGCGGACCCGTCCCGCCGTCCCAACTTGCGCCAATGAAGTGAGGCACAGCATGGCCAACCTGCTTTCCGGACTGCGTGTTCTGGACCTGTCCCAAGGCGTCGCGGGGCCGATGACCGCGATGCTGCTGGCCGACCATGGGGCTTCCGTGGTTCGCGTCGACCCGCCCGTGCCGGGGGCGTTCGCGGAATTGCCGGGCTATCGCGTGTGGAACCGCGGCAAACGTGCGGTGAGTCGTGACCTCAAGACCCCCGAGGGCGCCCGGCTGTTCGACGAGCTGGTCGCGTCGGCCGACGTGTTGGTCGAGGCGTACGCCCCCGCCACGCGGAAGCGGCTCAACCTGGACTACACCCGCCTCAGCGCCCTCAACCCACGCCTGGTCCAGTGCTCGATCAGCGCGTACGGCGAGGGCAACAGCCACAGCGAACGGCCCGGTTACGACGCGCTCGTGGCGGCGCGCTGCGGCCTGCACTGGGAGAAGCGCGGCTGGGTGGGCGGCGGCATCAACCGCCAGGCGGGACTGCCGCCGATGTTCGACGACCTTGAGGTGCCGCCCGGCTCGGTCGAGGGACCGGAGCGCGACGGCCCGCTGTTCTTCGGCCTGCCGCTGCCCAGCATCGGCGCCTTCTACCTCGCGTCCACCGGGATCCAGGCCGCGCTGTATGTGCGCGAGACCACCGGCCGCGGCCAACACGTGCAAACGTCGCTGCTGCAAGGGGCGTTCTCCGCGCTGATCGGCGGATGGCAGCGCATCGAGCGCACCGACATGCCGTTCCTCCAGAGCTGGATCTTCGACGGCCGCGCCCCGCTGTTCAACTTCCGCTGCAAGGACGGCGTGTGGGTGCACGCCTGGGTGCCGAACCCGTCCTGGACCCTGGCCATGGCCGAGCTGGACTCCTTGGACGACGCCCCGGACGAGGTCGTCGCCGGAACCAGCCACCGCGACGACCCCGACCGGCTGGGCCCCGACCCGGAGAACCTGGTCGTCGTCCAGTACTACCACCCGCTGATGGCCGAGGCGTTCGCGAAGTTCCCGGCCGCCGAGTGGCTCCGGGCCGCCGCCCGCAAGGGTGTTCCGCTCCAGGAAGTCCGGCCCCCGGCCCAGGCCCTCGCCGACCCGTGGTGGAGAAAGGACGGCTGCGTCGTCGAACTCGACGACCCCGCCGAAGGCCCCATCCGCATGGTCGGCCGAACGTTCTCGACCGGCCCGGACACCGGCTTCCCGCAGGCCGCGGCACCATCCGGGACCGTCGACGCAGCCGAGATCGGGTGGGACGCGCCGCGCCCGCCCGGCACGGAACCGAAGCCCGTCCCCGCCTCGCCGCTGGCCGGAGTCCGGGTGCTCGACCTCGGCGTCGCCATCGCGGGCCCGTACGGATGCCAGGTCCTGGGCGACCTCGGCGCCGACGTCGTCAAGGTCAACGCACTGCACGACGGGTACTGGCAGTCCACCCATGTGGCCATGACCGCCAACCGCAACAAACGCTCCCTCGCGGTCAACCTCAAGGACCCGCGCGGTCTGGCCGTGCTCCACCGCCTCGTCGCCGAAGCCGACGTCGTGCAGCACAACATGCGCTACGACGCCGCGGTCCGCCTCGGCGTCGACGAGGCCACGCTGCGCGCGATCAAGCCCGACCTGGTCTACTGCCACACGCGTGGCTTCGAGCAGGACGGCCCCCGCGTGGGCCTGCCCGGCAACGACCAGACCGGCGCCGCGCTGGCGGGCGTGGAGTGGGAGGACGGGGGAGTGGACGACGGCGGCCGGCCGATCTGGTCGCGCGTCAACTTCGGGGACACCGGCAACGGGTTCCTGTCCGCCATCGGCATCATGCAGGCCCTGGCCCACCGGGCCCGGACGGGGGAGGGGGCGCGCGTCGACACGTCCATCGTCTACGCCCAACTCCTCGCCGCCTCAGGCACGTTCCTGCGCGGCGACGGCACCGAGCCGGGCCGTCCCCGGCTGGACGCCGGGCAGTTCGGGCTCCAGGCCCTCTACCGGCTCTA
The DNA here is from genome assembly GCF_051388915.1 of Yinghuangia sp. YIM S09857. Classification (NCBI taxonomy): domain Bacteria; kingdom Bacillati; phylum Actinomycetota; class Actinomycetes; order Kitasatosporales; family Streptomycetaceae; genus Yinghuangia; species Yinghuangia sp. YIM S09857. The sequence goes on along the minus strand of NZ_JBPKBH010000019.1, from coordinate 75,732 downwards.
CCGGTGCCGCGACGACCGGTGGCTGTGCCTGGCCGCCGTCACCGATGCGCACTGGACGGCGCTGACCGCAGTGCTGGGCGACGGCGGGGACGAGGCCACGGCGGTACGGGGCCTCGCCGGGGACCCGCGGTTCTCCGACGCGGCGTCCCGGGAGGCCAACGACGCCGAACTGGCCAAGCTGCTGGAGGAGTTCTTCGCCACCGCCGACGCCGAGGACTGGGCCGCGCGGCTCGACGCCGCAGGCGTCCCTGCCGAGGTCAGCTCGGAGACGTTCTCGCTCGGCGTGTTCGACGACCCCGAGATGACCGACCGCAGATGGGTGGCCAAGTTCGAACACCCCTATGTCGGCTCGTTCGAGTCGATAGGACTGGGCATCGACTTCTCGGAGACGCCCGGAGTGCTGTGGGGCCCGCCGCCGGTCGTCGGCGAGCACACGCCGGAGGTCCTGCGTGAATTCGGCTTCACCGCCGAGGAGATCACCGAGTTGACGGACGCCGCGGTACTGCGCACGTGGCGTCCGGGCGAGCCGGTGCTGCCACAGCGGTAAAGCGTCCTGGGCAACTGCCGCACAGCGCCGAACAGTCGCCGCGGCCGGGAGGAGAACCATCTGCCTCCGGCCGCGGCGACGCCTTCGCGGTGGCGCACGACGGTCAGGCGACATCCGCCGCAACGCGCCGGGCGAGCCGCTCCAGATGGTGGCGGGGGTCGCCGAACAACTGGCGGTCTCCCTGCGCGCGCTTGAAGTACAGATGCGCGGGGTGCTCCCACGTGAACCCGATCCCGCCGTGGATCTGCACGCTCGCCGCGGTCACGTGCGCATAGGCGTCCGAGCAGTACGCCTTGGCGAGCGGCACCACCAGCCGAGGATCGTCGTCGCCGCTGCCCGGCGAAGCCACTGCCCGCAGCGCCTGGCGGGACGCCGAGACAGCCGACTCGACCTCCACCAGCATGTCCGCGAGCTTGTGCTTGACGGCCTGGAACGATCCGATGGGCCGCCCGAACTGAACGCGTGTGCGTGCATACTCGGCGGTCGCTCCAAGGACGTGCCGCGCACCCCCTACCTGTTCGGCGGTCAGCACGGCCGCGCCGGCGTCCAGAGCGCGTCCCACGGCGACGGCCGCACGGTCCGGGCCGGCCACCTCCCGTGCGGGGGTGCCCGACAGGTCGACACGCGCCTGGCGACGCGTCAGGTCCAGCGTCGCGAGGGCGGTCCGCCGCAGCCCCGCCGCGTCGGCGGAGACCGCGAACATCCGCAAACCCTCCGGAGCCGACGCCGGCACCAGGAGCACGTCGGCGGCCATTCCGTCGAGGACGAACGTCTTGGTTCCGGTGAGCAGCCACTGACCGTCGTGTTGACGTGCGGTCACCTGCGAGGTTTCCATGTGCCATTGCCCGTCCTGCTCTGCGGCGGCCAGTGTGGCCACGAGGCCGCCTGTGGCGATCTGCGGCAGCAGTTCCCCGCATATGGTCGTGTCGCCGGACTCGCACAACGCCGTCGCGGCAATGACGGCCGAGGACAGGAACGGCGAGCAGGTCAGTGCCGCCCCCATCGCCTCGGCCACGATCCCGAGTTCGACGACGGTGGCGCCGCTGCCGCCGTACTGGTCGGGTATCGCCAGCCCCAGAACGTCCAGTTGCGTGCCCAGCAGGTGCCACGTACGCCGGTCGAAGCCCTCGGGTGTCTCCATGGCCTTCCGTACGTCCGTTTCTCCGGAGTACCGGGCCGTGAAGTCCGCGAGGACTTCGCGGAGTTGTGCGGCGTCCTCGGCGGTGAACCGGGTGTCCATGGTCCGCTCCCTGATCTTGTAGAGTATTGAATACATTATGCGTTCTATGATGGGGTGGCCGTCGAGGGGTTGCCGCGACGTCGCGTGACCCTGGGAGACAGCGTGAGGAGACCTTGTGGGACTGCTGGAGGGCCGGGCCGCGGTGGTGACGGGCGCCGCACAGGGCATAGGCCTGGAGATCGCGAGAGTCTTCGCCGCGCAGGGCGCCCGGATCGTCCTGGGGGACCTGAACGCCGAAGCCCTGGAGAAGGCCGCCGCCGAGCTCGCCGCGACCGGGGCGACCGTGCAAACGGTGCCCTGTGACGTCACCGACGCCGGGCAGGTCGACGCGCTGATCCGTGCGTGCGTGGACGCCCACGGCGCACTGGACGTCATGGTCAACAACGCCGGCATCACCCGGGACGCCACCCTGCGGCGCATGTCGGAGCAGGACTTCGACACCGTCATCGACGTCCACCTCAAGGGCACATGGCTCGGGCTGCGCGCGGCCTCGCTCGTCATGCGCGAGCAGCGACGGGGCGCCGTGGTCAACATCTCGTCGCTCAGCGGCAAGATCGGCAACCCCGGCCAGACGAACTACAGCGCGGCCAAGGCCGGCGTCGTCGGGATGACCAAGGCCGCGGCCAAGGAACTCGGCCACCTGGGCATCCGGGTGAACGCCATTCAGCCGGGCCTCATCCGCACGCCCCTCACCGAAGCGATGCGCGCGGACATCTGGGCCGCGAAGGAGAGCGAGATCCCGCTGCAACGTGCCGGGACCGCGGTCGAGGTGGCCAACGGCGCGCTGTTCCTCGCCTCCGACCTCGCCGACTACGTGACCGGCGCGGTGCTGGAGATCACCGGCGGCCGAGGAATCTGAAGGAGTCGACACCGATGACCAACGACAAGGTCTACATCCACGAGTTCATCGACATCATCGGCCACAACCGCGCCAACTACATGCACCACATGACCGCCAACTGGAGCCCGATCGCCCAGGAGGAACGCCACCAACTCTGCTACGGCGTCTGGGGCGTGGTCGGCAGCACCCGCAACTGGCCTGCGGTAGTCAACATTTGGGAAGAGGACGGCTTCGAGGGCTTGGCTGCCTCCTTCCGGCACGAGTTCACCGGTGCCGGGCTCCAGGACCCCGCGCTGGCCAAGTGGTGGTCCCAGGCGGCGAACTTCCGCTCCGGCGGTATCGACCGCATCCTCGTCCCTGCGCCGTGGACGTCCACCATCGAGGAGCTGTGCGCCAACGGGGTGCGCGGCGAGACGTACGCGCACGAGGTGTTGCGCACGGCGCCCGGAGGTGCCCGCGGCCTGCTGGAGCGGATCGCCGAGGCCGGGGACTCGCTGCTCGCGGAGTACGGGTGGGCGCTCACCGGTGCCTGGGAGACCGCCATGGCCGGGGACTCCGAGGTCCTGCTCCTGTGGACGATTCCCACCTGGGAGCAGTGGGGCGAGGCGGAGCAGGCGGAACGGGCCGACACCAAACTCGGTCGCTGGCGCCGCAACCTCCACCAGGACCTCGTCTCGGCCGAGCGCTTCCTGCTCGCCGACTCGGAGCTCAGCCCGTTCCGCACCAGTCGCCAGCCCGCCCGCACCGACCGCCGCACCGACTGGGTGGACTGAGAGCGGCGGCATAACGGCTGCGCGGTCGACAGGCCAGCACCCGCGGCAGGGCAGCACCCGCGGCAGACCGGCACCCGCTGGCGCGGCGCCGCGGCCCCGACGGCAGAGCCTGCCTCGATGTCAGATGAGGGCCCATCGAGGCAGGCTCTGCCCTTCCTTTTGTCCGCTCGGCGCCAGGAACGACGGCACAGCCGCTGGGAGAACGGCCTCGTTGGAGGGCTTAGAGCACAGGCGGCCGCGCGTCGGCGATGCCGAGGCCAACAGCCAGCGCGGCGACCTGTCGGTCCACGAAGTCCCGGCTGACTGTGGCCTTCGGTGCGAGCGCGTCGAAGCCGTGGAAGGCCCCGGGCACCGTGAAGAACTCGCAGGGGACGCCGGATTGACGGAGGCGGAGGGCGTACGCCCGCCCTTCCGCCCAGAAGAGGTCCTCGGAACCGACACCGATCCAGCCGGGGGGCAGTCCGCCCAAGTGCTCGCGTCGCGCCGGAACGGCCGACGAGGCGACAGTCGGCGAGCCGGGGTCGATCCCGAGGTACGCATTCCACCCGAAGCGGTTGGCTGCGGTGTTCCACACCACATGGTCCTTCGGACCGTGGTCGACGTTGGCGACCGTGCGATCGTCCAGCATCGGGTAGCTCAGAAGCTGGAACGCCAAGGTGATCTCGCCTCGGTCGCGGGCAGTCTGTGCGACGCCGGCCGCGAGTCCGCCGCCGGCGCTTGAGCCGGCGACGGCGATCCGTGAGGAATCCACGTCACCGTGATCACGCAGCCACGCCAGCGCCGCGTAGCAGTCCTCCAGTGCTGCCGGATACCTGTGCTCGGGTGCCAGCCGGTAGTCGACCGAGACCACCAGCGTGCCGAGTTCCCGCGCGAACCTCGCGCACAGCCGGTCGTCCTGGAGGGCGTTTCCCATCACCATGCCACCACCGTGCATCCACAGAACTGCCGGCGCCGGCACCCTTCGGTTGTCGCGGGTCGGCCGGTAGACCCGTATACGGACCGGATGCTCGGCCGCCACCGTTTCCGTGGTGACGGTCACCCCTGGACCGGGCCGGGGGCGGGCGAACTTGTTCAGGGAACGATGCAGACGCAGTGTCCGTTCGGAGACGACCGCGTGCGGCAGGAAGCGTGCCTTGCTGCGCAGTTCGGGATGGAAGCGTCGGACGTCGCGCACGGGATCCTCTCACTGTGGGAGCCGGGTGCCGGGACCGCTCGGCGGACCGGTCTCGGCACCCGGAGTTCAGGGGCGTCCGTCGTTGCCGAGCGACTGCTTCGCGATGACGATCTGCTGGATCTGGCTGGTGCCTTCGTAGATGCGGAAGAGCCGCGCGTCGCGGTAGAAGCGCTCCACCGCCACGCCGCGCATGTAGCCGGTGCCGCCGTGGACCTGCACCGCGCGATCGGCGACCCGGCCGACCATCTCGCTACAGAAGTACTTGGCGATGCTGGGGGCCATCCGCCGGTCGGTGCCGCTGTCGTAGTCGCGTGCCGCCGCCATCAACGCGGCCCGGCCGGCGTACACGTCGGTCTGCGAGTCGGCGATGAGCCCCTGGACGAGCTGGAAGTCCGCGATAGGACGGCCCGACTGCTTCCGGCCCTTCGCGTACGCCACCGTCTCTTCGAGCAGTCGCTGCCCCAGACCGACGCACAGCGCGGCGATGTGGATGCGTCCGTGGGCCAGGCACCGCATCGCGGTGCGGTATCCGCGGCCGTGCCCGGCGGGGCCGCCGACCAGTGCGGAGTCCGGGACGGCGACGTCGTCGAGGACCACGTCCGCCGTCCACGCGCCGCCCTGGCCCATCTTGTGGTCCCGTGGGCCAACCGTCAGCCCGGCCGTGTCCCGGGGGACGAGAAAGGCCGAGATCCCGTCCGCGCCTCGGCTCCCCGGGGTTTCGGCGTCGCGCGCGAACACCATGAATACGTCTGCGGTGGGCGCGTTGGTGATGAACCGCTTGGCGCCGTTGATGACCCAGCCGTCGTGCGTGCGCCGTACGGACGTGCGCAGGTCGGCGGGATCGGAGCCGGCGTCCGCCTCGGTGAGCGCGAAGGACGCGGTCCACTCCCCGCTCGCCATGCGCGGCAGCCACTCCTTCTTCTGCGCGTCGGTGCCGCCTTCGATCACCGTGTGCCCCGCGATACCGTTGTTGGTGCCGAAGACCGACCGGAACGCCGGGGTGGTCCAGCCGAGTTCCATGACAAGCCTCGCCTCCTGGCCCATCGTGAGGCCAAGGCCGCCGTACTCTTCGGGCACGGCGAAGCCGTAGAGACCCAACTCGGCAGCGGCGCGCCGCAGTTCCACGGGGATCTCGTCGGATTCGTCGATCCGGTTCTCCAAGGGCACCACGCGGTCGCGCACAAAGCCCCTCACTGCCGCGACGATGTCGTCGGCGTCCTGGTCATGCATATGCGGGTGTCCTTTCCGAGCGGTGGAGCGAGCACACGCCGATCAACGGAGATCCTCCGCGCGAGCGAGTTCGACGAGTTCGGGCGACAGCACTTTGCCGATGTCGTTGCGGGGCAGCGCAGTCAGGCGGACGAAGCGGACAGGGACCTTGTACGGCGCCAGATGCTCGCGGCACACGCTCTCAAGGTCGGCATCCGAACGGTCCGTGTCCGGGCGGGCGACCACGAAGGCCCACGGCACTTCGCCGAGCCGGTCGTCCGCGACGCCGACGACGGCGCACTCCGCAACAGACGGATCGAGTCGCAGCACTTCCTCGACCTCGGCGGGGAACACCTTGAGCCCGCCCCGGTTGATCATGTCGGACACGCGGCCGTCGATCCACAGGAAGCCGTCCGGGTCCAGGCGGCCGATGTCGCCGGTGCGGAACCATCCGTCGTCGGTCATCCGGTCCCGAAGCTGCGAACCGTCGGCGTATCCGGAGGAGAGAGACGGCGTGCGGACCTGCACCTCTCCGGACTCGCCGGAAGGCGCCGACGCGCTGTCCGCGCCCGTGATCCGCACCTGTACGCCGGGATTGGCGCGCCCGACGGCGCCGAGCTTCGACTCGCCGAACTCGCGGGCGTCGGCGGCGTTCCAGCCGACGATCTCGCCGCCGATCTCGGTCTGGCCGTAGCAGTTGAGGACGGTCACGGCGAACCGGTCGCGGAACCGTCGCGCCTGAAGGGGCGACAGCGGCGCGCTGATGCTGCGTACGAAGCGCAGCGGCTCCAACGACGTGACCGCGGGGTCGTCGCTCAGCATCACCATCGCCGCCGGTGGCAGCACGGTGGAGCGGATCCCGAAGCGTTTCACGGTCGTTGCGAATTCCCGGATCTCGAAACGTTCGATCAGCACGACGGGCGCGCCCACGCGGAACGCGAAGAGCACGTTGTAGATGCCTGCCCACAGCGACAGCGAGGTCGGGATGAGGTTCGGCATCGGCGCGCGGCGTTCGGCGGCCCTGTTGCCGTCGGCGCGTGGGCCGAGCAGGTTGCGAAGGACCGGTTCGAGCAGGTCCAGGACGGTGTCGTGGCGTAGAAGGACGGACTTGGGCCGGCCCGTGGTCCCCGACGTCGACTGGATGAGCGCCACGCCGTGTTCGTGTTCGTGTGTCTGTGACACCGTCGCCGTTGCCGCCGTCCAGGTTCCGGCGGTGTCGACGCTGACGGTGGGGAGGCCGGGGAACCGGCCCGCGGCCGACTCGTCGGTGATCACCAGCGCCGGACGGGCCGTCTCCAGCAGGCGTGCGACCTCGCCGTCGGTCAACCGGGGGTTGAGGGGCATGTAGGCCGCTTCGGCGGACCATACGCCGAACAGCGCCGCGACGGTGGCGCCGTCGTTGGGCAGCATCGCCGCGACCGCCTGACCGGGCCGCACGCCGGCTTGCCTCAGCACCGTGGCGAGGGCGTCGGCCGAGGCGCGCAGCTCGGCACGGGTCATGGTGGTGTCGCCGACGTGGACCGCGGGCGTGTCCGCGTCGCCATCCCGCGGTTCGAGCAGTTCACTCAGGTTCCTCATACCGCCCCACCCGTGTCTTGGACATGACTTTGGCGCAGATCGGTCTTCTGTACCTTCCCGGTGGCGTTGCGCGGCAGGTCCGCGCACAGCACGACCGAACGGGGAACCTTGAAGTTCGCGACGCGCTCGCGGCACCAGGCGATCAGGTCGGCCTCGGCGACGCGCACCCCTGGCTTCGCGATCACGAACGCGCGCCCGACCTCGCCCAGCCGGGCGTCCGGGACACCGATCACGGCCGCCTCGGACACCGCGGGGTGGCGCGAGAGGACTTGCTCGACCTCGGCGGGGGACACGTTGAATCCGCCGGTGATGTAGAGGTCCTTCAGACGGCCGGTGATCGTCAGGTTGCCCTGCTCGTCGAGGGTTCCCAGGTCGCCGGTGCGCAGCCATCCGTCGTCGTCGAACGCCTCGGCGGTACCGGCCGGATCGTCGAGATACCCCGGAGAGACGTGGTAGCCGCGGACCTGGACCTCGCCCTCCGCCCCCACGGCCGTCGGCGCGCCGGTGTCAAGGTCGACGACGCACACCTCCGTCCCCGGCAGTGCCTGCCCGTTCGTCGTGGCGATGGTGATCGCGTCGTCGCCGGGCGCGCACATGGTCGCGGTTCCGTGGCACTCGGTGAGGCCGTACGCCGTGACGAACCCCTTGAAGGGGAGTTCGGTGCGGGCGCGTTCGACCATGGCGACGGGTACGACAGCCGCGCCGGTCGCCGCCAGGCGGAGGGAGGAGAGGTCGTAGCTGTCGCGGTCGGGATGGTCGAGGATGGCGGTGAAGATGGTCGGGGCGCCGATCATCACTGTCACCCCGAACCGCTGCACAGCCTCCAGGACCGCGGCCGGGTCGAAGACGGCCACAGGCAGGACCGCCGCGCCGCGGATCAGGCAGCTGAGCAGCGCGGACTGCCCTCCGGCGTGGAAGAACGGCAGCGGGCACAAATACCGGTCGCCGCGGCGAATTCCCCAGATGCCGCTGTAGTCCTGGTACATGCGCGGCAGCACACCGTGCAGAAGCTGGACCCCTTTGGGGGGACCGGTGGTCCCCGAGGTGAAGATGATGTACGCCGTGTCGTCCGGTTTCACGGGACTCAGGTCGATGGTGTCTGCCGGTGTACCGCCGCGCGACGTGGTGAAGTCGCCCAGGGTGATTACGCCTTCGGGAGCGTCGACGGGTACCGCGCGTGCGCAGACGATCGTGTCCAGGTCAGGGAGCGCGGCCACCGGTCGTCCGGGGACCGGTGCGTCGGCGGGCAGCTTCGCGAGTTCACCCACGTGGTCGTAGCCCAGGAAACCGTGGTCGACGAACAACGCCCGCGCGCGGGTGCGTCCGAGCAGCGCCGCAGTCTCCTCCGCGCGGTAGCGCGTGTTGACGGGAACGACCGTCAGCCCGGCCGCGAGCAGTCCGAGCGCGGTCGTGACCCACGCGGCGCCGTTCGGCATCCAGATCGCTGCCCGGTCGCCCCGGTCGAGGCCCCGGAGCCGGACGGCACGGGCTACGCGCAGCATTTCGTCCCTGAGTTCGCGGAACGACAGCGTGGTCTCGTTGTCGACAACGGCCGCCGCGTCGCCGTAGCGCTCGGCGCTGTCCATCACCAGCGCGGGAATGGAGCTGGGTGTCGTCCCCGGGGCGTAGACCGCGGGTTCGGTCGGTGTCAGAGCCATCGGGTCCCCCCGCGCAGGTGCGGGTCGGTCACGTGGTCCACCGCGGCTCCCGCTTCTCGGCGAAGGCGCGGGGGCCTTCCTCCTGGTCGGGGTGGCCCCACATCGAGACCAATTCCTTCGCACCGGCCTTGCAGGCGTCGGTGAGGCCCGATTCCAGGGCGCCCCACAGGGCACGTTTGGTGGCGGCCATGGCGGCGGGGGAGTTCCGGGCGATGGTCTCGCCGAGTTCCTGGGCGGCATCGCGGAGCCGCGCAGGCGGGTCGACGATCTGGCTGATCATGCCGAGTTCGTAGGCGCGTTGTGCGGTCGTGCGTTCGTGGCGGCCGGTGAGGGCCATGCGCATGACGGCTTCGAACGGCATTTTGCGCAGCAGGCCGATGGCTTCGATGGCGACGACTTGGCCGACGGAGACGTGCGGATCGAAGAACTGCGCGTCCGAGGCGGCGATGACGATGTCGGCGTCCGCGACCCAATGGAACGCGCCACCGGCGCACAGTCCGTTCACCGCGGTGATGACCGGCTTGGTGACGCCCTGGTGCCAGGCGGTGAAGTGGACCTCGAACTCTTCCATCGATTGGCGGTAGCGCTCCATGCCGATGCCGTCCTCGGCGATTTCGGCGACGTCGACGCCGGTCTGGAACGCGCGTCCCTCGCCCGTGTGCACTATGACGCGTACTTTGGGATCGTCGTCGAGGGCGTGCCAGGCGAGGGCGAATTCGTCGCGCATCGCGTTGTTCATCGCGTTCAGTCGGTCGGGGCGGTTGTTGATCAGCCAGCCGACCGGGCCGCGCCGCTCCAGCTTCAGGTGCCTGAGCTCGGGGTATGCCACGGGGCGTTCCTTCCGGGGTGTTCCAGTTGGCAGGTGTCCGTCACGAGCCGGACCTTCCGTCCTGTTCCGCGAACTGCCGAGCCGCAGCGGCGAGTGCTTCACCGAGGTCGGTGGCGCCGCCGGGCGGGTCCGGCAGGCGTACGGGACCGTGCTCGCGGCTGGGCAGCAGGATGGTCGCGTGGCCGGGTGTGGTGGTCCGGCCGCGCTGGTTGACCGCGGCGATGTCCAGGTCCACCGCGGGACGCCCGCCGTCGGCGAGGTACTTGCGGGTCACGGTGCCGGTCAGCCACTGGGTGTCGCCGGTGTAGTTGAACGCCCGGAACTCGCAGTCCAGGCGCCACAGCCACGCGTCGTCGCCCATCCAGTCGGTGCACAGGTGGATGAGCCAGTTCTCCCGCATGCGCCCGTAGTCGAACGTGGTGGCGTTGCCGGAGCGTTTCGCGAACTCCGGGTCCCAGTGGATGCGTTGCATCACATCGGGGATGCCCTGCGGGTCGCGGTGGTAGAACCGCGGGATCCGGCGGCGGTTCGCGGCACCGAGCCGCAGCGCCTTGACCCCGTACATCCCCATGCCCATGCCCACGTGCCAGCACACCGTGTCCGTGACGGTGAAGGGGCCCTTCACCAACGGGCCGACCCGGTCGCCGGCTTCGACGTCCTCCCACCACCGCGTCTCGGCGCCGCGCGGGCGCTCGGCGGCGTACTGCGCCTCGATCGCCGCGATCTCGTCCTCGGTGTAGGTAGCGGGCTCGACGGCCTTCTCCCGGCCGGTGCCGCGGGCCTTGGACCGCTCGGTGCGGATCATCAGCCGGTACTGCCCGCTCAGCAGCGCCCCGGTCTCGTCGCCGAACACCTGGCCGGTCCACTCGTGCACGGCACGCTCCGCGAACGCGCTGGCCTTGTCGTGCACCCCGACCAGGGCGTTGCGGCGGAACACCCGCCGATTGGGGACCAGCGGCGCCCACCACTCGCGCATGCTCGCCGAGTAGAACGCGTGCACACCGCGCAGCGGATCGCCCTTCATCAACTCCCGGTGCTCCTCCGGGACTTGCGGCACCTCGTCCTCGCCGACGAGCGAGTCGCCGCCGACCAGGGCGGGCGGCGCGATCGGGCCCTTCCAGCGGGTCTGCGCCCCGTAGTCCGGATCGCACCACAGCGGGTTGTCGTCCCCGTACGCCTCCGCCACATGACGAAACGCGTCGGTGCCCGGAAGCCGGTAGTGCGGCGGCACCGTGTGCGGCTCGGGAATCCCGATCCGGGCACGCAAGCGAGCGATTGCGTCATCGGATATCTTCCCGTTTCGGGACTCGCCCTCGCCCACCCTGTGTCCTCCTGCATGCCGTGCAACTCATGGTCTTTGACACTACGTCAGTTATGGATACTGTATACATTACTGATTTAAGGTCAACAAGCCGTGTCGGCAAGACGGAGGGCCCCATGAGAGACGTCGTCATCTGCGAGCCACTCCGAACGGCAGTGGGCGGGTACGGCGGTGCCTTCCGCGATGTTCCGGTGACACAGCTCGCGGCCACGGTCATCCGCGGCCTCATCGACCGGACGGGGCTGGCGCCGGACCTGGTCGACGACGTGATCCTCGGCCAGTGCTACCCCAACGGCGAGGCCCCGGGACTCGGCCGCGTCGCGGCGCTCGACGCCGGGCTTCCGGTCGAGGTCGGCGGCTACCAGCTCGACCGCCGCTGCGGCTCCGGCCTCCAGGCCGTCGTCAACGCCGTCATGCAAGTGGCGTCCGGCGCCGGTGACTTCGTGATCGCGGGCGGGGCCGAGTCGATGAGTCAGGCGGAGTTCTACAGCACCGGCGTCCGGTGGGGCGTGCGCGGCAACGAAACCGCCCTGCACGACCGGCTCGCCCGCGGCCGCGTCACCGCGGGCGGTCGCAACCACCCCGTCCCCGGCGGCATGCTGGAGACGGCCGAGAATTTGCGTCGCGAGTACGCGATCGGACGTGACGAGCAGGACGTGCTCGCGCTCCGTTCCCACCAACGCGCCGTGGCCGCTCACGCCGAGGGGCGTTTCGCGGAGGAGATCGTTCCAGTCACCGTGCCGGGCCGCCGCGGCGAGACCGTGGTCGACCGCGACGAGCATCCGCGCGACGACACGTCTCTTGAGCGGCTGGGCGCGCTGCGTGCCGTCCGGTCTCGCGAGGACGCGGAGGCGACGGTGACGGCGGGCAATGCCAGCGGCCAGAACGACGGCGCGTCGGTCTGTCTGGTCACCACCGCCGACCACGCCGAGCGCCAGGGGATCCGTCCGCTGGTGCGACTGGTTTCCTGGGCCGTGGCCGGGGTGCCGCCGCGGACGATGGGCATCGGGCCGGTACCGGCGACCGCGGCCGCGCTCGACCGCGCGAACCTGAACCTGGCCGACATGGATCTCATCGAGCTCAACGAGGCGTTCGCGGCGCAGGTCCTGGCCTGCACCCGCGAATGGAAGTTCTCCGACGAGGACTGGGAACGCACCAACGTCAACGGCTCGGGTATTTCCCTCGGGCATCCCGTGGGTGCCACCGGATGCCGCATCCTCACCACCTTGGCCCGTGAGATGCATCGTCGCAACGCCCGGTACGGGCTGGAGACCATGTGCATCGGCGGCGGGCAGGGGCTGGCCGTCGTCCTCGAACGGGTCTGACCGCTCCACGCTCTCCGACCGTCACCCGCGACAAAGGGGAAGACCTTCCATGCAGCTGAGCACCGCGCTGCGCTATGCGGACGACCCGCGCGCGACCATCGCCCAGGCAGTCGAGCTCGAAAAACAGGGGCTCGACGCCGTCTGGATTGCCGAGGCCTACGGTTTCGACTCGCCGACTCTGCTCGGCGCCCTTGCGGCGTCCACCGAGCGTGTCCTCGTGGGCACCGGCGTCCTCAACGTCTATTCGCGCACCCCGGCGCTGATCGCCCAGACCGCGGCCGGCCTCGATGCGGTCTCCGGCGGGCGGGCGATCCTCGGACTGGGGGCGTCCGGTCCCCAGGTCGTCGAAGGATGGCACGGCGTCCCCTACGACCGACCGGTCGCGCGGACCCGCGAGGTCGTCGACATCTGCCGCACCGCATGGCGCCGGGACACCGTCGAACACCACGGCGGCGTCTACCAGTTGCCTCTGGCGTCGGAGAGGGGCACGGGACTGGGCAAACCCCTCAAGATGCTCACGCGGCCGGTCCGTGAACGCATCCCGGTGTATCTCGCGGCGCTCGGGGAGCGCAACGTGGCACTTGCCGCCGAGGTCGCCGACGGCTGGCTGCCGTACCTGTACTACCCCGAGAAGGCCAAGGAGATCTGGGGGGACGCCCTTGCCGACGGCCAGAGGCGCAGGTCGCCCGACCTGGAACCGCTCCAGCTGGTGGCCGGCGGCATCCTGGCGATCGGGGAGGACCGCGCGGCGATGCGCGACCTTGCCCGCCCGATGACGGCGCTGTACGTCGGCGGCATGGGAGCGAAAGGCAAGAACTTCTACAACGCGCTGGTGCGCCGCTACGGATTCGAGGCCGAGGCGGAGCGCATCCAGGACCTCTATCTGTCCGGCCGCCGCTCCGCCGCGGAAGCTGCGGTTCCGGACGAACTGATCGATCACATTCATCTCGTGGGCCCGGCCGACCACGTTCTGCAACGGATCGCGGCGTACCACGAGGCCGGCGTGACGATGCTCAACGTCGTCCCGGCAGGTCCGGACCCCCTGGCCTCGGTTGCGTTGGTGCGAGCCGCGACGCGGTGAATCCCCCATCAGGGGGCGGCCGCACCGTTCGGGCCGACCGGTAGGGCCGGGACCGACACGACACGACACGAAGGGAACCAGCATGCCCAGCCCCCAGAAGCCCGAGCCCGACGCGTCCGCGCGGTCGCGGATACCCCTCCTGATCGACGTCGACGCACACGTCGTCGAGCCCCCCGACGTGTGGTCCTCCCGGCTCCCGCAGCGCTACCGCGACGTCGGACCCCGAGTGCTGCACCTGCCGGGCGGGCAACCCAAGCTCGTCGGCGGCGGCTACGTCGAAGAGCCGGGTACCGAAGGGCCCGATGTGGCCTGGTGGTTCTACGAGGAGCACCGGTACTCCGTCAAGAGGCTCATCGCGGCGGCAGGCTACCCGGCCGACGAGATCACCATGGACGGCGTCACGTACGACGAAATGCGGCCCGGATGCTGGCAACCCGCCGCGCGCGTGGCCGACATGGACCTCAACGGCGTCGAAGCGCAGCTGTGCTACCCCAACTACCCGCGGTTCTGCGGCCAGATCTTCCTGTGGGGCAAGGACCGCGAGCTCGCCCTGCTGTGCGTGAAGGCGTACAACGACTGGATGGTCGAGGAGTGGTGCGGCGCCGGCAGTGGACGCCTGATTCCGCTGTGCATCGTGCCGCTGTGGGACGCCGAGCTGGCCGCCGCTGAGGTGCGTCGCAACGCGGCACGCGGCGTCCGCGCCGTCGCCTTCTCCGAACTGCCGTCCTACCTCGGCCTCCCGAGCATCCATTCCGGGTACTGGGACCCGTTCTTCGCGGCATGCGCGGAGACGGGGACGGTGCTGTGCATGCACATCGGTTCCGGGACCAAGACGCCGCAGGCGTCTCCCGACTCCCCGGACGCGGTGGCAGCAACGATCATCTTCGGCAACTCGGTCGCCAGCATGGCCGACATGCTGTTCTCCGGTGTCCCGCACCGCTTTCCCGAGTTGAAGCTGCTGTACGCGGAGGCGCAGATCGGGTGGATTCCCTACCTGCTCGAACGCATCGACGACGTGTGGGAGACCCACCGCGGGTGGAGCAACGCGCAAGCGGCCTGCCCCGAACCCCCGTCCACGTACTACCGGCGCCAGATGTACTCGTGCTTCTTCAAGGACTCCGTCGGCACCGAGATGCTCCACCGCATCGGTGTGGACAATGTCATGTTCGAGACCGACTACCCCCACCAGGACGGCACGTGGCCGCACTCGGTCAAGGCCGCCGAAGAGCAGTTCGGCCACCTCGACGCCGAGAGCATCCACAAGATCGCACGCGGCAACGCCATCCGGGTGTTCGGGCTGCCCCTGACCTGAGGCAGGGACTTGTGCACCGCCATGTCGCGGCGCCGCCGGGTAGCGTGAACTCCCTGGCGGCGCCGTCTTCTTCGGCTCACCAAGCGGTGATCGGCCCTGCCACGGCTTCCAGTTCACGTTCTTGGCAGCGGTCGTAGCCCACCGAATACGATGACGGCCCGGTCCCGTGGACCGCGCCCACCACTTCCTCAAGGTGCGCTTGGGCCGACAGACCCGGCCCCTCGGGAGACCAGCAGGCGACCGGCACGCGAAGCCGCCATTCGGCGGCAAGGCCCAGCACTTCAGCGGTCGCGGCATCCACGCGTTCCACCGAGCGGGCATGGATCACGGCGAGGACGGGCGACGCCGGTGCGGTGCGCAGGCGTGCCAGCGCCGCCGCCACCGCGAAACCCGCCGGCGCGGCCACCCCGGCCGGGGGGAGGACCACTGATCCCGGGCGCAGCGTCGGGAAGGTCCGACCGACGAAGAATCCGGGTGTGCCGGCGTCGGCGGTGACGAGGCCGCGGTCTCCGAGCAGGTCCGAGTACTGCCGGGTCAGGACCGCGGGTGGGAGAGGCGTTCGCCGACTGTCCCACGAGCTCTGGACGACGGCGGCCAGGCGGTTCCGCAGGTCCGAACTCGTGGTGGCGGGGCCGACACGCGGCTGCAACTGGTCGGCGAGGGCGGGCAGCAGCGCGGCCGGGACGGTCACCGACGGCAGGCCCCGCAGCGGGTCGCCGGGCAGCTCGCCGACGACCAGGCCGGTCTGGATGATCAAGTCGTATCCGGGCAGGTTCGCCAGCGCGAGATCGCGTTCCTGGAGACCGAACGTGCCCAGGTGGTAGGGACTTTCCCAGGGCAGCACGCCCTTCGCCGACCACGTGTTGAGCACGCCGACCCGTCCCGCCGCCGCGATGGCACGCAGCGCAGGTACGGTGCGGGCGGCGAGTACGCCGTGTCCGGCAAGCACGATCGGCCTGTGCGCCGCAGTCAGGCGGCGGGCGAACTGGCGGGCCTGCGGCGGGGATTCCGCGGACGTTGTGCTGCCGATGAAGGCGCCCGCCGGAGCGGGCGACCTGAGGTCCAAGTGCAGTGCCACTTCACCGCCACCCACGACCGCCATCTCCACGGAGGCGACGAGTGAGTCCGCGTCCGTTGCACGGTGAGGGAGTCGTAGCGACCGACCGGACGAGTCGACCGCGATCAGGCGCCCGCCGCTGTGCACCCACGATGTTCTGGCGTGCGCGCGAGCGTCGGCGAACGCCATGAGGCGTGCCAGCGCCGGGTCCTTGACGGTGGCCGTGCGTACGCCCGCGAGCGGGTCCCCGTACACGGCGGGCGCTCCCAGACGCAGCAGGGCGGCTCCGAGCAGGGCTCCGAGGGTAGGTGGGCTCACGCGTGGTTCCATCCCTTGGGGCGCGCGGGCGCGCGCAGATGACGGGGTCCCCTGAAAGCGGCGGCATCCGAGCAGCCACATAAAACGTATACATTCTACAAACTATCGGCAAGGGTGCTCGACCTCCTGCCGCCCCCGTGGCGTCAGGCCAGTTGGGGGACAGCACCGGGGAGCGCCTGCTCGGTCCATATCGTCTTGCCCTGCTGGCCGTACCGGCATCCCCATCGGTCCGTCACCTGGGCGACCAGGAACAGGCCGCGGCCTCCTTCGTCGGTCCACTTGGCCCGGCGCAGACGCGGCTGGGTGTTGCTCGGGTCGGTGACTTCGCAGATGAGCACCTGGTCGCGGATCAGGCGCACGCCGATAGGCCCTGAGGCGTACCGCAGTGAGTTCGTCACGAGTTCGCTGATGACCAGTTCGGTCATGAAGGCCAACTCGTCCAGCCCCCAGCGCTCAAGTTGTGTCGAGACCGCCTCGCGGGCCGCGCCGACGACCTGGGGATCCGCGGGGAAGGCCCACGTCGCGGTGTTCTCGGGGACGATGCCGCGGGTCTTGGCCAGCAGCAGCGTGGCGTCGTCCCCGCCTTCCCCCGCCTGGAGGCCCGCCAGCATGACGGCGCAGACGTCCTCCAGGCTGCGTCCGTCGGTGAGGGCGTCGTGCAGTTCGTCGGCGATGCGTTGGGGATCGCCCTCGGGGCTTGCCGAGCCCCGGTCGGTCAGGCCGTCGGTGTACAGCGCCAGGACCGTGCCGGGCGGCAGGGGCAGGCTGGTGACTTCGAAGGGCATTCCCCCGACCCCCAACGGCGGTCCCGGGTTGATGTCGACGAACGTGGGCTTCCCGCCTGGTGTCATCGCGATGGGGGGCGGGTGCCCGGCGCTGGCGACCGAGCAGTCTCCCAGGATCGGGTCGTAGATCGCGTACAGGCACGTGGCGCCCACGCGGTCCCAGGTGGTGCCGGCCTCGACGGCGAGCCGCTGGACGAGATCGTCCAGGTGGGTGAGTAGTTCGTCGGGTGCCAGATCCAGATCCGCGAGCGTCAGCACCGCCGTCCGAAGGCGCGCCATGGTGGCTGTCGCGGCCAGGCCTCGCCCGAAAACGTCACCGACGACCAGCGCCAGGCGCCCTGAGGACAGCGGGATGGCGTCGTACCAGTCGCCACCGATGGCCGCGCCCATGCCGGCTGCCACATAGCCCGCGGCGGTCTCCGCGGTCGCCGTTTCGGTGTGTCGGCGTGGCAGCAACTGCCGTTGCAGTGTTTCGGCCACCCGGCGCTCGTGCGTGAAGCGCCGGGCGTTGTCGATGGCCAAGGCGCCGCGCGAGACGATTTCCCGCAGCAGGTCGATGTCACTGTCGTCGCGTCGGCGTCCCGCGTCGACGTGGAACACGGTGACCGCGCCGAGAGTGATGCCGCGGGCGTGCAGCGGCGCACTGAGGGCCAGGCGGGCACCCGGGGGGACCAGCGACTTGGCTGTTTCCTCGTCGGTGACGGCGGCCAGGGTCTCGTACGGCTCGGGCACACAGACGATTTCGCCCGTCCTCAAGAGCCTGGCCGGCGGGATCCGAGGGATGTGTGGCAGGTGCGCGCCGATGCCGATCATCGTCGGCGGAAGGTCGCCAGACACAGCCGCACGCACCACGGCCGTGGGTGCACCTTGCTGGACCGAGAGCGGCGGCTCATCACCAAGGGTGACCATCTCGCCCAAGTCGACGGTGGCCAGGTCCCCCAAGGCCGGCACCAGGACGTCGGCGATGTCCTGGGCCGTGCGCTGCACGTCGAGATGGGCTCCGATGTGTGCCGCAGCCTGCTGCATCAGCGCAACATCGCGCCGAAGCCGGTCGTGTCCGTTGTGGTTCATGGGACCTTCCCGTCTTCGCCGTGCCCTTGGGGAGGGCACCCCGCCAGGGACGCGGGCTTGGCCCCGAGACCGTCCCTGGGGGGACCTGCTGACCGCACCGCCGCCACCGCCCGGCGGGAACCGTTGCACTTCTTACGTTAGTCGAACCGCATGCCAGCGTACATAGTACGTACTATGAGTTCTTGCGGGCGCTTCAGTCGGCCATCCCGAGGTACTCCAGCCAGATGCTTCCAGCATCGGTGAAGCGGAATCCGGCGAGGCGCCCCGGTTTGGCGTAGGCGTAGGTGACCTGGTCGACGAGCGGCATCACCGGCACGTCCTCCGCATAGGCCTGCGCCAGTTTCGTGTAGGCGGACTTGAGGTCCTCGGGGGTCAAGGCATTGCGGCTGCCGCGGAGGGCGGCGTCCGCCGCCGGCGAGGAGTACGCGAGGTAGTTGGTCGGCGAGCCGCTGAACAGCGAATTCCAGAAGACCGGCTCGCCGGCCGGACTGGGCATGCCGTAGTAGACCGCCTGGAAGTCCCGGCCGAGCTGCACGCGTTGTCCCAGGGTGGCAAGCTCGACCATCTCAACCCGGACCTTGACACCCGGCAGTTTGGTCCACTTCGCGGTGAGGTAGTCGCCGATCTTTTCGCTCAGCGGACTCCGGGGCAGCAGCAGCGTGAACGAGATCGGCGTTCCTTCGGACGCGAGTTCGCGCGCGAGCGCCCGCGCCTTGTCGACGTCGGAGTCCATCTTCGGGACCGCGCCGTGGTCGATGAACGGGGACTTCTCCGAGAACAAGCCGTCGGCCGGGTTCGCGTCGCCGCCGTAGACGGCTTTGTTGAAATCCTCGCGCGAGACGGCCAGGGACAGTGCCTTCCGGGCACGTGAGTCGTCGAACGGCGGCCGGGCCGCGTTGAAATGCACTCCGGACGAACCGTTGGTCACCAGGCTCCGTACGTCGAATCCCGCGTCCGCGGCCGTCGCGCCGCCCATGTCGTCGACCGTCACCACCAGATCGAGGGTTCCGTTGTCGACGGCCGCGAAGGCCTGCTCCTGGTCGGGCATCACGCGGACGGTGAGTTGGTCGAGCTTGGGTTTGCCGTGCTGCCAATAGCCGGGGTTGCGGATGTACGTCTGGTGGTCGCCCGGCACCCATTCCTTGAGGGTGAACGGGCCCGCGCCGACCGGCTTGTGCGCGAAGCCCTGCGGGTCCGCGCGGTACGCGGTCGGCGAGACGATGTAGCCCAATTGCGTCGCGACGATCTGATCGAATCGACTGTTGGATTCCGCGAGTGTCACCTTCAGCGCGAGCGGTTCCTGGACCTGTGTGGTCACCCCGCGCAGTGAGGACGCATAGGGGGAGCGGGTCGCCGGGTCCGCGTGCCGGTCCCAGGTGAACTTGACCGCCGCGGCGTCGAACGGGGTGCCGTCCGAGAACGTCACGTTCGGCTTGATCCTCAGGACCCAGGTCGCGCCGCCGTCGGTCGATGTGAAGGTCTCGGCCAGCTTCGGCTGGACGACGCCCTCCCCGGGGTCGGCCCACAGGAGTTGGTCGTACAGCGCGTTCATCCGCGTGTAGTCGGTGGCACTGGACAGCGAGGCGGTGAACGGGTCCAGGCCACGCGAGTCCGCGACCAGCGCGATGCTCAACGACCCGCCGCTACGCGCGATCTCCGCACCGAAGGACGGGGCTTCGGCGGGGCCTCCGCTGTTTCCGGAACAGCCTGTCTGGAGCAGCAGCGCCCCGACGCCGACGGTCGTCGCGACCCAAGAGCGGCATCGTGCGGGGGAGTGCGCCGCCGGTCTGGAGCGTAGTTGGAGAGTGCCTCGGATCGACATGAGGGTGATTCCTCATCTGCCAGGCAGGTCGGTGCCCCTGCGGTGGACGGACGTTCGCTTGCGTACGAGCGTGCGGGCGGGACGCCGTGCGGTCCGTTGCTCCACCGGGAACGGCGGCCGGGACGCGAAGTCGGCGTGCAGCGGACCGCCCGAGGATGACGGGTGGGCATCTCCGGCCCCTGGCAAGGTGGTGGAGGCCGGTAACGCGGAATTGTATTCATTATGCTTTTAGGGGCAAGCTGTTACCAGCAGGCAACTTCGCGTTCCACAGGAGAGACATGGCGGCAACACGCACGCGCGGGCGAGGCGGCACACGCACATCGCGCGACGACATCGTCACGGCGGACGGTTCGCACGCCGCCACGGCACAGGGGGAGACGCCGTGACCGCGGGCCAGGCGGCAGGAGCCGAGCCGCCGCCGTACGGCAGGCCGCTGGACGGGATCCGGGTCCTGGCCATCGAACAAATGCAGGCCCTGCCGTACGCAACGCAGATGCTCGCCCGGCTGGGCGCGGAGGTGATCAAGGTCGAGGCACCAGGGGGAGGCGACTCCGGCCGAGGCTCCCTGCCCTCGATGAACGACCCGCGAGGGCGCAGGGTCGGTGTGACGTTCCTACGCAACAACATGGGCAAGCGCAGCATCACCGTGGACCTGAAGAACCCGGAAGGGCTGGCGCTCGTGCGCCGCCTGGTCGACAAGGCCGACGTCGTCTGCGAGAACTTCAAGGCGGGCGTGGCCGGACGCCTGGGCCTGGGCTACGCGGAGGTCGCACAGATCAACCCCAGGGCGGTGTACCTGTCGGTCTCCGGGTTCGGCAACACGACCGAAACCCCCTACGCCGGCTGGCCTGCGTACGCCCCGATCGTCGAAGGCATGGCCGGGCTGTACGAGTTCAAGCGCAGCCCCGGTCAGGCGCCCGTGGTCTCGCCACTGGGCGCGCTGGGTGACACGGGGTCGGCGTTGTTCGCGACCATCGGTGTGCTGGCCGCACTGCGGCACCGGGACCGCACAGGGGAAGGACAGTACGTCGACATCGCGATGTTCGATGCGATGATCGCCCTCAACGACGCCGGCATCAGCTACTGGTCCATGGGCCTCAAGGACGGCGGCACGGCGCCACTGATCAATCACACGTTCGCGGCCCGGGACGGGCACATCATCGTGCAGTGCGGCCGCCCGCACATGTTTGTCGCCCTGGCCAACCTGGTGGGCCACCCGGAGTGGGTCGACGACCCGCGGCTCGCCGGTCCCCAAGACTGGTTCAACCAACTTGAGGGCGTGATCCGGCCCGGGATCGAGGCGTGGGCGGCCGACAAGACCCGTCTCGAAGCGTGCGCCGCGCTGAGTGCGGTGGGTGTGGCGTCCGGCCCGGTCTTCAACGCGGGTGACGTCATCGAGGACGAGCATGTCAGGAACCGCAACATGGTTGTGGCGATGGAGCGCACGGACGGCGTACCCGAGCCGATCCTGTCGCCCGGCAACCCGGTGAAGTTGTCCAAGCTGGCCGAGGCCGCCGCTACCCGGGTGCCGTGGCTCGGTGAGCACACCGACGAGATCCTCAGGGACGAACTCGGCCTGAACGCAGGCGAAATCGCACGACTGCGCGCCTCAGGCGCCCTGGGCACGGACAGCTGACGAAGTTCGGCACGACGAGAAAGGCGGTGGCACCATGCCGGAGAGCTGGCGGGTGACAGTGGATCGTTCCATCTGCATCGGTTCCGGAATGTGCGTGGGCGGCGCGCCCGGCGACTTCACCCTCGGAGCGGACCGCCAGGCGCGCCCGCGCGCCGAGGACATGACCGCTTCGGACGCGATCATGGAAGCCGCCGAAAGTTGCCCCGTCGAGGCCATCGGCATCGTGTCCGTCGCCACTGGCGCACAGGTGTTCCCGCCCGAGTAAGTGGCTGCCGGGGCCGGTCGACCCGGG
>NZ_JBPKBH010000019.1:41005-53724 GCF_051388915.1 Yinghuangia sp. YIM S09857 | reverse complement strand
CCCCCCCCCCCCCCCCCCCCCCCCGCGCGCCTAACCTGCCAGGCCGATTCGATCCATCAGCGGCGTGCCGCCGTTGTACAACCGAACATCGCGCACGCTCGTGCGGAAGACCTGCCCCATCTGTGCCTCGGAGTAGACCCAAACAGGAACATCGGATTTCACCGCCTGTTGGAACCGCCGGTAGGCATCGGCGCGTACGGCCGGGTCGGCGCTCGCACGCGCTTGCTCCAGCGCGGCATCTGCTTCGGCGTTGGACCAACCCCCGTAGTTGAGAGGGCTGCCGGACCGGAAGCCGTTGTACATCTCCGGCTCCGGGTCGACCACGTATCGCGCCATCAGCACGGCCTGGAAATCTCGCTGCACACGCGCCTTGACGGTGTACGCGCCGATCTCCAGAGGCTCCACCCGCATGTGCACGTTGCGGTACTCGCCCAGTCGGCTCTGCATGAACTCGGCTGTGCGCTGTGCCCGCGGGTTTCGCGGCACCAGGTAGGTGAAGTCCACCGGCTTTCCCTGAGCGGCCAGTTCGTCGAACAGCCGCTGCGCCTCTGCGGCATCCTTCGCCGGCTGCGTGGCGGACGCGTCGAACCACGGGGAATCCTCCGCGAACAGTCCCTTGGCGGGGAGGTACGCGTTCGACAGGGCCTTCGAGAGGTCCCCTGGGTCCAGTGCCAAGCTGATCGCCCGGCGCGCCCGGACGTCGTCGAAGGGCGCCCGAGTGGTGTTGAACAGCATGTGCTGACCGCCATCGAGCCTGAGCGCAAGCGATGTGAGCGGCCCGTCCGCGCGCTCGAACACGGACGGGTCGGAGACCGCGGCGATCTCCGCACCGCCGGTGCGGAGCGTGTTCAACTGCTGCTCACCGTCGGGGACGTTCTTCACGGTGAAGCCGTCCAGGCGTGGCAGCCCGCGGTCCTTCTGCCAGTAGTCGGGATTGCGGGCGTACACCTGTTCGCTGCCGCGAGTCCAGCTCTTCAGTACGAACGGGCCCGCGCCTACTGGTCGACTCCCGTACGCGTCGGGCCCTTTGGTGAGCTGGGCAGGCGACGCGATATACGTCAGTTCCTGCGCCACCGTGCGGTCGAAGTTCGCATTGGGGCTCGGCGGGCGGACGTGGAGTGTCAGCGGGTCGGCAACGGTGAAGACCAGGCCGGATGCGGCTGGGCGGTGGAGCGACGCCGTCGCGGGCTGCGCGTGCATCTCCCAGTTCGTGCGTACCGCCTGCGCGTCGAGCACAGTGCCGTCGCTGAACCGGACATCAGGACGCAGGCGCAGGGTCCATGAGACGCCGGCGTCAGGGGTCGTCAGGCTCTCCGCCAGATGCGGTTCGACGCGCTTCGTCGTCGGGTCGACGTAGACGAGCGGGTCGTACAGTGCCGCCATGCGCGGCTCGTCGACCGACGGCAGGTAGACCGCACGGAACGGATCGAGCTGGGTGGAATCCTGCACCGCCAGCATCGTGAGCGTTCCGCCCTGACGGGCGGGGCCGGACTCCGGCGGGTTCGCGGTGTCTTCGTCGGCGGCGCAACCGGTGAGCAGGACCAGGGCAAGCGCCAGTGCGGTGGCGCCTGTACGTCGTCTTGCGCGGGCATCCGCGACGGCGTGGGAATGGAAGGGCATCTTCTTCTCCGTGACGGGGAGGGATGTGTCGCGTCCGCTGCGGGTCAGCCGTCCTCGGACGGGCCGCGCTGCGCAGAGGTATGCCGGAAGCTCGGTCCTCGGACACCCCGTGCGCCACAGCCGTGGTGAGGGGGTGCCGGTGCGGCGACAGCCAGGAATGCGCCGCACCGGCCGCTCGTACCGGTTCACGGTGAGGAAGAGCAGGACCGTGAGCCGACCGGGTTTGCACAGCCACCACGCAGGAACCCAGGGAGCGTATGGATAATGTATTCAAAATGTGTACGGAGATCCAGAGTTCCAGCCGGGCAAACCGCACTCTCCGACCTCCGGACCTCGGACACGGCGCGCCCTGCACTCGCCCCGGAATGAGCCACGCATGAGCCACCCAGTAGAGGCAGCACCGGAATCGAGACGTCAGCCGCAAGGCACGTCGCCGGCAGAGCTACCGCCGCCCTTGCTCGACGTCATCGGTGTGCGCCGAGTCGACCGCACCGACGAGGACCACTTCCGCGCCGACGTCCTCTTCGAAGAGCCGCACTCGTTGTACGGAGGGCAGGTGACCGCCCAGGCGCTGTGGGCAGCCGGACTGACTGCTCCTGCCGGGCGCCACCCGCACTCCCTGCACGCATACTTCCTGCGTTCCGGCGATACCGGCCTTCCTGTCGACTTCCACGTGCAGCGTGACCGCGACGGGAGGACGTACTCTGCGCGCCGCGTCGTCGCCAGCCAGAGGGGCAGACCCATCCTGACCCTGTCGGCGTCGTTTCAGGTGTCCGCCGATGAGCACGCACACGGTCGCACCGACACGCAGGCGTCCCCAGCCCCTGTCGTAGGGCCCCCGCGGGACGCGGCCGTCTACCCCCTGCCGCGCCTGGATCTGGTGGAGTGGCGGCTGCCGGAGCCGATGGAGCGCCAGCCGGTCAAGGAGTCGCCTTCGCGCCTGTGGGCCCGGGCACGCGAACCGCTGCCGCACGATCGGCTCGCTCGCGCGTGCGTACTTGCCTATCTTTCCGACGCCTCGACCGGGCTCTACCTGTTGGAAGAGGGCGGCCCCGGCAGCGCCGTCACCCTCGACCACGCCGTGTGGTTCCATCGCGCGCCACACTGGGAGGACTTCGTCCTTATGGACTTGGTCCCTCTGTCGATCTCCGAAGGCCGCGGTCTGTATCGCGGCGCAATGTATGCGGAGGACGGCCGGCTGCTCGCAAGCCTGACCCAGGAATCCCTGTTCCGGCCGTCTGAATGAACCCCCGAGTCGACGCATAGGGCGGACACGGTGACGCGTTCAGCGTGCGGACGTGCGGCCAGGGCCGCCCGTGTTCGGGGGAGGTGCGCACGCTACGGCCGACCGATCCGATTGGGAGGCCCGGTGTACGTCACGTAGTGATCGGGTGGTGGGTGGATGTCGTGCGCTTCTACCTGGTCACGACCCCGCGCCGTGCGTGTAGCGGTGGAATCCGCGGCCGGATTTGCGGCCGAGAAGGCCCGCGTCGACCATGCGCAGCAGTAGCGGCGGTGCGGAGTTCAGAGGCTCCTTGAACTCCTCGTACATCGAGTCGGCGATGGCGGCGAGTGTGTCGAGGCCGATCAGGTCCGCGAGGCGCAGCGGCCCCATCGGGTGGGCGCAGCCCAGTTCCATCCCGGAGTCGATGTCCTCGGCGGAGGCGAAGCCGGATTCGAGCATGCGGATGGCGGAGAGCAGGTAGGGGACTAGAAGGGCGTTGACGACGAATCCCGCGCGGTCCTTGGAGCGGATGACGTGTTTGTCCAGGTGGGCGCGGACGAAGTCCTCGGCGCGGGTGAGGGCTTGTTCGCCGGTGAGGAGGGAGGGGACGAGTTCGACGAGGTCGAGCACGGGCACGGGGTTGAAGAAGTGCACGCCGACGACCCATTCCGGCCGCGCGGTCGCCATACCGAGCTTCATGATCGGGATGGAGGAGGTGTTGGACGCGAGGATGGCGTCGGGGCGGGCGACGATCCTGTCGAGTGCGGCGAACAATTCCGCTTTGGCGGCCTCGTCCTCGGCGATGGCCTCGACGACGAGGTCGCGGTCGGCGAGGTCGGCCAGGTCGGTGGTGTAGCGGAGACGGCCGAGGGTGGAGTCGCGGTCGGTGTCGGTGATTTTCCCGCGGTGTACGGCCCGGTTGAGGGACTCGGTGATGCGGGCGCGGCCTGCGCGCGAAGCATCGGGACCGATCTCGCGGACGACCACGTCGAGTCCGGCGCGGGCGCACACCTCGGCGATGCCGGAGCCCATCAGACCGGAACCGACCACGCCGACCCGCCGGATCGCGCGATGTGTGGCCGCCGCAGACGGCGCAGGGGACAGGGTGGGGGCATTTGTCATGGTGATCCGTCTCGTCGGCGGTGGTGTCTGATCGGGTACGACGAGCCACGTCGTTTCGGCGTGCTGGGAATTGGCCGTCAGAGCCGTTCGACGATCATGGCGTTGGCCATGCCGCCTCCTTCGCACATCGTCTGTAGGCCGTAGCGCCCTCCTGTGGTTTCCAGGGAGTTGACGAGCGTGGTCAGCAGCCGCGTGCCGGAGGCCCCGAGCGGATGGCCGAGGGCGATGGCGCCTCCGCGCGGATTCAGCCTTTCCTGGTCGGCGTCGAAGGCCGCGGCCCACAGCAGAGGGATCGGCGCGAACGCCTCGTTGACTTCGTAGCTGTCGATCTCGGCGATGCTCAGGCCGCTGCGGTCCAGGAGCTTGCGTGTAGCCGGTACCACGCCGTCGAGCATCGTGACGGGGTCGGAGCCGGTGACCGCAAAGGAGTGGAAGCGCGCACGAGCAGTCAGTCCCAGGCGTTCCGCCGTGTGCGCGTTCATGATCAGGGCCGCCGACGCACCATCGGTCAGCGGCGAGGAGTTGCCCGGCGTCAACAGCCGGTCCGCTTCCGGGAATCGATGGGCATCCGGGTCCGCAGTGAACGACGGCTTCAGAGCTGAGAGTCCAGCCTCGCTGGTGCTCGGGCGGATGGTTTCGTCCTGCTCGTGGAGGTGTATGGACCCGTCGTCGGCCGTGATCTCCACGGGGACGATCTCCGACTTGAATCGCCCATCCGTCTGAGCTGCCGATGCGCGAGCATGCGAGCGTGCGGCGAAGCGGTCGAGCGTGGCACGGTCCAACTTCCAGCGCGCCGCGAGGATTTCGGCGGAGAGTCCTTGCTGGATGAGGCCCTCCGGGTAGCGGGCGCGGGTGCGCGCGCCCAGCGCGTCGGCGCCTGCGATGTTCGAGCCCATGGGCACGCGGCTCATGGATTCGACCCCGCAGGCGACGACCACGTCATAGGCCCCGGCCTGAACCCCCTGCGCGGCGAAGTGCAGTGCTTGTTGGCTCGATCCGCACTGCCGGTCAACCGTCGTCGCCGGCACCGACTCGGGGAAACCGGCGCCGAGCACGGCCGTCCGGCCGACGTTGCCGCCCTGCTGCCCCGACTGGGACACGCAGCCGGTGATGACATCGTCGATCAACGCCGGGTCCAGGTTGTTGCGCGTGACGAGTGCTTCCAACACGGTGGCGAGCAGGTCGGCTGGGTGTACCTGGGACAACGCACCGCCGGGCTTGCCGCGACCGGAGGCGGTCCGGAGGACGTCGACGATGACTGCGTCGTTCATGGATGTCCCTGTTCTCTGGCTCGTGTCCGCGAACGCCACGTCAGCGCCTGCGATCACAGCGGGGGCGAGCCTGGTCGGCGTGTACTGGGTCGAGCCAGAATATAGTACTTACTATGTCGGTTGGCCTCTGCCGGTGGACGCGCGGGCCTCGACGAAGTCGTAGGCCGCACTCCGACTTGACCAGCAACGTGAACGTGTGGGGAGCTTTCGTGAACCGTGACTTCGAGCTGTTCCGTATCGGTGAGGAGCACGGGATGCTCCGCGATTCGGTGCGGGCGCTGGCCGAGGCGAGAATCGCGCCGTATGCGGCCGATGTCGACGAGCAGGGCCGCTTCCCGCAGGAGGCGCTGGACGCGCTGACCGCCAACGACCTGCACGCGGTGCACATTCCGGAGGCGTACGGGGGCTCGGGCGCGGACGCGCTGGCCACGGTGATCGTGATCGAGGAGGTGGCGCGGGTGTGTGCGTCGTCCTCGCTGATCCCGGCGGTCAACAAGCTGGGCACGATGCCGCTGATGCTGTCCGCGTCGGAGGAGTTGAAGAAGCAGTACCTGGCGCCGGTGGCGCGGGGCGAGGCGATGTTCTCGTACTGCCTGTCCGAGCCGGAGGCGGGGTCCGATGCCGCGGGGATGAAGACGCGGGCGGTTCGGGACGGGGACTTCTACGTCCTGAACGGCGTCAAGCGGTGGATCACCAATGCGGGGGTGTCCGAGTACTACACCGTCATGGCGGTGACCGACCCGGCCAAGCGCTCGCGCGGCATCTCGGCGTTCGTGGTGGAGAAGTCCGACGAGGGCGTCTCGTTCGGCGCGCCGGAGAGGAAGCTCGGCATCAAGGGTTCCCCGACGCGGGAGGTCTACCTCGACAACGTGCGCATCCCGGCGTCCCGCATGATCGGCGACGAGGGCACCGGCTTCGCCACGGCGATGGCCACGCTCGACCACACGCGCGTCACGATCGCCGCGCAGGCGCTCGGCATCGCGCAGGGGGCGCTGGACTACGCCAAGGGGTACGTCCAGGAGCGCAAGCAGTTCGGCAAGCCGATCGCGGACTTCCAGGGCGTGCAGTTCATGCTCGCCGACATGGCCATGAAGCTGGAGGCGGCCCGCGCGCTGACGTACCAGGCCGCCGCGAAGTCCGAGCGCGGCGACGGCGACCTGACCTTCTTCGGCGCCGCGGCCAAGTGCTACGCGTCGGACGCCGCCATGGAGATCACCGTCGACGCCGTCCAGCTTCTGGGCGGCTACGGCTACACGCGCGACTACCCGGTGGAGCGCATGATGCGCGACGCCAAGATCACGCAGATCTACGAGGGCACGAACCAGGTGCAGCGCATCGTGATGGCGAGGAACCTGCCGAAGTAGCGTGCTGAAGGGCACGGGTCGCCAAGGCCTTGACGGGCTGGGGTTGCACCGAGCATAAAATAGATACATTATTCATTTCGTCGCGCTGTACTTGACGGACAGCACGGCATCCCGCGGACCGGGGTGTCGCAGAGGCTCTGCTCCGCCTCACGGCACCCCGGCCGTCCGAGCGGCTTGGGCGCCTCGCGGACGGCCGTCGTGCGTGGCTGCACACCGCGCACGACGCCTGCCCGCCGCTGTGCGGCGGGCAGGCGTACTCGCCGGGGACTCGGGCCGGCGGACACTTGACCGGTGGATCTGGTGTGGGGACAAGCCGTCGGCTGGGAAACGCATTGACGATGCCCGTGAGGCGTTGCCGGCGGATGGCGGTTCCATCCGAACGTGTGAGGACGTCATCCATGGCCATTGAGCGCTTCGAGGTGCAGCGGCGATTCTCCGTAGCTCCCGGTGCGATATTCGCGATCCTGAGCAGTCCTGCCGGGCACGTAACGATCGACAGCTCCGGGATGTTGCAGTCCGCCGAGGGCGACGTCGTGACCAAGACCGGGGACGAGTTCGTCGTCCACATGGACCGCGAGTCGCTCAACGACTTTCCGCTGGGCAAGTACGACGTGACCGTGGTCATCACCGAGTTCGCGCCAGATGCCCACATCGAGTGGACGGTCCGAGTCGCCGGCAGGCCGCCGCTGAAGCACCTCTACGGGTACCACTTGGAAGCCATCGACGGTGGGACCCTTGTGACTTCCTACTACGACTGGAGCAACATCGAAGACCTATACCGAGGCAAGGGCGTGTTCCCCGTTATCCCAGAAGCCGGCCTGCGTGCCACGCTCGGGATTTTGGCCCGGACAGTGGAGTAGAACCGCGGTGCGCGCCGCTCGCGTCTGCGAGTTCGGCTAACGCGGATTTCGCTGGGGGCGGGTCCCGTGCTCTCGCTGCGCAGAGCCCTGCTGATCGCCCACCTGCGACTCTGTAAAGCCCGGTCTGCGCGGTCTCCGGCCTGTGCCACGACGGCGGCGGCTGCTGAGCCGACTTTCGCGTCGGCAACATTGCTGCGGCCGATTCCCGGCGTCGAACACGTGCGGTTGCTCGGCGCCGCCGCTACATGGCCCGATCGGCTGAACGGTAGACGCCTGTCGACGTCGGGCTTTGTCTGACGTGAAACACCGCAGGCGCACGGGAGTTCATGGGCCGGTGCTGCTCTCCTGCACCGGCTCAACACGGCGAAGGCGTATGTCGGCACCGTCCTTCTGTCTCCCGCGACGATGACCACCGCGCCTGCCAAGACGGTGCCGAGGGAGACCGACAGCGCCGGCCCCGTTCCTCGACGTCTGTCGACCAGCGGCCTTGGGAGTTCGTCATGACTGCCTATCACGGGATGCCGGATGTCTACGTAGTCGGTGCTTGCGTTCACGCTCGGCCAACGAGCGCACACCGGGTTGCCGAGCACATCCGGAGGATGATCTTCGACAAGAATCTACGTGCCGGTCAACGCGTACCGCAGGACGAGATAGCCGCAGACCTTCGGGTCAGCCGCGTCCCTGTGCGGGAGGCGGTCATAGCCCTCGACCACGAGGGATGGGTGACCAGCGAGCCGTATCGCGGCGCTTTCGTCAACGGCCTCGATGAGAACTCCACGCGGGACCACTACGACGCACTCGGCATGCTGTACGGATTCACGGCGCGTTGCGCGACCGAACGGGCTACAGACCAGGACGTGGCGGCATTGGAGAGCGTGCATCGTCGGCTTCAAGAATCGACGCATCCGGACGAATTCCACGAACGCAGCCAGGAGTTCCTGTGCCGGCTCCAAGCAATGGCCCGATCGCGCCGCATTACCGCCATGGGCGTGATGCTCACCACCCACCTCGTGCCGGGCAACTTCTTCGCCGAGGTGCCCGGAGTGATGCGGATCCAAAAGCGCAGCCTGCGGGCGGTGATGCAGGCCATCAGGAACGGCCAGGGTGCCGCCGCCGAGCAGGCGCTGTCCGCGATGCTGCACACCCAGGCGGACAATGTGGTCGAACTGCTCAGGGCACGGGGACTGCTCGTCACCGGATCTTAGGGACGTCCACGACGGCCAAGCCGACGCGTCGTCGAACACGGGCCTGCTCGGCTAGCGCAACCGATGTCTGGACTCGACGTTGTGCAGGGACTCCCCGCGGGGTCAGGGGCAGTGAGCGTGCTCCGCGCAGACCGGTCTCCTCCACCCCACAGCGCTGGCGGACCGCGTCGAACTCGCAAGCGAGACCTTCGAATACAACGAAGGCTTCTCCAACCAGCACCGACGACACTCAACCCTGGACTGGCCATACTCCCCGAGGGGCGTGGCCGTGGTTTCCCGACACCTGAGCAGAGTGACTACAGGGGTGGTGAGCTCTGGGGGGTCGGCTGTGCCTCGCGGGCGAGCGTTCGCGCGACGGCCCCGGCGTGATCGGCCACGTCGTCGAGCGTGGGGTGGCGTCGGCTGAGAAAGCCTGAGCGCAGAAGTGCCCCGTAGCCGTGTGCTGCTGCGATCTGCCGTTCCAACAATTCCAGCGCCGCGCGCGCGTCTTGGCCGGTGAGGGCCAGCACCGAGGGCAGTAGAGCGTCCATGACGCTCCGTCCGGCCTGGAGCAGGTCCTCGTCCCCGGCGCCCTGGAGCTCCGGGGCAGAAATCAGGTCCAGCCCGGAACCGTTTTCAGCGGCGAAGCGCGTGTACGCGGCGGCCGTTGCCTCGACGGGGTCGACGGAACCGTGCTCGTTACGGGGCAGTTCGCTCTGCGCCTGGAGCATTCGCTCGCCGAGCGCGTTCGCTGCGGCGACGGCGCAGGCGATCAGCAGGGCCTGCTTGTTGACGAAGTGGCGATACGGAGCAGCTGTGCTGACGCCCGCGCGACGGGCCACCTCAGCCACGGACAACGCAGCGATGCCCTGCTCTGCGATCAGTTCCAGCGCGGTCGAAACCAGCGCAGTCCTTGATCTGGAACCACCGCCATCTATTCAGCACCTTCCGTGAGTTCGAGGTCCACTACAACGGACACCGTCCGCACCGGGCACTCGATCAGGCTGCGCCGCTGCGACCGGCACCCGAACCCATCACCGATCCGGACCGGATCGCTCGCCTGGACATCCGCAGACACGACCGACTCGGCGGCGTCATCCACGAGTACCGACATGCCGCATGACCTGGACGGATGGACTATTCGGCACCCACAGCTTCCGCGTGCCCCCACGTAGATGGGTCGTCGAACGTTCATAGGTTGGCTCGTGGTCCACCGCCGCCTGGCACGGGACTACGAAGTGCTCCCGGCCAGCTCGAAAGCCCACATCCGCATCGCAATGATCGACAACCCGATCAAACACGTCACCGGGAAAGATCAAGGTCGAATCAACATGAATGAGATGCCCTGCTCGTAGCACCGCGTTGGATCCCGGATAGAGATGGCGCAACCTCGAAAGACCAGGCAGGCTCTGACCGGGCGGTGACAGGATGGCGCGATGGTTCGCAGGCCCTATCCCACCTTCCGCGACTCGAGTTACGCCCCGACCGAAGCAGTGTGGCGCGCTCTACGGCACCTGAGGGCTGCTCCTCCCGGACACGCCACGCAAGGCTCACGCAAGGACATGTTCAGTGCGGCCCTGGAGCAGACGGAACAGCTCTTCGCCGCCGCGTCCACGGTCGGACCGGCATCCCGCCCGATGCTTCTCTACTACGCGGTCAATCAGGCGGGGAGGGCGCTGGCCGCGTGCGCTCCGGTTCCCAAGCCGGAGTCCGTGCTCCAAGGCCATGGCCTTGTCGTCGCCAAGAAAGACCAACCGGACATCGGTGAGGTCACCGTCCAAGACAAGGGCGCCGACCACTCCTCCTTCCTCCGTGTCGCCAAGATCCTCAAGTCACGAACGCTCCCGGCCCAGACACGGGTTGCCGACCTGTGGACCGCCATCCTCGAGGTGGAACGCTGGCCGTTGAAGGCGAGCACGGGCACCTTGCTCCATGTGTCATTGGACGGGCTAAAGGTCGACGATCCGACCGCGACCAGCCTGGCCGCCATCGCATCTGAGATGCCCGCCCGCCTTAAAGACGCCGTCGCCCCGGAAGACCGGGAACGTGACGTGACCGCGTGGCTCGCCGACTACCCGACCCTGGCCGGGTACGCCTTCCGCTGGCCAGGTGCCTTTCGCCCCGATGGCCCCGATCATTGGAACGCGCGCGAGAACACGATCGGCTGTCGCCTCACCTGGAGGCTGGACCCAGGCGAGACACCCTTGAGCAGGTTCGACAAGCTCGCGCCATGGAAAGGCAGAAGCTTCGACGGCACCACACGCGTGCTGCACCCCGCGTTCGGCGGTCACGACGATCAACTGCACCCGCTGCTGGCGTGGTGGGCCATCCTGCACGCCCTGTCCATGATGGCCCGCTACCAGCCCGCTCAGTGGACAGTGCAGACCGACGTCAACAAGAGCCCCGATGCCGTCGCCCTGGAATACCTCCTGGACAAGGCCCTTGCGGCCGTCCCCGATCTCGTCCTCGCCGCCATCGACGAAGTCACCTGAGATACGCGCCCGGTCAGACCCTCGGCCGCGCGGCGGCTCGTCGAGACGCGCGGTACATCGCCTCAATCATCCACACGGTCTCGGAGGTACTTCGCACCCGCGCGCGGAAGTACTCGTTCCGGCAACCAGTCCAAGTCGCTGTTTCAGTCACGCCATTTGCGACCACCGCGTCCAGCGTGTCGTCGGTGAGTGGGCGGGGCGGATTGTCGAGAGCGCGGTGCATACGAACGCCTGCTGCCGAGCGTTGCGGGGGCGTCGGGGCATCATGCCCCCATGGAGATCGAAGCCGCATTGCACCGAGTCCGCGAGTTCCACTGGGGGTGCATCCATGTGAACGACAACGACGAAGGTGACTTCGATCCGGACAGCATGCAGGGACCCGGCCCGGTCTGGCCCTCGCGCTGCTGGGTGAGCATTCGGGTTCGACACGCGCAGTTGGGGGATGCAGACGTCGAACTCGTCGTCGATGTCCGCCGCGAAGCGGTGGAGAACGCCGACTATGCGACGGTGATTGACGTTCCCTCCGGCGTGTTGTCCGTCGGCGACGCCGATGATCGCGACCACATCCGGCTTGCGCCTGGTAGGTGGCTTCTGCAAGTCGATCTCGATTCGCCGAAAGCTGCCGTCCAGGTGCGGATCACGCTTTCCCCGGTTCTCGAAGTCGTGTGTGCCGGGCAACCGGCGGCTCGCTGAACCCGCTTCGTGCGGTTGGGACACTGCGATGCGTAGGTGCGGCGACAACCGCGGCCGGTTCTCAGCGTGCGCTGTCGACGGCTTGTAGCGCGGTTTCGAGGTCGCGGTTGTCGAGGTACTGGTCGGGCTGCGGTGTGGCGGGGGTGCAGGGTTCGGTGGGGCGGGTGAGGGCGGTGCTGAGGGTTTCGCCGCTTTGGGTGCCGGGGGCTTCGTCGATGCGGACGGGGAAGGGGTCGCCTTCGACGGGGACGTACATGGTGGTGGTTTCGCCGCCCTCGTAGGTCATGCGGAGGGGGATGACGCGCTGTCCGTCGATGGTGGTGGGCGTGTCTTTGGTGACGTCGTCGGTGTGGGCGGGGTCGAAGAGGTCGACGACGTCGCGGACGCTGGTGATGGGTGCTTCGCGGGCGTCGGGGCCGGCGTAGCGGATGTAGCGGCCGTTGAGGGTGCGGGTGAGCAGGTCGATGCTGGCGTCGTCGGTGCTGGTTTCGGCGAGGGCGGCGAGCATCGGCGCGGGGGCACGCCAGTAGATCTCGGCGCCGACGCCGATGATGTCGGCGGTGTCGGGGCCGTAGGTCATGGTGCCGTGGAAGTCGCCGGTGCGGGTGAAGCAGACGTCGGTCTTGGTGGGGACGCCGTTGTCGTCGGTGCCGGCGCCGGTGACGCGGTAGGTGGGGGCGGTGGTGACGGAGTCGATGGCGGCCAGGGCGAGTTCCTTGGCATCCCGTTCCGTTGGTCTGTCGTTGCTGCTGTTGCCGCTGCAAGAGGTCAGGACGGCACCGAGTGCGGCGGCAATGATGGCTGCGGTGAGCGCGGCGGTGCGGTTGTGCATGGCGTACTCCGGGGGCAGGGTCGCTCTGGGCTGACGTCGTGTGGGGGAGGGGGCGG
>NZ_JBPKBH010000019.1:19007-40885 GCF_051388915.1 Yinghuangia sp. YIM S09857 | reverse complement strand
GACCACGGTTGCCGTGGTCGGGGCGCCAACGTGTTGGCCGATGGTCTTGTGTGGGTGCTGTGTCGGCGAACTACCAGGTGCCGATGGGGGATTCCCAGGTGGCGATGCCGTTGTTGAGGGGGTCGCTGGCGTCACCGGGCTTGGCGGTGAAGAGCCAACTGATCCAACGGCTGTTGCCGTAGTTGTAGAGGGTGATGACGTCGTCGTGTCCGTCGCCGTTGGTGTCGCCGGTGTGCGGGACGGAGGCTTGCGCGTACCAGCCCTTGGCCTGGGTGCGGTGGCCCTGGACGGGCGTGCCGAGGCTTCCGCTGGTGTTGGCGGGGAAGATCCACAGGCCCATGACGCCGTCGGTGTAGTCGTATTCGACGACGAGGTCGGCGCGTCCGTCGCCGTTGATGTCGCCTGCGGTGACCTGCATGGCGCTGTGCCACCAGGCGTTGGTGCCGCTGGCCCAGCCGGTGATGGTGAACGTGGGGTAGGTGCCGCTGGTGTCGGCGAGGGCGGTGAAGGTCTTGAGGGTGTGGTCGTCGTAGATGTAGGTGCCGATGATGTCGGCGCGTCCGTCGCCGTTGCTGTCGCCGAGGGCGAAGTGGGACTGGTCGGTGTACCACCAGCCGGCCTGGGGGACTTCGTAGCTCTTGACGGGTGCGTTGAAGGTGCCGTCGGCCTTGGCGGTGAAGGTGTGGGTGGAGAACCGGCCGTCGGCGGTGCCCTGGACGGCGACGAGTTCGTCGGCGCCGGTGCCGTCGGTGTTGCCGGCCATCAGGGTGGTACGCGCCCAGTCCCAGCCGGTGGCCTGTTCCCAACTGCCGATGTTGTTGTTGAAGCCGCCGTCTGTGCGGGCGGTGAAGGTGTGGAGCTTCACGCGGCCGTCGCCGTACTTGTAGAACGCGGCGATGTCGTCGCGGCCGTCGTTGTTGAAGTCGCCGGCGACCCACTTGGCGCTGGTGATCCACCAGTTGTTCGCGGCGACCTTCCACGACTCGAACGGCACGGACGCGCCGCCGGTGGGCGTGCTCAGGCTGGTCCACAGCCCGGCCGCGCCGCCCTGGTAGTCGACGACGGTGGCCAGGTCGTCGCGGCCGTCGCCGTTGAAGTCGCCGGTGACTGTGAGGTGCGCTGTCGGGGTCTCACCTGCGGTGTAGGTGTGGTCGGCGGCGGTGTTGGTGGAACGGGTCCAACGGATGTATCCGTTCTCGAAGTCGGAGCGTGTGCCGCCGGCGACGGCGTACTCGTCCGATTTCGGGTAGCCCAACGGTCCGGTGCCCCAGCCCGTGGCTCCCCAGCGGCTGCGGACGCTGTCGTTGATGGCGTACGTGCCGTACTGCGGGGTCCAGTGGATGGAGGCGTTATTGGCGAAGTTGACGTACTTGCTGCGCCCGTCCCCGGTGGCGAGGACTCCGGTTACGGGGTTGCCGAAGGCGGTCTGGGTGGCGGGGAGCAAGGAGCGGTACTTCGCGAGCAACGGTCCGCACAACTGCTGGCCGCCTACGGTCTCGCAGGTAGTCCAGGAGCTGGCGGAGATGGTGACCGGTGCACTGAACTGGTTTCCACCAGACGGGGTTTGGCCCATCATGCGGACCAGTGAGCCGTCGGCGGTGATGCCCCACAGGTCGATGCGCTTGTCGTTGTCGAAGTCGCCTTCGGAGGACAGCGTGGGGTAGGCGGCCCGGGTGAACCCGGTGCCGATCTGGGTGCGGGTGCCGCCTGCGCCGAGGGACTGCGGGGTGGCGATGCCGTCGGCGGTCTTGGTGTTGAGGTACTGGTAGAGCGTGCCGGTGGCGTTGTGGCGGGCCCACAGGTCCGCCAGGCCGTCGGCCTCAAGGGGGCCGGTGGGGCCGTCGGGGTCGACGTCGCCGGGCGCGATGAGGGTGTAGTCCTGCCAGCCGCCCTGGCCGAGGAGGATGGGGTTCCTGAGTTGGCCGACCAGGGAGCTGCCCGGGAACAGCCACAGACGGCGGAGGTTGTCCTCGGCGCGTTCGACGGTGATCAGGTCGGGTCGGCCGTCGCCGGTGGCGTCGCCGATGGCGAGGACCTGCTCGACGCTGGACCAGTCGGCACTGTTGTACGGCGCGCACGGGTCACCGCAGTCGGCGGGTGAGGGGCGGCGGTCGATGCCTTGTCCGGAGTTCCGCGTGGTGAAGTAGAGGTTGCCGTTGGCGCCGAGGCCGTCCGCGTTGTGGCTGTTCTTGTACTGGAACAGCAGCGGGGATTCGGGCCGGTGGACGAACAGGTCGTCGGCGGTGGAACCGTTGCCGCCGCGGTGAGACGTCTGCACGCCGTTCCAGCCGGGGCCGGTGCCGGTCTCCTGTCCGGGGGAGAGGGGGCTGTTGGCCTTGTCGCTGGCCTTGGCCTTGCCGGGCGCGGTGCCGCCGATCCAGTGCAGCCACAGGTCACCGGCGCCGTCGGGCACCAACAGGTCGGGGTATCCGTCCTTGGTGATGTCGCCGTAGGTGACGCCGGCTGCGGCGTCGGAGGGGACGTAGAAGACGTAGTTGTACACCGAGGAGCGGTTGCCGGCGGCGTCGACGGCCTGGACGGTCAGGGTGTTGGTGCCCCAGATGCTGGGTGTGAGCGTGAACGTGGCCTGGCCGTTCGTGGCGGGGACGGAGTCGTTGCCGCCGCCGACGGACAGGGTGCCGCCGAGGCTGTACTCGAACTTCTGCACGCCGGTGCCGACATCGGTGGCGGACAGCGTGAAACTGCCTGGCTGATTGGCCTTCTTCCCCCCGCCGGCGACGGGGAAGTCGGTGGATGTCACGGCGAGGTTGGTGGGCGAGGTGCCGTCGATGACGAAGGTGCACGAGGGCGCCCACGCGGAGCGGCTCAGGTCGTCGTCGGACTGGACGGACCACCAGTACTTGCGGCCGGGTTCGAGCTGGCCGATCGCGACGTCGACGGTGGTTCCGGTGTTCACCCAGGCGCTGGTGCCGGACGCGGCGACGGGGCCGCCGTCATAGTCCTTGGAGACGGAGAAGTGCCCGCGGACCACGGTGTTGTCCGGGTCGGAGAGCTTGGCGCGCAGGTGGATGCCGCCGGTTGCCGGGTTGGTGATGCCGATGAACCCGGTCTCCGTGCCGGCGCAGCCCTGCAAGACGGTGCCGTCCGCGCGGGTGGGCGCGGGCTGTGCGTTGAGGTCGGCCGGGGTGTTGGGGACGCTGTTGTAGGTCACCGACAGGGTGGTGTTGCGGGCGAACCGCTTGAACCCGACGGCGCTGGCGGACCCTTCCAAGCTGACGGTGACGTTCGGCCAGTGGGCACGTTCGCGGATCTCGCCGGTGACGTCGAACTCGACCGGCAGGTTGCCGCAGTCCTGGGTCTGCTTGTTGGGGTTGAACGACCCGCCGGCCGTGCGTGAGCCCCAGGTATCCAGGACACCGGGCCGGGTGCCCCAGGTGGTCCCGGCGTGGATGCCCTGGGTGAGCTTGAGGGTCAGCGGGTGCTGCGCGGTGCAGGACCAGTCGGAGGAGAAGACCTCCGTGGCGGTCAGTGTGGCCTTGTTGATGACCTTTCCGGCGAGATTGACGGGGTCATTGGCCGGGCTGACGTCGACCTGCCAGTAGGCGATCTGCTGCCCCATACCAGGGTCCCACCCCTGGTACCCCACACCGAGGTTGTCGTTGGGCTCCTTGTAGTGGGGAGTGGTCTCGTACGCCTGCTGGACGTACGCCCAGGCCGAACTGCCGCGCCCCACCGAGATCCAGGTGGGGTCGATGTAGACGGGGAAGCGGGTGTCCGCCGCGGTGAGCAGTTCCTGGTCCGGGGTCAGGGTGAGAGCGTTGCCCCCGACGTGCGCCTCCAGGGGCGCGACCTTCGCTCCGGTTCCGGGCCCCTCCTCCGAGGAAGCGGGCGCGGAGGCCTCCGGCAGCGGGGTGTCGTCGGTCGCGGCCGAGACGGCGGACGGATCTCCCGACGTCGACGGGGACGCCGCGGTTGCGTTGGTGGAGGAGTCCCACATCATCGGCGCCGGGGCCTGGAAGACCGGGGCCCCGGCGGCGTCGACGGCGCGCAGGTTACCGGCGGCGTCCTCGGCGAGGGTCACCCCTTCGGCTTGAGTTCCGAGCTTGAGCGACGCGAGCTGCGGGTTCTTCGCCGCGCTGGCGGTTTTGACGACTAGGACGTGGGAGAACGCGCCGCTGGTGTCGGCGGTGACCTTGAGGTCGACGTCCGGCAGCACGTTCGCGTACACCGCGGTGTTGCCGAGGAGTTGGGGGGCGGGCAGCGCGGTGGGCCAGGTGAACGCGAGCTTGCTGCCGCGGTCGTTCATCGTCGCCATCGGGGCGGCCCCGCCGCCGGACAGCACCAGGTCGGTCGTGGTGGCCTTCGGTCGGACCGCGCCGCTGGCGTCCTTGGCGAGGGTGGCGTCCAGGTCCCGCCACGTCGCGCCCTGCTGCACGCGGACCGGGGCGGCCCGCCGGGTCAGCGAAAACGTCCCGTCGGGGTTGGCCAGGACGTCGTCCGTCTCGGTCATCAACTCCGGTACGGGGACCGGCTTTCCGGTGCGCTTGGCCTCGGCGGCGGCCCGCGCTTCGCCGCTGGTGACCGTCTCCGGCGACGGGCCCTCGACGGTCGGCGCGGCGGCCGGGGCTGCTCCCTGGGCCCCAGCGGATGCCGGGGCGGCGGCCGTGGCGGTGGCGGGCAGGGCGGCGACCAACCCCGCCGTCAAGGCGGTGCTGACGAGGATCGCCGCACCTGTGGGACGGCGCGGACCGCGTCTGCGCAAACCCCTCATAGGGACTCCTAGTTGACGCTGAGCAAAGGTCGCCGGACCGTAGCCGGACGATGTTCAGCGGAGCAACGGAACCGCTCACAGGGAATGTGATCCGCGTCACTTGTCTAGACCACTGGAGTCACACCAGACCCACCGCCCTCCGCCTCACATCATTTTCAACTCGGGCAAAAGTCTGGTTTCCGCCGCACGTACGCGACCGTACGTGACGCGTGAGCTGCAGAAAGTTCCCCGGTGCGAGATTGGTCACTGTTGTCTGTGTGGTGACTTTGTCGATACGTTCCGGCGCACTTCTGGATCTTCGTCGGGGGCGTCTCATGCTCGCTGGTTCTCGTCGTCGTGCGTCCAAGCAGCGGACAGCAGCACGGCGCGGCGCGTTGTCGGTGCTGGTCGCGTTGGCGCTGCTGTCGCAAGGCTCGGTGGCGCAGGCGCTGTCCGACTGGAAGCCGGAAGACCCCACGGTCTGGTCGCCCGGCGACCTACCCGAGACCGCGTCGGTCGGCGGCGCCGACGCCAAACTGCCGCCCGCACCCGCGCCCCGCAGCGACGGAGCCAAACCGTGGGTCCCGCACGCATCCGCATGGCCCAAGACCACCGAGGCCCAAGTGGCGCTGGCCGCCGCACCGTTGGCGCCGAAGGGCCCCCAGGCATCACCGTTCGCTGCGAACGGTCCGGCGATGCCGCACGGCAAGGTCGCCGGCCTCCCGGTGTGGATCACCTCCGCAGACGCCACATCCGCCGTCAACGGCCTGTTCGAGGCCTCCCCGGCCGCCACCGGCCAGGTCCGCGTCCAGGTCGCCGACAAGCAGACCGGCGAACGCGCAGGCGTCACCGGCCTGATGCTCACCGTCCACCCAGCCGACAACGCGGCCAAGGGCAGGGTGAAGGTCGGCGTGGACTACGCGGCGATCCGCGGCGCGTTCGGTGCCGACTGGGGCTCCCGCGTCCGGCTCGTGACCCTGCCCGAATGCGCGCTCACCACCCCGGAATTGGAGCAGTGCCGAGTTCAGACGCCGCTGCCGTCGGTCAACGACGCGGACGTCTCCCAGGTCGTCGCCGACGTCGACCTCTCCGCGCTCGCCACCCCGGCGACGGCGGGCCGCACCGCGCCGACCGGCGGGGCGATGGTGCTCGCCGCCACCGCGGGCGCCTCGGGCCCGGCCGGTGACTTCGGCGCGACGAGTCTGTCCTCGACCGGATCCTGGTCGCAGACCGGCGCGACGGGCTCGTTCACCTGGAACTACCCCCTGGGCATGCCCGCCGTGCCAGGCGGCCCCATCCCGAATGTCTCGCTCGGCTACAACAGCGCGGCCGTGGACGGCCGTACCGCCTCGACCAACGCCCAATCGTCGTGGGTCGGCGACGGCTTCGACTACAACCCCGGTTTCGTCGAACGCTCCAACAAGCCGTGCCGCCAAGACGGGCAGACCACCAGCAGCGACCAGTGCTGGAGCAACAACCAGGTCCTGACTGCCTCGTTTGCCGGCAAGGGCGGTCAACTGGTCCGCGACGACACCACCGGCACCTGGAAGCTCCAAGGCGACGACGCCACCCGCGTCGAGCGGCTGACCGGCGCGAACAACGGCGACCAGGGCACCGCGGGCGCGAACGGCGACGTCGGCGAGCACTGGAAGATCACCACCCCGGACGGCACGCAGTACTTCTTCGGCGTCAACCACCGCCCCGGCGGCAATGGCACCGACGCCGCGACCAACTCCGCCTGGACCGTCCCGGTGTACGGCAACAACCCCGGTGAGCCGTGCTACAACGCGAACTTCGAGCAGGCGTCCTGCGCGCAGGCGTGGCGGTGGAACCTCGACTACGTCATCGACGCCAGCGGCGGCCTGGCCACCTACACCTACGTCGCCGAGACGAACTACTACTCCCGCGGCACCGCCCGCACCCTCACCTCCTACGTCCGCGGCGGCCACCTGGAATCGATCGCCTTCGGGCAGAAGACCACCGACGCGTTCACCGCCCTGCCGCCCGCCAAGGTCGTCTTCACCACCGCGGAGCGCTGCCTGCCGGTGACCGGCGGATTCACCTGCGACCCGGCCCAGCGCAAGGCCAACCCCACCAAGTGGCCCGACACCCCCGTCGACCAGGAGTGCGCCGCCACCGGCACCTGCAACAGCGTCTCCCCGACGTTCTTCACCACGCACCGCCTGACCGCCGTCACCACCCAGTCCCTGATCGGCGGGGCGCTCAAGGACGTCGACACCTGGGAGCTGACCCACTCCTTCCCCGACCCGGGGGACACCACCAGCCCCTCGATGTGGCTGGACTCGGTCACCCACACCGGCAAGGACGGCACCGCGATCAAGCTGCCGCCGACCACGTTCACCGGCCAGCTCATGAACAACCGCGTCGACCACGCCGGCGACGACCGCCCGGCGATGAACCGCCGCCGCATGACCACCATCACCGGCGAGTCCGGAGCCCAGACCAACATCACCTACGCCCCCGCCGACTGCGCCAAGGGCCACCTCCCGGCATCCCCGGACACCAACACCAAGCGCTGCATCCCGGTCTACTGGTCCCTCGATCCGATCAAGGACCCGACCCTGGACTGGTTCCACAAGTACGTGGTCGCACAGATCGACGAAGTCGACGCCCGCGCGCTCAGCCCCGCCCGCTCCACGCGCTACGAATACGTCGGCCCGGCCTACTGGCACCGCGACGACTCCGAACTCACCGAGGCCAAGTACCGTACCTGGAACGACTTCCGCGGCTACCGCGAAGTCATCACCCGCGCCGGCATGGCCCCGGCGCCCATCACCAAGTCCTCCACGCTCTACTACACCGGCATGGACGGCGACACCAAAGCCGACGGCACCCCCAAGCCCCCGGCCACGGTCACCGACTCCAGCGGCGGAACCGTCCCCGACACCGACGTCCTGGCCGGCATGGCCCGCGAGGCGCGCGTCTACAACGGCGACACCGCGGCGATGACCTCAGCCGCCGTCACCGACTACTGGACCTCAGGCGTCACCGCACGCCGCGCCCGCACCGGACTGCCGGACCTGACAGCCAAGCTCGTCCGCACCGGCGCAACCCACTCCCGCGTGCTGCTGGCCGACGGCACCTGGCGCAAGGCCGACACGACGACGACCTACGACGCGTACGGCATGCCCGCCACCGTCCACAACCGCGCCGACGGCGTACCCAGCACCTGCAAGACCAGCCACTACGCACGCAACACCACCACCTGGATCCTCGACCGCACCTCCGAAGAGATCGACGTCGTCGGCGACTGCGGCACCCTGCCGGGCGCCGCCACCACGATCTCCCACACCCGCGCCTTCTTCGACAAGCAGGCGCTCGGCGTCCTCAACGGCCCCGGCGAAATCACCACAGGCCAGGAAATCGAGCGCTACGACGGCGCCGGGCAACCCGTATTCATCACCGCGGACGAGTCCACCTACGACACCTACGGCCGCCCGCTCACCGAAAAGGACGCCACCGGAGCGACCACCACCACCGTCTACACCCCCGCCACCGGCGCCGCACCCACCACCGTCAAGACCACCGACGTCAAGGGCTTCGAGACCACCACCACCTACCAGCCCGCCCGCGGACTCGCCGTCAAGGTCGTCGACCCCAACGGCCGCACCACCGAGGCGACGTACGACGCCCTCGGCCGCACCACCGCGGTGTGGAAGCCCGGCCGCGCCAAGTCCGCGTCCGCGAGCGTCACCTACACCTACGTGCTCTCGCAGACCGCCACCAGCTCGGTCACCACCAAGACCCTGCGGGGCAACCAGACGTACTTCGTCTCCCACGAGATCCTCGACAGCTTCCTCAAGACCCGCCAGACCCAACAGACCCCGGCCGACAACTCCACCGGCCGCGTCGTCAGCGACACCTTCTACGACAGCCTCGGCCGCGTCGTGAAGACCAACAACGCCTACTACAACACCGCCGGACCCTCCACCACGCTGTTCACCGCCAACGACAACGAAGTCCCCGGCCAGACCGGCACCTTCTACGACGGCATGGGCCGAACTGTCGCGACCACGTTCTCCCACAAGGGCAACGAGCAGTGGCGCACCACCACCGCCTACCCCGGCGCCGACCGCACCGACGTGACGCCACCGGCCGGCAAGGTCCCGACCACGACCATCGTGGACGCCCGCGGCAAAACGAACGAACTGCGCCAGTACAAGGCCGACACCCCCACCGGCGCATACGACACCACCCGCTACACCTACGACCGCCGCGGCGACCTGGAGACCGTCGTCGACCCTGCCGGCAACACCTGGACGTACACCTACGACCTGCGCGGCCGCAAAGTCCAGACCGACGACCCGGACGCCGGCACCTCGACCACGGCGTACGACAGCGCCGACCGGATCACCTCCACCACCGACGCCCGCGGCAAGACCGTCGCCACCAAGTACGACGAACTCTCCCGCGTCACCGGCACCTTCGACGGCTCCCTGGCAGGGCCGCAACTGACCGGCTACCTCTACGACACCGTCGCCAAGGGGCAGATCACCTCCTCGACCCGCTACGTCGGCGGCGCGACCGGCGCCGCCTACACCACGCGGATCAACAGCTACGACATCGGCTACCGGCCCACCAGCACCAGCACCGTCATCCCCGCCGTCGAAGGCAAGCTGCAAGGCACCTACACCACCACCACCGCGTACGACGCCATCACCGGCAACCCGGACTACACCGACCGGCCCGCCGCAGGCGGACTCCCCGCCGAGACC
Source organism: Yinghuangia sp. YIM S09857 (assembly GCF_051388915.1). Classification (NCBI taxonomy): domain Bacteria; kingdom Bacillati; phylum Actinomycetota; class Actinomycetes; order Kitasatosporales; family Streptomycetaceae; genus Yinghuangia; species Yinghuangia sp. YIM S09857. The sequence continues at coordinate 31,438 of NZ_JBPKBH010000019.1, read as the reverse complement.
GTCGAGTTCGGCTACAACGCCAACGGCCTGCTCGAAGGCAGCGGCGGCGACTTCACCTACCTGCACACCGCCAACTACGACCCGTTCGGCCGCGCCACCCGCTACACCATGGGCATCACCCCCAAGCAGGCCGTCTTCACCAACACCTGGGACGACGCCACCGGACGCCTGCTCAACACCTCCCTCGCCAAGGAAGGCGGCGCGTACGCGGTCGACACCACCGCCTACACCTACAAGCCGTCCGGCGACGTCACCTCAATCACCACCGTCCAGGACAACGGCACCCCCGACCGGCAGTGCTTCGCCTACGACTACCAGCAGCGCCTGACCGAGGCCTGGACCGACGAGGGCTCCACCAGCACCCTGCCCTCGCCGTCCGTCCCCGGCATCGGCGCCTGCGTCAACGGCGCCCCCGCACCGGCCAGCGTCGGCGGCCCCAACCCGTACTGGCAGACCTTCAGCTACGACGTCGTCGGCAACCGCACCCAGCTCGTCAACCACGACCCGGCCGGAACCACCGCCAACGACACCACCATCACCCAGACCTACCCCGCCCCCGGAACCCCGCAGCCGCACACCGTCACCGGCGTCACCACCACGACCCCGGCGGGAACCCAGGGCGCCGCGTACACCTACGACCAAGCCGGCAACACCCTGACCCGCACCGGGCCCTCCGGCTCCCAGGTCCTCACCTGGAACACCGAAGGCAAGATCGACACGATCAAGACCAGCGAAGCCGCCGCACCCACCTCGTTCGTGTACGCCAGCGACGGCAGCGAACTCATCCGCCGCGACCCCGGCAAGACCACCCTCCTCCTCGGCGGCGACGAGATCGTCCTCGACACTGCGGCGAACACCGTCAGCGGAACCCGCTACTACTCAACCGGCGGCGGCCCCACCGTCGTGCGCACCAGCACCGGACAGCGCAGCTACCTCGCCGCCGACCACCACGGCACCAACACCACCAACATCGACGCCACCACCCAGGCCGTCATCCGCCGCTCCATGAAGCCGTTCGGCGAGGAGCGCACCGCCCAGCCCGGCAACTGGCCCGGCCAGAAGGGCTTCGTCGGCGGCACCGTCGACATCACCACCGGCCTGACCACCCTCGGCGCCCGCCAATACGACAACCAGCTCGGCCGGTTCCTGTCCATCGACCCGATCATGGACCTGTCCGACCCGCAGCAGATCAACGGCTACAGCTACGGCAACAACAACCCCACCACGCTGTCCGACCCCACCGGGCTGCGCCCCAACGACTTCGACAACGCCGGTATGGCCCCGTCCAACCCCGGCAACATCGGCTACGTCTACGAAGGCAGCGGCAGTTGGGGCGTTGTCGACTACGGCAAGCCCGCCGCCATCGCGGTAGTCCCCGAGGGCATCGTCACCGTGCCCTCCTACTACCCCGGCCGTGTGGGCAAGCCCCCGGCCCCGCTGACCCCGCGGTTCACGCCGTACCCGAAGCCCAAGACCGACAACAGCAACTGGTCCAAGTTCAAGGGCGCCGTCAAGAAGACCATCAAGGTCGCCGACAGCTTCCTCGGCGTCAGCGAGACCATCAAGAACGTCAGCAAGTGCGTTTTCAACGCCGGCGGCGGCAGCCGCTCCTCCGCCTGCGGCCAAATCGTCATCGACGTTGCCATATCCGCCGCCACAGGCGGAGCCGGCCGGATCGCCGCCAACGTCACCGCCAAGGTCGCCGAAAAAATCGGCAAGGAAGCCGCCCAAGAACTCATGCAGACCGCGCTCGGCTGCGCGGTTCCCGGACGCAACAGCTTCCCCGGCGCCACACCGGTCCTTCTCGCCGACGGCACCCGCAAGGCCATCAGCGACATCCGGATCGGTGACCAGGTCACCGCCACTGACCCCCTCACCGGCGAGACCAGCGCCGAGCGCGTCGCCGACGTCATCGTCACCCACACCGACAAGGACTACACCGACGTCACCGTCGCCACCTCCAACGGCGTCGAGACCATCACCTCCACCACCCACCACCCCTACTGGAACCACACCACCCAACTCTGGACCGACGCCGGCGACCTCAAGCCCGGCGACCAACTCCGCCAACCCAACGGTGAACTCCTCACCGTCCTCGTCACTCGCAACTACAACCAGACCATCACGACGTACAACCTCACCGTCGAACGCGTACACACCTACTATGTATCCGGGCATGCCGTATCCGTCTTGGTGCACAACACAAACGGAGCATCAAGCGAGATTTGCCAGTATGCAAACAACCTTCCACGAGGGCAGGGTATTGACGCAGCGTCGAGGATGACCACCACTGATGGCCAGGAGTACTTCGCGCATAACATGAACCGCTCGAGCCCCGGCGCGACTGACTACGACACTGACCAAATAATCAACCGGGCGGGAGGGCACCATATGGGATGTGCAGAGATCGGCTGCATCGACGATGCTGTGATCGCAGGTAGCCCACTCTCAGGGGGTGTCATGGAAACCGTGCACGTCGCACCGGGAACGCAGTGGCACCTTATGCCGTTCCCCGCCTGTGCTTCCTGCCGCCCGGTGCTGACTAACCTCAACATCTATCCACTAAATGGGTGAAGCGGCATGTACGACCCCGAGAAGTCAGATTATTGGCAGCAGCTCCATGATCTCGACGGGACAGAAGAAATCAGTGCGCTATTGGCGCAGATCTGCGATCCCGATGATCTGGATTCCCCGTTTGCAGTCCGAGAGCTCCGGCGGCTTGTCTGCCACCAGCGGGCCGCCATATCTCGGGAGACCGCGTACGTTCTACCACTCCTATTGGAGATCGCAAAAGCTCGCGCATCCACCGCTCATAGTGATGTCGTGGATCTCATAGCAGCTATCCTGGAATGCGCGTCATCCTGGAGAAGGGCTCGCGAGCGTGCAGCAGTCGAGTACAAGGAGAACTACGACTATCGAGTCCGCTGGGAGCATGCGTTGGCGAGCACGGTCCGTGCCTTGGACGCGGAAATCCGCTCGCTATTCAGCCCGGTGGGGCCGATACTTCCTAATGACCGCATGCGGGTGCAACAGGCGTACGCTAATTACCTGACCAATGAGGAAGCGTGTAACTCCTAATTCGAATCCCGTAGGGAAATCACCGAGGCAAGTGATCAACCAACGGTCGTGAGTGTGTGTTCGGCTGCGAAGCCGCAGGTGAGCGGGCCAAAGACGGATGCATCGATGGCGGTCTTGGGCGGCTCCGACGGGGCTTTTCGATGGTTCCTGGCGGAGGCATCGGCTGTGGCCGCTGACCTCGGCGGCCGCGACGGCCCCAGTCGAGTCCAAGGTCATGACCAGTGTGGTGTTTATCGTGAAGGTGGCCGTCACCTGCTTGGTGGGCACGTTGTCGAGCCAGTCAGATGGATGGTGATTTCCGCTGGCCCGCCCTGGTCGAAAACCCGGCTACCGCGCTTGACCTGCGGTTGCATACGGCCGGCTGATACTCGTTGAGGCGTCCTTTCAGGGTTCGGCGACGGCATATCCGGTCGCGTGGAGCCGGAAATGCGAGCACGTTTCCGGTCGTCGTCGGGGGAGCGCAAGTTTAGTCCGTCGCCCTGGTGGCTACGTCCGGCGTCGTAGTGCTCGACGTAGGTGCCGAGGACCGTGCTCAGGTGGTGTTCACCGGTGACGAGGAGCCGGTCGATGCACTCGCGGCGGGCGGAGGCAATCCAGCGTTCAGCAAATGCGTTCATCGGCGGTGCCTGGGGCGCGGTGGGTAGGACGTCGATACCGACTGAGGAGAACACCGCGTCGAACACGTCCGTGACCTTCGCGTCCCGGTTTGGGATGGTGCTCGGTGCCATCGAGGCCTGCGGCGCGGTCGCGTGCGGGCTGGACGGCCCAGGCGCCGGTCGGGTGCGCGGTGCGATGACGAACGTGGCGTACAGCCGCTTGAGCGTCACGGTGTCGACGTCGAAGAAGTCGACGGAGAGGAGCGATTTGGCCTGCGCCGGCAGGAACGTGCGCCACATGTCGTCGCGTCGGCCGGCGGCGGACCTTGCGTGCGCGCAGGATCCTGCGGATCGTGGACGCGGCTACGCGGTGCCCCAGGCGTCGCAGTTCGCCCTGGATCCGCACGACGCCCCAGATCCGGTTCTCCGTCGCGAACGGCACGATCAACGCGACCACCACATGGGGGATGGGCGGTCGGCCCGGTGGGCGCGGGCTGCCGCCACCGCGCGGCGAGCAGGCGGCGGTGCCGGCGCAGCAGCGTGCCGGGCGTCACGGTCAGGTGCGCCCGCAGCGTCACCGGCGGCACGTCTGGGGGTCAAGGGGTCGCAGGTTCAAATCCTGTCGTCCCGACGGTGTTTATCCAGGTCAGGGGCATGATCGCGATTCGCGGCCATGCCCCTGACGGCGTTCTGGGAGCCGGATGGGAGGGGCGTTCCTCCCACTACCGTGTCAAGCCGCGTCAGACTCCGCCGAACGGAGACGACCCCTTGACGCCGGGCCAAGCGCGCGGCCGCCACCGGTCTCGGGGCGGCGTTCCTGCTTCCGGGCGGCCTTGTCCTTCTTCTTCCCCTTGGCCTTGCCTGTGCCCTCGGCTGCGGGCTTCGCCCGGCCCGCCGCGCCGATCGCGGGCGTTTCCGGGTGGGCCTGTTCCCAGGTGCGTTGCCAGCGTTTCTCCATGTTCTTCACGATCCGCTTCACCAGCCGCTCGGACACGTGCCCGTAGACGTCCTGGAGCTTGTCCGGGACGTGGTGCCCGAGTCGGCGGGCGCGGGCGACGTCCACGATGCCGTCGTCGATCATCCAGGTGTTGTGCGAGTGCCGCAGCCCATGGAACGTCAGCCCCGGCTTGACCGGGCCCCATCCACGCCGGCCGTCGCCGTTGACCGCGGGCCGCCAGTACCGCCGGGAGAACGTCGACCGGCGCCACCACCCGCCGCCGGGGCTGGTGAACACCACCCCGTCTACGGCTTGTTGCGCCCCGTCCGGGTTGGTGGTGGTCAACCCGTTGGCGGCGTGCTGCCGTTCGGCTTCCAGCAGCTTGACCAGGAACGGCGGGATCGCGATCTCCCGCGCCGACTCCGCGGTCTTCGGCGGCCCGACGAAGCACCGCCCGTTGATCTCGTGCAACGACCCGGCCTCCGGGTGCACAGTGATCACGCCCCGGACCAGGTCCACGTGCGGCCACCGCAGCCCGGTGGTCTCACCCCACCGCATGCCCGTGTAGGCGGCGGTGAGCACCATCACGTACGCGTTCGAGCCGGCCAGTTCCCGGATCCGCTCGGCGACGGCGAGGACGTCGCGGGGTTCGGCCCACACGGGTGCGGGCTTCTTGACCCGTGCCCGTCGCCCGCGCCGCCTGCCGGTGGCGGGGTTGGCGGTGATGAGTCCTTCGTCGACGGCGTCGGCGAGGATCATCGACAGCAGTTTGGTGATGTGCGTGACCGTCGTGGGCGCGTACGTCGCGCCGAGGCTGTTCCGCCAGATCCGCACCGCGGAGCGGGTGATCGCCGCCAACTCGGTGTCGCCCCAGCGGGGGAGGAGGTGGTTGCGCAGGATGCTCTCGTACATGCTGCGGGTCTCCTCGCCGACGTCGAGGGTCTTGCGCCAGGTGTCCACCCAGTCCCGCACCGGAGTGTGGCCGAGCGCGGGGTCGGCGAACGTGCCCTGGCGCTGCTCGGCGTTGATCTCGTCCGCGCGGTCGTCCGCCGCGTCCTTGTCGGGGTAGCCGTTCTCCGAGCCGAGGGTGCCGTCGTCCTTGAGGTAACGCACCCGCCAAGTGCTGCCGTGCTTCTCGGACCAAGCCATAGGAAAGATCCCCTCCCAGGGAACTTGGGGTCGCCCCGACACCGCGACAACGCACCGCCGGTGTGGGGCCGGTCGCCGACGATGGACGCTCCACTCGGCCCGCCCTGGCAAGTCCGGTGCCCGGCACCGGAGTTCTGGTCGGGGGAGCGGCCGAACCGGACTATCGGGCGCGGCGGTTGCGGCGGCCGCGGCGCGGTTCGGTGCGTCCGGCGGCGATGATGTCGGCCAGGTCCTGCTCGGAGAACCTCAGATGCCGCCCGACGAAGGTGCACGGGACCACCCGCGCGGACACCTTCGCCCGCAGCCACGACTCCCGCACCTGCAACCGGGCCGCGGCCTGCGCCGGCGTCAGCAACAACACGGCACCCGGGTGGGGCCTGTCGGGGGAGTCGTCTGTGGGGGAAGGGAGTTCACTGCGCTCCGCGTTGTCGCGCACCACGGCCTCCGCGAGGGTGAGGCGGCCCATCAGGGCCGAACGAAACCGTCACCCTCTACGGAGGAATCCCGACCCGGAAACGACACACGCACGGGAACTTTGAGGGACTTCGTCGCTGCTCGGTTCGCAGCGTCCCGGTCAGACCGCGTACGGCGCACGACGCCGGTGTCGGCTCGGGGCCGGGCGTGGGCGATGCCCCACGCGTGCAATAAATAGCAGGCCCAAGCAAGCTCTTGTCAGAACCAGCGCAACAGCCAGCACCCAACGGCCGGGGGTTCCGCACCCCAAAGCCTCAACGGGCCAGGGCGCAGAGATCTACGCAAGTGATGGGGAAACTGGCGAATCCGAGGGGTGTTTCGACTGTCATTTCCGGACTCGCTGGGGGTTCCGAACTCCGGTTACTGGTGGGGGTCGATGCCGCTCCAGCAAAGAAGATGGGAGTACTCGGGTAGGGAGCTCGTGGGAACCCGTCGCGAGGGTGGCGAGTATGGCAGTAACTGCATTCAGAGATGATCCTTGGGTGTCGGCACGACGTGCGCGTCTCCGGTGCCGGTCCAATGCCCCAGGATGAGCCAGAGCTCGTAATGCAGGAGCCAGGCCGAGGTCCACGGCAGGATCGTGTCCGAGAGGAGCATGTCCTCCTTCCACTCCCCGGGCAGGTACAAGCACAGGGTTCCGTCGGCATAGACGTGCGGCAGCGATGTGGAGTCCGGATGCATCGTCAACGGCGGATCGATGATGGTCACGCGAGGTCGGCGCCGGTGTCGGTATGCGAGCCGGACGGTGTACTTCTTGCACGCGGGGGCGGGCTGCAGGGTGAGAGTGCAGACGAGTTCGCCGCGGCGCACGGTCACCTCGGCATTGGGGACGACCGCTTTGATCGCCGCCGCTTGGTGGCCGAGGTTAACCGCGCGGGCCGGGATGCTGGCCATAGAAGGTGTTCGGCTTCCTACGGGGGCCGGCGGCTGATGTAGAGAGGCGCCCCGTGGCGCCCATCCGTTGGCCTGTGGGTGCCTTCAGGCGGGCTGCGTATCGCTCGTACGAGCGCGTGACGGGGACCGCGTCGAAGGACTTGGCGAGGTGGGCGTAGACGGCGTCCAAGCCCTTCGATTCCATGACGGACAGGCTGTCCATGGTGGTGCTGATCTCGTTGAACCACGAGAAGAAGCCCTTGCGCCGCTCGGGGTACTCATTCCATTTGTCGGCGAAGTTCTCCTCTTCGTGGGCGGGGTTGGCGACCCACCATCGACCGTCGCGGTTCTCGATGAATCCCTTCATCGAGGCAAGGACGTTGCGGACTGCGGTGAACAGGTCGTCCTCGCCGCGATACGCGTACCCGGCGAGTGTTGTCAAGAGGATGGATGGCGGCCGGTTGTCGGTGTCGTCGGCGAAGTACAGCATGCAGTGCCACTTGAGGACCTGTACGAGGCGCTGCAGGGTGCTGCGGATGTGATGCTCGGGGACCTTCGCGACGTTGGCGAGCCGCTTTTCGACGAACGTGCGGGACTGCTCGGACTGTGTGCGGAACCAGTCGGCGTAGCCGAGGGGGTTGCTGTGCTGCCACTTGTGGAGGTTCTTGTCCGTCAGGAGGATGCCGGTGGGCGGGTGCTCCTGGTCGGGGATGGCGGGCAGGACGTCGAGGTGGAAGCCGGGGTATCCGAGGGTCCAGCAGCGGCGGCGAGACTCGAGGGTGTCCGGGCCGTCGGTGTGGCCTTGGCGGAGCTTCGAGCGCCGGTAGGCGATGAGCTTGTTCCCCACCTCCTGCTTGAGCTCTGCTTTCGACGTGCTGTCCTTGTCCAGCGGGAGCCGACAGACGAGGTCGATGTCGTACTCGCCGCTCGGTGTGCCGGGGCGGATCACGGTGCCGAGGAGGAAGGAGCCCTGGGGGAAGATCTCCCATCCGGGGCTGCCGTTCTCTGCGAGCCAGTTCCCGACGTCTTCGTAGCGCCCGACCGCGGTGTCGTAGAGGTCGGGCGAGATGTCGAGGACCTCGACGGCGCCGTCGAGGAGCATGGACAGCATTTGTTCGAGCGAGTCGGTGGAGTCTCGCATCTGGTGGAGCGCGTTCACGTCATTCCTTACGAGCGGGGTAGAGGGGCGCGTACGCCGGTGCTTGGTGGTCGCAGAAGAGACGGTGGACGGCCGGGGAGGCGTCGCGGCTCACGTGTCCGGCGAGTCCCGAGAGGGTATGGATGTCGACCTTGTCCAGGGCGACGGCGCCTGTGGGCACTGTCGGGTTGAGGCGCAGCACGTTGTCCTTGCCGACGAAGTGGCGTACCTGCTTCGCGGCGCTCTCGCTCTGGACGCGCATGAGTACCTCAACGGCGTCGCCCGCCCAGGGCAGCAAGCCGCCGCCGTCGAGGCGGCGGTGGCGGTGGCGGACGTCGGTGGTGGTCCCGAGGCTGAACACCCGGATCGCGTCCAGCGGGACGGACAGCGGGCCCACGGCCTCGGTCAGCGCGACCATGACCGGGTTGTTCGCCCAGACCCCGCCGTCGACGAGTCGGGCGCCGTCCAGCGGCATTCCGGGCAGGTAGGTCGGCGCGGCGGAGGTGGCGAGCGCGACGGTGACGGCCTTCTCGCGCCAGTCCCGCTTGAGGTTAGGCAGGTGCGGGGTCCGGAAGAGGTACACGTCGTCGGCGGCGATGTTGTAGGAGGTGATCACCAGGCGTTTGGTGCTCTCTCCGAAGGTCCGGTCGCCGAATACCTCGGTGAGGGCCGCGCGCAGCGGTTCCGTGGCGTACTTGGCGCGGACGAGGTGCCTGAGGCCGCGTAGGCGGCTGCGGTCCCGGAAGATGCGCGGCCCGTGCTCGGTGTAGAACTCGAGGATCTGCTGCGGGGACAGTCCGAGGCCGAGGCCCAGCGCGATGATGCCGCCGGTCGAGGTGCCAGCGATCAGGTCGAAGTGGTCGGTGATGCGGACATCAAGGTCCTTTTCGAGGCGGGCCAGCACAGCGGCAGAGAACATGCCACGGAAGCCGCCGCCGTCGAGGGCGAGTATCTGAAAACGCCTCGTCAGTGCAACCGCCCCCGAATCGTGGGTTCCTGGGAGGTTCCGCTTTGCGGGTAGGGCCTCCGCGATTAACACACTTCCGTGCAGATTTCCACGCGTGAGTCATCAGAAGCTGTTGCCTCCAGGCCCTGGCACCTGGGCGGCAACTGTGCTCCGCCAGGGTTGGGCCGCCGGTCGAGCCAGTCACCGATCCCCGGCTCGGCCCGGGACTACGAGATTTCCAATGCCGCGTTGTATTGGCCGTCGGTGCGGTCGTAGACGACGAGATCGGGGTGGACGTTGGCATCGTGCACGCGGCCGATAGCCACCGCCACGGAAACGGGCACGGCGGCCAGTACGTGCAGACGCCGCAGGTTCTTGTGGCCGGCTTCCAGTTCGGAGAGGAACAGCCGGAGGACGGAGGTGAACTCGTCGAGTGCGGAGAGCGAGTTGATGACGTCAACAGCCGGGGTGAGGTCTTGCAGGCTGATCGTCCAGCGAGGCAGCCCGCTGAGGGGTTCGGGGAGTTCTCCCGCCTGGATAGTTCCCGAGATGTTCAACAGCAGCACCCCCTCCGGCGCGGTGGGCGAAGGACTGAGGTGGGATTCGGTGGTGAAGCGTACGGTCGCTTCCGAACTGTTCGGCCAGCACCAGGATTCAGTGCGGCGGTGTCGCTGGTAGATGGAGACGCTGAAAGTGTCGTCCAGGCGAGAGCCAAAATAGACGAGCAGTGGCAGGCGGGCGAAGGCGAAAACGCTGACGTGCTGCACCGAGTCCTCGCGCAGTGCATCGGCGAGCTTGTGTTCAAGGACTCGGTCGATCTGCAGTCGGCATTGCTCCCAGTAGGCGAGTCCGCCTGTCTGCTCACCGGGCACATGGCGCAGATCGATCTCGAAGCCGTCGCCGTGCAAGCTGAGTGGAAAATCCGGGAATCGCTCTTCGGAGCGGATGACCGCCTCGGCGGCGGTGGGTTTCGTGAGCTCGACCTCTTGGCCACGTACCTGCCCGATCAACCGGATCACCACCGTGCCAGCTTCAGTGTTCAGGCCTGTCAGCCGTCGGATCCATGCCTCTCGATCGCTTTTGATACGTCGCAACCGCTCGACCGTCATGACGTTCAGAGAGCCCTTGCGGTCGATTTCGTTGTGCTCGCCGCGGCACAACAGCATCAGGTTGTCCGCCAGGTCCCGCTTGTCCTTCGGCAAGGGGTCCATGCCGCGAGGTGAATCCGGTGTCGATTCCTGTCCAACAATATGGGCGAGTTCTCCAAGAGTGAACTCTTGGTAGGTGAGCTTGCCCTCAAGCAGATAGGCGCCACACAGTTCGCAGCGCCCGCCAGCGCGGACCCAGACTTTGAGCCGCTCCACTTCAGGGATCGACTTGCGCACCACGGGTGGACTCCCCTCGGTACTGCGTCGGTCCAGACCGGGTTGACCTCGACGCCTCATGCTTCATGTGCTGCATCTCCGGTGCTACCGCGCCTTCCGTCGGCGTATGGGCAGTCTGCCTCGATCGCCCGGCGGTTCGCGACACTACAGCTCTTGCGGTACGAAATGGTGATGCGGTCCGCTGTGAGCGTGTGGAAGCGCCACGATGTGGGTTCCTGACATCGGCGTGGCGAGGTGCATGCCGAGAAACGTCGTGAGTGTGGCGGCAACGGCCGCTAGGTCGGCTGAGGAGCCGTGGAAGGTTGGGACGGAGCAACCGCGGGTCGGTGTCAGTTCGTCGCCGCCTTCTGCGTCCCGCCACAGGGGGTGATACAGCTCGAGTCGAGGGTCCTCGAGCACGGATGCGCCTGCCAACGCGTCCAGGGTGTACGGCCCTTGGGTTGTTCCCGGGGCGGAGACGGTGAGGATGCCCAGCGTCCCGGTGCGGGTATCCGTGGCGAACTGGGCGAGGGTTGCCTTTCGGTGTCGGGTACGCGCGAGGACGTCGAGGAGCTGCCCGACCGCCAGGCTGACGGTGGCGTCGATGACGACGTCGGCCTCAGCCACGATCTGTTCGCTGGCCTCGGGGAGCATGCCCTCTGCGACCTCGACAGTCAGGTTGTCGTTGATATTGCGCAGCCTGTCGGCGAGTGCGGCGGCCTTGGCAGAGCCGATATCGGGCTCGAGGTAGTTCTGCCGGACGAGCACTCCGCCCGTGACCACGCTGGGATCACACAATGTGATGTGGGCGGCTCCAGCGCGCGCGATGAACTCGGCCGTCCAGGATCCGATCCCTCCGCAACCCCAGATGTGGATGCGTTTGCCCCGGTAGTTGGCGACGGGGCGGTTTTCGTCCCGTCGGGTCGTGACGGCATCCCGTTCGTCGGACACTCGGCACCATTCGATCGGGAGATTCGGGTTCACCGCGCTGGGCGTGAGGCTGCTGAGGGAACCGGGCTGCCGCTGCGCACGAGCGCGCAGCTCGTTCGCGGCGCTTGCGGGAATCCGGCCCGCGAGCAGATGGGGTGGCCCGCCTGCGGGATGAGGTACGGCCAGGAGGAAGTACTGGGGAGTGTTCTCAGCGTTTCGCACCACGCTGGTCACGAGCGAGGTCAGCACGGCTGGGGCGAACGGGCTTGTCGCGGCGCCGGCCGTCGGCCCATCGATCTGTTGCAGGAGCTGGAGGAGTGTGGTGCCGGCTCCCATCGGCAGCGGCGCGGGGGTGGTGATGACCGGCAGGCGTGCCGCCGGGTGATCTTGTGGGGAGAAAACAAGATCCAGACGTTGGGGAGCCCTGGAGGCTAGGTACCCGACCTGCACCCGCTTTTCGGGCACCGGTTCACGTACGACGATGGTGGGGGCGCCCGTTGACTGATGCAGGACGCCGCCGACCGCGTGGTACAGGGCAGTCGAAGCGTCGAAACGGTTGCCAGCTGCGTCGCTGAGCCAGTTCCACAGGCGGTTGAGGCACGAGCGAATGCCCTCGGCCGGGTTCCACTCCCGTGCGGGGTCCAAATACAGGCACAGCCGATGGCCCATCAGGACGTGGGGGGCGCCGATGAACCGTGCGTGCGCGACGTCGACCTGCGGGGAAAGCAGCGGGGAGGAGGGGATTCGTAGTATGAACCGCTCGTGCGGGTCAAGCTGGATTCCTCCCTCCATGGAGATGATCTCCCTGGTGTCGATCTCGATCTGTACCACGAGGGCGCCGTCGTCCGTACGGTCAGGCGCTCCCACCACCCGCAGCGTCCCGGGCTGTTCCGACGTGATCACGCGGAGATCCCCAAGCGCCTGGCGCTGCCATGGAGTGGCAGCG
>NZ_JBPKBH010000019.1:1889-18924 GCF_051388915.1 Yinghuangia sp. YIM S09857 | reverse complement strand
CCCCCCCCCCCCCCCCCCTCCCCCCCCCCCCCCCCCCCCCCCCCAGGCCGCGTGGACTCGCGCTTGCTCATCCAGCTCGCCCCGACCGTCCCGTCGTCGTCACAGCGGCGACAGACGAGACAGCGGCGGGGAACTTCGCGCTGCTCTGCGGCGTCTCGGGCTCCTTGAATCCGGTGCCGAACAGGCGCTGCCACAGCTCGATGCTGGTCTTCTTGTCCGTGTGGCAGTAGGCGGCTTCGATCTCGCTCGTATGCACGCGGATCCGCTCGCGGAAGTAGGCATAGGTGTCTTGGGTCCAGCGGTGGTCGAACGTGACACCCGATCCGGAGGGGTCGGCGAGCGGCGGCTTTGTGGGGTTCGCCTGAAGGTAGGTGTTGAGGTCCTGAATCAAGTGCAACAAGGTCGTGGGCACGTTGGAGTAGTAGCCCGGATCGGCCAACGCCCGTGCCTCGTTGACCTGGTTGCCCAGCAGGGTCGTCAGAATGATCGAACGGGTCCCGGTGAACGAGTTCTTGTGGTCGCGTAGGTACTTCAGCAGCCGGATGACCTTGCGCAGGTTCCCGCCGGTGATGCCGTCCTGCTTGCGCATCCAGGCCGTGAAGCCGTCGGGGTCCGTCGCTTCCCACTCGTTGTCGTCCCGGTTGACGATGACACCGCGGCCGTCGCTGAGTTGCACGTACGGGACGATGTCCACGTGCATCAGGTTCTTGTACACCAGGCGCACGCAACGGCACTTGCGCGAATGCGGCATGTTTGCGTAGCGGCTGTGCCGGTGCAGGGCCGCGTACACCTTGTCGATGTAGGTCTTCGGACTGCCGTGCCAGTCCGGGTTCTCCTCCAGGACGAGGAGGAAATCGGCGTCGAACTCGTTGTCGCCGACGGGGTCGATGATGGTCCGCTGCGCCCACGAGCCCTGAGGGATCTTGCCGAGGACGAGGTGCCCGATCTCCTCATCCTCCTTCAGAGCCCGATAGATGCTGCCCACCCGGTCGTCGAGCAGCTCAAGCTTGAACCGGCTCAGGTTGACCGTGTCGATGAGCAGCGTGTTGAAGCAGGCGGTGAGCTCCACTGGACCATCCCGTACATCATCTTCATTGAAGTTCGTGAAACCGTAGCACGGGGGCACCGCAAGCAGCCGCGACACGACCGAACGGGTGAGATCGCGGTCGCCAACCTGGCATGCTGCTGTGTTGTGCTGCTCGCACTGACTGGCCGTCACCCCTTGCTGCGTGGCAACCTGCACCTGCAGGACCGCTCACACCCCGAACTGGTCATCGACGCGCGCCTTCTGGAGTTCGCAAGCCCCCTGGACCTCGCCGCCGTGGCTGCCCTGACGCACACGCACGCGGCGGGCGGAGAGGACGTCGTCATCCTCTTGCCCGAGCGTCGGGGCGTGGCCTCGTACCTGCAGCGCATGGACCTGTTGAAGCATCTGCCAGAGAGAGCCCACGCCGAGGGCGCCCTGCCGCTGGAGGTGCGGAACGATCATTCCGCCAACCTCCTGGAGGTGACCCGCTTGTCCGCGGCAGCGGTCGGTGAGGTGAATCAGCGGATCGGCTTCGTCGCCACCACCCATCTCGGCAGACGCTTCGGCAGGCAGGCATTCACTGGCCTCGGCGAGCTCATCGACAACGCGGTGAGCCACGGGGCGAGTGCTCTGGGCGCCTTCATCGCCGCGCAGGCGTACAGCGGAAAGACCACTGGCCGGCGGCGGCTGGAGGTGTCCGTCTGCGACACCGGAGTGGGAGTGCTGGATCACCTTCGCAGCAATCCACAACACTCCGACCTGGCTGACACTGTTCAGGCGCTGGAGCGCGCGCTGAGCCCCCGCGTCAGCGGTACGGGCGAGGACCGGGGCAACGGCCTCCCCGATGTTTTGCGCGGTTCGAAGGAAACGGCGATCACGAGCCTGATCTTGCGCAGTGGCAACGGCGCGGTGATGGCCAGCCAATACCGGGAGCACGCCTTCACTGCCTACCAGCGCACCCCTGACTGGGTGACGGGCACGTGGGCCTGGCTGAGAGTGTCGTTCCCCGGGTGACCTCGGCTATGCTTCAATGCGTTCAATGAAGGCGAATATGGGCGTGCTCACCTTCCCTGTCAGCGAACCAGGTACGTTTCTCTCCACCCGCGCTGCGGGAGCACAGAAGCGCGGCGAGCTCGAGACGCTGCTCAGATCTGCTAGCCCAGCGGACGTGCTGGAGATCGACTTCGCCGGTACTGAGGCCATGACCCACAGTTTCGTGGACGAGTTCCTCGGCAAGCTCTACGTGTCCCTCGCGGCGGGCGACGTGCACGCAGGTGGCGTCCGGCTGATCGGGTTGAACGAGGAGACCCGCGAGTCCGTCGCTGTTTGCCTGGAACGGCGTAAGCAGTTTGCCGTGCAAGGTGAAGACCACACGTTGCTTGGCGACACCAACGTCATGCCCGACACCTACTTCCAAGCGCGCCAGCTGCGTGCCTTCCGTGCTCAGGAACTAGCCGACGCGCTCGGCATCTCCGTCACCAACGCGAACAACAGGCTCAAACGCCTGGTGCAAGCGGGAGCTCTGAGCCGTGAGCGCGCACCCGGCCCAGAGCGAGGCGGCAAGGAGTTTCTCTACACCTTGACGTAATGACGCGCTGCTGGGGCGCGGACGCCAAAGGAACGGTAACCTTTGGCTGCGCGCACGCTGAACTGGCATGGCACTGTTGATCCGGCCACGGGCCGCAATCCTGCGCGATCTCCGCAACGCCGAAAGTCCCTGCCAGTCCTGATGCCGGGCGCAATCATCTCGGTTGCCCGGGGGCATCCCATGGAAATACCGCGGGCGCTACGTACGCCCCCACGAACGTGGCCGCATCACTGCTGCGGCGGTGGCGGAGCAGGTCGCTGGGCAGCTCGACGAAATCGCTGGCAGTCGGCGCGACGATCTCGGTGCCGTCGCCATCGTGCTCTTCGGGCGTACCGGGGCCGGCAAGGGCAGCCTTCGTGAGGCGATGAGCCACGGCAACAGCGGTTCCATCTCCCCGTGGGGCGCTTCCGACTGGACGACGGACCTCGATCCGACCGACTGGCAGAGCTGCCGGATCGTCCACACGCCCGGCGTTGCCGGGTGGGCCGGTCCACGGACCGGTCGGAGTTGGAGGACCGGGCCCGCCGGGCGTTGAACGGCGCCGACCTGGTCATGCTCTGCTCGCGTGTGCCGATCGGCAAGGCCCGGCACACGCTTTCCCTCGCGGTCCGGCAGCACGGGCATCGCATGATCATGTCTGCTGGGTGATCTTCGCGGCCGCCGCGAGGTTCTTGCATGCAATCAATTTCCGGAATCGGCGTGATCGCCGCCGTGACCTCCTCGAAGCAGCATTGCTGCGCGCGGGTTCCTCGTAAGGCCGTCGGGGGCACGCGATCACACAGAGCTCGAGGGCAGCGCGGCGTCGCGGCGGTCAGGAACGGTCATTCGCGGTGGCCTCCGTCAACTCTTTCAACTGAGCTGTGAGCGCCTTCAGTTGCCCCTCTACGGTCTCAGGGTTCAGGACCGTCTCCTCGATGACACCGACATCCACCACGTAAGTCATGCGTTCGACCGGCCCGGAAGGCCCGGTCGCGTTCACGACGAAGGTATATTCACGCGGGAGATCGGGGTGGCCCGCGAGCCTGGGCCCGGTGTCCATGGACCAGCTCCGTTGCTGTCCGGGCGGCAGCGATGGAATCCTGCGCCTCACGGCGCGGGCGAGAACTGCCTCCGTATCCGGCCCGAGGCTGCTACGGAGCGGCGGGTCGACCTCGATGGCGACATCCCGTGCGACCGTCGGCCCGGTGTTCGTCACGGTTAGGCACAATAGTTGCGACCCGACGGTGCGAGGGCGGATGTCGACGACCACGTAAGGCTCGGACCGCTCCCTACGAACCGTCTCCGCGAGCGCGAGTTGCTGCTCGGCGGATGTCGCCTGGCGTAACGCGGCGTCGGCCTGTGTTTTGACATGGATCAACGACCATCCACTGAACGCCGATGCCACCACAGAGATGACAAGCGCAGCAATTTCCATATCTGGACAATAGATGCTATAGCCGACCAATCCCGTTTCCTGGGGCGCGCCCGGCGCGTCCGTGTATGGCACCGCCTCCACGCGCCGCGAAGACAGGTCTCGCGAGTGTCGGCAGGCGTGGGGCTGGAGTTACTTGCCACTGCTGTTCGTGCCCGAGGACGGCGAGCGTCGGTGGCCTACGGCGCGATGAGGCGACAAGTCAGGAGAGTTGCCTCCACCCGCGAACATGCTGGCGTATAGCGGCTAGACAGGGCGGAGTTTCGCCGGAGCGTGCGCGAAGAGGCCCGGCGAAAGCAGCGCGGACGTCGACCTGCTCGCACAGGTCGGGCGCGCTGTGGCGCTGCTGCGCATCGCCATCAGGGATGGCGCGGGCATACCCCGGCGCTGGGAAGGGTGAACTTCCCTCCCGCGCCGTCCTCGTGACGCGGATGCCGTCACCTGCGTGTCGCACCGGGTCGGACGCTCTTCTCCGTCGGTGGCGCTGCGGGAGTCTGCTCGTCGCACCAGGCGCGATAAGCAGCGAGCAGTTTGCCTCGCTGAGACGGCCGGGCGCCGCGTAGCACCATGCGCAGTGTGATCAACTCGCGAAGTGCCCGGACAAGCCGTAGCCGCCTGCTCCGCGCGCCGGAACGACGTAGGCAGACGGCAATCAGTGCAGCAGCGCCGAGCGCCAGGAGTTGGGACGTCATCCAGATGCTCCTCGAACTCGGAGTCATGTCAGGCAGGTTTGTGTGAAGCAAGCTCGATCCGAGGATATGCCTTTCAAGGGAGATCATGTGCTCAAAGTCGATAACTTGCTGGACTCTATAGATAGTTATGTGACACTGTCCTTCTGGATCCACTCCCAGCGAGCCCTGCCTCCGCGAAGGAGACCTGTTAGTGCTCCGTGTCCGACTTGCTGCCGGTCGCCGCTACGTCGTCGGCGATGAAGAACCCCATCCGTTCACCGAGGGCCGTGAGTTCATCGGCTGGGACCAGGGCATGTCCGAACGGCAGACGACCCTGGCCGCGCGCGCCTGGTGGGCAGTTGGCCCCAAGGCCGAACGTGAACGCTTTGCGGTCGTCGTCGGCGGAGGCAGGATCCTCCAGACCATCAGGATTACCGGGTGGGCCGAGCGCGATGGACGGCGGGCCTTCGCGGGAGACCCTCTGCCAGCCGAGCACCCAGTCGCCGCGCAGTTGGTCGGCGGACCGGATCCTGTGCCGACGGGCAGCCGAAATCCGGTCGCCTACTTCGACGACCCGCTCCAGGCATGCGGCTGCGGGTGCGGTGAGACTGTCGCCGGAAGGTACGCGGCCGGGCACGATCACCGCGCGCTCTTCGACGCCATCGGCCGCGACTTCGGCGGCGACACGGCGGCGTTTCTCGACTGGTACGCCGTGCACCGCCCGGCCCCTGCGGAGCCCGTCGCCGATGCGCTACGAGAGTTGGCGTCGCTCCGCACGACGGCTGGCGACTTCGCAGACGCCGAGCGCCTCTACCTTGCTGCGGCTGACGTGGGGGACACGGACGCGCTCCGCCGACTCGCCCGTCTTCGGTCCGAAGCTGGCGACCTAGATGGCGCGGAACGCTTGGCGCGCGCCGCAGCAGATGCCGGGGACCTGAGCGCGCTGAGTCTGCTTGCATCGCTGCGTGAGGAAAGCGGAGCCCCTGCGGACGCGTTCCGCCTGTATCGCGAGGCAGAGGCAGCTAGGCAGTTCGCTGAGGATCGCCTCCGAGTTCTGCAAACGACCCGCATGATCTCCCACGGCGTCTCCATCGGTTCGTTTCGGGCCTCCACCCAGCTCGCACCGCTGACCGACATCGATCTGCTGGCGGATCCTCGATACGTGCCCGGGAAGGGAGAGACGGAGGTTGGCCACGCGGACCATTGAGCGTACGCGTCGGCGGTCCCGCCGCAGACCGCGTCGCGCGAAAGCCAGGGCGCACAGCCGAGATGGTGAAGTCACGCTGAAGCGCCAGGCGCCCTTCTGGTCGACACAGCCCTGATGGGTTTATCGCGCTCACGAATCGACCGGACACCCGGATTCCCTCTCACGGATCACGGCGCGCCGGCCCGGTACGCGCCCTCGCGGGCGCCCACACCTACGAAGGTGCTGATGTATCCGCCCAACACGGGAACAGGCCGCTCGCGTAGCGGTCCCGACTGCGCCCGCACTGATCGGTAATCGCCATGCCGTCCTTGCCGATCCCGCGCCTGGGCCAACGCGTACTGGTCCTAGTCTTGTTCGTGCCTCTCACGGCGCTGGTCACTGTCGCACTCGCGCCCGCATTGCTCGTGCTCCCGTTCTGGCCAGGTGGTCCGGACCGGGCCATCCGCCTTCTTGAGGCATACGGCGCACACATCCTGGTGCTGCTTGACGGCAGCCGAGATCGACGCCAGCCACCTGGCCCCGCAGCCTCGCTCCAAACAGGAGGCAGCCATGACCCGCGACGTTGATTCATCAACGGTCTCACCTGGCGCAGTCGTCACCGTACACACCCAGCCCGCCGACAACGGAGACAAAACCGCCGTGCGGGTGTTCGCGTTCGGGCGACGCGCGGACGGCACCGCACTCACCACCGCCGACGCCGCAGGCCCCTTCGCCGTCGAGAGACTAATCCGCGACGGCCGGGTGGACCGCGAGGCCGCGCAGTCCCTCTTTCCCCGCGCCACGATCCGGGCGGTCCGCATCCTGCAGAACGCCCCTGGGCGCCGCTCACCGCAGGCCACAGACTTGGGCAGCGCCGTGTGTTCGGTCCCGGCGAACAGCGAACTCCTGGTCCGAGCCAGCGTGACGCCGCCCGAAGGCCGGCCCCCGGACTTGCCCGGCCCGACACTGACCCTCATGAAGGCGCTGTCGGTCGAGGGCTGTGCCATGGTCTGGATCGACCCTGAATCGCATGCGTTGAGGGGCTCTGCCGAATGTCGGTTGCTCACCGACATCGTTGAATTCCACCGCGAAGCGCGGACGCGCGCTGCGGCGTCCGGCCTCCGCCGACCCGACTGGATGCCCCTCGAATATGCGCACCTCGTCGACGCACCGACCACCGTCAAGCGCGTCATCGACCAAGGCTGGCCCGGGCATTGGCAGGCCGACCTCGTGAAGCTGGAATTCCACCAGATCACCAACATCACCGTGCTGTGTACCGCGTGCCATACGCTATACGACCAGCAGAAGACTCTCTCTCCAGCGGTTGTTGCAGCGGCGGCGCGCGCACTCTGGGCTCGGCCGCATGCCAAGGACGCGCTCCTCAGCTTCGTTCGAGGCTCACTTCGCATGCGGTCTGGGCACACCCCGGACGGGACCAACATCGCGCTCGCGGTCAATCTCTTGGCCACCTACCACCCAGGTGAAGC
This sequence comes from Yinghuangia sp. YIM S09857, assembly GCF_051388915.1. Classification (NCBI taxonomy): domain Bacteria; kingdom Bacillati; phylum Actinomycetota; class Actinomycetes; order Kitasatosporales; family Streptomycetaceae; genus Yinghuangia; species Yinghuangia sp. YIM S09857. Next base: position 11,554 of record NZ_JBPKBH010000019.1, on the reverse strand, counting down.
CCCGTTCGACGTCTCGCCCGACGGACAACTCAAGAAGCACATCCGATTCGGGGTCGACCCAATCCTTGGTGCCATCCACGGCCGCATGCTCGACGAGCCGTAGGAGGGCGCGGCTGTGACGGGGAGCAGAACATTCGGCGATAGAGCAGGACCACTCCCTTTGAGGCGCCGCACGGCTGAGATCGCGGACGCCTGTGGGCGTTACGCCGGGTCACTCTCTGCGGATTGTGTCCGACACGCCTGCGTCGGTCTGCCGTGGGATGTGGCGGCTCCGGCTGGGCGTTTGCACTGCGCCGCGAAGGTGTCCGCGCAAGCCCACGCGCAGCGCGGGGAGCGGGGCGGCGGCCCCGAGGCGGTGCAGGAACTCCGGTACGTCCCAGGTGATCAGGCCGCCTTGGCGGGACAGGTACAAGCCCACCCGGTCGATCCGGTACTGGTCGTCGTAGTCCAACAGCAGGTAGCCGGCGAGCTGGTAGATCTCCTCGCGGCCCAACCGCCGGGGATCTTTGGTGGCTTTGCAGTCGAGCAGCAGGCCGTCGAGGATGAAGTCGGCGTCGGCGCCGCCGAGGTCGCCGCTTCCGGCGAACACCGGCCCGCACACCCTGGCCTGAGGCGGCAGGCCGCGGAACGGCCGGAACGGGGCGTCGGCGAGCCGCATCTGGGCCGCGATGTCGTCGAGGACGTACCCGGGCACGGCGGCGGTGAGGTCTTCCAACTGGGTGTCGGGGGTGGCCTTGGCGAGCAGGCTGAAGCGGCGCAGGGCACCGCTGCGGGCAATGTCTTCGAAGTACGCAGCGACGAAGCAGAGCCGGATGACTGCGTCTTCGTCCAGGTGACCGGGACTGTCGAGGTAGCCGTGGATGGCGGCAAGGAGCCGGGTGCCTGCCGTGTGCAGCGCCTTCCTGGTCGCCAGGGGCGGTGCGCCCTGGAACGGCGCGGCACCCCTCACGGCCATGACGCCGAGGGCAACGGCCGGACCAAGGCGGCTGCCGAGGCCCAGACGCAGCCGGTAGTCGATGGCGTGGCCGAGCGCCGACCAGTCCGGGTATCGGACGTCGATCGGCTGGATGGGGTGCGGGAGCCCGGTGATGCGGGACTGGTAGTCCGCGATCAGGCGGGCGCTGCGCGGGAGCGTTGAGGCCATGAACTGTGACACGGGCGAGGAGTCGTACTTGAGTTGGCTGGTCAGGCTCAGTTCGATCATCGGGTGTCCGGCCGCGGTTCCGTCCTGGCCCGCTCGCGTCATCGCGGCCTCGTAGCCGTCGATCCAGGCGACGCCGGTCGGGTCCAACACGGTGCGGGCGCGGGTGACGGCGACGTAGATGAGCCGGGCCTCGGCCGGGTTGAGTCCGCGCTGCCGGCCTTCGTCGTCCACGGACGGGGCCTCGAAGCCGTCGCCGATGCGGACTTGGTCCCACTCGCGGCCCTTGGCCTTGTGCGCGGTGGAGACGACGACCTTTGCCGTGGCCTCGCCGCACAGCCGGTCCACGGCGTGCATGATCTGGTCGGGGCCGTGTTCGTCGACGAGTTTCACGATGGCCCTCAGGTCCTGGCCCGCCGTGTCGTGCTCCACGTAGTCCTGGACTTCGGCCCAGGTCCGGAACAAGAACAGCTCCGGGTGGCTGGTCTGCTTGCCGGCCTTGAGTTCCTTGGCGGCCTGCGCGATGCGCTGCAGTGCGGCGCCGCCGCCGGCCAGTGCCACCGGCACGCCTTCGTCCAGGAGCGTGAAGACCTCCTGCATGGCGTCCGCGTTGCCCCGGCACAGCACGGCGTCGGGCTGCGGGGACGCGCCGATGCGGGAGGCGGGGCCGCGGCCGGTGATCTGCATTTCCGAGTCGGCGTGCCGCAGCCAGCGGTTGGCCACCTCGGCGATCCCCGGACCGAACCGGAACGACTGGGTCAGGCGCAGGTGTTCGGCCGGGAAGCCGGTCATCACGTCCCGCGCGTTGCGCCAGCCGTAGATCTGCTGGGCGGGGTCACCCACGCACACGCGCTGCGCGTCCTGGGCCAGGAACACCTCCTCCAAGACTGGATTGGTGTCCTGGGCCTCGTCCAGGAGCACGAAGTCCGCCGGCAGCACGGGGCTGCCCATCGCCCACAGTTTCATGTAGTAGGGGTGGCACCCGAATACGCAGGAAAGGGGCCGTCATCGCTGACTGTTCGTCAGTTTGGGTTGTACGGCGCGGGCGTTCGGAATCGGTCGTTTTTTGAGCAAGATCACCAACGGGTGCCCGACGGGCCGACCCCGGCCGTGATCCTGCGCGTGTGCTTCTCGGGGGTCGAGTAGGAACGGACCAGAGACTGCAGTTTGGTGTCACATGAGTTGACACTCAGCGTGCGGCCTGTGCGTCGTGTTCGCGGAGCATGCGCATGACGGTTGCGGCGGACGGGTGTTCACCGCGTTTCTTGCCCGTGCGGATGACCAGTCGGGCGGCGATCTCGCGAAGGGAGAGGCTCTCTTCGTCGCGCAGGCGCACCGCGGTGGCGAGCATGTCGCCGTCGGAGACTTTGACGCCGCCGATCACCTTGCCCTTGGCGCGGGCGGTCTCCTGGCCTTCGAGGGTCTTGTCTCGGATGTAGTCGCGTTCGGACTCGGCCATGGCGGCGAAGAAGGCGAACAGGGCGGCGCCGTGTCCGGCCGGGTCGTGCCGGCCGGCCAGCGGGCCGGTCAGAAACTCCAGCTCGATCTCCGCGTCACGCAGTTCCTCGGCGACCTTCAGCAGTTCCAGTGCGCCGCGGCCGAGTCGCTTCATCTCGTGCACGACCAGGGTGACCCTCGCCCCGAGGGCTCGATACTCGCGGGCGGCGGCCAGGGTCGCCTTCATCTCCGGCCGTTCGCGGACGCGGGTGCTGACGCGTTCGGAGAACAGGCGGTGCACCCCGGCGGCTTCGAGGGCGTCGAGCTGCGACTGGATCTCCTGGGTGCGGGTCGAGACGCGGGCGTAGCCGAGGCGGACCTCCATCGGTACGGGCACGGCCGCGGGCGATGCGGCGGGCAGCGCGGCCCACGCTGATCCGGGGTGGCGTACGGCCGGGGTGGCGACGTGGAGTTCGGCGCGCAGCGCCGGGACGAGCTGGAAGCGCGCGGTGTGGTACTTGAGCGCGACCTTGCCCGCAGTGGTCCGGCACGGGGAGCCGGCCGGGGCCCGGCAGGTGGACATCGGGCAGGAGTGCGCTTCGACGAGCCGGTGCGGTTCGGTTGTCACGCCGGAATTGTTTCAGGAATGCGTTCCACTCATCAAGGAGAAGGAAACGACCCATGCAACACGGTGACCTGGGCGGACGTCCCAGACTGCGGGTGTTGCAACGGGGACCACACATGAAACACCGGTGCCCGGTCGGTGCCCCGCTCGTCGGGTGCGGCCAGGATCCACATCAGCACTGTCCGTATGCCGTACGTGTAGTGCCAATCGCCCCAACTAGATGAGTGATCTGGGTCACAATTCCTGAGCAGGAGGGCGGGTGGTGCATCGGCGTTGATGACGGCCGACCCCGGGACGGGTGTTCCCACGGCCGAAGACGAGGAGGCACGGCCGTGGAACTGATAGTGGTCTGGGCGCTGGCAGTGGTGCTGCCCGCAGTGGCGGCGTACTTGCAGGCGAAGGCGCGCGCCGAGGTGATCCGTGCGAGGGCGGAACTGCGCAGGGCGGGCCAGGGACCGACGCCCGAGAAGATGGTGAAGGAGGCGGCTGCGGCCAAGCGCGGCAAGAGGCGGGGGCGCCGAAGTGGATGAGGAGTACGACCGGGGCGACCCAGCTGCGGCGTACGCTGCGGAGTATCCCCGCATGATCGGCCTGGCCGCGAAGCTGATGCGCGACGCCGGCATCGGGCCGCACCATCTCTCCCCCGAAGACGTCGTGCAGTCGGCTTGGGCCAGCACCTTGGCGCAGGACGACGTCGAAGACTTCACTGCGTACGCCTACAGGTGCATCCGCAACTGTGTTCGCCAAGAGGCGCGGCGCAAGAGCGCGGAGCCCGTGGAGGACCCGGCCGCCTGCTCTCCTCCCTCAACGAGCACCACGTACAGCGACGAGGTTGTGGTGCGTGTCGATGTCGAGCGAGCCCTAAGGCGGCTGCCCCCGCTCCGACGGCGGCTGCTGGTCGACGCTGACATGGACGGGCGCACGCACCGCGAGATCGCGGCCGAGCATGGCAAGAGCCCTGGCTGGGTGACCTACCACGTCATGGAGGGCCGGGCTCTCCTTACAGCGGCACTGATGTGCCTCGTTGCCGTCGCGATCCTCATGGCCCCGGCCGGGGACCCCCGGAGCCGCCCCGCCGCCCCGATCGTGGAGCGGGAGTTGGTGGAACCTCCCGTTGGTGTCGCACCGAACGTGTGCCGCGATCCGGTGGCCGTCCAGGTCGGTTCCACCATCGCCTTCGCACAGGTGACCCCCCGCGCGGCCAAGACATGCACGACGTCCAGGACGGTTTGGGTGGCGTGCTACTCCGCCGGAGAGTGGGAGCAGGCGATCCCCCCCGCGACCAGGTCGCAGCTCCTCAAGGTCGGGGCCTGGGATGTCGTCCTTCGCACGGCGGCGGGCATGGTGGCAGCCGTCATCTTCCCGGCGGAGCCGGGGTGTGCCCCTGTCTGGTCTGTCCACCCTCCGGTAGCACCGGTTCCCGTCCTGCCGCTCTCTCCGACTTCAGCGTCTGGCTTCCAGCCGATGCCGGTGACGACGGTCCCTGCACCGCCGCCGTCCCCAAAGGGCAGTGCTAGCTCGTCAGATGCGGGGATCCCAACGCCGTTGCCGTGCCGCGGACTTCGCTCGATGCGGCACCGGCGTTGCGGTTGTCGAGTGAGTCCGGCGCGACTCGCCGCCGGTCAAGGGGAAGCCATGCCCAGGCTGGGTAAATTTCCATGTGTCGAATCCGATTCCCGCGCACCGTAAGGACTGCGCGGCTCCGGCCGAGGGCGCCCGGATGACCACTCATGAAACATAGGCTGGCTTTCCGCGTGCGAGAACCACCCGCGAGATTGACGATTGAGTCACGAGACACTCCGCGCGTCGGCGGCCAGGTCGCTGACTGCTCGAAACTCGGCGGTTGCGATATGGCTACGATCACCGGCTTCCTTGGCGACGACGATCCGCTGAGGTTCGTACGACAACAGCTTGAGATGTACAAGAAGATGCAGAAGGCGATGCAGCCCGCGCTGCCCCCGCAGGTGCTGCGACCATCTGCAGTCGTTGCGAACTTGGAGCGGCTGACGACCCAGATGGAGCAAATGCGGGGCGGGATCTTGTCGGTTGCAGTCTCGTCCCACCTCGCTTCCCCCTTGGCAATGGTCGCCAGCAGCTCGGTAGCCACGTGGCCCCAACTCTCGACGCTCCCACGCTGGCAAGACCAACAGCGAGCCCTGCTGTCGGGCCTCGAACTGCTGGAACGCATCCAATCCCCAACGCTGCCGCCCCCGGTGCTCGCCGATGCACGCTCGTTGCTGGAAGCGCTCGATGAGCCGACGGTGGCAGGCCTGGCTGATCCAGAAGAGCCAACAAGCGACGAGGTTGATCAAGCCGAGGAACTGGTCGCCGAACTAACCCCTGCTGTCGCGGAGCTGGCTCCTGACCAGGCGCGTACCGCAGTGAAGTATCTGGCTATGGCGTTGGGCTTCGCCCTCTATATCCAGGCCTTCCTGGCTTCCCCCGAACTCGTTCTTCTCCTGGGTGTCGTGGGCATCGAGGCACTGGACGTCGCCCGCAAGGCCGGCGCGGCCGCGCTGAAAGCTTGGGACAAGCTCCATCCCCCGGCGTCGAACGATCAATAGTCCCCCACTGCGCTACACCACGGGTGTCCGAGGCCTCTGCGAGACTTCATCCGTGGCGGGCCAGCCGGGACTGCGGAAGGCAGTGAGCGCTGCGGTGCGAGCGTTGCACGGCTCGCACCGTGAGATGACCGCGCTCGCGGTGGAGATCGGGTTGCCGATGCCTGCCGAGGAGTCGGGCACCAAAGCCGAGCGCGTGCAGGCCTGTCTTGAAGCGCTCGTGGACGACGACCTCCTGCCGATCGCCCGGCGCTTTCTCGACCACGAGCGCGTCGTGCTGCGCGTGCCGGACAGGTTCGCGCTCGAAGACGCCGTCTGGGCGATGGGCCCGGTGACCCCGTTCCCGGGCCGGGCCAGGCGCGATGTCGCCCAGGTGCTCGACCTCGACGAGTTCGTCCGCCGCCCGGAACGGTTCGAGCACCTGCTGGAACGCTTCTGGCATCTGGACGACGATCCGATCCACGATCCGTTCAGCGCGTGGGTTGAGTCGACGAGAAGTCGCCGTGCGCTGCTGCGTCGGCACGTGTTCCGCAACCGTGGGGACTGGACTGCCGAGGAACTCTTCGAGCAGTTGGGCATGTTCGAAGCCCAGGCACCGCGGTTCGGCCGCTTCCTCGAAGATATGGTCGCCCCCTCCACCCTCCCGGACGCCGATGCGCAGGCCCGGGTCGTTGAGGCGCTGAACGTGCCGCTGGTGCTGGCCGGGCTCCGTCTGGAGCAGGCCGGCGAATGCGACGGCTACCCAAGCTTCCAACTCATACGCAGCGGCCCCGGCACCGCAGCCCGCCGCCCCAAGACCCTGATCTTCGCCACACACGACAAGCCGGACATCCGCTTCCGCGACGTCGTCGACCACGACATCGAAGTCCTCCAGGGCAGAGACAAGGTTCTCGTCTACGACCGGCCGATCGGCCCCGGCGGCCTCAACTGGCGTGATCTGCAGCAGTGGTGGCAGGACGAGACCGGGATCGGCGACCCGAACCGCGCCAAAACCGACCTCTACAGCCGTCTCCTGGAATCCATGCCGTCCGACGAGGTCTCCCCGCAACGCCACATGTTCCGCCTCTACCACCGGATCCACGGCCCGCGAGTGTGGACGCTGCCCGCGCTGCTGCCTGAGGTCTGGGCGCACTGGGACCACAAGACCAAGTGGCAACGCGGAGCGCAGGCCCTGCTGGAGCAACGGATGGACTTCCTCCTGCTCCTGCCTCACGGCCACCGCGTTCGGCTGGAAGTCGACGGCCGCCACCACTACGAGACGTCGCAGAACTACGAGAGGACCGTGCGCGCCGACCGCGAGATGACCCTGCGCGGTTACGCGGTCTACCGGTTCAGCTCCACAGAACTGAGCGACCCGCACCAGGCCGACACCCTTCTGACCCGCTTCTTCACCGACCTGTTTGCCGCCCACCGCCTGTCACCTGGTGCCGAGCCCCGGTGACGCCGCGCGGCGGCCGAGGTCGTTTAGCCACCCGCTGAATCCGTGGGCCATTAACGAACGTGTGATGGGCCCCAAACGAGCGGCGTCATCTTCAGCGGCGGTGTCGGCCCGGCATGACTGCCCGTGCCGTTGGCGGGCGGGCTACCCGAGTACTACACCGGTCGCTTGGTTGAGCAGCACCGTGGCCTTTTTTAAGTGCTCGTCTTTGAACTGCCGGGCGGTTTTACGCTGATCGGGTGAGCGTTGGCAAGGTCGTACGCCTGCCGCAGCGGAGGCCGGAGAGGCTGTGTCCGTTCTGCGGCGCGTTGGTTCGGCCGGAGTCGCGGCCGGAGAAGGTGTATTGCTCGTCGAAGTGCCGGTCGGCGCAGTGGCGGCTGGTGCGGCGGAGCCGGGCGAAGGTCGCGGCGCTGGTCAGGGGTATCGAGGCGCGGGTGCGGTGCCCTGAGTGCGGGGCGATGTGGACGGCCGGGGTGGAGCGTGCGACGCGGGCGGTCTACTGCTCGGACCGGTGCCGGGTACGGGCGTGTCGGCGCCGGAAGGCTAATTGCTGAGGGCGCGCGACCGCAGTCGGTACGTGGCCGGCGTTGTCACGATTCGGTGAAGGGGGTTGGCAGCGCTCTCGGCTGCGTCCGGATAGCCCGAATAGTGCCGTTCGTTTGAGTGTTGCAGTAACGGTGATGCGAACGCCTGGCAGTCGGTGATGGGAACGCGCGGGTGGCGCGCGGTAGTTCGCCTCCCGCGCCTGGCCGGTGCTCCTGCCGACCGGCGTGCGCGTCGCTTGACACTTGGCTCGCGCCGGCCGGGTTCGCATCGGCCGCATCGGTCGTCCCCGGCGCGGCGGAGGCGGTGGTTGCCGTGTCGGAGATGGTGGGGCACGTCAGCAAGGAGCGTTTCGAAGAGCTGCTGCGACGCGGCCGCGAGCTGGTCGACCGGGTCACGCGGTCGCAGCTGGAGCTGGGCGACATGGCGTTGGAGATCGAGCCGATGGGGACGTGGGGCGGCGAGCACGCGGCAGGCGAAGAGCAGGTCTACACGGTCGAGTCTGCGATCGGGATGTTCGCCGAAGGACTCGGGCTGGCGACCAGCACGGTGCTGAGCTACCGGTGGACGGCGTCGCGCTGGCCGGTGGAGCGGCGGCGGCCCGGGGTGTCGTATTCGGTGTTCGAGGTCCTGGCGTCGATCCCGGACGCGGCCGAGCGGTTCGCGACGGTCGCGGACGAGCCGGTGAACGAGCGGACCGGCCGGACGGGGTGGTGGCTGGACGAGGCCAAGCGGGTGGTCGGCCGACGCGTGAACCACCCGACGTCGCGGCAGGAGCGGGTGGAGAAGATCCGCGACCTGGCCCGCGACGACACTGTCGCCGCCCTCGCGACGGCGGACCTGCTGCGCAGGCCGGAGGTCGCCGCGGCGGCACTGGGCGACACGGCCGCGAAGCGAATGGTCAACACGGTGCAGTTCGAGGACAGTCGCGCCGCCGCCGAGGTCGCCGCCGACCTGCTGCGGCGCCCCGAGGTCGCTGCCGAGGCGATGAGCGACACGGCTGCGAAGCAGGTGGTCAACAAGGTCCAGTTCGAGGACGCCGGCGCGGCCGCGGAGACCGCGACCGAGCTGCTGCGCAGGCCGGCGGTCGCGCGGCGGGCGATGAGCGACCCGGCCGCACGCAGCGCGGTCAACACCGCCCAGTTCGACAACTCCCGGCAGTTCGGCGAGGGCCTGCGTGAGCGGTTCCCGGCGCTGGACCGGGTCGAGCGGACCGCGCAGTTCATCGACCTGATCGGCGTCTGCGTCGGCTTCGTCACCAGCGCCGGGCGGGTCATCCCGTCACTGCGTGGGCACGAGTTCACCGACGACGAGCGCGCGGTGGTGGCCTCGAACATCGCCCGCATCCGCGCCACCGCGGATTGGCTGGAGTCGGTCCTGGAGACCGGCGCGGTCGACCTGGACGGCGCGCTCGCTCGCATCCTGCAGGGCGAGTAGGCCATGGCGCGCCCCGCGTTGCCGCCGAACGTGAGCGGCCAACGCGTGAGGGTCGCGCTGCTGGAAGCGCGGCCGGCGGGCCTGCACATGCCCCATCTGACGATGGCGACCGAGTTGTCCCGCAGCCAGGCACGCCGAGGCATCGCCTATCTGCGCGACACTGCGGCCGAGCTCGGCCTCACCCCATTGATTTGGGACCGCATGAACGGATATCGGTTCAGTTCAGACCCCGAGGACTGGGTGGCCTACGAACTGCGGGCCTTTCGCAAGGAGATGACGGCGATTCGGCGGATCGTCACCGGCTGCGTGATCCCGCACTCGCTGCTGCGGCCCGACGACGAGGACGTCAAGCTCATGCTCGGCCAGCTGACCGGAGTCGAGTCGGGCTTCGAATACCTCATCAGGCAGCTGGAACGCACCCGCAAGACCGCCTGAAGCCTCCCCACGAGGAAGGAACAAAGGGGGGCGTGGCCCGCGCTGCGG